>JBCBFK010000001.1:0-969865 GCA_038527765.1 Pseudomonadota bacterium
CAACCGCCACTAAGTTTCATATCTTACCCATAAACAAAGGCCGTCTCTGTCCCTCCCAGAGACGGCCTTTTCTATTGGCCGCTGGGGCGTGGAGACATCATCGGCGACGTGCGCGGCTCATCCTGAGCGAAGTCGAAGGATGCTAAGCTGGGGCTAGTGTCTCCCGCCTCGTCCTTCGACTTCGCTCAGGATGAGGCTTTCGGAGAACGGTTTCTTTTACTGGCCGGTCACCTCGCAAGGCATCCAGGGTCCGTCATTGAAATAGTCGCGCATGGCAAACGTCGTCTCGCTGGTTTGCGAAAGCTCGAGCGTGAGCTTGTCGCTGTAAACCCCGCCGACCAGCCAGGCTTCGATAAATTGGTTCTCGCCGGTCAGGCGGTACTGACCAAAGGCTGTATCGATCATGCCCTCCCAATGCGTAGGGCCCCATTGGCCCATATCTGTCGCTTGCGAGTTCTGACCGTGTCGATCCTGCCAGACGGTGACATCCCGGTAGCGGGTATAACTCATCTGCATTTGCGCCGGCGTGCCCTGAACCTGGCACGTGGCGGTAAAGCTCCCGGTTTCCTGAGCATCGGCAATGGGCGCAGCCAACACAGCCGCCATGAGTGCAAGATAGCGCATGATAAGGTCCCCTCTTCTTCGCGCGCGATGTGCAATTCGGAGACCCTAGTGCAAGAATGTGGCGAGGGCGTGAAAGCGGCGTGCGTCGCCGTTTATGATCAAGTCTGTCCACATCTCATCTTACAAGTTTGCAGGTAACCCTCTTCCCTCGCTCTACACTCTTGGAAAGCGAGTATAGAAGCTGCGTCGTCCGGCCAGAAGCGAGCAAAGCATCCTCTGAGACCTGCGTGAAATTGTCGATCACACGCGGATCCGCATTCGTACCTCGGCTCTGGACTTGGTGTCGGATCCAGCGGTGTCTTCTCATCCGGACCCGGCACGCTAGCCAAATAAGTATCCGGTCCAAAAAACGATCGCGCCTCCGGGGCGAGATAATCCAAGTTGAGGCGCGTGGATGGGGTCTCACTCAGGTGCTCGCCGTCCGGCTGTGCGGACGCCGCAGGGACACCGAGGATAAGAACGATCAGTACCACTGCGGCGAGTTTCAAATAAGGCATAAGCTCTCTCTTTCCTTGTCCCCGGACAATTGAAAGATGAATAGCTCTGCATGGTTACGTTTATGCATTAGTATAGAGATTGTAAATGCATTCTCTTTACAATAAAATGGACTACAAATTGAATGATTGAGTCTTCATCAATCCGTTTCAATGCTAACTCACGCCACTCAGAACGCCTCACAGCGTCTTGTCATAGCTCGCGGCATTGCGCGCTTCGGCGCGTTGGCTCATCAGCTCGGCCATGGCTTGGGCGAGCTGGCTTTGCGCGAGGGCCGCGACTTTGCGGTCTTGCGGGGAGGGTTCAGCCGGCGCCAGCGCCGCGGCGATGACCACGCTCATCTTGTCGATCGTCGCTTCCGGGTCGCCCTCGACTGGCGAGACATCAATCGCCACCTCGCCGCCGACGGCATAGCGCTGATTGTCCGGACCCGTCTGAAAGGTATAGCTCGGCGCGCCGGCATATTGCCCGCCGACCGCGGCATGTGCCTGCTCATGCGCGCGCACTTCACGGTCACGAGCCTTCAGCTCATCGACCTGCGCCTGCTCTTCCTCACTGAGCTCGCCGGGCGCGCGATTGTCGCCGGATTGCGCCTTCGCTTGCGCCGCCGCGATAGCCGCTTGCGCAGATGTGCCCGCGCCGTCTTCCTGATCTTTTGCCAGCGACACAGAGGCTTTGGCTTCGGTAACCCGGCGCAGCTCCGCCATCTGGTCCTGCTTGGCCTGAATAAGCGGCGTCACCGCCTCCCAGCCGGTTCGATTGAGATCATCCATAATATTCACGAGACGGGCTCCCCGCGCGGTTATCGCTCAGGAGTGTCGCCGAGAATGGTATATGGAGGGTGACCGCGCCGGTCACGTTTTTGTGAGGGGGGACGCGGAGCTTCCTCTCATCCTGAGCGAAGTCGAAGGATGATTAAATGTTCGGCCATAATGCCCGCCTCGTCCTTCGACTTCGCTCTGGATGAGGCGTTATCTTGGGCCTTCATAATTCTCAGTGAAGGAGCATTCCCTGATATCATAATGCCAGCTTCCGCCGCGATCGAGACAGTCATCGATTGCCAAGAAGCGCTGCAGTTTGGGCAGTCCCCAAATTGCAACGAGCACAAGGGCACTCATAACGAGGACAAACAGGATGTATTTAACCCGCATCCAAATAAATCTGCGACCCCTTCGTTTTAAACTCCAAGCTCTTCTCTTCCATGCCCGCCCGCGCCTCATCGGCTTGGCGGACGAGGTCGGCTTTTTCGTTATCTGACAGCCCTTCCGCATAATCGCGGACTTCCGCTGTGATCTTCATCGAGCAGAATTTCGGCCCGCACATGGAGCAGAAATGCGCCACTTTATGGGCCTCTTTCGGCAGGGTCTGGTCGTGGTATTCGCGCGCGGTTTCCGGGTCGAGGGAGAGGTTGAACTGGTCCTCCCAGCGAAACTCGAAGCGCGCGCGGGACAATGCATCATCGCGGATCTGCGCCGCCGGGTGACCTTTGGCCAAATCTGCCGCATGGGCGGCGAGCTTATAGGTGATGACGCCCACTTTCACATCGTCGCGATCGGGGAGCCCCAGATGCTCTTTTGGCGTAACATAGCAAAGCATGGCCGTCCCGAACCAGCCAATCATCGCCGCGCCAATGCCTGAGGTGATGTGGTCATAGCCGGGCGCAATGTCCGTGGTGAGCGGCCCAAGCGTATAGAACGGCGCTTCGCCGCATTCACGCAGCTGTTTGTCCATATTCACTTTGATCTTGTGCATGGGCACATGGCCGGGGCCTTCAATCATCACCTGGCAGCCGCGCGCATGGGCGATTTTGGTCAGTTCTCCGAGCGTTTCCAGCTCGGCAAATTGGGCCGCGTCATTGGCGTCGGCGATGGAGCCCGGGCGCAAGCCATCGCCGAGGCTGAAGGTCACGTCATAGGCGCGCATGATGTCGCAAATTTCGGCAAAGCGCGTGTAGAGAAAGCTCTCTTCATGATGCGCGAGGCACCATTTCGCCATGATCGAGCCGCCTCGCGAGACGATCCCGGTGACCCGATCCGCGGTGAGGTGAATATAAGCCAGCCGCACGCCAGCATGGATGGTGAAATAGTCGACGCCCTGCTCGCACTGCTCGATCAACGTGTCGCGATAGACTTCCCAGGTGAGATCTTCAGCGACGCCATTCACCTTCTCCAAGGCCTGATAGATGGGCACGGTGCCAATCGGGACCGGCGAATTGCGGATGATCCATTCGCGGGTATTGTGAATGTTGCGCCCGGTCGAGAGGTCCATGACATTGTCAGCGCCCCAGCGGGTCGCCCAGACCATTTTCTCAACTTCTTCTTCAACGCTAGAGGCGACCGCGGAGTTGCCGATATTGGCGTTGATCTTGACCAGGAAATTCCGGCCAATGATTTGCGGCTCCAGCTCGGCATGGTTGATATTGGACGGGATCACCGCACGGCCGCGCGCGATCTCGTCGCGGACAAATTCCGGCGTGATGAAGTCTGGAATCTCCGCGCCAAAGCTCTCGCCCTGCTCGATTTGCGCTTTCGCGTTTTCCAGCGCCTCCTGACGACCCAGATTCTCGCGTTCGGCGACATAGATCATCTCTTTGGTGATGATCCCGGCCTTGGCATATTCGAACTGTGTCAGGGGGCCCGTACCTGTGCCGCGCAGCGGCTGGTGCTGCGTCGGAAACTCTCGGGCGAGGTATTTGCCGGTCGCCCCGCCATTATCCTCTGGCTTCACATCGCGGCCCTCATAGGCCTCAACATGGCCGCGCTCGAGCACCCAATCGGTGCGGGGGCGGGCAAGACCCTTCTCGACATCAATCGTAACGCTCGGGTCTGAATAGGGCCCTGACGTGTCATAGACCGGCACGGGCGGTTCGTTGGCGCTCGGGTGCAGATCAATCATCCGGCGCGGCACGCTCAAGGTCGGATCGGCTTTGGGATGGGTATAGACTTTACGGCTCGACGGCAGCGGACCGGTGGTCACATCTGGGGTTTCAAATTCGGATTGATCGACGGGTTTGTTCATTTCGCAGTCTTTCTCAGATGATAGGTCAGCGCCATGGCGATACAGTGTTGCAGCTCAGCGCGGGGCAAGGGTTGATCGGTGGGCATGGACACTTCGCGGTTTCCGACAAAATCCAAACGCGCGTGATAATGGGAACGCCAGGTCTCAATCAGCGTGGTCTGACAGGGCACGAACAGGCGCGCGCGGTCGCCCGCCTTGTCCCAGCCAAGGCGCAGGGTTGTCCCGGTTTTCGGGGCGCGCGTGAGATAGGCGGGCTCGCCCCATTTTAGGGTCTCTTCGAGCTCCCCGACGTGGGGCGTCGCATCTGCGGTTTCCAAGATCAGGCCACGCAGCGCCTGAATGTGCGACATCGCGCGATCCGGGCACGCATTGAATGCGGTGGCCACCTCAGGCGGTGGGGCAGGATATGTGGCTGCAAGCGCCAATCTTTTCTCCGTTCCTACGCCGGTTCGCTTTTGCGCTAGCCGGATCAGGTTCTAAGGGTGCTAGGGCGGATCGGCCCCATCTCAGCGCTTCCAAACGCGCCCCTCGGATACCAGACGTTTAGGACGGCGCGCGCCTGAGGACAAGGTTAATTCCGTGCCAGCGTCAAATAACCAAACGCCATATCCGTCACTTCTTGGATCATCGTCTCCGCGTCGAGGCGCGCCACATCGAACAATGTATCTTGTGGCATCAGGGCTGTGCGGATGAAGATCGTGTTGAAGAACACCCCGAGCATCCGGGTAGCGAGATCCTGGTCCTGCAGCGTGATCTCGTCTGAAAAAACCTCCAGCAACTCACCGATCGGCGCGAAACTGCGCACAACCAGAGCCTGCCAGTCTTCATCCTCGGCGTCCGGGTGAAGGCGCGCATAGGTCTGCAGGGCTCTCAGGATGTGTCCGTTTTCGAGGATCTGCGCGTGCACGGCTTTGGTCGCTTCGTACAAGGCCGCTCGCAGCGAGCCGAGCGCGATAAAAGCAGCTTTGGTATCCTGGGCTTCGGCGATTTCGAGCTGGGCTTCAACCTGATCTCGCCAATAGATCAGCAGAGCTTCGAGAAAAGCTGTCTTGTCCTTGAAATGAGAATAGACCGAGCCCACCGCGACGCCCGCTTCTTTCGCGATATCCTGCACTGAAATCGTCTCAAATTCATGTTTACGCAGCAGACGCTCCAACGCCGCCATCAGGTTTTGCCGCGTCTGGATTGCGCGCGATTGCTTTGGGGGTTTCGGAGCCAAAATCACATATCCTATAAACTGAACTTGAATTCATATTCAATTTTATGCTATGTCGGCGGTGAAGTGAAGGTCTGGAGGACTGAAAAATGCCAATTGTGAGCGCTACAGAACTGTCTCTTGTGGATATCTTTTTTCTCACGGTGATCGTGCTTGGATTGCCTCTGGAAACCCTCCTCAATTTGAAAAAGGGGCGCGCGGAGCTTGCGTCAGGCGTACCGGGGGTGCGGGTGAAACACTATTCGCAAACCATCTACATGCTCTGGGGCATCTCCTTGCCTCTGCTCGTCTTCTGGGCGGTAAGCGAGCGCAGCTGGGCGGACTTAGGCTTTGCCCTGGAAACCGGCTGGCTTGCCTATACCGGTTGGGGCCTCGCAGGCCTGATCGCGGCGTTCTTTGTCTATCAACATAGTCTGGTGGCCCGATCTGCTGAAACGCGCCAGCAGTTTCAAAGTGGCTTGGCCAAAAACACGCTGATGACGAATTTTATGCCCCAGACGGATGAGGAACGGCGCGTTTTCAACATTTTAGGCGTTACGGCAGGGATTACCGAAGAGATTATTTTCCGTGCTTTTCTGATCTGGGCATTCGCCTGGTTCATGCCGATATGGGCGGCCGCGGGCGCAGCGCTTTTAGTCTTCACACTCTTGCATCTGTATCAAGGTGCCAATCAACTCCCCGCTGTGTTCGCGATGGGTGGGTTGATCACGCTCGTCTTCGTCTTGTCCGGTTCGATCTGGCCAGCGATCGCACTTCATATCTTTGTAGACGTGATCAACAACTCGACGGTTTGGAAGGCGCGGACTCTGTCGACCGCCTAGGCGCGCCCAGGCGACTGCTTTTCTTAACAGCGCGGGCCGATCCGTTAACCAAATCCTGACCTCTCCGCTTGAGTTTGTCACCCAATCGATTCTCTCACGTACGGAGCCCTCAAATGGCCGAAGCAGCAGCGCTAGCGCCCTCAGCGGCAAATACGGCACGCCCAACAGCGGCCAAAAAGACCAAAACACGCAAAGTCAAAGTCGATTTCTGGGCCACCGATCTTAACACCGCTGAGATTGGCATCATGAAGCGGACCCAAAACGAGGCCGCGTCCGATCAATTCACCAAGGATATGGAGCTGTTCGGCCAAACGGTAATTGATGGCAAACGCGAAGCTCTGATCGGCTATCGACAAGAATTATGGGATGGCAGCGAAGGATTCGAGCGTCGGCTCGTGGTCCGCCTCTTTTCGGAAACCCTGGGATGGCGCGGCACGGCAGAAATGATGCTTGGGCGTTCCGTTCAATTATCTCTCGCCGCTGGCGGACGCGCGGTTCAAGCCTTCACGTTCAACATTGCGCGGCACAATCAACTCATCCAGGTCGAACGCTCGGCGATGAAATGGCCGTTCCAGCCAGAACGATTCAGCTTTTTCATCCAGGGCAAGAAAACCTCGCGCTTCTATACGATCCGACGCCACCTGTTCAGCTTTGGGGCCGACTATAGCATTTATGATCAAAAGGGCCGGAAAATCGGTGTCCTCGACCATCAGCTTTTAAATCTGGGCGGGGCCTGGATGATGCGGATTGATCCTGAGCACCAGGATCGCAAGCTCGAAACCGTGCTGGAGCTCTTTTGCGCGATCCTGAAATTCAACCGCGCGGGCAGAAAGCACGTCCAGCACATGACCGAGCAAGTGTTCAGAGGACGGGTCCAACCCGATCTCGATCACGATGAGGAAGATCTCTATCTGAACCCGCGCCGACGCACGTAACGCCTAAAGCAGCGCCGTTTGGGTGTCTTTGCTCCAGCCCACGTGAAGGGTCCCGCCGCTTTCGATCACTGGACGCTTCACCAGGGTGGGATTGGCGATCAGCAATTGTGCAGGGTCGCTCTCACGCTCGGCATCTGACAGGCCCCGCCACGTCGTCGACCGGCGATTGATGAGGAGATCGGACCCCGCCGCGTCGAGCCATTTTGGTACCAGGGTTTGCAAATCCGCCTCGGCGCGAATGTCGACAAATTGCACCTGCGTCCCTGCAGCTTCCAGCGCCTTGAGCGCTTTCTTGCAGGTATCGCAGTTTTTCAGACCATAAAGCGTGAGCGACATATTCGAAGTCCTTTGTCGGCGTCAGGTTTGGTCGTCGACATAGACCTCCCCATCCAGATCGTCGAGCTTGGATTGCAAATGGGCCCGCACGTCTTGCACCGCTTGATTGTAAATCCCGGGGCCCAGCGTGGTCAGCATCAAATCCAGAATCTGTTCGGCCCGAAACGCCGACAGGGTTTCATCAAACTCCGCCTGAAACAGGGTTTGCAATTGCCCCACCAATCTGTCCCGGCGCTCAGCGGTCAATTCGATCGATTTCATCCAAACCCTCCACCCGGCCCTTCCGCACCCGAACGCCGGACTGTTAAGTCAGTGTAAACGCCGCTGCGCTACTGCCAAGCTATGAAAAGGGGAATTCGCGAGCTTCTAGCCGCCGCGGCGGCGTGCGCTATGGGCGCATTATCTGCGCAAGCAGCGCCCGGGGATGTCTTGCTGCAAGATGATTTCGATGACGAGTTTGGCGGGTGTGACAGCTTAGCGCCGCTCTGGACTGTTTCCAGCACAAATCTGTCCGGGACGAGCACACAAACTGCGAATTCGGGCAGCTGTTCAGCGTTCACGCGCGGCGGGGCCGTGACGATTACGGGTCCGGTGATCGATCTGTCTTCCGCCGTCGGAGCGACGCTCACCACCTGGCTGCGGCGGGGTCTCGATTCCTTCAGTGAAGATGTCGACGCGGGGGAGGACTTTGTCTTTGAATATCTAGATTCTGGGTCCAACTGGGTCGCGATTGAGACCCTGTTAGGATCGGGCACGAATGGCGGCATCACCAATGTCAGCCTCGATTTGCCCGCCGGCGCGTTTCACTCCGGGTTTCAGCTGCGCTTCCGCCAAACGGCCGGCAGCGGCGGACCTCCGGCGAATGGCGGGATCGGCTGGGATTATTGGCATATAGATGATGTGGTCTTGACCGAAACGGGCACGCCGCCGCCTGCAGAATTGCCTTCTGGCATCGGTGTCGGCTTGTGTGAGCGCTTTGAGCTCGGCTTCGGCAATTGGAGCAGCACCAATCTCACCCGCGCTGGGATCAATAATGACACCTTCCAGTCGGCCGGCAATTCCCTCTTCCTGCGCCACGATACGGTGACGGTCACCTCGCTCGCGTTCGATGCGGCAGAGCTTGCAGATATTGAGGTCTGGATCCGGCGTGGCGCCGATACGTTTTCGGAGAATCCGGACAATGGCGAGAATCTGAGTTTTCAGTATCTGAACGCCTCAAGCAGCTGGATCACGCTGGAAACCTTTACCGGCCAAGGCGCTCAGGGCGAGATCTTCGACCGGACGTACACGATGCCGAGCGATGCCTTCCATCCGAATTTCCGCGTGCGCTTTTTCTACAATGGTGCGAGCGGGTCTGATTTCGACTATTGGCACGTCGATGATTTGTGCTTCACCCGGGCCACTCCAGACTTCGCCGTGACAAAATCAGTTGAGATCGAACAAGATCCGATCAATGGCGCAACCAATCCCCTCGGTATTCCGGGTGCTTGGGCGATTTATACCATTGATGTGACCAATAATGGACGCGGCTCGGCCGATGCCGGGACGGTCATTATCGGCGATGATATCGACGATCAAACCAGCCTCTTTACAGGGGATTTTGACGGGTTCGGATCGCCATTCGAGTTCGAAGATGGCACCGGCATCAATACGAGCGGGCTTAGCCTCAATTTTGGGTCCTTGGCAGATGGCACAGACGGCGTGACCTTCCTGAACGGTGTCGGCAGCTCGGTCACGCCAAATGGCAGCTTTGACGCCAATGTCGGGCGCTTTGTGTTAAGCTTCGATGGCAGCATGAATGGCGCATCGGGAGGCTCAGCGCCCGGTTTCACAATCCGGTATCGGGTTCAAGTCGACTAGCTTACTCGACCACTCCGACAATGGGTCCGAGATCAGCGCCAATTTCGTTGCGATTGACCTCTGGCGCATAGATCCGGCTGATTTGACCATCGAGAAAGAGCGCATTGGGCACACCAATCGTATCCCGGAACAGGGTTGCAAAATCATGGAATGTGACGGCTGTATCTGAGATCGCAAAATAGACATTCTCCCCATCTGCGCTGACCCCTACCCCATTGCGTCGACGGTGCGAAGTGCCCTCTGGATTGAGCCCTGGATGTAGCGCCCCGTCAATGACCAGCATTGGCCCAGATTGGGTCGCGAAGGTCGGATCGAGCGCCTGATCAAGGTAAGCTTGGCTCTCCGTCACGCCTGCCGCGGTTTCGCTCAGCCAGAACACGCCATTTGGTTTAAGGTGAAAATTCCCTGGACCGTCATTGGTGTTGACGCTGGCCCGATCCCCATTGCGATCACGATAGAACCCGACCGGACGTCGATCCTCGTGGTACATACCGCCATTCATCGCGAAAATCAGCGATTCCCCGCGTTCATCGAGCTCGCGTTCGAGTGTATTGAACTGCAAATACGGTTCGCCCTCCGCATCGCTATGAAACAAACGAATATCGTGTGCTGTCACGGAGTATGTGCAGACGGTGTACGCATCGTTCCTGTGCGTCACAGTGGAGCAGTTCTGAGGCGTCTCGGCCTGCACGGGCGCTGACGGCGTGGCCTCATCTCCGCAGGCCGCAACTGCAAACAGCCCCAACAGGATTATCAATAAGCGGCGCAAATCGATCTCCAAGTGAACCAGAACGGGTCAATCTGTTAACCAACATGGGACGGTTTGGACCCCCAATCAACGGAGTGTTCATCGTATTGTGCGAGGAAAAGAACAGGTGATTTGGTGGAGTAAAGCATGAGCAAGGCGACGGCCGTGCCGATTCAGGCTGAACGGCATTCTTTTTCGCGTTTCGGCGCCAGCCCCTACGTCGCGACCGCTTTCCTGTCCGCTGTCCTGGTTTTTCTCGTTCAACCGATGTTTGCGAAAATGGCGACGCCCCTGCTCGGTGGCGCCCCGAATGTCTGGAACGTCTCGCTTGTCTGTTTCCAGGCCGCTCTGTTGCTTGGCTATGCTTATGCGCATGTGCTGAATCATTTTGTAGCCTCGTTGCGCCGCCAAGTGGCCATTCATGCTGGGCTTCTGGTCCTCGCCGCGCTGGTGCTGCCGTTTCAGCTGTCGACGGCCCTGGGTGACCCAGATCCGCTCCAGCCGACCTTTTGGCTGATTGGTGTCTTCGCCATTTCAATCGCGCCGCCTTTCGCGGTGATTTCAGCCACCGCCCCCCTGATCCAAAGCTGGTATAGCCGGTCCGGCCGCGAGGATGCGCATGATCCGTATCACCTCTACAGCGCCAGTAATGTCGGCTCTGTGATTGGACTGATCGCCTATCCCGTTCTGCTCGAACCCTTCTTTCCGATCGCCGCCCAAACCATGACCTGGACTCTCGGATATGGCGCTTTGGCCGTGTTGCTGATCGCGTCCGGCGTCTTGGCGTACCGTACCGGCGGTGGCGCGCGCCCGGCAGAACTGCCTGCAGAAACAGAGCTCCAGACCGAAACCCGCCAGGATCTTTGGAAGCAACGCCTCTGGTGGCTCACCTGCGCGTTTATTCCATCCAGTCTTCTGGTCGGTGTGACCACCCACATTGCCACCGATATTGCCAGCGTACCCTTCCTCTGGGCCCTGCCCCTCGCGCTCTATATCAGCACGTTCATCATCGTCTTTTCGAAAACACCGGCAATTACCTTACCCGCCTCGAACCGCCTCTTGCCCATAGCGGTCGCGCTCACCTTTTTCGCGCTGCCGAGTGTTATTTCTCTGCCTTTGATCATCTCGCTGAGCCTCAGCTTGATGGCGCTCTTCCTCGCTGCTTTGGTGGGACATGGCATCTTGGCAGAGCAGCGCCCGGTCGCCAGCCGATTGACAGAGTTCTACTTGCTCATGTCGCTCGGCGGCGTGCTTGGTGGGGCCTTCAATGCGCTGCTTGTCCCGGTCCTGTTCACTTCGGTCATTGAATACCCATTGATGCTGCTCGCGGTCCTGCTGATCCGGCCCGGCTTGCGCTGGATGGGCCAGGGACGCACGCGTGTCTGGGCGATCGCGGCGGTCGGCGCTCTTGTAGGCGCGATCCTGTTGCGCCTGATGAGCGGAACCGAGCCCTACATGGCGTATCGCGCCTTGCTCCTGCTCGCGGTCGTCGCTGTGGTGTTGAGCTCGCAGTCTCGCCTCGGGCCGGTCATCGCAGCCGCAAGCGCCTGGGGCATTGGCATGGTCGCGAACCCGCTCTCTGGAGGGGTTTCAGATCGAACCTTCTTTGGCGTCGTGAAAGTGATTGAACAAGGCGAACATCGCGTTCTAATGCACGGCACCACAGCCCATGGAGCCCAGTACATTTCCGGCCCGAACAAGTTGCGCCCGACCACATATTACGCGCCCGAAACGCCAATCGGCGAGGTCTTCGCGGCCAATGCGGCGCCTGGACGCGTCGGCGTCGTTGGGCTGGGGACGGGGTCTGTCGCCTGTTTCGCTCAGCCCGGTCAGGATTATGTCTATTATGAAATCGATCCGCTGGTCGCACAATTTGCCAGCGACGAGCGCTATTTCACGTATCTCTCAGACTGCACCCCCGATGCTCAAATCATTCTCGGAGACGGGCGTCTGAGCTTGGCCGCGGAACCTCAAGCCTCGTTCAATCTGATCCTGATCGATGCGTTCAGCTCTGCCTCTGTGCCGGCGCACTTGCTAACCCGGGAAGCGGTTGATCTCTACATGTCGCGGCTATCTGAAGATGGCGTCGTTGTGATGCATGTCTCCAACAAGCACATGAATCTGACCTCATTGGTCGCCCGCATTGCTGGTGCCCTCAAGGTCGAAGCGCGGTATAAATATTACAGCGCTGATCCGGATCAGCCGAGCATTTATCACGCACAATCCAGTCAGGTCGTCGTGCTCGCACACAGCCCGGCAGCGTTTGAAACCTTCGCCCTCGATGACGGGTGGAGAGTGCTTGAAAGCGACGGCAAACGCCCCTGGAGCGATGACTATTCGAATGTGATCGGGGCCATGCTCGACAACCGCTAGATCCGCATCAGTCGCGCGCAGATCGCGCCAGACCAATCCAGTGTTCGACCTCAGTCTTGTCGACATTGTTTTCACCGCCCCATAGCACACGGGCGCCTTGAGGCGTGTCGAGGAACGTGGTGGCGGCCGTGAGGACCTTCTTCGCCGATGCATTTGCAAGGTCTTCAACCGAGCGAATGCCCGCGCCCACCAGAATTTGGCTGTCCAGCACGCGCAGACCCGGGGCTTCGACCATCAGGCGCGTTTGATCCTGCCAATCGAGCAAAGTGTCGGTCTTGATATAGCGAACATTCAAAGCCTGCGCCGTCTCTGTGGGATCGGCGTTGAGCAAATCGCCAATGGTGACAATGTCGACTTTCTCGAGACGCGACGCGGTTTTTGGACCAATCGAAGGCGCATCGACGACCGGGTCGTCATAAGACAGGCTACGTGAACGCGGCTCGTCTCCCTCATCATCGTCTTGCGTGTCCGCTTTGCCGTTCGATAGAGACGCGACCTCCACCGGCATTGCCGTTTCGGTTTTATCGAGCTCGGCGAGCATCGCCGCGGCTGCAGATGGTTCTTCCGCTTCGGCGACCGGCGCTTCGATTTCAGCTTCGGCTTCGAGGATCGGCTCGTCCGCGGCTTCGGCTTCTGGCTCTATCGCTTCTGCCGTTTCGATCTCAGGCGCTGGATCCGGCGCAATTGCTTCGACCTCGGTCGGCGCAACCGGTTCGACCGCTTTCACTTCGACTGGGGCTTCTGTCACCGGTTCAGTGTCAAACACCTCGGCATCCGGCGCGACCGTCGGCGTGCGCGGGAAGAGAGCGTCGCGCGTCTCTCCGGCGACGGGAACCGGGACCACTTTCAGCTGGTACTCCACCGGTTGCGGGTGTTCTGGCAGCGGCACATGTTTGGTCCCGATCGGGCGGATCGGCATCGAGTCGAGCCATTCAATCGGTTTACGTAGAATGTGTTTACAGTGCAGCGCGCGGATTTTCTTATCGTCTGCGGGCAGGGTTTTGATGACTTTGCCGGTCTCGACAAACTCCTCATACATCGCCTCGACGGTCTTGCGATCCTTGGCATCGGCCATGCGCTTGGTGATCCTACGGATCGGAATGTCGAGCGCCGCGAAATAGCCGGGCATATCCAAGTCGACTTTCTGTGGCTTCACGCCCGACTCTGCAAAGGCCCGCTCAAACAGGACCGCGACCCCTGCTGTGGCATACGCAATCAGGTCGGCCAGAATGTCGAGAAGCGTTTGATCCAGGCCGTCCGGCGGATTGGCGACCCCTTTGTGCAGGTCATAATGATCAATGAACGTCTGATAATGCGGATTTGAGTATTTCGCGCCCGCTAGGACCATATCAGCCACAAAGCCGGTTTCTTTACCGGCGGAAACGCTTGGATAGCCGCGCAGGTCGATCAGCGCCTTGATCGTGTCGCGCGATTTCGCGATCGACCATTCCAGCGCGCGGTGCATCGTCCCTTCTTCCTCCGTCTGCGCAGTGTGGAAGGGTTGGATCGGGTCCGCATAGTAATGGGTCAGCACACCCAGCGCATAGGCCGCTTTCGACCATTTCTTCGCCCGCAGCGCTTCAACCGCTTTGCCATACCATTCCATCGCCGCATCGCGCGCGCCGCCCCATTCACCATCCTGGACGTGCAGGACATGGTTCTGGAAGTCGCGAAACTCTGAATCCGGCGCCTTGGCCCCTTTGAGCAGAGCCGTGTGGTGCTTTAGCAGCAGATTCTTCCAATCACTGGCGCGATCGCCTTTGAGAAGCTGAAGCGCGTCAAAAGCGATGTAATGGTGGGTCGAGCGACAGCGATGCGCAATGATAACCAGCTCGAGCAAGTTCATATTCAGCCCTCTGACAGCCTTGCCTGGACCGCCAGCCCTAGGGTGATTTGTGGGGAACACAAATGTCGCCTGCGCGGCGACGACGGACGTCCAAATCGTTAATGTTTCCCTGACATTTGAGCCGAAACAGTTAACAGTGGCTTAAGCTTTACACCCCGCGCTGGCGTCTTCACTGGATGATCGCGCGAAATGAGATGGCAAAACTTGGGTCCGCAGACCCTTGAATCCGTTGCCGCATAGCGCCCTCAAAATTGAACCTGACATACTTGATCGCGGCATCCGCACCGTCCGCGTCAAGCGTCGGCACATAAGAGAAATCGACGCCATCGGTCGAGAATGAAACACCGTCCAGACCGCTGCTGGCATTCACCCAATCGAGCGACAGGTCTGACCCAATCGCTCCATCTGTAAACTGAAACGCTGAAACGCCCGAGACGATCAGTTTCACATCATCGGGCAAGGCATCGGTGATGATCATGCTGTCATCATCAAGGCGCTGGCCGTCATTGACCACTTCAATAGAGTACTCAACCACGGCCCCCGGGAGCGCATGCGGCGAGGGAGAGCTGAGGGGATCGGAGACGACCGTGACCGTTTTGGAGGCGTCCGGCTGTTTGCTGCAGGACTCAGACGCAGATGTGGAAACTGTGACCGTGGTCACAACACAGCGAGTCGCGCGCATTGAGAAATTGGCGGTCGAAAGATCCTGCCATGGCCCACCCGGGGCGCGGGCTTGCCAGCCAACGGGTCCATCACAGCAGCCTTCAAACCCCAGGGCCTCATAACGATGCCAGCCGGGTGCGAGCGTGATCGAACCTTCCAGCGTTTCCCCGGTATTGTTGTAATTCTGAGCCCACCAGAGATCGTCATTCCATTGCGCCTCAAGTTCGGTCTCTCGGACGTAGAGATGCCCGCCATGCCCGAAATCCGCGCCATACCGAAAACCCCACACGCCAGCCGTCGCGGCGGTCACCTCGACCATGGCGCTGATACACCAACCGAAATTGCCATTTGACCCGCCGAGGGCGCGATTGTTGAGGCCCGTTACCGAGGTGCGCACCTGATCGTACACATCGGACGTTGCGACCGCGAAGGCCGTGCGGGCGCTCGCTGCATCGATTGGGTCCGCGCTCGAGACGCGAGAGCGCAAACGCAGCCCGCTCGTCGGAAACACCGCGTCGACATCTCCCGCAGAGGCGAGGTTCGTATCCCCATAATAGATATAGACACTGGTTGAGCTGAACGCGCTCAAGCCGGGCAGGCGGATATAAACCGTGCCCGTTCGGCCAACATCGTCCCAGCCGGTGACGATATGATCGACCGCGGTCACGCCATCGCTGGCCAGCACCACCCGAACATCGGCGCCATCATCGGTAAAGTCATAATCAGCTGGGAAATCAGACGCACTCAGATCGATCCGGATCTCGTCACTGTGCCCGGAGGCTCCGGCTGAGACCGTGACCAGGTTGCGATGGGCGTTCAAACAATCCCAAGCGATGGCGTCTTCGACACACACCGTCGCCAAGAGCATCAAGGCCGCTAACGCGCGCAGATACATCGGGAGTCCCACGCGTCTTCAGTACCGCGCGGAAAATGATTCGCAAACGGCTCTTATTTGCGGGGTTTGGGTTTTACCGGTCGCATCAGACCTTCTTGCGCGACGCTGGCGACCAATTGGCCGTCTCGCGTGTAGATTGACCCGCGATTGAAACTGCGGGCGCCGCCCGCATAAGGGCTATCCATGGTGTAAAGGTGCCAATCGCTGAAATTGATCGGTGCGTGGAACCACATGGCATGATCGAGACTGGCTGACATGAGCTCGCCGGTCATCCAGGAGACGCCGTGCGGCCGGTTTCCAGTGCCCAGAAGCGACATATCAGACGCATAGGCCATCAGGCAGTGATGCAACCAGGGCTGCTCATCAATCTCGCGGCCAACCCGGAACCAGAGATGTTGCACATCATCGACCTTTTCAGGCTTTAGCGGATCAAGGGGATTAATCTCGCGAATTTCGATCGGGCGCGGACGCAGGAAATGATGGCGCGCGCGCTCTGGTAAGCGTTCGGCGAATTTCTGCCGCCATTCAATCCGGTCATCGAGCGTGTCTGGGGCCGGCACATCTGGCTTTTCATGCTGATGGTGCCAGCCCTCTTCGAGTTTGTGGAATGAGGCCGCCATATTGAAGATCTGCTTGCCGTGCTGGATGGCAACCACGCGCCGGGTTGTGAAGCTGCCGCCATCTCTCGACCGGTCGACCTCATAGATAATCGGAATAGACGGGTCCCCGGGACGCAGGAAATAGGCATGCAAGGAATGACATGTGCGCGTTTCGGTATCGACGGTGCGATACGCAGCGACCAGAGACTGCGAGATCACTTGTCCGCCAAACACACGTTGATTGGTTTCGTTCTCCGGGCTTTGGCCGCGGAACAAATCAACTTCTAGGCGTTCCAACTCCATCAAATGGAGCAAATCACCAACAGGATCAGACATTTCTTAGTGCCTTTCGGAAAAATATTGCTGCAATCCGCGTAATCGCTATGCCAGATACTAGAAACAACAAGTCACGCAACCTAGGTGACGTGCAGAAACTGTGGGCTGGAAACGAAAAGGCGAAAAAATGGGATTGTTTCAAACCATTCGGCGCGAAGTGGTGACAATTAGTACTTTGAGGCGGTTCAAGAAATGGACCGAAGATATTGAGCCTGACTCTCCCAATCTTGTCGCCGATGATTTTGAACGTGTTGTCGACAAGTATCCCAATAATGTCGCCTGGCGGTTTGAAGGTCAGCTGACCACCTATGCCGAAATGGACGCGCTGGCGAACAAAGTCGCGAATTGGGCGCTCGGCCTTGGATTACAGCCTGGCGATGCCGTCGCTTTGTTTATGGAAAACCGGCCTGAATATGTATCGATCTGGTATGGCCTGTCGAAAATCGGTGTCGTGGTCGGCCTGATCAACCACAATCTCACGGACAAGGCGCTCGCCCACTGCGTCAACATTGCCGATGCCAAAGTCATCATCACGGGAGAAGAGCAAGACGAAGCGGTGCGCAGCGCCGATGGCCTGTTTGAAGGGGACCCCAAGATCTGGACTTATGGCGGCGCGCAGGGAGAAGATCTAACCGCGGCCATCGCAGCGACCTCAGATGAACGCCCGAGCCGGGAGCATCGTCAGCATCTGCGCGGGAAAGACCTGTGCCTGTATGTCTACACGTCCGGAACGACCGGCCTGCCCAAAGCGGCGCGGCTGACCCAATCACGAACGCAAGGCATGCTCCGTTCCTTTATTGCGCCGTGTAAGATCACGTCGCGCGATCGGATCTATGTGACGCTGCCGCTTTATCATGGAACCGGCGGGCTCTGCGGGGTCGGCCAGGCCTTGATGACCGGC
Source organism: Pseudomonadota bacterium (assembly GCA_038527765.1). GTDB lineage: Bacteria > Pseudomonadota > Alphaproteobacteria > Caulobacterales > Hyphomonadaceae > Henriciella. The sequence continues at coordinate 17,667 of JBCBFK010000001.1, forward strand.
GCCAGCGTGATCCTGAGACGAAAATTCTCCGCCAGCCAGTTCTGGGATGACGCAACCGATCAAGGGGCAACATCGATTGTCTATATTGGTGAGCTCTGCCGGTACCTGGTGAACACGCCGCCGCATCCGAAAGAGCGCGCGCACAAGATTCGCACCGGGTTCGGCAATGGTCTGCGTCCGGACATCTGGGAAGAATTCCTCACGCGCTTTAACATCTCCTATGTCTGCGAGTTTTACGGCTCCACCGAAGGCAATGTCAGCTTCCTCGGCTTTGACGGCAAAGTCGGCGCCGTGGGCCGGATCCCGAGCTATCTTGAAAAAGGCTCTTTCGGCCACGTCGCGTTCGTCAAGTTCGATGTGGTGGAGGAACAACCGATCCGGAACAATGAAGGCTTTTGCATTCGCACGCTTCCCGGCGAACCGGGAGAAGCGATCGGCAAAGTCGGTGACGATGCCCGGACGCGCTTCGAAGGCTATCACGATCAATCCGCGACCGAGAAAAAGATCCTGCGAGACGTCTTCGAGAAAGGCGATATGTGGTTCCGGACCGGCGACCTTCTGTCCAAAGATGAAGAGGGCTATGTCTACTTCATTGACCGGATCGGCGACACGTTCCGCTGGAAGGGTGAAAACGTCTCGACCAATGAAGTTGCTGAATTCGTGGCGCGCGCACCCGGCATTGCGACGGCGAACATATACGGCGTCAGCGTCCCCGGCACGGATGGGCGCGCCGGCATGGCCGCAATCACGACGGACGGAGAGGTCGATTTCGAAACGCTCTATACGTGGATGAGCGAACAATTGCCAAAATATGCCATCCCACTCTTCTTCCGGGTTCAGCAACAAGCGGAAACCACCGGCACGTTCAAATACCGCAAAGTGGAACTGGTCAAAGAAGGCTTCGATCCGGCCACGGTAACTGAACCCCTGTGGTACTTCGATCCGGAGACAGACAAGTACGAACCGCTTACGCCAGATGCACACGAGACGATCCTGTCGGGCGCCGTGAAGTTTTAGATGACCGACGAAAGACGCGGGCGCGTTCTGATCATTGCTGGATCAGACAGTGGCGGCGGGGCCGGGATTCAGGCCGATCTGAAAACGGTGACCATGCTTGGCGGCTATGCCATGACGGCGATCACAGCGATTACCGCTCAGGATACAACCGGCGTGCATGGCGTTTGGCCCGTCGCCCTCGAGGCCGTCACGGCGCAAATGCGCGCCTGCCTGACCGATCTTGGCGCCGATGCCATCAAGACTGGAATGCTTGGGTCGGCCGTTCTGGTCGAACACGTAGCGGAAACCTTGGACGATCTTGCGCAGAGCCTCCCGTGCATCGTCGATCCTGTCATGGTGGCAACCTCAGGCGACCGGCTCGTCGATGAGAAGGCCGTCAGCGCGATCGCCTCGGTGATGATCCCGGGCGCAGCTTTGGTCACCCCGAACGCACCGGAAGCCGAAGTCCTGACCGGCAAAGCGGTCGACGGCCTCAATGGTCAGCGCCGCGCCGCCGAAGCCTTGCTCGAACACGGCGCGAAAGGCGCACTCGTCAAAGGTGGACATATCCCGGGCAAGATTATCCACGATGTCCTGCAAACCGAGCATGGCGAGTGGATCTTTGAGAGCCCCAGGATTGAGACCCGCTCCACCCATGGCACCGGCTGCACCTTGGCCAGCGCGATTGCGGCTCTGAGCGCGCAAAACATACCCTTGCCTGAAGCGGTCGAACAGGCGCGCACCTATCTGCACGAAGCGATCAAGCAGGCCCCCGACCTTGGGCGCGGTCATGGCCCAGTCGCGCACAATTGGAAATTGACCGATCAGCAGGACTGATTGATCGCTTAGAAATCATGGTTTGTGCGGCGCGATTAAGTGTGACAGCACTGCGGTCCCCATCGGAGACCTGTCACCATGACCCTTCCATTTGCTCAAATTGATGCCTTTGCCAGCCGTCCTTTTGAAGGCAACCAAGCCTGTGTGATGCCGCTCGACTCGTATCTTCCGGACGCCACGCTGCAGGCCATCGCGGCGGAGAATAATGTCGCGGAAACGGCCTTCATCGTCCCAGCGGGCGACGGAGTTTGGGAGCTGCGCTGGTTCACGCCAGCCATCGAGGTGCCGCTGTGCGGACACGCAACTCTGGCGTCTGGACATTACCTCTATTCGACCGGCGCGTATGACGGGGACCAAATCACGTTCCGAACCCGGCAGTCCGGCGACCTGTTTGTCAGTCGCTTGGACAGTGATCGGCTCGAAATGGATTTTCCAGCCCACACCGTTGTCGAAACGGAAGCGAGTGATGAGATTGTCGCCGCGCTGGGTAAAGCCCCGATCCGGGTCTTTGACGGGCCTTATTATGTCGCCTTGTATGAAAGTGCGGCTGACATTGCAGCTTTGGAGCCGGATCTTGATCGCCTCAGCCAGCTTGGCGAAAGCGCACAAAGTTGGGGCGCCGGCAATTTTGGCTGCATGGCGCTGGGCGGGGCGGATGTTGATGTGACCAGTCGCTTTTTCGCGCCCGGCAGCGGCATCCCGGAGGACCCCGCCACGGGCAGCTGGCACTGCCTCGTCGCCCCGGTCCTGCACACGCTCACGGGTCAGACACAGGCGAAGTGCTTTCAAGCCTATCCGGGCCGCGGGGCACATATCGAGACCGAACTCGTCGGCGACCGCGTTAAACTGCGCGGGCAAAGCGTGACGGTGATCGAAGGCGTGTTCAAGCTTTAGTCGGCGCGACCTGCCCCTGTGCCGAGCGCTGCGCCACCCAGACGCCTCCCAGAATCAAGGCGAAGGCTAAGAGAGCGTTCCAGTCCTGCACCTCGTGGAACGCGAAGTACCCGACTATCGCCGAGAAAATCGGGATCGTGTATCCGGTCAGCGAAATGAAAGAGGCGCTCGTTCTACGGATGAGGAGCATGTACAGGATAGACGCCGTGGCGGTCGGGGCGATGGCCAGTCCAATCACCCCCATCACCGCACTGGATTTTGGGGTCAGCGCTTCAAACTCGACCGCCAGAAGCAGCGGCCAGGTCGCGAGCGCGGCAATCGTGAGGAACCCGGCTGAGAACACAAAGGGCGGAATGTTCCGGGCAAATCGCGCGGTGATGGTCGACAGGGCGTAACACATCGTGGCCAACAGACAGAGCGCCTGCGCCGTGACGCTGGCCGAGCCAAACGCACCAATCGCCTCCGGGCCGAACAGCACCGCGACGCCCATAAACCCAATCGCAATCCCAAGCGTCTTGCGAGGGGTGATTTGATCATCATGAAACGCGACATGCGCCATTACAGACACAAAGAGCGGTGCGGCGGCTACATAGAGCGCAGCCAGGCTCGAATCGACGGTCTGCTGCGCGTGCGTGATTAATAAGAACGGCGATGCGGTCCCGAATATGCCCATCACGGCCATCGCGATCCAGCTCTTTCGATCGGAAAGCGAAGGCCACTTTTCCCCACTAAGCTTGGCCATCAGCAGGAGGATAATCGCCCCGCCTGTGAGCCTTAAGGGAATTATCATCTCAGGCGGCAGACCCTGGCTCACATCGTTGGGATTCACCGCGAGACGTGTGAACGCGTAAGCAGAGCCCCACAACGCGGTTAGCGTTGCGAACAGTAACCAATCAACCGAGTTTCGGGTATTATTCATAGGCGCACTTTGATCCTTGCGCCCGCACTAAGGGGGCGGCGAGCAAGGTCAAGCGCAATCAGATGTCAGTGCAGCGTTGCTGATCCATTGGCCGATAAGACACGCGCCTGGCTGATCCAGTTTTCGCGCGCCACGCGACCTTTGAAAGACAGGAAATCATCGACCCATAAGGCCTCTGGCTCTGACCAGCCGGCTATCTGTTTGAAATGATAGATACCGAGCTCATTCAAGCGGGCCGAGAGTTTCGGTCCGATGCCTTTGATCCGCGTCAGATCATCCGCATTGCCTTTGGGGATCGGAAGACGTTCCGGTGGCGTGAGTGAGAGAACCGGTTCGGCGTCGGCGTCGGCGTCCGCCGGCCGCGGCGCGCCGCCGCGTCGCTGAAAGTTATCGAACCATTCGACCAAGGCCGAGCCCGTCATAACATTTGGCACCTGCATCCAGCTCGGCAAACCTTCCAGGAACCGCGCCGTATTCTGCCAGTGCCGAAGATTAAAGTCAGAATAGGAGCGCAGAAGTTCACTCGCCAAAGTCTCCGCGTCGGGATCGAGCGGTTTGGTGCGTTCGGTGCGTGAGCGACCCGACTGCGCCATCAGGATCTGATTGGTTCGCTGCGAAAAATCAGTCCACGCTTGAACACTCTCCTGCCAATAGCCCCAGGGGGTCAGCGGTTCTGAGTCCTTGGGCAAATCTCTTTCTGACATGGTCAAATCCCGCTAATGTTGCACCGCACAATAACAAGACCATAAGACAAGAGCAAGGATTACCCGCTTGCACCGCGGGCGAAGCGGGTTAGCACGATGGCATGACGGATACGGCGTACGGGAAAGTCTTGGTGTTTGATTCTGGCATGGGCGGCCTGACCGTTGCCCGGGAACTGCGTGCCTTGGCCCCGAGCCTGAGCGTCGACTATGCCGCCGATAGCGGCTTTTTCCCATACGGAGACAAGTCGGACGACGCCCTGCGGTCGCGGCTACCGCAGGTTGCCAAAGCTCTATGCGCCCAAGCGCAGCCAGATGTGTTTGTGATCGCCTGCAACACGGCAAGTACGCTCGCTCTCGATGCCGTGCGGGACGTTCTGGACATTCCGGTGGTTGGCACAGTCCCGGCGATTAAACCGGCCGCCAAACTGACCCGCACCGGCACAATCGGCTTGCTCGCAACCCCCGGCACCGTACGCCGCGCCTATACCGCCCAATTGATCGCCGACTTCGCGCAAGACGTTTCGGTCCTCATGTACGGTTCGGTCGAACTTGTCCAAATGGCAGAACAGATCGCCGCTGGAGAAGCCGTTGCTCTGGAAGCCTTTCGGGCGGCACAAGCCCCCCTCTTCGACACCAAGGGGGGCGACAAGATCGACACAGTCGTGCTCGCTTGCACCCATTTTCCGCTCATCCGCGGCGAACTCGCGGCGACAGTTCCTCACCCTGTCACATTCGTTGATAGCGGCGAAGCGATCGCCCGGCAGACATTGCGGGTCTTACCAACCGAAAGAACCGTGGCTGAGACCGGCGGGCAGCTTTGGCTCACGGATGAATCAGACCGAAATGCACGCCTGATCGAAGTGGGTCGACGCTTTGGATTCCCGACCCGCGCCCACGTTGACGTTTAAATGCAGCATGTCCGTTTGATTGTCACACTTCTCCGCTAAGAGCGGCGCCATGATGTTCAAGAGCTTTAAACACTGGGGCCTCAGCGCTGCTTTGCTCGCCCTCGCGACCGCATGCGGGCCGCATGTCGACTTGTCGGCGATCCCCGAGCAACCAAACGCGCCGCCCGTCTCAGCGATTGGCGAGGTTCAGAAAATCAAGATTGTTGGCTCTTCGACGGTGTCTCCGTTTTCAACCACCGTGGCCGAACAATTCGGGGCGATCTCAAAGCACCCCGCCCCCATCGTGGAGACCACCGGGACAGGAGGCGGCTTCAAGGCCTTCTGCAATGCGATCGGCCCGGACGAACCCTCCATCGTTAATGCGTCTCGCAAGATCAAGGATAGCGAGCGCGCGCTCTGCGCCGCCTCTGGCATCGCGGATCCGTTTGAGGTCAAAATCGGATATGATGGGATCGTGCTGGCGAACGCCAAAGCGGGCCCGGAGCTGAACCTGACCAAGGCTGATATTTTTCGCGCACTTGCGGCGAACCTGCCGGATGGATCAGGGGGATGGATGCGTAACCCGCACCGCACATGGGCCGACGTCAATCCGGATCTGCCCAATATGCGCATCCTCGTCTCGGGACCACCTCCGACGTCCGGAACCCGCGACGCGTTTGTGGAAATCGCGCTGGAGACCGGCGCGCTTGAAGTGCCGGATATGGTCGCCTTGCAAGAAAGCGATCCCGCTCAATTCACCGCCCGCGCCAGAGAGATCCGCAATGATGGCGCCTGGATCGATAGCGGTGAGAATGACAGCTCCATCATCAACACACTCTTGCGCAATGACGACTCGGTGGGCGTGCTCGGATACTCCTTCCTCGAACAAAACCTAGATCGCGTGAAAGCGGCAAAGATCAGCGGCGTCGCACCGACCTTCGAAAACATCACCCGCGGCGAATATGGCGTCTCGCGAAGCATGTATTTTTACATCAAGATCGAAAATCGGGGACTGGTCCCTGGCCTCGTAGATTTTGTCGCTGAGTTTACGCAGGAAGACGCTTGGGGCCCCGACGGCTATCTGATTGAGAAAGGCCTGATCCCACTCTTGCCCGAAGAGCGCCAGCGCGTGCGCGATCTGGCGCTTGCCACGCTTACAGACCCGAAAAATCCACTTCCGTCAGAGAATGGCCCGTCGCCTCAACAAACCGACGAAGATCTTCCCGGCTGATCGCCGTCGTGGCAGTGTTGACCAAAGGGTGAAAATTAACCCTGTCGAACCCCATCAATGCGGCGTCGACGACGAATCTGACACGCTGTTCGGTATCATTCATTAACGCAAACGCGGTGACCGATCCGGGTTCGACGCCGAGGCACTCAACCATTAGCTCTGCGCTTGCAAATGACAGTCGCCGCGTCCCAATCAGCTTGTGCAGCTGGTTCAGCTTCAGCTGGCTCTCGGCCCAGGCTGAGATCAGGACGATGACCCCATCCTTATCCTTCATGAACAAGTTTTTGGTATGGCCCCCGGGCATGGACGCTTTCAGGTGCCGGCCTTCTTCGACGGTAAACGTCGCCGCATGCTCGACGGTCGTATGGGCGATGTCGTGCGTGTCGAGATAGGCGAACAGATCAGCTGGGCTTGCAGGCATCCCGGCCTTGGGGCAGGAATTCGGGAGCGGGTCAAGCCCGAGATGAAGGATCAGCCATGCAGCTTGAATGCTACAAAATCTATGACGTCGCGCCAGAGATTGTTCCCGGGCGAAGCACGCGTGACTGGATGGACGCTTTTCCGGATCGGCAACCTTATCGGTGCTTGCCGCTTTCCATGGCGAACTCCACAGGGTGGGAGATTCTCTGCCCGATGGACCTCAAAATCATCTGGAATGGCGGCCCGGGGAAAAATGATATCAGCTTCAAAACGCGCGGCGATCCACGCGCCATCCCATCTTTTGCGGACAGTCATTTCCAGCGCGGAATCGTGACCTTTCATACGGGCCACTTGTTTCGCACCCCACCCGGTTGGGGATTGATGACGATGGGCGCCCCGAATTTCTTCAAGGATGGGATCGCGCCGCTAACCGGCCTGGTGGAAACTGACTGGCTGCCCTTCCCGTTCACCATGAACTGGCAGATGACCCGCCCCGGAGAAGTGATCTTCAACAAAGGCGAGCCCTTTTGTTTCATCGTGCCCATCGAACATGGCAAGCTTGAACAGATCGAGCCGGAGCGCAAATTACTGTCGACCAATCCGGACCTGGAAAAAGAATTTCATGGCTGGGCGGAAAGCCGCGGCAATTTCAATAAACGGCTCGTCTCAGGCGACAAAGAGGCCGTCGAGGCGGGTTGGCAGCGCCATTATATGCGCGGCGAAAAACAAACTGGTGACAAAGTCGATAGCCATGTGACGAAACGACGGCTCAAACCCCCTAAAGATGTATAGGGCGAGCGTGCCTTGATTTCGGTCGCGATTTAGCCCTGATTGCCATCCACCCTGGGGCGGATGGAGATCAACATGTCAGCACGTACATTCATTATTGGGCTTAGTCTTGTCGGCCTATCCGCTTGCGGTGGCGGCGGCAGCGACTATGAGCGCTCACCCGCCGCGCCAGGATTGCAGTCGATCGTTGCGGATGTGTCTGAATCCGCGAGCACAAACGCGAAGATCAGCGAGTTTCGATCCGATACCTCAGGCGGTGGCCAAAATGATGGGGCGTCTGTGGGCGAGCCAAGCGCAGAACAATACATCGCCTATAGCCATAGCCTGGGCATGAGCTTGCCGCGTGGGGGCGTTGATCCGATGATGGAAGCCCATACAGAGGCCTGCCGCGCGGCCGGGACCGCCACCTGCATCGTCATCAACTCGAATGTGTACAGCCAGGAAGAGGATTATGCGTCTGGTAATCTGTCTATTCGCGCCACACCTGACTGGATCGAGTCCTTTATGGGCATTGTCGAAGGCGATGCGGAGAAGATGGGCGGGGACATCACACAACGTTCAACCCGCGCCGAAGACCTGACCCGGCAAATCATCGATACGGGCGCACGCCTCGACGCCCAAAAGACACTGCGCGGGCGTTTGCTGGGCTTGCTTGAACGCCGGGATGGGGAGCTTGGTGAATTGCTGCAAATTGAGCGCGAATTGGCCCGGGTAACCGGCGACATTGAGAGCATTGAAGCCCAGCTCAAAACGCTGCGTCTGCGCGTCTCCATGTCGTCGCTTGATATCAGTTATCAAACCAAAGTGCCCGCTTTTAGTGGCTCGCGCGAGAACCCACTCGGCCAGGCGTTTGGAGACTTTTTCTACAATCTGTCCGGGGCTATCGCCGCGGTGATTACAGCCTTTGCGGTCGGCCTGCCGTGGATTCTTCTGCTGGGACTGTTCCTGTGGATTTGGCTGAAATTGATCTGGCCCCGCCTGCGCGGTCGAAAAAAGAAGCCGACCCCGCCAGCTTAAGCTGTGTGAGAGCTTTGAACGTTGATCAAAGCATGTCCAATGACCGCTTTTAGGTAGTTTTGATCAAACGGTTTGGTGATCAGGTAGGACGGACCTTCATTTGTCGTCGCCAGGTACTTCTCGGGATACGCCGTCACAAACACGACCGGAACGCTGTCGGGCAGGTTCATCTCCTCCACGGCATCGGTGCCGAGCGATCCGTCGGCCAGCATGATGTCACACAGGACGATGTCGGGACTATGTTGCGCGTTCAGCGTCACCGCATCTTTCGCCGTTGAGGCGAGCCCAATCACATTGTGCCCCAGGGATTCTGCGATCCGTTTCAATTGCGCTGCGATGAGGGGCTCATCCTCAACGATCAGCATGCACGTCGCCGTCGATTCAGCAAAATCGCGCTCCGCCATTTCAACGAGTTCAACCAGCCTTTGCCGATCGACTCCGAGGATCCGACCCGCGACCGTTTCCGGCAAGGCTTCCACGGCGATCAACAGCAATGCACGCCGCGCTTTCGAGCGCGTATCCGGCGCCGCGTTTTCCAGCTCCAGTTCGAGCAGACGAAACAGCCCTTCGCGACTAAATTCTTCTTCATCGACACCGGTATCCAGCGATCTCGCGAGCACGACCTTCAAGACGTTTTCCACACACGTGTCGCCGACCACAGTGTCGCCCGTCGAGGCACGCGCATAGCGCCGCAAATAGGGTACAAGCTTTTCGACGCGATCCGCGATCCACATTCGTCTTGTCTCCGTCCCCGGCAGACTGCTGAAATGTCATTGACGTTATTGCAGTTTTCCTACGTTTGTAGGCGAGGAAGTTTGGTTCTTGCTTCGAGGCGACGTTTGACACCTAAGCGCGGAAAATCAAGTCAGCATCCGCAGATTGAACGGAGCACACCTAGCGAAGACCGGCTCGGTGAAATCGGCGATGTCCTTCGGGAAAAATATGCTGACCTTCAGAACGAGCCAATTCCAGACCGCTTGCAAAGACTGATCGACGCTTTGCGCGAGGCGGAACACATGGACAAGAAAAAATCCTAAGCGTCGGCGTCTTGGGGCGGTTCTTTGGCGATACTTAACTCGGTATCAACGGTAAAATTGAACTTCAATCCGTCAGCCAAGAACGCATGCTGGGATTTGATATTCTCCATCATATCAAACAGTTGGAAGCCAAACCCCGTGCGCGCGGGCGGCTCGATTCCATCAACACCGGACTCCCACCATTCACAGTGGAGGGTCTTGTCGTCGATCCACCAACGCAGCGCCAGTTTGCCTGTGGGCGTCGTCAGGAATCCGTATTTGGACGCATTGGTGATGAGCTCATGCACCAACATTGCCGTGAACTTACTGGCACGGACGGTGAGTTTGATCGGTGGGCCGTCAATGCTGACACGGTCAAGGACCGGTCCGGCATAGGGTTCGAGTTCGGTGCGCAAAATGCTCTCAAAGCTCAGGCCTTCCCAGTGCGAATCAGTCAGCGCCGCGAAGTTTCGGCTCATTGCCGCCAAGCGCCCTGTAAAACTCTTCAAGAACGTCTGAATGTCTGGCGAGGCCAGCCCGGTATGATCGGCCACGGACTGCACCACCGCAAGCGTATTGCGGACCCGGTGATTGAGCTCTGCAGTGACGAGGTCGCGTTGCTTGCGAAGCGCTTCGCGCTCGGTGACATCCTCGGCACGCTGAATCAGAAATGTGGATCCTTCCGTTTCGCAGGTGATCGGAAACTGGGCGATCTGCCAAATCCGCTCCTCAACCGAGCCATCTGGATGATGCATTTTGTAAGGCTGCGCATCCAGTTTGGTGCTCTGACCGTCCAGTGTGCGCTGAAACAGATCGGTCACGGCTTGCATACGTTCTGGCGTATCCGGAAATACATCAAAGATATGATGTCCCAAGAGCTGCTCGCGCGTGCGCTGCACAGCTTTGCAATAGGCGTCATTCGCCTCGACGAAATTGAGGCCAGAATCCAAAATCATCGCCGCGTTCGGCATGTTTTCGAAGATCGATTGAAACAGTGATTTACTCATCCCGCGAAAAATCTAGGCTGAGTCTGCTGGCGCCGTCGATTGCCTTTTGGCGCTTTAGGCGGGCGCCTTGGTTTTCAGGGCGAGCGCGTGCAGCTCACCGCCCATTTTCCCTTTAAGCGCCGCATAGACCATCTGGTGCTGCGCGACTCGGGTTTTGCCGCGAAACTGCTCGGACACAATTTCAGCTTGCCAATGATCATTATCACCCGCGAGATCGGTCAGGATGATTTCGGCTTCCGGGAAGGCTTCGGTGAGGAAGCCTTCCAGAGTTTCACGTGTCATCGCCATGCTTTAGGCAGGCTCCGGCTCACCGCCAAAGTCGGACCCTTTGTCTTTGCGACGCTTGCCGATGACAGGCACAGCCGCATTTGGACGGGGGGGCTCATCTGGCTCATCCGGACGCTCCGGCATCGTGCCATCATTGATCAGGGCGCGAATTTCGTCGCCCGTCAGCGTTTCAAATTCCAACAAGGCTTCGGCAAGTGCCGACCACTGATCGCGGAACTTGGTCATGATATCGCGCGCATCATCCATGCCTTTTTGGATCAGCTTGCGAACCTCTTCCTCAATCTTCTTCGAGGTCTCTTCAGAGACAGAAGATGACTGAACCAGCTGCTGGCCGAGGAAGACCTGGCCTTGATCTTCGCCATAATCGACCGGACCGATCTCATCCGAGAGACCCCAGCGGGTGACCATGGCGCGGGCCAAACGGGTGGCTTGCTGGATATCTGACGCGGCGCCGGCGGTGACCGCTTCGTCGCCAAACTTCTCTTCTTCAGCGACGCGTCCGCCCATGATGATGGCGAGTCGAGAGGTCATCTCAATCCGGCTCATGGAGAGCTTGTCGTCTTCCGGCAGCTGCATCACCATGCCAAGGGCGCGGCCCCGCGGGATGATTGTGGCTTTGTGCACCGGGTCGGCTTTCGGGACTTTCAGCGCCACGATCGCGTGCCCGGCTTCGTGCCAGGCGGTGAGCTCTTTTTCGTCCTGGCTCATCACCATAGAGCGCCGCTCCGGGCCCATTAGGACCTTGTCTTTGGCGTCTTCAAACTCTTGCATCGCAACCACGCGCTTGCCGCGCCGGGCGGCCAGAAGCGCCGCCTCGTTGACCAGGTTGGCCAAGTCAGCTCCAGAGAACCCTGGCGTACCGCGGGCTATGATTTTCGGATCGACATTCTTGGCCAAAGGCACATTGCGCATGTGGACTTTGAGGATTTTCTCACGGCCAATCACGTCTGGATTGCCAACGGTAACCTGGCGGTCAAAGCGGCCGGGGCGCAGAAGCGCCGGGTCGAGCACGTCAGGGCGGTTGGTCGCCGCAACGATGATGATCCCGTCATTGGCTTCAAAGCCGTCCATCTCGACGAGGAGCTGGTTGAGCGTCTGTTCGCGCTCATCATTGCCGCCGCCAAGTCCGGCACCACGTGAGCGACCGACCGCATCAATCTCGTCAATGAAGATGATGCAGGGCGCATTGCGCTTGGCTTGCTCGAACATGTCGCGGACGCGGCTGGCGCCGACGCCGACAAACATTTCGACAAAGTCTGAGCCTGAAATGGTGAAGAAGGGCACGCCGGCTTCGCCCGCAATCGCGCGCGCAAGGAGCGTCTTACCGGTTCCGGGAGGACCGACGAGCAGCGCGCCTTTGGGGATCTTGCCGCCGAGGCGTTGGAATTTGGCTGGGTCTTTCAGGAAGTCGACGACCTCTTCGAGCTCTTCTTTGGCTTCGTCCACACCCGCGACATCATCAAATGTGACGCGGCCTTGCTTTTCGGTGAGCAAACGCGCGCGGGATTTGCCGAAGCTCATGGCGCCGCGGCCACCGCCGCCGGCTTGCATCTGACGCATGAAGAAGAAAAGGATCGCGACAATGAAGATGATGGGCAGCAGCCCCATGATCAGGTCGCCAAGATTAAAGCCTGTGTCTGGATCATCGACCACTGAAGGAACATCGAGCTCAATCATCCGCTCACGCAGCGCGCCAAGGTCCTGGCTCTTCTGCGCGAAAATGCGCTCGTTTCCGGTCGTTACCGCCGTCACTTTGGTCGGCGTGATGATGACCTCTTGCAGCTGCTTGTTCTCAGCCAGCTCATACACTTCAGAAATGTCAACTTTCTGAGCTCCCGCTTGCGACGGGTTGGATTGCATGACAGCCAAGAGGCCCAGGAGGAGGACTGCGATCAGTCCCCAAACTGCGAGATTGCGCATATTCATTGATCGTTCCAGACGTTAATAAAGTCACTTGCACTCAATATAGGGTAAGCGTTTCATGAAAACGACTCAAATCCTGTCAATCTGTGCCATAAGCTTCTCCTATGAGCGGAATTCAGGCGCAAGAAGGCGCTGAGATGAGGGATAATAGATGACAGACGCGTTGAAAGTCTACGGCCCTTTGGCGGCCATCATCCTGATTTTATTGGTAATTACGATGCGGTTCATCGCGCCACCACCGCCGATGGAGCTACGGTTCGCCGCAGGGGGGGCAGATGGGCAATATTTTGCGATCGCCCAGCAATATGCCGACGCGCTGTCGCAGCATGGAATCACTGTTGAAGTGCTCGAGACCGCCGGCACGGTTGAGAACTTCAATCTGCTGCAAACCGGCGATGCGGATGTGGCCCTTCTGCAAGGTGGCATTGCCAGCCAAACCGATCGCGAAACGGTCCAGTCGCTCGGCGGTGTCTTAGCTGAGCCGTATTGGATCTTCGTGCGCCGTGACAGTCTCGTCTTCGATTTTGGCGACCTGAGCGGATCGACCATTGCGGCCGGTCCGGCGGGCTCAGGCACCCGCGCCATGACAGAGCGCTTACAGGCGGAATGGGGTGGCACCTGGACCGCCCTGTCTCCCCTATCTGGCGGCAGCGCTGCGACGGCGCTGTTGAATGGGCAGGTCGAGGCCGCCGTGTTCACAGCGTCTGTGAATGCGAGCTATGTCCAGCAGCTTCTGACCCGCCCAGATGTGCGGCTGATCGGTGTGCGCCGGGCCAATGGTCTGGCCATGCGCGATCCGGCGCTGGCCCCGGTCACTCTGTTTGAGGGGGTGGTCAATATGGATCGCAATGTGCCGGACAGAGACGTTTCCTTGATCGCTGCGATCGCACAACTCGGCGTCCGTGAGGACCTCCACCCGGCCCTACAGGCTGTTTTGCTTGAAGCGGCCGAGCCGATCCATGATGGCGGCACAATGATCACCCGCGGCGGGACATTCCCGGATGCCACGCGTACAGACCTTACGCTTTCATCAGAGGCGCGGCGCTATTACCGCAAGGGCCCGACTTTCTTGCGGCGTTACTTCTCGTTTGGTTGGGCCAACTTTTTGGAACGGGCTTGGGTGTTCCTGATCCCACTCATCACGCTGATGATCCCGCTCGTGCAAATGGCGCCGCCCGTCTATCGCTGGCGCATCCGCCGCAAGATTTATGTTTGGTATAATGACTTGCACGACCTGGAGCGACGGGGTTTTGAAGCCCCTAACGAGAGCGGACGCCAAGAGATTCTATCTGAAATCCAAGCACTTCAGCACGAAGTCGGACAGGTGGATGTGCCTGTTTCCTACAATGATGAACTCTATCACCTGCGCAGCCACATCAATTTCGTCGAAGCCTTGATCGCGCGCCGCGCCGCCAAAACGACAATCTAAACGTCGCGTTTCAGTTTTCATCGTGACTGTCTTAAGCTGCGTTCGTTGACGCTGGGCTGTGCGCGCAGCATAGTTCCAAAAAAGAACTTAAGGAGGGTCCGGCATGAAACCGGTCTGTTTGGTCATCGGCGCAGGCGCTGGAATTGGCGGCAATGTCGGAACGAAGTTTGCCAGTAAAGGCTATAATGCTGTGCTCTGCCGCCGCAGCAACAAAGAAGGCCTCGACACCCTGGTCGATGGCATTAAGTCCGCAGGCGGCGAGGCCACCGGCATTCTTCTCAATGCGATCGAAGACAATGCGCTGGAAGACACGATCATCCATGTCGAAGAGAATATCGGCCCGATTGAAGTGGTGATCTACAATCTCGGGGCGCAGATCGGAAACGTCCCTCTGGAGGCGACGAGCTATAAGGCTTTCGAAATGGGCTGGCGGCTCGGGACCTTTGGCCTATTCCGCGTGGCCAAGACCGTCTGCCCACTCATGGCGGAACGGGGCAGCGGGAAGATCATGGTGACCTCCGCGACGGCAGCGGTTCGCGGCAATAAAGGCCAACACTCACACGCCGCGGCGATGGGGGGACGGCGTATGCTGTGCCAATCTTTGAATGCGCAATACGCGCCGCAAGGCATACATGTCACCCACATCCTCGTCGACAGTGCGGTGGATGCGCCGGATACACTCGGCAAAATCCTTGGTCCAGAACTGTTCCAGAAATTGCGCGAAACGCGCGGCGCAGAAGACGGCTTGATGCTGCCAGCGGAGATGGCGGAGACCTATTATCACATCGCCACACAGCACCGCTCAGCCTGGACCCATGAAATGGACCTTCGGGCCTATTCAGATACGCCTTGGTGGAACCATGATTAGGTTCAGGCTCTGTCATATCTGACAATTGATCGCCGTGGTCGCGCCGGTTTTACTCCTTGAAGACCTCAGGAGAACGCCCATGCGCTTCAAACAAATAACCCTGCTCTCAGCGACCGCTTTCATCGGCTTGGGTCTCGCCCTCGCCGCCAGCCCCACGGCAGATGCTTCACCTCGCTTCACGGTCAAAAACGACTCGAGCAAAAAAGTGTTCGTCGACATTTTTGATGGCGATGATTCGGTCTGTTCGTTCCCTGACAAAACCAAAATTGCCTCTGCTGGCGAGACCGACACGTATGGCTGCAACGGTCACGGCAAGGGACAATGCAAGGTTGAGTTCATCGCGAATGACAAAACGATCTGCAAAAACCTGAACAATACCTGCTCCGGCAATGTGGCGAAAATCAAAAACAATGAGACGGTGCGCATCACCGAGCAGGACGGCAAATTCACCTGCGCGCTCATCACAGGCTGACCGGCGACCGCCATTCATTTGAAAAGGAGGACGCTTATGCGCCCATTTTCCACGACGGCGCCCATAGGCGTCGCAGCCCTGGCGCTGGCCGTAATGGCTACGCCGACCGCCGACGCCTCACCGCGATTCTCAGTGACCAATGAGACTGACGCCAAGATCAATGTCTACATCTTCACTGGCGACGATTCCTTTTGCACGTTCGAAGAGAAGCTCAAGACCGTGTCCGCTGGCGAAACCGATAGCTATGGTTGCACCGGCAATGGCAAAGGCCAATGCAAGGTTCAGTTCTACACCGGCGGCGATGAGATCTGCAAAAGCCATCACAACACGTGCAGCAACAACGCCACCAAAGCAAAAGGCGGGTCCGCGATCACGATCGCCAAACAAGGGGACAAATATGTCTGCGCGTTTTGACCTGAGCGGTGTTCCCTTGCCTTACTTGTTCGGTTGCGGGGTCGTCCTCAAATACGGCCGCACCTCTGTATAGCCTTTTGGAAAGAGCTTATCGGCTTCTTCATTGCTGACACTCGGGACGATGATGACATTGTCGCCATCATTCCAGTTCACCGGCGTCGCGACTTTGTAATTGTCGGTCAGTTGAAGGCTGTCGATCAGACGCAAGATCTCATCGAAGTTACGGCCCGCAGATGGCGGGTAAATGATCGACGCCCGGATCTTCTTATTATTGTCGATGACATAAACCGCGCGGACTGTGACCTTATCATCCGCATTTGGGTGGATCATATTGTACAGCGTGGCGACTTTCTTTTCAGGGTCGCCGATGATCGGAAAATTCACATTCGTGTTTTGCGTGTCCTCAATATCCGCGATCCATTTTTTGTGCTGCTCGACGGTGTCGACAGAAATGACCAGTGCCTTGGCGCCGCGTTCAGCCAATTTGTCTTTTAGCTTTGCTGTATAGCCAAGCTCCGTAGTGCAGACCGGAGTGAAGTCGGCGGGGTGAGAAAAGAAGACGACCCAATTGTCTCCAATCCAGTCATGAAACCGGATCCGGCCTTGGGTGGTTTCAGCTTCAAAGTCGGGGGCAGTGTCACCGAGCAGCAGGCTCATCTGACGTCTCCTTGTGAATAGGCTTGATTTCTATCCTAAAACTGAGGCCTATGAGGGAGCGTTCCAACCGCGAATGTCTGACTCGCAGGTTTAGTTTTCCTGCATAGTATCCACGGAGCCTTGATGCAGCGACTGATTTTGATGCGACATGCCAAGACCGAACCCTGGTCGGAAGGCATCGATGATCATGCGCGCGCCTTGCTGCCCGTCGGTCATGATGCGGCCATTGCAATGGCCAATGCGCTCGACGCGGAAGGCTGGGCCCCGGACATCGCTCTGGTCTCGACAGCGCGTCGGACTCGAGAAACCTGGACGCACTTGAAACAGATTTTCACGGCGTCCGAGATGAACCTCGAGGAAGACCTCTATCTCGCGGGCGAACGCGGGATTGCCGATATCATCGCGGACAATGAACGCGCCAAAACGCTCATCATTATTGGTCACAATCCGGGGCTGCACGACTTGGCGCTGAGCATCTTGCGCGAGGCGGGAAGCGTCGATCATCAGGCGGCTATTCGCATCGCGGCAAAGCTGCCAACGGGGGCGGCCGTGCTGTTTGAAGCGGAATCTGATGGGGCCTTTGTCCCAGCGCAGTTTAAGCTCCGAAACTTTATCAAGCCGAAAGACTTAATGAGCTTCTGATCAGGCGCGCGTTCTAAAATGCAAAACCGCCCCGCGGTTTCGCGAGGCGGTTGTCTTGTCGCCTAGACACGACTAGCGCGCTTTTTGACGACGGTCGCGACGACGACGGCGCACCAGGAGATGGTCTCGGCCTGACGCTTTGGCGTCGCGTTTAAGGGTTGGCAGAATGTAAGCCCCTGGCTCCTCTTCAACCGCATTGAGCGCGATGACGGATGGGGTGCTGACGAAAGCGGTGGTGACTTGGGAGGAAGTCGCGTGCATGGTTTTATCCTTCTTTATAGTTGTCCCGGCGAACCGGGGGCCGAGTGACCCTTTTGAGTTCTTCCCGACAATCTCTATTTAGCAAGGAATTTATTGTTTTTCAATATGCAGATATCGTTTTTCGGTAATTTTTTTGCATCGTGAATTTCTAAGTCCTTGTTTTTATACATTTTCGAGAATCTCCGGGCTCGCCAAAATAACCAGCTTAAGGGGCTTGCAAGCAGATCCGGGGGCTAACCGCGCCGGGGTTCGGCAAAGCTAAGCGACAATTGGGCACCGGCCTGCTGGGGTGACGCGCCATTGCCACGTGGCGCCAACCGCCGGGGCCCTTGGCGTCGCGGGTGCTTCTCTAGATGAAGCGTTGGCAAACCTCGAATGAAGCTTGCGATCATCGCCGCCCGAATCTCTTGTCCGGCTTGCACGCTCTGTTGCCGCGCACTGATCGCGGCTTGCCAGGCTTCACGCACTGAAAGCATGCCACGCTCGAGATAAGGCGCCAGCGTTTGATAGGCGGCTGCGCCGGATTCTGGTGGCTGGGAATCTGTCGAGCTTGAGCCAGGCGCAGCGAGGATCGCACGCAACAGCTGGATCGCCGCTTTGCGTCCGCCCTGGCCCGAAGACGCGCCATAGGCGCTACTTGCAACCGTCTCTTCCGGCTCTGGCCAGGCCCCGACGCCAATATTTGTACTGTTCGCGATATCTGATGCTTCGCGGCGAGGTTCTGACATGAACGCTTCCCAGCTTGAATCTGCGTCAAAGAAATCCGATGCCGTCGGCAGCGGTCCAAACTGTTGGTACACCCGATACGGGAGCCCAGCCCGCATGGCCCAGGCTTCCACATCGCGATCCACCTGCGAGACATCTGATGCTTCGTGCGCCTGCACGCTCAGCACGCGATGCGCGCGGTGCAGATCTGAAAGAACCTCAATCGGCGTGCCATAGCGGACATGCAATTGCGCGCCGCGTCGATCCAGTGCGGTCTGCAAATCTCGCAACCCATCATACAAAAAGCGCGAAATGAACCGGGTCCCCTTTGGCAAAATGTAGAGCGCCAGCACACCGGCCCCGTCCCGCTCCGCATTCTGGCAGGCGGCTCTTAAAGCGGCATGGTCATGCACCCGCAAATCATCCCGAAACCATATGATATGAACACCAAGCATGGAACATATATAGAACGAATGGTTTCATTTGTCCACTTTTTCGATTCTGAGCCCGGATTCTCGCAGGCTCAACCGCTGGGTGATTGTTAATTTCAAATTAAATCACAATGTATAATTATGGATAATGAAGTCTTATTTAAATATACTTCAAATATAAATGGCATTTCAAACTACCGAAATTTGCCACATAATGACCCACACGCCTTAAATTACTCTATTCAATCGAATTTAGCCGAGACGCCCGGCACAATCATTGCCCCTCTGGATGATAATATGTCCTTCCGGTCTGGCATCCCGCCCGGCCAGCGCGCGGTGTTCAATTTAGGGTTTGCGCTGATCGGGGTCGGCGGCTTGCTAGCACCAATTCTGACCGTGTTGATTTTGCTGCTCATCCTGTACGTCTTGTTTTTCCTGCTGATCGCCTGGCGTTGCTTTCTGGTCCTTATTGGGATTTGCGTTCGTCTCTCAAATCGTGGCCAGGGGCTCGTCCGCGGCGATGATCTTAAGCGTCCGATCTACTCAATCTTGATGCCGGTGTATCGAGAGGCTGCGGTCATGCCCCAGATCGCGCGGGTTTTGTCAGAACTGAATTGGCCCACCGACAAGATCGATGTCCAAATCCTGCTCGAGGAAGACGATCACGAAACCATCGCGGCCGCGCGCGCCGCGCCGTTTCCTCGCAACACGCGCTTGACCATTGTGCCAGAAGGCGGACCACGCACCAAACCGAATGCGCTGAACTATGGTTTGGAACGCGCCTATGGCGACTTCGTCACGATCTATGATGCTGAAGACGTCCCGCACCCAGATCAGCTTCAAGCGGTGTTCAATGCGTTCAGCCACATCTCGAAAACCACGGTCTGTCTGCAATGTCCCCTCGTCGCCGATAACAGTTCTGCCTCCTGGATATCCGCCCAATGGGGTCTTGAATATGATGTTCAGTTCGGTCTCTTACTGCCCGCGCTGGCAACCTATCGCATGCCCTTACTGATTGGCGGGACGAGCAATCACTTCCGTAAATCAGCGCTCTTGGCGCTCGGCGGGTGGGATGCGTGGAACGTCACAGAGGATGCGGATCTGGGGATCCGGATCGCTCGTGCCGGATTGAACACAGGAACGATCACGATGCCGACCTTCGAAGACGCGCCCACGCAGGTCGGCATTTGGGTGTCTCAGCGCAGTCGCTGGATCAAAGGGTTTATGCAAACCTGGCTCGTCTTGATGCGCGAGCCGAGAACGGCATTGCGGCAGCTCGGTTTTGTCCGCTTCCATGCCACACAATTCACCCTCGGCGGAGCGATCCTGGCGCCGGTCTTGTTCCTGCCCTGTAGCCTTCTGCTGCTGATCGCGCTCGCATCCGATCTGTTTGAAATCGGCGTTTTGGGGACCAGCCTTCTGATCAGCGCCATCATTACGGGTTTGATCGGCGATCTCGTGGCACCGCAGCCTTGGACGTGGAGCAAAGTGTTTGCAGCTCTGACGCGGTGGATTTACTGGCCGTTGCATTCCATCGCAGCCTATCTCGCGCTTTGGGAGCTTGCGAAGCGGCCCTTTTTCTGGGCAAAGACCCCGCATCGCCCTCGCAGCGCGGAGACAGACCCACCTTGCTCGACTGGATTATCAGCCTCAGCATCGCCGCTGGACTAATCGCGTTCGGCGTATTCGCGCACTCAAAAATCGGCACGGTGCGCAAACAGGATCAGCGCCCCCATCAGGTGCCTTGGGGACTGGTCATGATCGGCTGCTTGTTTGGCCTGTTCCTGGTCGTGGTCCATTTGCTCAACCTGATTGGGGTGGAGACCGGGCCGGAGAACAGCATGTTCGGTCGGTTTTAGTCCACTCCCCAAGGCGCTGAGGTATGAGATTACGCGAGCCCGTCGCGAAGATTGCAAATGTAGATTGCAAAATCCGTCGAAACGGTTGCGAAGGCCCAATTTGCCCCAGCGTCAGACATGGTCATTCCGCGACGCGCCCGCTATGTTGACGGTTACGTAAACGAAACCTGATGTCGCCAAGGCATCGGCACGGGAGAAGATGAATGGCCTTTGATGCTCCGGAAGAGCTCGACTCATTCCGCACGGAAGTCCGCGACTGGCTCGAAGAGAATTGCCCTCAGAGCATGCGCACCCCCCTGAAAGACGATGAAATTGTCTGGGGCGGCAAGCGCGAAAAGTTTAAAAACCCAGACTCTAAAGTCTGGCTGGAGCGCATGGGCGCTAAAGGCTGGACCGCGCCGGAATGGCCTGCAGAGTATGGCGGCGGCGGCCTCAGCAAGGCGCAAGCCCGCGTCCTGCAACAAGAGCTTCGCCGCATCAAAGCGCGCCCGCCGCTCTTCTCTTTCGGTCTCTGGATGTTTGGCCCCGCGCTCCTCGAGTTCGGCAATGAAGAGCAGAAAAAGCGCTTCATTCCAGACATCGTCAACGGCAAAACCCGCTGGTGTCAGGGCTATTCCGAGCCTGGCGCGGGTTCGGACCTCGCTGGGCTACAAACTAAGTGCGAAGACCAGGGCGATCACTGGCTGATCAATGGTCAGAAGGTCTGGACGTCTTACGCCGATCGGGCCGACTGGATTTTCTGCCTCGTCCGTACGGATAAAACCGTCAAGCATGAGGGCATTAGCTTCCTCGTCTTCGACATGGAATCTGAAGGCGTTGAAGCCCGTCCGATCAAATTGATTTCTGGGTCTTCGCCGTTCTGCGAGACCTTCTTCACAGATGTGAAAGTCCCGAAAGACCAATTGGTCGGGAACCTCAATGGCGGTTGGACCATTGCCAAGCGGCTCTTGCAATTTGAACGCTCTTCAATTTCCGCTGGCGGGTTTGGCGGCACGGGGGGGTCCGGCATCCTGCCGCCCCAGGAATATGCCAAGCAGCATGTCGGGGTCGATGAGACCGGGCGGATCTCCGATGGCGACATGCGCGCCCGTATCACGGACCATCTGATGTATGCCAAAGCCTTCGGTCTGACCGTTCAGCGCTCCACCGAAGAAGCCAAAGCCGGACAGGAAGTTGGGCACACAGCCTCGATCATGAAATACGCCGCCGCCAAGATGAACCAGGACAAGTGTGAGCTCCTCGTCGAGGCGCTTGGCACAGATGGCCTTGGCTGGGATGGCGACGGGTTTGCCGAAGACGCCAAGAAAGCGACACGGGGGTGGCTCCGCTCTAAGGGCAACTCGATTGAAGGCGGCACGAGTGAGATCAACTTAAACGTCGTCGCCAAACGCGTGCTCGGACTTCGGGAGCATCAGTAATGGGCTTTATTCTCTCTGAAGATCAGCAAATGTTGCGCGACACGGCGATGGCGTTCGCGCGCGATGAATTGCCGGTTACGCACTTGCGCGAGCTGCGGGACAGCGGCGCCAATGGGGTAGATGCCGCGACCCAGACAAAACTCGCAGAGCTCGGCTTTTTCGGGGTCCTCGTGCCCGAAGAGTATGATGGCGTTGGCCTCGGCATGGTCGCCATGGGGCAGATTATGGAAGCACAAGGCCGTACGATTGCGGCCACGCCCTTGCTGCAAACAGCTGTGCTCGGGGCAAGTGTCCTGACGCTCGGCGGATCGGAAGCGCAAAAGGCCGCATGGTTGCCAAAGATTGCCAGCGGCGAAATCACCGTCGCCATTGCCGTTGATGAAGGCACCCATCACGCGCCGCTCAACATAGCCACCGAAGCGGAACGCAATGGTCAGGGCTACACATTGAATGGCGCCAAGCGTTTTGTCACCGATGGTCATCATGCAGACCTGTTCGTCATCGTCGCTCGGACGTTCGGAGAGCCGGGACAAGCGCATGGCATTAGCCTGTTCCTTGTGCCAAGCGACACAGACGGCCTGACGGTTCAGGCCCTCAACACGGTCGATTCTCATGGCGCTGCGCATTTGCACCTTGAGGATGTGGCTGTGGCCGAAGATCAAGTGGTGGGCGCGGTTGATGCCGGCTGGGAGATCCTTGAACCTGCCCTCGATCGTGGCCGCATCGCGCTTGCCGCAGAAGCCCTCGGCTCGGCCCAGGCGGCCTTCGACATGACGCTCGAATATCTGCAAACACGCAAACAGTTCGGACAGCTGATCGGCTCGTTCCAAAGCTTGCAGCACCGGGCCGCGAAAATGTTCACCGAGCTGGAGCTGACACGCTCCTGCATCGGCGCAGCGCTTTCAGGGGTCGATGAGAATCGCAATGACATTTCAGAGCTTGCCAGCCTTGCCAAGGCGCGCGCCTCTGAATTGATCCATCTCGTTTCAAATGAGACGGTGCAATTCCATGGCGGTATCGGGATGACCGATGCGCATGATAGCGGCCTCTATATGAAGCGGGCTCGGGTGCAGGAAGCCCTGCTTGGCGGTGCCAGTTATCATCGCGATCGCTATGCCAAATTAAACGGCTTCTAGCATCGGGGAATTGACCGGCAAAGCCGCACAAGATTAGGCTCCCTTCAAAGCGTTGAGGGGAGCCTTTTTTGATCCGTTTCATCCCATTTTTGAGCGTATTGATAATGCTGGCGCTCTCGCTTTGGGCCGCCCAGTCTACGGCTTGGGTCTACGCGCTGTCCATTTTACTCGCAGGCCTGGCTCTCGTCGGTCTCTTTGATTTGGCGCAAACCCAGCATACTTTGTGGCGGAATTTTCCACTGCTCGGGCGGATGCGTTGGCTGGCGGAATCGCTGCGCCCATTCTTCCGCTCCTACATTGTCGAAAGCGAAACCGAAGGCCGACCCTTCAATCATGAAGAACGCGCAATGGTCTATCGGCGCGCCAAAAATGTGTCATCGGTGGAACCCTTTGGCAGCCATCTCGATATTGAAAACCCCCCTTATGAATGGCTCGCGCATTCGATCGCAGCCGCTCATCCGGAGGAAAAAGATCCGCGCATCCTAATCGGCGCCCCGGGCACAGCCCAGCCCTATTCAGCGAGTGTGCTCAACATATCGGCCATGAGCTTTGGATCGCTCGGCGCACATGCGATCGAAGCCCTTAATCGCGGCGCCGCGAAAGGCGGGTTCTTCCATGATAGCGGTGAAGGTGGCATTTCGCGGTATCACAAGGCGGGCGGCGGAGACCTGGTCTGGGAACTTGGCTCCGGTTATTTTGGATGCCGCGCGCCAGATGGCGGTTTCGATCCAGACCGTTTCGCCGAGACCGCTTCACTCGATCAGGTGAAGATGATTGAAATCAAGCTCAGCCAAGGCGCCAAGCCCGGGCATGGCGGGGTTTTACCCGGCGCAAAAGTGACGCCGGAAATCGCGGAAGCCCGCGGCATCCCAGTGGGGCAAACATGCTATTCCCCGGCCCACCATACCGCGTTCGATTCTCCCAAGAGTCTGCTCAATTTCATCGATCGCTTGCGAGAGCTGTCCGGCGGTAAACCGGTTGGGTTCAAACTCTGTATCGGCAATCGCTGGGAGTTTCTGGCGCTCTGCAAAGCCA
Organism: Pseudomonadota bacterium; assembly: GCA_038527765.1. Taxonomy (GTDB): domain Bacteria; phylum Pseudomonadota; class Alphaproteobacteria; order Caulobacterales; family Hyphomonadaceae; genus Henriciella. Next base: position 41,922 of record JBCBFK010000001.1, read on the forward strand.
TGCTGGAGACCGGGCAGCGGGCGGATTTTATCGTGATTGACGGCGCCGAAGGCGGCACCGGCGCGGCGCCGGCCGAGTTTCTTGATCATGTCGGCACACCGCTTCGCCAAGGGCTCGTCTTTGCCCGCAATGCGCTGGTCGGGTGCGGATTGAAATCTGACATCAAGCTCGCCGCCAGTGGCAAACAAGTGTCCGCCTTCAATATGGCCGCATCGCTCGCGCTGGGCGCCGATTGGATCAACACCGCGCGGGGCTTCATGTTTTCGCTGGGCTGCATTCAATCGCTGCATTGCCACACCAATACGTGCCCAACCGGGATTGCGACGTCGGACCCGGGCCGCCAACGCGGTTTGGTCGTCACCGACAAAGCCGAGCGCGTCTATCACTTCCACAAGAATACCGTCGCGGCGTTAATGGAGGTGGTCGGCGCAGCAGGCTGCTGTCACCCGTCGGAACTCGCGCCGCACCATATCATTCACCGAGTGACCGAGGACGAGGCCCTGCCCGCCGATCTCGCTTATGACCTTTTGAGCGAACGCGCACTGCTGGAAGCGCCTGAAGCGACCAGCCTCTCACGCGATTGGCAAATGGCACAAAGCGTGAGCTTTCAGCCGGTTTAAACCATCGAAGACTGAGCCGGCAGGTCTTCATACGGATTGGTTTTGCCGGCATCTTCGCGGCGCCGGATCATGTCCGAGACCACAAATGCGCCGATCATCTTCCCGATGACGAACACGATCCAATTGGCGAGCGTCAGGGTGTTGCCGGGATCCGCCCCGAGCTGCATCTGCTTGGCGAGGTCGGCTCCGTACAAGAAGATCGTGGTGTCGATCGGCGTCGCGACTGCACTGGAATACAGGATGCGCTTGGACAGCTTCATCTTTGTGAACGTGAACAGCAGCCAGTCGAAGAACTCAGAGACGAAGAAGGCGAGGCCTGACGCGATCACAATCACGATCCAGGCATAATACATGGACCAACACAGCGCCATCACCATTGCGAGCAGGACCCATTGGCGCATTTCGCGCTGGACGAAGTCGCGGATCACAAAAACCAAGCCGGTGACGAGGGTCAGCGGATGCAACATGAGGCCGGATTTATTGGGCTGATCGGCAGGGAAGATCAGCGAGAACATCGCATCCGTCGTCTCGACCCAGGGCCCGACGAATTGAATGTTCGGGACGACCCCAAACGACCAATTCAGGAAGGGGATCATCATGACATAGATGATCGCCCAAAGGCGTCCACCGAGCCGCCACAGAACCGCAACGGAAATCGCCAGACCGACAATCACCGGGAACAAGTAGCCCGGACGATTATTGGTGAGGATCGCGACAAACGTATCCCAGAACTCTATCAGCATGCGCGAAACCACCTATATCAGCGAGACCGTTGCTCATAAGGGCCAAACCCCTCTAAGGCCAGCAACTAGTTCGATATTAAGATGGGAGGAGGCCTTGGGTACATCGATTAAGCTGTGTTTGATCGTTGCGCGCGCAGAGAATGGCGTGATTGGCAAGGACAATGACCTGCCATGGCGTCTGTCGGATGACCTCAAACACTTCAAGGCGACCACCAAAGGTTGCCCGGTCGTGATGGGCCGGAAGACGTGGGAGAGTTTGCCGAAGCGACCCCTGCCAGGTCGAGACAATATCGTGCTGAGCCGCGACGGACAGTATATGGCAGACGGCGCGCGCGTGTTCACCTCAATCGAGGCGGCGATCGAAACGGCGCGGTCTTTGGCGCGCATGGCCGGAATGACCGAAGTCTTTGTGACCGGCGGAAGTGCGATTTATGCCACCGCCCTGCCCTTCGCAGATCGGCTCTATATCACCGAAGTCGCGACCACGATTGAAGGCGACGCAGTGTTCCCTGATTTTGACGAATCGGACTTCGACGAGACCTCGCGTTGTGAGATGAGCGCGAATGAGAAAAACCAGTATGATTTCACGATCCGGAGGCTGGATCGTCGCGCCTGAGGCTTGTCGAGCAGGCCCGCCCGCGCCAGAGTGATCAAAACGGCCGGGAGGGTTTAAATGGAGTTCGAACTTGTCGCCGAGGGGCTCGCCTTTCCAGAAGGGCCTGTCTGGATGGAGGATGGCTCGATCATTCTCGTTGAGATTGCCAAAGGCTGCATCACGCGCGTTTGGGGCGATGGCAAAACTGAAGTCATCGCAACGCCGGGCGGCGGCCCGAATGGCGCTGCGATCGGTCCTGATGGCGGGCTCTGGGTCTGCAATAATGGCGGCTTCAAGTACCATGAGCGCGACGGCTTGCTCATTCCGGGGCATTGCCCGGATGATTATTCCGGCGGCCGCATTGAGCGCATCGATCTTGCGACCGGCAAGGTTGAACGCGTGCTCGACACAGTCGAAGGCCACCCGCTGAAAGGTCCGAATGATCTGGTCTTTGACAGGCACGGAAATCTCTATTTTACAGACCACGGCAAGACCTATCCGCGGCATCGCGATTTCGGCGGGTTGTTCTTCCTTGCCAAGGGTGCAACCGAGGCCGTTGAGCTCGATCATCACCACACGTCCCCGAATGGCGTTGGCCTGTCTCCGGATGAGCAAACCGTCTACATGGCCGACACAATGACGGCCCGGCTCTGGGCGTTTGATTTGGAGGCGCCGGGCAAAATTGCGCGCGCCAGCCCATTCAATCAGGGCCGCGTGGTCGCGACGATGCCTCACCTTCAATACTTTGACAGTCTGGCCGTCGCGGCGTCCGGAGCGGTGTGTGTCGCGACCATCCTGAATGGCGGCATCACCTCAATCCAGCCGGATGGCGCGCATGCGCATATCGCTTTCCCGGACCCGTTCGTGACCAATATCTGTTTTGGGGGCGCAGACCTTGGCGAGGCCTGGGTCACACTTTCCGGGACCGGCAAGCTTGCCAAATGCCGATGGCCGGAGCCCGGGTTGAAGCTCAATTTCTACGCTTAGCCGATATGAAAAAACCCCGAAGCGCGTGTCGCTCCGGGGTCTTCATTCAGAAAGAGGCGAGCCTATTTCAGGATCGCACTGAAACTAATCTGACCGGATTGTTCGGCCGGAATATCTTCACCGAAGGCCCATTTGATGTGCGTGATGTCTTCCGCCGCGGCGGGACGTGCTGCATCTTCCGATGCGACGATCAGAGCCTCACGGGCCGTGAACGTCTCGCCATTGTCAGCCGAATAGGTGACGGTGCTGAAGGGACCTGCAATCGATCCTTCCAGATAAGTGACTTCCGCTGGCACCGGCATCACCAAGCTGACATCTTCCGCAGGAGACGCGCCTTCATTCGTATAGGTGAGCGTGTAGCGCACCTGTTCGCCGGGCTCCACCTCGGTTGCAGGACTGTACGTCACGGTTTCGGTTCCATCCGCGGCCATTGTCACCGTCGCAACTTCGACGGACTGAGTGGCTTTCAGGCCCGTTGCATGGGCTGCCGCGGAAAACGCACCGACCAGGGTCAGTGCAAGCAGGGTTGCACGAAGCATAATTCAAATCTCCAAGACAAGCTCGTTCTTATATTTTCCGCGAAGATGCGCCGTTTCAATTAACCACGGCTTAACATCACTGAACTTCTGGTTGGATAGAGATACACAGAATACACGAGTGAGACGTTAGGCTAATTCACATCATATTTTCCGGTGCCTGAGGGCTCCGATAGCCCATAGCCAGAATCGTCCAGCACGCAGGTCGCGAAATCGAGCAAGTTCTCCTCCGTGACTTGCATATTCTTACGCAATTCCTCGACCAGCGCCTCGGATTCCTCCACGCCATCGCATTGGGCAAGGTCGAGCGCTTCAAACTGCTCTCGGGCCGATCGCAAAGCCTTAGCGAGACTGACACAGACTTCGAAAACCGTTTGGCGTTTCGACCCCATTAAGCTGCCCTTTGCCTCGTCTCGTGGAGCACCGCCTGCAGCCATGTGTCGAACAGGTCCGAAATCGACACACCCGGCCAGGGTTTTGGCCAGACCATGGGATAATCCGGTGTCTCAAGGCGCGCGCCCTCTTCCGGTCGGTCCCACATATCCGGCTGTGGCATGGCACCAGGTTTGTCATGATACCGAACATCGTCGCCGGTATAGCGGAACGAGATTGCCCGTCGGGGCTGATCCGTCACATTGCCGCCCGCCCCATGCAACGTCTTCACATGATGAATCAGAACATCGCCCGGCGCGACATCAAAATGGACGATGTCATAGGCGTCTTCTGTCTCGTCGATATTGGGGCATTTGGGATCGACGACGCCCGGAAACACAGTCTGCGATACAAACATGTTCGGGGCAAAATTCTGCCCCCATAAATGTGACCCGCGGACATATTTCATCACCCCATTGTCCAGGCCGGCAGGGTCGAGCGGGATCCAAGCAATGACGCAGTGTTCGCCCTGGATCTGAAAATAGGTCAAATCCTGATGATAGGCTGTTTTCTGGCGTGTGTGCGGGGATTTCACAAAAGTCGTATCTTCCCAAAATCGCACGGTTTCCGATCGCATCAGCTCACCAACCAGCTGCGGCAGCGCTGAATCAAATCCAACATCGCGGATGTCTTTCGACCGGCGCCATCCCGCCACATCGTAAAAGAAACACCCCGTCTCCGGGGCCGTATCCTCTTCAAGCAGAGGCCGCGCCGCCTCATCAGCGTGGATCAGGCCCACCAATCCATCGACATCAAATCTCTGCGCTGCACCGACATCGATGGCGGACTTGCCCTGCCAGACTTGTGCGGAAATTTTCTCGAAATCATAGCCGGTTTGCGATTGATCCCTGGCCACCATTTGACGATCGATTTCGCTGCGAAGCTTAGCGATTTCCGTCTCGTTCAGAACGCCCCGTAAACAAATCACGCCATCTGTTTCAAAGGCCGCCAATTGCGCTTCAGTGAGCTTCACCTGTGTTACCATCACGCCGCCTCCTGATACCCAATCGGCAAGACCGCCTGGCTGGAGCGCAGCGGCGTCAACGCGAACGTGAGATTCATCAATGGATCTCTCAAGTTTTGGCGAGACCGCTGAATGCCCGCTTTATCTGGCTTCGAGATTCCTGGAATGTAGGTTTTATTATCCTCAACGTTGCGCTGCGGTCGACCAAGAGGCTCGGTATCCATGACCGAGGCAATCGTGTGATAGAAAGGTGGATCGGTATACCAGACGATCTGCTCGATACCCGCCGACACGCAAAACTCGCACATGCCCGTCGACAAGCGCCACATCAGTTCCAAGTAATCAGACTTGCTGCCAAGACCGCCGCGCACAACGAACCGGGAGGCTTCCCAGATCGTCGGATCAGAGGGGGCTGGTTGAAGATCACAGGTCTCTGGCCAGAGCTTGCTGATCATATAGGGCGATGTCGTCGGATTAAATCGGCAGCAGCCCAAGACGGTTCGGCGATCGTCCGACAACAGCAGCATGTAAACCGCTTCCTCATTGTCGAATTCATCTATGTCCTTCCCGTCCGCCGCGCCGGGGACCTTCCATCCCCACTTTTCGATACAGGTCTCAAACCTCAGCCGGAACATCTGATCCAGCTGGTCGGCATAGTGTTCGCGCACTTCGGGTAAAACAATTTCAATCACATCGGGCTCCTCGGTTGAGCCACAAAGCTGACAAAAATTCAGGGTGTGCGTTAGTGTCCGATCGGACACTTGCGCTCAAGGCAAGATGAGATCTCTTGAGATAGCACAGGCGCACGCTTGCGCCGTGTTGACAGCGTTCAGCTTCTCCCGCGCCCGCTGCAGCGCCTTCTTCACCCCGGACTCCGTGATGCCGAGCACGATGGCAATTTCCCAGGCCGTCTTGCCGAGCGCGCTATATTGCAGAACATCGATTTCCTGTTCTGAGAGCGGTTTGTAATCGTCCTCGAACTCTTGGCCATGAAACTGCTCAAGCCGAGCATAAACATGCAGCGCCGCCAACTCCAGGCCCGATGTCTCTTCGTCCGACATCTCGAACCGCTCCCCGCCGATTGAGACCCCGCCAATCGGCGCGCCCGGCCGTCTCATCGGAAATGAGTAACCGCAATTCAATCGATGAGCCCTGGTTTCATCCATCATGGCCCGGCCATAGCGCGAGGCGTGCCTGTACGCCTCTTGCCAGTCAAACGCGAAACGCGACCGCATTCCGTATTGCACAACCGGGTCTCTCAGCAGTTCCAGGCCTTTCCGGCGGGGGTTGATAATCTCATCCGGCCAATCGGTATGCACCATCGCTTTGGCCGCGTCTGCGCTCAGCGGATTGACCACTTGCGTGATGTAAAACCGCTCAAAACCGAACCGCCCAGCAAATCCCATAAAGGCCCGAATGGCAGAGTCGGCTGTGCCCGAACGATCAATCGTTCTGACCACGTCCAAAATGATCGCACTGTCAGTCACCGCTTACCCCTCCAGGTGTCTATTGGAATAGATACAAGTAATTGAAACTGAAAGGGGGTACTCATTTTAGTTTTGTGATCTGCGGTGCTTACATGCGATGATCGATTACAAGTCATCGCTGCAGTCTATTTTAATTTGATCAATAGTTTTGCTGTCAGCCTGTGCCTGACTTTACCTCTGCGCCTAGATCCTCTTAATGCCGATCGCACCCTTTTTACGCAATCCAAGCGAGGTCCTCATGCAATGGCACGTCTATCTTTCCGGTGAAATTCATACCGACTGGCGCGACCAGATCATCGCGGGCGCCAAGGCCAGTCACCTGGACATCGTCTTCTCCTCCGCCAACACCCATCATGAAAGCAGTGACGCCGCGGGCGATGTGCTCGGCAAACCCGATGATCATTTCTGGCGCGATCATCAATCGGCCAAGGTCAACTCGCTGCGGATCAAAACCCTGATCCAGAAATGCGACATCGCGGTCATCCGCTTTGGTGATAAGTACAAACAGTGGAACGCCGCGTTTGATGCTGGCCAATGCGCCGCCCTCGGCAAGCCCTATATCACCCTGCATGATGAGACGATTGTCCACGCCCTGAAAGAAGTCGACGGCGCCGCCGCCGGCTGGGCCAAGACCCCCGATCAAGTGGTCGAGATCCTCAAATACACTTTGGGCACTTCAGCGGCCGATCCGACGGTGAAATGACAAAATAGGACCCATCCTATGCATTGGATTCTACCTGTTACCGTTCTTACCGTTGCCGGTTGCACGAGTCTGAGCTGGAAGACCTATCCGGCTGAGATCACAATTGAGCCTCATGATGAGGAATATGTCGTGACAATTTCGAACCCATACGATCAAAAACTCTGCTTGTCGGCTGGTACGCTACCCGGTCCAAATGGCTATGTTGCAGCGTCTTCGGACGCGCCAGAACTGGTGCATGGTGATCTGCGATATCAATACAAAAAAATGTGGTCCGGGTACAATTATCAGCCGAAGCCTCAAGAACTCGCTGCCGGGGACATCGTGGTTTTCAAGCTACTTATGGAAGACTTCGAAGAATTTCCGGCGGAAGCATCACTCTCGTTCTCGCCAAAGTTTGTAGAGTGTCGACTATTCGAAAGATAACGCAATCGCGTGTGTTGTCGCCCGTCCAGAGCTGGCGATCCCGGCGCGATTCGAACGCGCGACCTACAGATTAGGAATCTGTTGCTCTATCCTGCTGAGCTACGGGACCGTATAGTCGACTCTAACGTCACACGGGGACAGATTGAAGAGGAGGCATGGCCCGACGCGCGATTTGCGCCGGTTTTGCGCTGATTTCAGCCTGTTCTGCCCCCTCGCTCCTGCCAGACATGCAGCCGGGGGAAACCGGTCGTGTGACCCGGATCATTGATGGCGATGCTTTGGTCCTGGACACCGGGCAGTCGGTGCGCCTGGTCTCAATCCAGGCCCCGGCCATGTATCCCCGCGAAGGCGTCCCGGCGCCCTATGCCGGAGAGAGCGCGCGGGTTCTGGAGGACCTGGCGCTCGGACGGCGGGTGCAACTTTACTATCCGGGCGTGACCCGCGACCGTTATGACCGCGCCCTGGCGCATGTGGTCACCGTTGATGGCGCCGGGCCACGCCTTTGGCTTAATCAAGCGATGGTCGAACGCGGAGCAGCGCGGGTCAGGCTGTACCCAAGCACAGCGGCACGCGGGCAAGAGCTGCTGGATCTGGAAGCGGCTGCGAGATCCGCGGATGAGGGCCTGTGGACGCTCCGTGACTATGCCGTGCGCGACGCATCAGAGGTGACGGTTGAGGCGGGCGGGTTTGTTTTGGTCGAGGCCACTTTGGGCGAACGTCTGCCGGTCGATCCTGAGCAGCGGTTCGCGCCCGCCTGTTTGCGTGCTCTGGACGGGGCGGACATCGTAGTGGCGATTGAGCGCGCGGCGGCGTCGACCTGCGGTCTGGGCTTTGGTACCCGCGCGCTGTTGCGCGGCTGGATATCGGAGGGCGCGCTTGAGCTCACGCATCCCTGGCATGTGCAATTGGTTGAGAGCGCTCCCCCGCCGCCGCCCTTGCCCGAGCCCTAGCCCTAGCCAGCAATGTATTGCGCGCCATTCACGGTCATGGTCGCGCCGGTGATGAAGGCGGCATCATCACTCGCCAGATAGGCGCAGATCGACGCAATCTCTTCTGCCTTGCCGAGACGGCCCACCGGGATGGTGGCGATGATGCTCTCAAGGACGTTCTCTGGCACCGCGCGCACCATTTCCGTGTCGATATAGCCCGGGCAGACCGTGTTCACTGTAATGCCCTTCTTGGCCCCTTCCTGGGCGAGCGCTTTCGAGAAGCCGATCAGCCCCGCCTTAGCGGCAGAGTAATTGACCTGTCCGAACTGACCCTTTTGCCCATTGATCGAGGAGATGTTGATCACCCGCCCAAATCCGCGCTCGCGCATGCCGTCCCAGACCTGGCGCGTCACATTGAAGGCGGAATCCAGATCAACCGAGATCACTTTCTGCCATTGCTCAAGGCTCATCTTGTGGAAGGGCGCATCCCAGGTAATGCCGGCATTGTTGACGACAATGTCAATCGGACCGAGATCATTTTCGATCTCCGCAATGCCAGCCCCAACAGCATCAAAGTCAGACACATCGAACTTGTAGACCTTGACCCCGATCGCCGCTTCACACGCTTTGGCCGCGGCGTCGTTGCCGCCATAATTTGCTGCGACGTGATAGCCGGCCTGTTTCAACCCAGCGCTGATCGCTTGACCTATTCCGCGTGTTCCGCCGGTCACCAGTGCTGTTCTGGACATGCTGATCCCTCCCGTTATGCTGCGCAGCATAAAATTTGCTGCGTCTGCTCAATTTGATGTAAGCACGTTGCTGATAGGGATCGCAATCGGACTTTAGTCGGTCAAGCAGGCAGACCAAGTTTCCGGCGAACAAACAAGCAGATTGAAGTCAGTCTGTGGGAGGAAAGGGCAAACGATGGCGAAAAGTAATGGGGCCGCGGATACGGTCATTATTAAAAAATACGCCAACCGACGTCTCTACGACACGTCCACCTCGTCCTATGTCACGCTCGATCACCTCTCCGATCTCGTTCGCCGAGAGGTGGATTTTGAGGTCGTGGATGCCAAGACCGGTGAAGACCTCACACGGCAAGTCCTGACCCAGATCATTTTCGAAAAAGAGAATAAGGGCGAAGGCGCCTTGCCGGTCAACTTCTTGCGCAAGCTGATCAGTTTCTATGGCGCCGGCTCACAGAGCCTGCTCCCAGCTTGGCTTGAGATGAGCATGAACAGCTTTGCGGAAAGCCAGGAAAACTGGAAGTCCGCCATTGGCAGCTCCAACCCGTTCACGATGTTCGAAAAACAAGCGCGCGCGAATATGGAAATGTTCGAGAACGCCATGCGCATGTTTACGCCCGGCATGCCTGCGAAAAAGTCAAAGCGCAGCAGCAAAAGCTCAAGCGGCGTAAAAAGCGATGATGCGATGGACTTGTTGCGGGCCCAAATGGCAGCGATGCAAGAACAGCTCGACGCGCTCTCGCGGAAACATTAAGCGCTAATTCAGCGCGCGCACCGCAATCACTTCGCCGGTGTCCTGCTCTTGAAGCAAGACTGCGCAATCGGACTCGCAGCTGACCGCAAACGTATCTGCCGCATCCATCCAAAGGCCAAGCGATTCCACATGGGTGACCGGATTGACCATGCCGGTCTCGTTCGCCTCACCGGTCAGATACTGAACCAGTGTGACTTCTAAAGTGTCAGAACTTGCGCCAGCGACGGAAATTTCAGCGCCGTCCCAATTCAATTGCGGGGCCGTCTCATCGCGCAGCTTCAAACGCGCTTTGATGTTGCGGCGAATATCTCGCTTGCGGGTGCCGGGACACTCTTTGGCACCGTCATAAAAGGATTGCGGCGTATAGGGCGCGCGCAGGGACAATCGGTCGGTATAGGCCATTTGACGTTCCTTCGCGATCGGCATCGCCATCGGATCCGGGTCGCCGAGATAGTCCCAATAGTTCACCGTCCAGGTGAGGATGAAGATGTCATCCCGCTCGGCTTCAATCTGTTTCATCGTCCGGTGCGCTTTCGGGCAGGCCGGGCAGTTCTGATTGGCGAACAGCTCCACCAAGACCGGACGGTTGGCATCTGCCATCGCAGTCCCAATCATCGACAGACCGAGTGCAAAAAGGGCGAAGAAACGTATCATGAGGGCCTCATAACCGCTTCTTCGCCTAATATTCAATTCACTTGGCCGTGAGTTCTGCGTTATGCCGCTTCGTTCGCCAGGTTTCTCAGCACGTAATGCAAGATGCCGCCATTGCGATAATAGTCGAGCTCATTGTCGGTATCGATGCGCACCGTTGTCGAAATGGTGATTTTCGATCCGTCGGCCTTGGTGATTTCGACGTTGAGTTTCTGCCGAGGCTCCACCCGGTTAATGCCTTCAATCGTGATCTCTTCATCGCCCTTCAGTCCGAGCGACTCCCAGGTCACGCCGTCATCAAATTCCAATGGCAAGACGCCCATTCCAATCAGATTAGATCGGTGAATACGTTCAAAAGATCCCGCAATGACAGCCCGAACGCCGAGCAGGATCGTGCCTTTCGCGGCCCAATCGCGAGACGAACCGTTTCCGTATAGCGTCCCGGCGAAGACAACGAGCGGCACATTCTTTTCCATGTATCGCATCGCTGCATCATAGATTGGCATTTGATCGCCGCTCGGATGATGAATGGTGACACCACCCTCAACGCCCGGCACCATCTGGTTCTTGATCCGGATATTGGCAAACGTGCCGCGCATCATGACTTCGTGATTGCCACGTCGCGAGCCATAAGAGTTAAAGTCGAGCACGCTCACTTGGTTGCCTTGCAGATACTCACCCGCTGGACTTGAGGCTTTAATAGAGCCGGCCGGAGAAATGTGGTCGGTGGTGATGGAGTCGCCAAACAGGGCGAGCACGCGCGCTTTATGAACGTCCGCCGGAGCCTCAACGGTGCCCGTCATGCCATCAAAGTAAGGCGGGTTCTGCACATAGGTCGATCCCAATGGCCATGAATACGTCTTGCCGCCGCTGACCTCGATTTCGTTCCACAGCCCGTCTCCCTTGAAGACGTCCGCATAGCGCTCGGCAAACATTTGCGGGGTCACACACTGCGCCATAATCTCTGCAATCTCGTGCGAGGTCGGCCAGAGGTCCTTGAGATAGACATCATTGCCATCATGATCCTGTCCCAGGGGCTGCGTCGTAATATTGATCTTCAGCGAGCCCGCGATTGCATAAGCGACGACGAGCGGCGGGGATGCGAGATAATTTGCTTTCAAGTCCGGTCCGATCCGGCCCTCAAAGTTGCGATTGCCTGACAGCACCGAGCAGGACACAAGATTGCCATCTGCGATGGCTTTGGAGATTTCTGGCTGAAGCGGTCCAGAGTTTCCGATACAGGTCGTGCAGCCATATCCCACCAGATTGAAGCCGAGCGCATTCAGGTCTTTGGTGAGGTCGGCTTTGTCCAGATAGTCGGTCACCACCTGCGACCCGGGCGCGAACGAGGTCTTAACCCATGGCTTTCGGTTCAATCCGAGCGCCGCCGCTTTGCGCGCGAGCAGACCGGCGGCGATCAGAACGCTCGGGTTCGAAGTGTTGGTGCAGGAGGTGATGGCCGCGATGAAGACGTCACCATGTGTGACCGTGAAGTCTTCGCCTTCAACCTCAATGGCGGTTGCGTCATCCGCGGCTGTGCCAAACTCCTTGACCATGGCCTCTGCGAATTTGGTATCAGCTTCAGAAAGCAGAACCTGATCCTGTGGCCGTTTGGGTCCGGAAATGCTCGGCACCACGGTCGAAAGATCGAGCTCAATCGTATCGGTGAACACAGGGTCTGGCATTTCTGGACGCCAATAGCCCTGGGCTTTTGCATAGGCTTCGACCAGAGCGATACGGTCCGCGTCGCGGCCTGTATTGGTCAAATAGGTGATCGTATCATCATCGACAGGGAAGAATGCGCAGGTGGATCCAAACTCCGGCGACATGTTCGAAAGCGTTGCCTGATCTTCGAGCGTCAAATTGGCGACGCCAGGCCCGAAGAATTCGGTAAACTTCGCCACCACGCCATAATCGCGCATCATCTTAGTGACGGTAAGCACGAGATCGGTGGCGGTTGCGCCTTCGGGCAATTTCCCGGTAAGTTTGAAGCCTATCACTTCTGGGATCAGCATCGAGACAGGCTGTCCGAGCATCGCCGCTTCAGCCTCGATCCCGCCAACGCCCCAACCGAGGACCGACAGGCCATTGATCATTGTCGTGTGCGAGTCCGTACCGACGCATGTATCCGGATAGGCAATCGTCTCGCCATCAACCTCTTTGGTCCAGACCGTTTGGCCAAGATACTCCAAGTTCACCTGATGACAGATCCCGGTGCCTGGGGGCACCACCCGAAAATTTTCGAACGCCGTGGAGCCCCAGCGCAGGAATTCGTAGCGCTCCTGATTGCGTTTATATTCGATTTCGACATTGCGCCGGAAGCTGTCCGGACCAGCAAAGCTGTCGACCATCACGGAGTGATCAATGACCAGATCCACAGGCACCTGGGGATTGATCGAGTCCGCGCTCGCACCCAGCTCCTGAGCCGCATCGCGCATCGCGGCCAAGTCCACAACCGCCGGAACCCCGGTAAAATCCTGCATCAACACGCGAGCCGGGCGGTAGGCGATTTCCTGGGTGATCTGTCCGCCATTCTCGATCCAGGTCTTGAACGCGGTGATATCGTCCTTGGTGACGCTGGTGCCGTCTTCATTGCGCAGCATGTTTTCGAGCAGAACTTTCAAGGATGCCGGTAAGCGGGAGACATCTCCAAGGCCGTTTTTAGCTGCGGCATCGAGGGAGTAGTAAGTATAATCCTTACCATTTACGGTCAGGGTCTGGCGGGCCTTGAAACTGTCGAGGGAAGGCATGGGCAATCGGACCTCTCTTTTACATGTGAATACAAGCGCGTCTGCAACGCGCCTGGTGTCTTGTATGCTAGATAGGCACGCCGAAGGGGCGACGCAATTCCTACAAGGTGACGGGGCCCCGCGAGCATTATGCCAGGGGTATGACGATTGAGTGACGCGCCATTGATTGAGGGCTCGGGACTCGGAGCTGTGCGCGGGGAGCGCGTGCTATTTCGCGACATGTCCGTGAGTGCCGCGGCAGGAGAGCTGATCCTATTGCGCGGCGCGAACGGGTCAGGGAAAACAACGCTCTTGCGCCAACTCGCAGGTCTGTCAGAGCCCCAAGCAGGTACGATACATCGTACCTCTAACCACCATTGGATCGGCCATACGAACGGTCTTAAAGCCTACGAAACACCGTACAGTCATTTGACCCATTGGGCGAACGTCTGGGGCAGCGAAAACGAGACTTTACAAATCCTCAAAGAGATGAGTCTGGCCCGGCCCGCAAAGGTCCCCTGCCGCCTGCTATCGGCGGGTCAGAAACGCCGAACGGCCCTGGCGCGCCTGAAGCTCGAACACCGAAATCTGTGGCTGCTCGACGAACCGTTCAACGCACTCGACACGGATGGTCAGACGCTTTTGGCGCAGATGATTTCAGAGCACCGCGCAGAAGGGGGCGCCGTGATCGCCGCCTTGCACGGCACCGCCCCGATCGAGCCGAGCGCTGAGGTGATTTTATGAGCGCCGCCCCGCTCTTCTCTGCGTTCAAGTCCTCGCTGACAGAGGCCTGGGCCTCTGGGGCCGGGCTCTTATTGCCGTTGGGATTCTTTGCCGGGACCGCGACCATGGTTCCTTTTACACTGGGTTCAGAGGCAGAATTGCTCAGCCGGGTCGGACCTGGAATTCTCTGGCTCGCACTCGCCTTGTCCTCGATGGTGACGCTGGAGCGAGTGTTCCAAGCCGACCTTCAGGACGGCGCGCTTGATCTGTGGCTGCAGGAATCGGGATCGATTTCGTTGGTCGCCGCCATCAAGACCCTGACGCACTGGCTCGTCTCGGGGTTCCCACTGGTCCTCATGACCCCCGTGATTGGCTATGCACTCGGCGTTCCGGCGGACCAGATGATCCCCGCAATGATGGGATATGCCATGGGGGGACTGGTCTTTTATCTATGGGGCGGGGTCGCCGCCGCTCTGTCCGCAAGTGTGTCACGGGCTGGATTGCTCATCGCTTTGATCGCGCTGCCGCTTTACGTGCCGGCCCTGATTTTCGGCGTGCAGATGGTCGAAACGGGGGTCGATAGCCCGGCATTTCTGTTTCTCGCCGCCTGTACCTTATTCGCCCTTGGTGTCGCACCCGCTGCGATGGGCGCGGCTTTGCGGTTGGCGGCAGAGTAGAGGAAGGCTATTTATCAAACATGCTGTCTTATCTCGCCAATCCGCTCCGATTTATGCGCTTTTCGCGTATGGCGGTTCCGATTTGCTTCACGGTTGGGACGATCCTGATTGGTTGGAGCCTTTATAATGGCTTGCTGATCGTCCCGCCGGATGAAAAGCAGGGTGGGGATTTGATGCGCGCCATGTTCACGCATGTGCCGTCCGCCTGGCTGTGCATGGGGCTTTATGCGGGCCTCGCAGGGGCGAGCTTCGTTTGGTACATTTGGCGTCACGAGCTCGCAGATGTCGCGGCGCGCGCCATCGCACCGATCGGCGCAGGCTATACCGCGCTCTGCTTCATTACGGGGTCAATCTGGGGCCAGAAAGGCTGGGGCGCCGGCTGGCATAATCTCATCCTTGGCGACAGCCGCTTAATGTCGGTCCTTGTGCTGTTCTTTTTGTTCCTTGGGTACATGGCCTTGCGCGCGGCGCTTGAGACCCGCCAGAAAGCGGCACGGGCCGCTGCAATTTTGGCCATGGTCGGCATGGTCAACGTGCCGATCATCAAGGTCTCCGTCGATATGTGGCAAACAACGACCATCCACCAACCTTCGAGTGTGATCAGCATCGGAAATCCCGAACCGCGCGACGAGGACTCAGGTATGGACCCGGTCTATTTGCAACAGCTCTTGTGGGGCTTTGGCGGCCACACGCTGCTTGCCGCTGCGATGGTCATGATGCTGATGCGGGCCGAAGTGTACGCCCAGCAGTCCGACCGCGCCCTGGCGCTGAAACTGGAAGCGAGCTGAGTCATGCCAGATTATGGAGATGACGCGTTTTACGTCTGGTCGATTACGATTATCGGATTGGTTTTACCCGCGCTGATGGTCGGATATAGCCTCTTGCGCGTGCATTTGTCGAAAGCCAGGCTTGAGCGGTTGAAGCAGGATGACGATCTGGAATAGAGGCGAAGAAGCCTGCATGAACGCTATTTCTTTTTCTTCTTCTTTTTCTTCTTTTTCTTTTTCGACTTCCGAGGTGATTCCTCTTCTTCTTCCTCGTGGTCGCCAGAGATGATCGAGAGCGACAGCAATAAGCTTTCCCGGCGTGATTTGCGTAGCTCTTCGGTCAGAACCTCGTCCGCTTCCATAACCTCGGGCGCGGCACCTTCAAACGCCACACGCCCGGCTTTAGTCAGCGAAACTGCTTTGGCTCGCGCGTCCTCGGTCGATTTGACCCGCTGCACAAGCCCGGTCTTTTCCATCCGCGAGACCATGTCCGCGAGCGTGGATCGGTCGATACCCGTCACGTCAACCAGGCTCGACTGACTTTGTCCGTCTTCATCGTTGAGAGCCGCGAGGACTGCGAATTGCCGAATGGTGAGGCCTTTCTCGGCCAATCCATTAGCGGACTCATTCACCGCGGCCTGCTGAGCCCGGTGCAAAAGGTGCGTTACGGACCGCGCTAACGTAAATTCCGATATAGTCTCTTGCTTGCTCATCACACCCGCCTAAGTCTTCCAATCAGCTCCAGCAGTCCCTTAAAAGCAAACTTACCGTGTGCAGATCAATTGATTTCTCCCATAAAGCGAGAGGCTGACAAAAAAATGACACCCAAACAAAGCCCTGAATTTGCGCTCGAGGTGCCGGACGGCGATGACAAGGAACGCAGCGTCTGTCAGCGTTGTGAGTTCATCGACTATCAGAACCCCAAAATTGTGGCCGGATCCGTGGTCCTCAAAGAGAATAAAATCCTCCTCTGCAAACGCGACATTGAACCCCGCAAAGGATTCTGGACGCTCCCTGCGGGGTTCATGGAGCTCGGCGAATCTGTAGAAGAAGCAGCGCAGAGAGAGGCTCAGGAAGAAGCGCTCGCAGACATTGAAATTGATTGTCTGCTTGCGGTCTATTCTGTTCCACGCATCGGACAAGTCCAGGTCATGTTTCGCGCAAACCTCATGGGAGACTATGGGGTCGGGCCAGAAAGCCAGGAGGTCAAACTGGTCGATTGGAAGGATATTCCGTGGTCAGAACTCGCCTTTCCCACTGTTGTATGGGCGCTGACGCATTATGCCGAAACGCGGGACCATTCGAATTTCGCCCCGTTTGCAAATCCGCCGGGAACCGACGCGCTTACGCGTTAGCCACTTTTTGGCGGGTTAGGCGCTTGCTGGCTCGCGCAAGTGCTTTAGCGTATACGGAACATTGGCGGCCCCGAAGACAAAGGTGATGACCATGTTTCCGAGCTTCCAATTGGCCCAGACGTCTTCGGCATCGCGCGCCCCAAAGGTCAGGCCGAGCGCCTCATAGCTGCCGGCAGGCGCAACCATAATGCCAAGCACGCGCAAAGGCTCTTCAAAGCCCGGCGCATAAAAGCGCCAGAGAAACTCATTCCAGGCCGCCATGGCAATGAAGAACAATCCCCACCGCGTCGCCAGGGTCCGCCAGGCGAAATCCGGCAGGTCAAAAACTTTGTCGAACATGACCTTCCAAATATTGTGCCCCATGGCGAGGCTGCCAAAGATCACGCCAGCCAAGAATAATTGTTGAATGGTCGGCTTGATATAGAGGAAGGATTTTTCCTGCAGCACGATGCCGAGCAATCCAAACCCACCCACAATCGTCGCGGTAAAAACCAGGAAAAGCGGAACGTCTTCGCCTTTGCGCAGATAGTTCGAAACGGCCCACAGGGTCGCTACGATCAGTACGCCTGTCGCCCAGTAGAGCGCCGTGTCCGGGCTCGCCCATGTGTCATTGATCGTGATGTTGCGCATCACATTATAGACGGCGATGAAACTGATAACGGGGACCAAATCAGCCCAAATCTGATTGGCTTTATCAGCGGCGGTGCCGAGGTCGTTTTTCTGTTCGCTCATAATTGCGGTTTACGCAGATGCGGTCCCTCTGGATGTGAGTCTTTCACTCACAAACCCGCGAGCGCCGCCAGCGTCAAGCGCAAACGCCACCATCACATATGTCAGAGCGCCCGCTGCAACTTTGATCAGCAATTCAGGCCAGCTGCCCCAAGCCGGCAACGCCCAAATCACGGGGCACATGGCGATTGCCGCAAGCGCGATCTTTGTGAGATCCCGCATCGGCAGGGGCAAAGCGATCAACCGTCGTCCTTTCAGCGCCAGAACCGCGAGGCCCAAAGCGTAACTTGCAAGTGTTGCCATGACCGCGCCCAGCAATCCAAATTGCGGGATCAAGACGAGATTAAGCGCAATGTTCGCGGCGGCGGGGAACAGCATCAGGAGCGCCAGCTCACCGGTTCGATGGGCAAGATGGAAGACTTCCGCATAATAGTGAATGATGAGCCCGTTTAAGAGCCCGGCAAAGGCAATCCACGGGATGATCTGGCGCGCGCCGTCCCGCACAGCCTCCCCGATCAGCGCTTCAGAGAGCGGCGTTGCGACCAGTGCAAGACCGGTCGCAGCAGGCACCCCAATCAAAAGCAGAGTACGGATCAATCCCCGCGATTCTTCGGCCGCGGCCTCAGGCCCGCCACGCTCATAAGCTGCCATGACAAGCGGTGCGGCGGCCATCGCGGCCCACGCACAGATCAGCAGAACAGATTTATCCGCAACGCCATATCCTGCCGCATATTCTCCGACCGCCGCCTCCCCCAGGAAGAGGGCAATCAGGAACCGGTCCGCGGCAGACAGGATCAGATCCAGAACCAAAGCCGCTGCGATGGGCGCTCCAAAGAAAAGATAGACGCGGCGGCGTGGCGCATCCGTCTGTCCTTGCCTCGTCTGCGCAACCAGCCAACGCGTTTCGGTCACCACCCAGATCGATCCGGCGAGGATCATTCCAATGAAGGGGGACGCGGCTCCAAAGCCGGTCTGCCAGGCGATCAGCGCGCCGAACATGAACCCGCCCAGGATTTTCGACGTTGCGATCAGAGCATAGCGGCGCACATTTTCATTTGCGCGGTGCGCCTCCAGGGCCATCTGGATCAGCGAATTCATCGGGATCAAAAGTGCGATCCAGGGCAGGATTTTGAGGTATTCCGGCAATTGCCCGAGCCCAATGGCCAGCGCGCCGATCAAAACTGCGGCGATGGCCAGCGATCGAAAGGTCAGGGACAAAGTCGTCCGGAAATGATCGGGGAGCTGGTTCTTCTCGCGCGCTTCACCGGCAAACCGGAACGCCGCCGCCTCTGCCGATGTCAGCGAGAGCATATGCACCAGGGTCATCACCGAGAACATCAGCGCGTAGCGTCCATAGTCTTCTGGGCCCAGCAAGCGCGTGTAGACATAGACGCCGCCAAAGGCCGCGATGCCACTGGCAATTTTAACCGGAAGGTATCCAGCAAGATGGCGGAGAAGCTTCATGCTGCATCCTTAGCATGCTGCATGCCAAAACAGGGTTAAGGCGCAAACTCCAATAGCATCAATCCGAAGGCGAGACCGCTGGCTGCCAGGATACGTCGTGGTCCAAACGCCTCTTTCAGGAACACTGCGCCAAAAACCGCTCCGAACACCACCGAGGTTTCGCGGATAGCTGTCACATTGGCTGCCTCGGTCATAGTGAATGCCCAGAGCGCTGCGCCATAGGACACGGAGCCGAGCAGGCCACCAATTGTGCCGTCTCGAATTTGCGGCGCGAGGGTGGACCAAACGGCGCCGCGCCGTGTCCAGACGAGGGCCGCTGTGATCCCAATCCAATCCAGCATAAACAACCAGACGATGAAAGTGAGCACTGTTTCCGTGTCTGCGGCGATGCGCGTCCCATTGGCATCTGCGACTGAGTAAAAAGCGATGCCGAGCGCTGTGACCATGGCCCAGAACAGGGCCGCTTGCTTGACCGGCGGATGCTTGCCGTCTTTGCCCTCCGGCAGCGCGAACACGATCAGAGCCCCGGTGGCGATCATCAGGCCAAGCCAACCCAGCAGACCCGGCGTCTCGTTCAGCGCGACGGTCGCCGTTATCGCGGTCAGCAGGGGCGCCAGCCCGCGCATGACCGGAAACACCAGGGACAGGTCGCCGCGATGCAGTGCACGGATCATCGCAAACTGGTAGAACCAGTGCACCACTACCGAAACCGCGAGCGCCCCCCAAATCGCGGGCGTCGGCAGGGGCACAAAAGGCAGGAGCGGAACCACGCTCAACATCATGGCGATCGACACGATCATCCGGGTCGACAATACGTCCCCGCCCCGCTTCACAAACAGGTTAGTGGCCGCGACGGTGATCGCGGACAGCAGGCATAGGGCGATGGGGAGCAAACCCGAATTCATCCCGCCGCGTGCCGCACGGGTCGCGGGGAAGTCAAGTTTCGCTTAAAATTTAAAGCGCGGCTTCGACCGCTGTGACTTCCGGAACATATGCTTTGAGCATGTTCTCGATGCCTTGTTTCAGCGTCATTGTTGAGGACGGACATCCGGCGCAAGCCCCGCGCATGGCGAGGTGAACAATTCCGGAATCGACATCAAAGCCGTGGAAGACAATGTCGCCGCCATCTTGGGCAACGGCTGGGCGCACGCGGGTTTCGATCAGCTCGATGATTTCACCCACAATCTCTTTCGCATCGCCTTCATAATCGTCTGCCGTCGCGCCCTCAGATGCTGTCACTGCGGCAGATCCGCTGGTCGCCATCACCGGCAAGCCAGCAACGAAATGATCCATGATCGCCGCCAGTGCCATGGGTCGGACATGTTTCCAATCGGCGTCCGGATCTTTGCTGATCGAAACAAAGTCAGCGCCCAGGAAAACGCGAACGACGCCTTGCACATCGAACAGAGCCTGCGCGAGCGGGCTGGTGCCGGCTTCCTCCACCGAGGCAAAATCATAAGGGCCGGTCATGCCCGTCACATCTTGTCCGGGCAGGAATTTCAATGTGTCCGGATTAGGCGTTGGTTCCGTCTGAATAAACATGAGCCGCGCGGCCTTTCTTTCAAAAGCAATTACCGCTCTTAAATGTGCTAATCAGCATTTGGATTCAAGATGCAAGCTGGCGCGATCACTCGGTTGCGTTCGCATCAGCCACGGCGACCATTTCCGCTTCCTGCGCTTGCAAAGCATCCATAAAGGCTGTGGTGGTCGATTGGATTTCGCTCAGATAGTACATCATTGCAGCGGGATGGTCCGACAGAATGCTGCCGGTCCCTGCCTGACTGGACACCATAATTGGATTGAACGTCGCCGCGCGGCGCCAGGCAAAGATGGCTTCATCCCGCGCCTCCATAGCGTTCCGCGTTTGCACGAGCTCAGGTTCTTGAATGAGTGATGACATGATGAGTTGCGAGGCCACCTGGGCATAGGCGCGGGTCATGTAGAGCGCCTCAATATCTTCGCGCGAGGCAGGCCAGGCTTCCGCCCGATCCGCGCTGGATCGAAGACGGGTTTCTGAATCGCTTGCCCAGCGTTTGTATAGCGCCAGCTCGTCGAGCATGACGCCGAGGCCTTTCGGATTGGATGCGTACCCGCGGGCCAGGCGCCCCTCATAGCTTTGCAAGGCTTCTGCCGCTGCATTCAAGCGCGGGATCGCTTCCGCCTCTTGAGTGGGGACGAGCAAACGCGCCGCCGCAAGCAAATCTGAATCTGGCGCGCCTGGTTCAAGCGAGGCATGTTCCGATGCCAGCAGCGCATAGTCTGACAGCGCGCCCGTAACCCCGTCTTGCCAGGCGGGCAAGGCCGTCAATCGCGCTTGCGGGTGCCACCAGGAGCGGTCCGCCGCCCAGCCTGCAACCGTGAGTTCGCGGCCCAGAAGGGTCATCGCGGTTCCGGTATCGTTTGAGTACCAAGGGTCTGCCGCGGACAGGACAACGGCGCTGGAATCCACTTTGTGGCTCATCACGATCATCGCGGGATAGCCGCCCACCAAGCATAAGACCAAGCCCAGTTTGAGGACCCCGATGAGCCGCTGCCACATGCGCGACAGCGCTTCCATGGTTGGACTTGGCTCTGCATCGTCGAGATAGGCTTCAGACATGTCTGAACCAATCAGTGTGACGACCGGCTTCCCGTCTTGTGCATTTGGATCAACGTATTCTACGGGAAGCTTTTCAGCCACTGGCATGTGATGGGGTACTCGCAACAAAAACTGGTTTCGATCACATGGCGCAAAAATCGCGCCGTTTACAAGTCATTAGGACTTTAAACTTTGGCAAGACTAAGTCCGTACCCTGATTTTGCGCAGGAAACTGTCGAAAAAACGACAGTTGCAGCCTAATCGATCAGCCAGCTTTGATCGACGATGACCGGCGCACTGGCCACCGCAACTGTATCATCTTCGACCACTTTACCGATCCCGCCTTCACGGCGCTCATACGCGGATACGAGTGACATGTATGGCGGGACATGGACAATGCCCTGCCCTTCGACCGGCGCTTTGATCTCAAAATGCAAATGGTAGGTCGTTGGCGTGCCGCCGAAATCATTTGAGACAACACCGATCACATCGCCGGCTTTGACGGTTTGCATTTCAGTGACCTGAAGCCGCCGCATGTTCAGATGGACATAGTGATAGACAAATCCGGTATCGGCACCGCGCAGCTGCAAGGAGTAGGACCCAATGTACTGGATGATCCCGTCTTCTGTCGCGACCGCTTCGTGCAAGCCGCGTTCGCGCGGTGTTTGCGCGCGCATCTGCAGACACTCTGTGGCGGTGCCTGTCCGAAGATCCTGGCCCTGGTGAACTTTATTGATCGAGCACAAAGGCGTTGTTCGGTTCGAAGTGCGCGTTTCGCAAAAATTATCGCGCCACGGCATACTGTAATTGGAGATATCACACTGATCCCCTCCGACGCCTCCTCCGGGACGATAGACTTGCGAGTTCAGATAAGTCGGTGCGGACTTGATCGGGAAAACCATGTCCGGGGCATAGATCGTGTAATCCGTGCGGCCGAAGCCAGAGCCTGGCAAAAGGTCTCCCGGCGCATAATACTCAAACTTAACGGGGAGCGGTTCGGGGTCGGGCTCCGGCGTGACGTCTACGACATCGACCGAGTCCGTCACCTCATCCTGGTCGTCCGTGACCACATCGACCGTCTCGATTGGCGGCGTTTCGCCAACGTCCGGCGTCAGGTCACTATCAGCTTCATCGGGGACCGTTGGTTCCACCGGCTCGCTATCTTCGACGAGTGTTTGATCATCCTCTTCGGTGTCCGTGACAGGGTCTTCATCGAGCGTGTCTTCGCCAGACGTATCCGTTGAGTCTTCTATGGGCGTCGTGTCGCTAATGGGCACACTTGTGGCGTCCTCGCCTTCGCCCCAAGGATCGGTGACCGGTATGGTTGGCGGAGCCGGTCCCGGCGCGCCATCCGGAATGACGGGTTTAGGATCAGGCGCTTGTCGCCCATCGCCCGGAACCCGCACCACATCGCAGGCCGCAAGGGCTATTGCTGAGACTGCTATCAGTCCCCAGTGTTTGATCATCATCGCGTCCCCGCAATCAGTAGCTTCTCTACTTCAGACAAAGCACCTGCCTCGTTTACACAGCTGCCGTCCAAGACCGTTTCTCGCTCTTTGCACATGAACTCGACCAGATAGGACGCGCCATAACGGCTAAAAGATACCGTCGCGCCGGTCATGGTCTCCTCATAATTCAATTCCGTATCCGAGGCTGTCCCGACCCCATCCGGACGGGCGATCAGTCTATCGGTCCCATTGATAATCAGATCGTAGACTTCACCCTTTTTCACAGCGAAATAGCCATCGGCGAGCGGACGGAATTGAAGCGCTTCCGCGCCACCCACTGAAGCCACTCCGACGGGCTCATCCGGCAGCAGGATCGGAACTGCGGGTGCGCCACCGCTTGCAACTTGCGCCATTGCACCCTCGTCAAAATCGCGCTCTGCAAAGTCAATGCGCGCCGCGTTCCAGTCGATTTCAGCCGTCTTTTGCTCCGCGATATTGCCAGATGGTGTGATCTGCACGGGATTATCCACGACCGTTTCAGGTTCAGCTTCGACAATCTCCGCTGGCGGTGGATCGGCCTCTGGCGTCGTGATTTCAGAAATCTGATCGCAGGCCGCGAGGCACATGATCGACAGGGCGGGAAGAATGAAAGTCCGCATCGCTTATTTCCTTGTGCTCGTGCTCGCCATCTCATCAATCTCGGCATAGGCAAGATTATCGATCGTCTCGAGCGAGGCGATGACGTCTCGGGGTGACCGGCCGGCTGGATCGTTCATGGGCAGGGCCAGGATCAGCTCGCCGGAATAACTCGCCCGAACCAGCTGCAAGCCATCCAGTTGTTTGTGCGCCGCCGCCCAGTCGAGGAAGGCGATCCGGGTGCCGCTCTCGTCCCGTCTGAAATTACGCGCCATTTGTTCAAGCTCGGGCTCATTTTTAAACCGGACGATGAAGGTTGCCGCAGGTTCGCTGACGCGAATAGCCTCGGCGGGCAGCACGGGCGTTACTTGCCGTGTCTGCTGCGCCCATCCGGGTAGGAACCCAACGCCGCTGCCTTGATCCGAGAACGTCACACAGCCGGTGACCGTCAACATGCATAACAGGGCCGCGAACCCGATCTGGCCGCCATAATGCGGTGTCACCTGACTTGTCTGCATCACCTCTCCCCTTCTCCCTTTAATCCGGCAGTTCAATATCTGCTAGGTTTAGCAGACCCGAGCCGCAAGGTCGTAGGCACACATCCTCATCTTCCGCAGTCGGAACTGCTCCCGGGAATTGCGAGCATAGACCTGTGCATTGGTTCTCCGGGATCGAGCTTACGCCAGACATCAGTGTTGAGACAAGTTGCTCCGAATTCAGCTCCGGCCGTTTCGATTTGATCAGGGCCAATGCCGCGGCGACGTGCGGGGTCGCCATGCTCGTGCCTTGCTCATAGGCATAGTAACACCTCTCGACGGAGGTTCCGGTGAGCGGGTCGGCGCAGTTTTCAGCCGTCTTGGTCGACAAGACGCCATCCGGATTTCCATCGCCATCATCATCGCGCGTCAGGTCTCCGCCGGGCGCAAGGACATCCACGGCGTCCCCATAATTGGAGTAAGGGGCAAGAAAGCCGCGGGCGTCTCCGCCTGCGACCGTGACCACGTTCTCACATCCTGCGGGCGCAAAGAACTGAGTTGGAACACTGCGGTTTCCAGCCGCGACCACCACGACGACACCGCGTTCGGTGACCGAGTTGATCGCATCCTGCATCGAAGCCGGGCAGGTTTTGAAAAGCCCAAGCGAAAGGTTGATAATATCCGCGGGGTTTTCGTTCCAAACCTCTTCGCCGAGCTCATCAAACTCCGGAATCGTGCCGGCGGCCCAACGGATCGCATCATTAATATCGGAGAGCTTTCCGCCGCATTTTCCGAGGGCCCGAACGGGAACGATTTTAACGTTCCAGGCGCCGCCTGCGACACCGTCTGAATTGTTCGTCGACCCAGCGCCAATGATGCCTGCCACATGGGTTCCATGATAGGTGTTTGAAAAGACGTTGCGTTCAGGGCAGACATCGCCGGGATCGTTCGGATCGCTGTCGCGGCTGTTCCCGTCATTTGCGACTTCGATGTCGGAAACCATGTCCCACCCGGCGACCACATTGGCAGAGCCGACAATATCCGGATGATCCATTTGCAGGCCGGTATCGACCACAGCAACGACCACTTCCGACGACCCTTGATTATCCTGATCTGTCCAGAAATCGACAAACCCAGCGCCCCCTTCAGATTCGTTCGCGCCGCTGCCCTGGGACTTGTAATGCCATTGCAGCCCGAATAGCGGGTCGTTTGGGGTCACCATCACTGGCAGCTCTGCCTGGCCCGGGCGCCGGATCATCTGATGCTCATAGAACCAGTCTTTCTCGACATATTCGAATTCACCGGAGTCTTTCAGGTCTTTGATCACGCATTCCATCGCCACAAGCGGGTTGGCGTCTTCAGCCGTGGCGGCGACCTCATCGCATTCGACGCCGTTGTCCAACGCGATCCGGCCCTGCTGCAACACAGCCTGGGTGAAATTGGTGGGATTCAAAGCGTCCGAGCCAATCTCAATCACCATTTGGCCGGACCGTGATCGTTGTATGCTGGCAGCGACCTTAAACTTCGTCGCCGTTTCGATCATTTTCTCTTCGGCGACCAATTGGCGTTGGAGCGCTGCATTCGGCAGGATCAAGGCGCGTTCGGCAACTTTTGGATTGAGCTTTGGCAATTGCGCCATGCGTTCTTCAGGCGTCGCCGGCAAGCGGAGCGCCATAGAGCGCGACTGAACCGGGGCGTCGCGCGCATCAATCACCCCGCGCTGGATGCGTTTTTGCGTCAGCGTCTCTTTCAGTGGCGCCCGCGGCAAAGCCGGACCGTCCGGGCTGATCGAGCGCATACGGGTGGGAGCATTTTGTTGTTCCGGATCGACGACTGTGATCGAGCGAGACTTGCTTTCAGGAAACTCAATCCGCCGGATGACCTCCGGGTCGGCAACCGCTTCTTCCAGTGTTTTCTGGTCAGGGATCACGATCTTGGCTTCCGACTGCTCGTCGACGACAACATCAAGCGACATTTCCGGTTGTGCCATGACCTGCGCCATTTCTACTGAAGCCGGAAGCGCTGCGGGCTTGGCGACAATTGACCCAATGATGAATCGAGGCGCCGCCTCTTCATCACTCACCGCGACAGCGCGTTCGAGGATGGTACCTGCCAAAGCCCGCGACTCGACGGGGACGGCAGCCAGTCTCTGGCGATCCGTATTTGTGACATCCTCGCCGCTCAGTTGTCCGAGAACGGCATCTCCCAGCTCACCCAGTCGATCGATCCGCTCTTGCTGGCGATCACAGGCCGCCATGCCAATCAGAGTTAAAGCGCTGGCGGTGAGTGCCGCTCGTTTGACCCATTTTGTCATGGACTAAGTCCCCTAATCTACCTGACAGACCCTGCGTATCTTAACCATATGTCAATCTCGTGGCGAGGAAAACCAATTGCTGGGCCGCGGATCTCGTACAGAAATCCTTGATTTTGCCATCCTGACTCTCAATCGCGCGCGCCGAGGGCTTTTCCGACGACCAAGCCGGCCTGTTCGATGGCTTTGCGCGCCGGCACTGAAACGGCTGTCATGTTCATAAACCCATGCACCATGCCGGCATGTTCTTTCATCGTCACCGGCACACCATGCGCCGCGAGCTTTGAGGCATAGGCCTTCCCCTCGTCTTTCAACGGATCCCACCCGCACAGGACAAGATGCGCGGGCGCGACGCCAGCAAAGTCTTCATCCGGCGCAAAGAGCGGCGACACGCGTTTGTCCATCCGATCCGTTTCTTTGGCGACATAGCTGTCGCGAAAATAGTCGAACAGGTTGGGCGAAATGAAGAAGCCGCCTTCCTGAAAGGTCATCCGTTTGGCGCGAATGTCGACGAACTGAACGAGCGGATAGAGCAAGAGCTGGAAGGCCGGTGAGATCAGATCCGAGCGGACCGTTTCCTGAGCGATAAAAGCAGACAAGTTGCCGCCAGCACTGTCACCTGCGACCGCGATGCGATCTGGATCAAATCCGAGGATATTGTTGCGGTCGGTGGCCCATTGCCATGCCGTGAGCGCATCGCGATGCGCTGCTGGAAACGGGTGTTCTGGCGCGAGGCGGTAATCGATCGAAAGCACTCGGCACCGGGAGCTCGCGGCCAAGCGTCGACAAATCACATCATGACTGTCGAGGTCGCCCAAGACAAACCCACCGCCATGGAAAAAGACGATCGCGGGTGCCGGCGCGATGCCTGCCGCCAAAGGCACATAAAGGCGCGCTTTCAGCGGCCCATCCGCGCCATCCACGACCAAGTTTGAAAGCTCCGCCAGATCCGGCAGGTCACGTTCTACCGAACGGCTGGCGCGGTAAAAGCTCTGCCGCAAGCCGTCCGTCGACCCTTTCCAATCCATGTTGGAAAGGCCGGGCATCTTAAATTTGTCCATGAAGGACTTGAGAGTATCATCCATCGCCATGCCGAAACCATAGGCGAGACTCCATGGTCATTTAAAGGCAGAATTTTCGCGTTTCAGGGTCACCCAATGAAAAAGTAGTTGGTGATCCGCCACATCACGTAGGGTGTGTTCCCGACCATGATTTCTGGCATCAGGTCGGCCCAGATCCGAGCGCGAACCTCGTCCGGCAAGCGCGCCGAAACGGTCTCAACAGCAATACCAAGCTGACAAACATCCATCCCAGCAATCACCTCCTGCATCTGCCGGTAAGAGACGCCTTCCGCGTTTGCGAAGGACGCGATTTGCAATGCCAGCGCCCATTGTTCCGAGCCGAGTGCCAGTCCCTCTTCCTGCAAGACGGCCTCGTCTCGCAAGCCTGGCCGCAAATGCCGTCGCGGCGTGTCCTGGGCGTTTTTCGCGACGGTAAGGACCGTCGTCATCCAGGACATGGCCCAGTCGTATTGCGGGCTGCCATAGGGAAACTCGGACAGAAGCGACGGAATTAGGTCCTCGTCATTCTGGGTGAGATAGGCCGCAATCTTGGGCCCCTCACACCAATCGCTATCGCTGGCTTCGAGCTGTCGCAAACCCTCCGCAAAGCCTTCTATAATAGAGTGATACTCGCCGCTCTCTGCAGACCTTAGCGCCAAAGCTTTGGTTTGGAACTGACTGAACAGCGCTTCCAGAACAAGTTGAGACAAGGCTTGTGCATCGGCCCCATCCGCATGCGCGAACGTGGTTGCGGTGTTGAGTTGCGCATAAGTTGCCGGGGACGCGGCGCGCAAACGTTCGACCGCGGCGCGCGTGCCTGGATCCTTCAAGACGTCGAGCAAGACCGGCGCTTGCGTCTGAGACGGTGATCCGTTCGGTGGAGCAACCCGTTCTGGACCGAACAGGAACAAGCCTAAAAACCCGGCCATCACCAGCGCGAGGCTGATCAGACCCAGTTTCAGACCGGTGCGCGTCGTTTGCTCCGCCGCCATCCGTGACTAAAGCTGCACCACATTCGGGGGCGGAGCGTCGACAAACAGGCTGGCGACCAGGTCCGCGCGGCAATCCTGCGTCATGCGCTGGTTCACATAGCCCTTATCCGTGATCTCACCCTTGTCGATGCTTGGCGGCTCCGTGAGCACGAGGAACCGCTTGATCCGGCGCGACGAGCCCGGCTCAGCCGCGTTAAACGCCGCAACTTTCGCTGCGAGGTCTTTATTGTACGCCATGAAGGCCGCCATTTGGTCGCCGCCGGCCTGCTTTACATACTCTTCAAAGGCGACGGGCGAGGGCCAGAACATGGCGCCGATGAAATTCTTATCCTGTCCACAAATCACCGCATCAAAGACCAGAGGCGAACAGGCCGCGACGAGGTCGGGCCGCAAGACGCCAACACTGACCCAGGTGCCGGAGGAAAGTTTGAAGTCTTCCCCGACCCGGCCATCAAAAATGATGCCCTGATTGGGGTCCTCTTCGTCGACAAACTTGGCCGCATCGCCGAGGCAATAATAGCCTTCTTCATCGAAGACTTCCGCATTCTTGTCTGGCAGATTGAGGTAGCCTGGCATGACCGTCTCGCCTTTGACGCGGACTTCCATCTTGCCCATGGTCGGCACCAGTTTCAGCGTCAGTCCAGGCAAAGGCAGGCCGATCAAACCGACACGCTCGACCTCCCAATGGACCACTGTGATGCCTTGCGTTTCGGTCGCGCCATACATGGTGATGATCGGAACGCGGCGCCCCGTCGCTTTGGTCGCCAGGTTTTGAATCCGGTCATATAGATCATCTGACAGGGTTGCGCCGCCATAACCGATGGAGCGCATATTCTCGAAAAAGGCCTGTAACAGGGCTTCATCCTCTTCCATCGCCTCAGCCAGCATGGCCAGCGCAATCGGCGCGGTGCCAAAGGTCGACGGCTTACAGTCCATGACATTGCGGATGGTCTCACCGAACAGAGCCGGAGTGGGTTTGCCCCCATCGATCCAGAAGGTTGCGCCATTCCAGAGCGCGCCATTGAAATTCACGTTTGACCCGGAAATGTGATTCCAGGGCAACCAATCGAGGACATTGTCGACCGTCTCGGGATCATATTCGGGATCACGGGCATCATCGCGCAGGCCTTCCACTCCGCCAATCATCGAGCACATAGAGCCTTGCGTGGTCGGCACGGGTTTCGGCATGCCGGTCGATCCGGAGGTGAACAAGTATTTGCCAATCGAAGCATCGGTCAGGCTGTCGAGCGCTGCATCCACGGCAGGCGTCACGGTGGTCTCCAGCAAGCCGTGATACGACATCGCCCCGTTCGCACCATCTGCGGTAATGACCGTACAGCCATGGTCGCCCAGCGCTGAGATCGCGGGCTCAAACGGCTTTAACTGCGCGGCAAAGAGAACTTTCGGTCCGACCGCGTTGAAACAGTGCTTAAGCTTGGCGAAGTCCGTCGACATCAGAGAGTAAGGCACCGAGATCGGTGCAGCCGGGGCCCCAATGGTCATCGCTGCGACCATTACCAGCGCTGACTCAATGGAATTGCCGGAAAGGATCATGACCGGCGCATCTGGACCCGCCCCCATGTCGAGAAAGGCCTGCGCCAGCGCGCGCGTCCGCCGCAGCCCTTCCCCATAAGTGATCGCCTCCCACTCATCCGTCTCGGGATTGCGCTGCTTCAGCCAGTCACGATCAGGATGCATGGCGGCCCGTGTCGCAAGCGCGTGCGCCACGGATCGTGGCCGGTCGCCCGGCGCGTGCCGCTGCTTCAGATAGACGGTTCCATCTGGTTTTCGCGTGCACTCAATATCGGGTTGTTTTTGCGCAAGCGGTCGAAAAGGCGGCTGGCCGGCAGCGTCTGGCATCATCGTTTCCTCAGGTGGGGTTTTTATCTTTTCCTCAGTTTAGCCATCTGAGCCGTTGCGCCAAGGAAAATCGACCTACTTGACATTTCGGTCTGATAGAGTACTTTGTATTTCAAAGTTATTGGAGTTTTCGAAATGAATGACACAACCTTGCAAGATGATTTGGCTTATGTGCGCGATCTCGCCGAAGCCGGACAGCAGGCCCCGCTTCTAGGAGGACGGTTCCTGACCTTCTGGGGCGTTCTCACCAGCGTTGCTTACTTTCTTCACTTCTCGATCGCCGCAAACCTGTTTGGGTGGCCCGATACGGCGTACGCTTGGGTTTGGGGCACGTTCATTGTCGCAGGCGGCATTGGCCAAGGATTCCTGGTCTCCACCATTCGCAACAAACCGGGCGGCAATTCTGTCGGCAATCGTTCAGAAGCGACCGTTTGGATGGCAGGCGGGTTCGCACTGTTCGCCTATTTCGCGACCTTGATTGTGAAATCGATTGTTGTCGGCGGGCCCGTGCCTGGGTTTGAAGCGTCGCTGCCTTTGGTGTTCGCCATTTATGGCACCGGCCTGATCACGTCCGGCATCATGGGCAATGTCAAAGTGCTGACATATGCGGGATACGGGGCCCTTGCCATGGTCGCGCTCTCAATCTGGTTTGAAGGCGCAGCCTCATCCTGGGCCGTTGCCTCGCTGGGCGCGTTTCTCACCGTCCTTGTCCCCGGCCTTCTGATGATGCGCCAAGAACCCAAAAGCGTCGTCTAAGAACGCGGGAGCCAAGCATGTCTGAACAGACAAACCCCTTTGATCATGCCCAAATCGATGATGTCATTCATGGCCGATTGCGGCTCGGCATCATGGCCTACTTGTCAACGGTGAGCCCGGCGATCTTTGGCGAACTGAAAGATAAAGTCGGCGCCACGGATGGGAACCTGTCCACCCATTTGCGCAAGCTAGAAGACGCTGGCTATGTCCGACAGGAAAAGCGTTTCGTCGGGCGCCGGCCGCAGACGCGGGTCTTCCTCACCGATATGGGCCGTAAAGCCTGGCTGAGCTGGATCGATCGAATGCAAGGGCTGATGCGCGCGGCGGAGTAGCTGAACGCAACCTGAAAATCTCTCTCCTAACGCGTTCAGGTTGCTCGTCCTAAAGGTCTCTTCAAGACTGAACAAAGGACCCTGCTATGACCCGCGCGCTGAAAGCTCTCGCCCTCGCCACAACTGTTTGCCTCGCCACAGCTCTTCCCGCCGCCGCCAATTACGGGCAGCGCGGGAGCAGCGATGAGGCGGTGATCTTCAAGCATCCAGACTTCCGGGGCGACGCGCTCGCCGTCAGTGGCCCGGTTTATAATCTGCGAGAGCTTGGGTTTAACGATACAGTGTCGTCGATTGATGTTCGCGGCGCCTGGGAGATCTGCGTCGATCCAGACTTTCGCGGTCGCTGCGTGGTGATCGATCAACCGAATGAACGCCTCAGCCGGATCCGTATGAATGATAACATTACCTCTTTGCGTCCGCTCAATGGAACCCCGCGCCGGATCAGCAATCGCCGCGATCGACACGGTGATATCGGTCACCGCGGCCGCGGAAACTACCAGTCTCACAATCAAGGTATTGAGGGCCGAAATACAGTCTTCTTCCCTCGCCCGAAGGATGCTTATGGCGATCGAATTCCGGTCGGGCGCGGTAATGCCAATCAGTTCTGCCGCGAGATGGGACTGGGCCAGGTCGTCTACGCTGATCGCGGGCGTCGCAACCTCACCGATGTGCTGTGCGCAAAATAGCGCGCAATCCAAATCCAGATTGGCGAGCTTAGGCCCGTAGTCCTCCCGAACCCTCATACGGGTCATGCTCAGCCACCAAGTGCCCCGGAGCGATTTCGATCAGCTTCGGGGCGTATTGTTGCGCATCTGGGTCATCAACGATGACCGACTTTAAGAAACGCAGCGGCGCCCGGCTATCGAGTGGGCTCGGCAGATCGCCTTGCAGTTTCACCCGGTCGCGGGCGCGCTCCATTTTCGGATCGGGGTTCGGCACGGCGGAAATCAGTGCTTTGGTATAAGGATGGCGCGCGTCCTCATAAATCTCTTCGCGGCCCGCCAGTTCTACGACTTTGCCAAGATAAAGCACCATGACGCGGTGTGAGATTTCGCGCACAACCGACAAGTCATGCGAGATGAAGATCATCGCGAGATCGAACTCTTTCTGAAGCTCTATCAGTAGATCGACCACCTGCGCCTGGACCGACACGTCGAGCGCAGACACCGCTTCATCGCAGACCAAGAGTTTGGGATCGACAATCATCGCGCGGGCAATGCCGACACGCTGATTCTGCCCACCCGACAGTTCATGCGGATAGCGATTGATCAAAACCGGGTCCAAACCGACGCGCGGCAGGATTTCTTTGACCTTGGCCTCGCGCGTCGCTTTATCGAGCTCTGGCGCGTGCACGGTCAGCGGCTCAGCGATTGAGGTGCCAATCGTCATCCGCGGGTCGAGGCTCGCCATCGGGTCCTGGAAGACAATCTGAAGATCATCGCGGAGCGCGTTCATGGTCTTACGATCGGCGCCGGAAATATCGCGACCCATCCAGGCGACGGTGCCGGCGGTTTGCGGCACAAGTTTCAGGACGGCGCGCGCCAAGGTCGACTTGCCGCAGCCGCTCTCGCCGACCACGCCCAGAGTTTCACCCGGCTTCAGTTTAAAGCTCACGCCATCAACCGCTTTCAGCGGTTTGGTCTTGCCGAACAGGCCGCCGCCGACATTGATCGGGAAATGCACTTTTAGTTCATCAGCCTGCAAGATCGGCTCGACCTCGACCCCGGGTGCGGGACCCAGCGAAGGTCGACCTGGCCGGTTCGGCTGATCAATCCGCGGCACCGCGTCGAGCAGCATTTTAGTATATTCGTGTTGCGGATTGTAGAAGATCTCATCGATCCCGCCGGTCTCAACAATCTCACCGCGGCGCATCACCACGACGCGGTCGCACATACGCGCGACCACGCCCATATCGTGCGTGATCAGCGCAATGCCGGTCCCGGTTTCGCGCTTCAGCTCATCCATCAGGTCGAGCACTTGCGCCTGTACCGTCACATCGAGCGCCGTGGTCGGTTCATCGGCAAGCAGCAGGCGCGGGCCGCACAGCATCGCGATTGCCACCATCACCCGCTGGCGCATGCCGCCCGAGAGTTCATGCGGGAACTGATCCATCCGCCGCCGCGCTTCCGGGATGCGGACATGTTCCAGCCAGTCGACACAGACTTTATTGGCGTCTTCGCCTTTCAGCCCTTTGTGGAGCCGCAAGACTTCGCGCATTTGCGCCCCGACCGTCATATGCGGGGTGAGGCTGGTCAGCGGGTTTTGAAATATCATCGACATCCGGTCGCCGCGAATGTCGCGCAAGGTCTTGGCATCCGCGGTCAACATATCAGTGTCGTTAAACATGATTGAGCCGGTGGCTGTTCCGTTATCGGCCAGTAGCCCCATGGCGGCGAGGACGGTTTGGCTCTTGCCGGATCCGGACTCGCCGACAATGCCGAGGCACTCGCCCGGTGCGACCTCCAAGTCGATGCCTTTCACAGCCTTGACCGCTCCGTCGGGTGTATCGAATTCAACTTTCAGGTCACGAACCGTCAGAATGGGAGATGTCACGGGGAGGCCGCCTTTACTCTAATCTTCACCGCACAGGGCTTCATGGGCGACCAATTGTCAAGAAAGCAGATCAGCGCTCTTGCATTTGAAACTACCTATCACTAGGTAGGCTGACATGGATACTCGAATAGCTCTTCTTGATAGCGCGGAACACGCCGCCCGGCAGCGGGGGTTTGATGCGTTTTCTTATGCGGATCTCGCCAAAGCGGTCGGCATTCGCAAAGCCAGCATTCACTATCACTTCCCGATGAAAGCCGACCTCGCGTTCAGCTTGATCGAACGCTACGCGGCGCGCTTTGCCGAGACGCTGACGAAGATTGAGACCGAGCACACCTCCGCCGCCGCAAGATTGCGGGCCTATGCTGGAGTCTATCGCGAAGCCTTGGCGGGAGGCGAGCAGGTCTGTCTGTGCGTCGCGCTCAGCGCCGGGCGGGACAGCTTGTCTGAGCCAGTCCTCGCAGAACTCAACCAATTTCACGTCGCCAGTGTGGCTTGGCTTGAACAAGTGTTCGAGGCCGGACGCAAAGACGGCTCGGTCATCGGCATAGCCGATCCCGCCGCCGAAGCCGCGGCCACGCTGGCTCTCATGGAGGGCGCGCAATTGGTCGCCCGCGCGGCCAAAGACATCACCCTTTTTGACCAAGCCGTGGCGGCTTTTCTGTCCCGCTTGGCCCCCACGCAAATGCATTAGGAGGTCGCTATGAGACTGAATGCAGACTTTTCAGAACGCGTTGTTTTACGCCCCGAGGATCGCGATTGGGTGGCCTCGCCCATGGCCGGTGTGGATCGGCAAATGCTCGATCGGATCGGCGAAGAAGTGGCGCGGGCGACCTCGATTGTGCGCTATGCGCCAGAGTCCTATTTTAGCGAACATACGCATGGCGGCGGCGAAGAATTCTTTGTCCTAGAGGGCGTGTTCTCTGATGAGCATGGCGATTATCCAGCAGGGTCTTATGTGCGCAATCCCATCGGATCGAAGCATACGCCGCACTCGAAAGACGGCTGCACCATCTTTGTGAAGCTGCACCAGTTTGACGAAGCCGATACAGAGCAAAAAGTGATCAACACACAGGATGCCGACTTCTTGCCGGGTCAGGTGCCTGGCTTGTCGGTGTTGCCGCTGCACAGTCACGGCACGGAAAGCGCGGCTTTGGTGCGGTGGGCGCCCGGGACGAAATTCTTACCGCATCAGCATTGGGGCGGCGAAGAAATCCTGGTCCTCGAAGGCACCTTCCAAGATGAGTTTGGCGATTATCCAGCGGGCACGTGGTTGCGCAGCCCGCATGGCTCGAAGCACACGCCCTGGTCCGATGAGGGTTGTTTGATCTATGTCAAAACTGGGCACTTGGCGGCTTTGGTCGACGCTTAGCGCTTGGCGATACACTCAATTTCCACCCTGGCGCCGAGGGCGAGACTGTTTGCCCCCAAAGCGCTGCGGGCCGGGAAAACACCGTCAAAATAGGTTTTGTAGATCTCATTAAAGGCCGGCCACTCGGCAATGTCGGCGAGGAAAACAGTACACTTCACGACATTGTCCCAAGTCAGATCATTGGCCGCTAATGTGGCTTGGATATTGTCCATGGTCTGGCGGGTTTCCGGTTCGATCCCGCCTTCGACCAAGCCAGCCTCCGGTGTCGTGCCGAGCTCACCTGCGAGGAACACCCAGCCATCGGCTTCCACCGCGCTAGAGAACGGGAAGCCCGCATCCGCATAGGCGTCTTTGACATAGTGACGAAGTTCGCTCGAGCCAGTCTCCGCCGGGGCGAGGGTCTCGCATCCGGCAACCAGAACACAAGCGGCGGCAAGGGAAGCTAAGCGCATGGGGAGCCTCTTTCATTTCTGTTCCCCGCAGGCTTAGACAGTCTCTGCCTCCTTCGGAAGCTGCGATTTTGCATGGCTCTCCTTGGGCTGCCAGCCGGGCGGGCCGAACAGGTACATCCAGGTCTCACCAAAACTCTTCGATTTCTTCAGATCTGAGAACAGACCCGGCAATTCAGAAATCCAGACCGAGAGCGGATTGACGCTGTTATAGTCGCGCTTCAGGCCATAGGTCGGCGTCTCTTCTTCGGCCTGATAGGTGCCGAACAGCCGGTCCCAGATGATCAGGATGCCGCCATAATTCTTGTCGATATATTTGTCATCGCAGCCATGATGGACGCGGTGATTGGCCGGCGTGTTCAAGACCGCATCGAGGGGCCCGAGCTTGCCGATGAGCTCGGTATGGATCCAGGTCTGATAAGCGAGCACGACAATGATCCCGAAGAAAATGAGCGCTGGCGGAAAGCCCATCAACACAAGCGGGAAATGCAAGAGCGCGGAGGCAAAGCCTTCAAGCGGACCAAAACGGATGCCGACCACAATATTCATCTCGCGCGAGGAATGATGGACCGCATGTTGGGTCCAAAGCAGCCGCACTTGGTGGGCGATCCGATGCTCCCAATAATAAGCGAAATCGCAGGCCAGCAACGCGAGCGCGACGGTCCAAAGGGTAATTGGCATCTGCCAGGTCACGAACGTCTCTGACACGATCACCATGCCAATATAAAGGAAGGACATCAAAAAGATCTCGACCAAGAGGCTTGGTATCTGAGTCGAGGCGCTGGCCACCATATCAAGTAGCGCGCGCCCTTTCATAGCGCCAGAGAACCAGCCTTTTAAAAGCTCAATGGCGAGCAAGGCGCCGCCGATCAAGAACAGGGCATCATCGAAATAGGTGCCATATTGGGTGATGGTTTCGGGGCTCATTTTGTCTGTCTCCCAAGGCCGTGGATCAGCGTGCGCCAAGCCAAAGCGGCGGCCTGATCATGCGTGGTTTCGCCGGCTTTGACGCTCTCCCAGCCGGCATACATAAGATTGTCATAGGCTTGCACGATCCAGCTCGTTGGTACGGCTGTGTCGAACAGGCCTTCGCCTTTGGCGGCATCGACCATTTCGGCGGTTTCTTTCTGTTCGCGGGCAAAATCGGCCTGCATGTCCGGATCATCGGCGAAAGTCTCGAGCGCCAGGAATCCATGCCGGTCGCCGAGCGGGATCAAAGCCTGCAAAGCGAGGCGCGCCACCTCGGAATAGGAGGTCGCATCGGCGCACGCTTCCTCGACCGCCTCATCCATTTCCTTGGAGGCGATTTTGGCCAGCGCACGAACAAGCTCATCGCGGCCCGCAAAATGGCGGTGCAAGGTCGCCCGGCCCACACCGGCACGTTCGGCCACATCAGACAGAGCCGCGCTCGGATTTTTGCTGAACACGGCAAAAGCCGCCTCGACAATTGCATCGCGTGTTGAAAGTCGAACTGAATTTGTCATGAGACACTTATGTCTCATTTGAGACTGCGATGTCAAGTCACTCCTGCAGATAGCGCAAATGGCGAAGTCCTACAGCGGTGTAAATCTCGTCCAGCGCCTGTTGCTGGCACAGGATCATCTCGCCTTCTGTCGGCAGCGGCGTGTCCAATTGGATCGCCCGCACAACGGAAGCGAGTTGATACGCATAGGTACTGATTTTGCTGATCTCTGCGTTTCGTCCGGTTGAACTTGTCAATCGCCCCGAGACTAAGGGAAGGTGTGGCGCAAGGGGATTGATGAAGTCGATTTCGCCTGTTGTACCGACCAGTTTCATCTCAGCTTTAAACCGAGCCCCGGGCCCCATGTCTGTTTGCAAATGCGCAACCACACCCGATGGAAAGGTTAGATCCGCCTTCAGACTTTGATCGACACCCGCCGCTGTCAGCTTTGCCGATGCGGAGATCTCTGAGGGGGCTTCTCCAGTCGTTGCGAGCGCCCATTGAAGGGGGTAGCAGCCAAGGTCCATCATCGCGCCGCCACCGGTTTCAACTCTGTGCCGGATCTCGGTTCCATTGTCCTTGATCTCTACATCGAAGACGGCGTGGATCTCTTTGAGGGTTCCGATTTCGTCGGCCGCGAGCCAGGCAAGACACGTTTCAAACGCCGGGTGATAGCGATAATGGAACGCTTCGATGAGGCGCTTACCGCTTTTCTTCGCGGCCTCGAGCATGGCGCGGGCTTCGTCGACATTCATGGCGAAGGGCTTCTCGCAAAGCACATGTTTTCCGGCTTCGAGCGCTTTGATGGTCCACTCCGCGTGCAGATTGATCGGCAAAGGATTGTAGACGAGATCGACGGCGTCCGACGCAATCACCTGGTCATAAGTGTCGAGGACAGATCCGATCCGGTGCTTGGCCGCAAACGCCTCCGCGCGCGTCCGATCGCGCGCCGCGAGCGCTGTGATCTGGCATTGGGGAACGACTCGTGCCGGGTCGATCACCGCCTTGTCGGCAATCCGTGCAGCGCCGAGTATTCCAATTCCGAGTGCCGCCATCAATCGCCTCCAAATAGATGCTGCCGCTGGGGGAGAGATTGCTCTCCTCCCGTCTCTGGGCTTTCTAGGCGGCAAATAAGAAATTGCCAGTCTGGAGACACCGATGCCCGTCATGAACTTTCTGACCACTTGTATTTTCGATCATGGCGCCATCGCCAAACTCGGATCGACGCTGACCGGCTTTGGCGTGTCTCGCCCGATGGTGATTACGGACCCAGGCATCAAAGCCGTGGGCTTGCTCGATACGATTCTCGACAATCTTGGCATGGACCCGGCGGCTGTATTTGCAGACACAGTCGCGAACCCGACAGAAGATCAGGCCATTGCGGTAGCGGAACAGTACAATGCAGCTAATGCAGATGGCCTTGTTGCGCTGGGCGGAGGGTCCGCCATGGACCTCACCAAAGCGGTTGGCCTGCTGGCCAGCCAGGGCGGACCACTTGAGAAGTATGCAGCGATTACGGGCGGCGCGAAACTCATTAAAAAACTCCCGCCTTTGATCGCCATCCCAACCACAGCGGGCACCGGGTCTGAGGTGTCCGTGGGTATGATCACGACGATGAATAATGGTCGCAAAGAAACGTTCGCCTCGCCGCATCTCATCCCAGCAACGGCAATTTGCGACCCGGATCTCACCCTGGGATTGCCACCCCTCATGACCGCTGCGACCGGCATGGATGCCGTCACGCATTGTATGGAAGCGGTGCTCACGCCAGCCGTGAATCCTCCCGCTGAAGGCGTTGGCTATGATGGCCTGAACCGCGCGATCAAGAGTGGGGCTTTGAAACGCGCTGTCGCGGATGGCTCTGATAAAGACGCGCGGTGGAACATGATGATGGCAAGCTATGAGGGCGCCCTCGCCTTCACCAAAGGACTAGGGTCGGTGCACGCGCTCAGCCATGCCGCTGGGCGTTTAAAAGAGAAGAAGCTCCATCATGGGACGCTCAACGCGATATTCTTACCGCATCTCTTGCGGTTTAATGAAGGCGCGGCGCCAGAGAAGTATGAGCGTCTGAAATTCGCCATGGGTCTGTCTCAAAGCGCTGACCTTGGCGATGAGATTGCAAAACTGAACGAGTCGATTGGCATCCCGAATACGCTGAGCGCGATTGGACTGGAGGCTTCGGATGGTCCTGGGATCGTGGAGTTTGCCCTGAATGATCTCGCCCATCGCGGCAATGCCCGACCGGCTGACCAAGGTGATTATGAGCGAATTTACGAGCAGGCGCTTTGATTTGAGCTGATCTTTTTGCAGTTAGATTGGCAATCTACCGATAATTTTATTTGCCGCGAGACGTGACGTGTGTAAATTTGTTTACATTCGGGTCGCGCGTGCGTTCCCCCCACCCAGCTTGCGGTTGATCCGGATAAGCCTGCCGAACACGTTTCGGCAGGCTTTTTTTGTGTCTGTCAGGTGCACTGAGAGCCCGGTTAGTTTTCTTCCGGCTGTAGCTTATCCATCGTTTTGGTCTCGAAATCGCCAGCATCGTGACGCTCAGGAAGTTGGCGGTGCGGTTCGCCCCAGACGCGGTTGACCATTTGCCCGCGCTTCACAGCTGGACGCTCCATCAGCATGTCTGTCCAGCGGATCACATTGGTATATTCGTGGACGGCGAGGAACTCCGCAGATTCATATAAGAGGCCTTTGGCGAGCGCCCCATACCAGGGCATGATGGCCATATCGGCGATGGAGTATTCGCTACCGGCCATGAACTCGTTTTCCGCCAAATGCCGTTCGAGCACGTCGAGTTGCCGTTTGGCTTCCATGGCGAAGCGATTGATCGGATATTCCATCTTGGTCGGCGCGTAGGCATAGAAGTGCCCGAACCCACCACCGAGATACGGTGCTGAGCCCATCTGCCAGAACAGCCAATTCATCGCTTCGGTGCGACCTTTGTGATCTTCAGGAATGAAGGCGCCAAACTTGTTCGCGAGGTAGACCAGAATAGACCCGCTCTCAAATACGCGGGTCACGGGATCGGTAGAGTGGTCCGCCATGACAGGGATCTTTGAGTTTGGATTGATATCGACATACCCTGAGCCGAACTGGTCGCCATTCTGAATATTGATCAGCCAGGCGTCGTACTCGGCCCCAGAATGTCCCGCAGCGAGCAGCTCTTCGAGCATGATGGTCACTTTCACACCATTCGGCGTGGCCAGCGAATAGAGCTGGATGGGGTGTTTTCCCACTTGCAGCTCTTTGTCATGAGTTGGTCCGGCGATTGGGCGATTGATGTTCGCGAAGCGACCCCCGCTTTCCTTGTCCCAGGTCCATACTTTGGGGGGCGTGTATTCAGTCTCAGCCACGGGGCGCTCTCCTTCTCGGTTTCTGCGCAATTGTCTTCTAGGATTACATAAGACCCTGTCGCCGGGAAAGCCTAGGGGGAGATTTGGAATAGGGTCTATGCGAACCCTAGGGGAGCCATGTTCTCTGCTCTCAGTCCAAAATGGGAGATCGAGATGACTGACTTGGTGACGCGACAGGATGAAGAGGGTCTGTGCTGGCTGACGCTGAACCGACCGGACAAACTCAATGCTCTGACCGTCGGCATGTTTCAGGAGCTGCGTCATCACATTATCGACCTGAAAAAGGATGAGAGCATTGGCTGTGTGATCTTACGTGGCGCGGGCAAATGCTTCTCGGCTGGTCATGATCTGGGAGACATTGCAGAAGGTGAGAAAGTGCCCTCGCCAGGCTGGCATTCCGAAACTCTGCGGATGCTGGAGAAGTTGCCAAAGCCGGTGATCGCAGCCGTCCACGGGCATTGCTATACCGGGGCGCTGGAAGTCGCGCTCGCGGCTGATTTCATTCTGGCTGCGAGCTCAGCCAAATTCGCGGACACACATGCGAAATGGGCGCTGACCCCGATCTGGGGGATGAGCCAACGATTGCCGCGCCGGGTGGGGATCGCCACGGCCAAACGGCTGATGTTCACCGCTGAAACGGTGCGCGCTGACGCTGCGCTGCACATGGGATTGTGTGAGGCCGTCTTCGATGATGACACATTTGAAGCCGACTTGCGCGCTTTTGCGCAGCAAATCCTCGCAAATTCAGCCTTCTCGCATTCCGCGAACAAACGCCTGCTGGAAGCGACGGATTCCGATCCAATGGATGCCGGGTTGCAATGGGAAATCACAGAGAATGAGGGCGTCGGGCCCGATATGCAGGCGCGTATTGGGGCCTTCATGAAGGCTTAGCGCACCTTGGCACATCCCTTGCTCGCCTGTCAGGCGAACTAGATTGGGACCGTGTCGTGATGAAACGCTTTTTGGCTTGTTTACTGTTTGCCGCCCTGCCCTTTTCGGCACAGGCGAACACAGATCTCGCTCGTCAATGGGGCCAGGAAGCAAGCCGGCTCTCGGAAGAGACATCGAATTACATCTATGCCCTGGATATGGGGCAATCCGCCGAAATCCCGGATACATTTGCGCTCGACGTCTACCGCTTTGGCCGCACCTCTTCTGACCTCGCACAATGGATCGAAAGCTCAAACGGACCGAATGATCTTGGCTGCATCTTCCGTGGCATGGCGACGGAGTCGGAAGATCAATTGGCCACGCTTGAAGCCGAACCGGACCTGATCGCGCATCGGGCCAGCCTGCGTCGACTGGCGGCAATGTTCGCCGATGCTGAGATCATTTCGATTGCAGCACAGCGCCGGACGCCAACTGCTGGCCGTGTGGCCACGACCCTAAAGCAAACCTGCGCTGCAGACCCACAAACTGTGTTGTTCGATCTGAATTAGGCGATCACCAAACCATCGCTTCGCGCAATTCTGCGCGAAGGTTGGCCGGCATTTCAATCGCACCAGAGCCTGCGCGCAGATCCGCGGGGGCGTCTTCCGGTTTCAAATAGCGCCACCCCTGAAACGGGCGTTTGGGTGTCGGTTCAACGCCGATCAGTTCCTCGTTGAACACCAGTTCGCACGCCTTGCGCCCCGTGCGATCAGTAATTTGCTTCACCTCGATGATTTCCTGCCGGACCTGGATCAGTCCCCGGATGACCCAATAGATCGAACCGCCATCCGCAAGCTCTTCGCCACGTTTCGGGATCATCCGCGTGTGATGTACGGGCCGCGGATAAGATTGCATCACCCGCTTCTGCCAGTTTTCCAGATCGGCGACATCATCCGCCCCGACGCAAAGCTTCACCATGTGAATCATCTTGAAGAAGGTAAACGAGGATTAATGTCTGTGAAGGTGGAAAAACTGTCACATCGCGTCATAACGATGAAGTGGCGGTGCAACTTAAAGGATCAGCACATGTGGAAATTCACGGGGATCGCAGCGAGCGTAGTGGTTTTGTCAATGACGGCGCAAGCACAAGAAGGGCACGATGTGTTCGGGACTTTTTTAACGCAAGCGGGCACATCGACCGTGACAATTGAGGATTGCGGGGATGGCAGCCCGTGCGGTCGAGTATCCTGGATTGACCCTGAGGCCATGGCGCCTGGGCAAACCCCTGAAACGGCGCTGACGCAAGCTGGCGAACCGGTGCTGGGCCTGCTCATGCTGCAAGGCTTCGACAAACGGCGCAAAGACTGGCGCGGTGGCACGATCTACGACCCTGAGAATGACAAATCCTACGCCTCCCGCCTGAAGCGGTTGGACGATGGTCGCCTTCAAGTCAAAGGCTGCATTGGGCCGATTTGTCAGACCCAGATCTGGCAAGAAGCGCCAGAAGCGCTGCAAGCTTCCGCAATGAATTAGACTGTTTGCGCTCGCGAAGCTTGCGCATTCGGCGCGGCGTGCTACCTCGCGGCTTTGACAGCAAGGAGACGTCGGAATGGGTAAAGACGCAACACCTCGGATCGAAACAGATACGATGGGACCGGTTGAGGTTCCTGGCGACAAATATTGGGGCGCTCAAGCCCAACGCTCGCTTGGCAATTTCAAGATTGGCTGGGAAAAACAACCGAAGCCTTTGGTCCGCGCGCTCGGCATCGTAAAGCGCGCCTCGGCTGAAACCAATATGGCGCTCGGCAAACTCGATACGACGCTCGGCGACGCCATCATCACGGCCGCAAATGAGGTGATCGAAGGCAAGCTCGATGAGCACTTCCCTTTGGTCGTCTGGCAGACCGGCTCGGGCACGCAGTCAAACATGAACGCCAATGAAGTGATCGCCAATCGTGCGATTGAGATTCTCGGCGGTGAGATTGGATCAAAATCCCCCGTCCACCCCAATGATCACTGCAATATGAGCCAAAGCTCAAACGATACGTTCCCGACCGCGATGCACATTGCGTGCGCTGAAGAGATCACCCACCGGCTGATCCCAGCGCTGCAACAGCTGCACAATGCGTTGAATGACAAAGCCCAAGCCTGGACCGACATTATCAAGATCGGTCGCACCCATACCCAAGACGCCACCCCGGTGACCCTCGGCCAGGAATTTTCTGGCTATACGAAAATGGTCGAAATGGGCCTCCAGCGCATTGAACAGACCCTGCCGGCTCTGCTCGAGCTTGCCCAAGGTGGCACCGCGGTCGGCACCGGCCTGTCGACCCCGATCGGTTTTGCCGAAGGGGTGGCCGACAAGATTGCCCAGATCACCGGGCTCAACTTCGTCACCGCGCCGAACAAGTTTGAAGCGCTATCCGCCCATGATGCGATGGT
Organism: Pseudomonadota bacterium; assembly: GCA_038527765.1. Taxonomy (GTDB): domain Bacteria; phylum Pseudomonadota; class Alphaproteobacteria; order Caulobacterales; family Hyphomonadaceae; genus Henriciella. The sequence continues at coordinate 85,893 of JBCBFK010000001.1, forward strand.
GTTTGCGCATGGCGCGATCACGACCGCGGCCATGTCTTGTTTTAAGATCGCCAATGATATCCGCTTCCTCGGCTCAGGCCCGCGCTCAGGCCTCGGTGAGCTGGCTTTGCCGGAGAATGAACCTGGCTCTTCGATCATGCCCGGCAAAGTGAACCCGACCCAGTGCGAAGCCATGACGCAAGTCTGCGCGCATATTCACGGCAACAATGCCGCGATCAGTTTTGCCGGTAGCCAGGGCCATTTTGAACTCAACGTCTTCAACCCGATGATGAGCTATAATCTCCTGCAATCAATTCGCTTGCTGGCGGATGCGGCGGTTTCTTTCACGGAGAATTGTGTGGTCGGCATTGAGCCGCGCCTCGACAATATTCAGCGCGGGCTCGAGAACTCGTTGATGCTGGTGACGCCGCTGAAAGAGAAATATGGCTATGACCGCGCCGCCAAGATCGCCAAGACGGCGCATAAGAATGGCACGACCTTACGCGAAGAAGCGATTGCCGACGGCATTCCAGCCGAAGACTTTGACGCGATTGTGCGCCCTGAGAAAATGATCGGTCCCAGCTGAATTGGGTTGTCTGACCAGGGATTTATCGCTCACTGATAGTGATGGTCTTCTAGCACAGTAAACAAGTAGGCTAAGAAGGCGACGATCAGTGTAACGGCAGCAACGGGGCCAAGCGTAATGAATACACTTGTCCAATCATTGCTGATCAAAGCGATCAGTGTCGGCAGCGCAGAAAGCAACACCGCCGCGCCAGCTATCACGCCTCGCCACCCCTTATAGAACCGCAGCATACGCTTTGGTTTCGACAGTTTCAGGTGCTCGGGTCTTTTCGTCATAGTCCGTGCGTTAAATCGTAAGCTCGCAGAATGTGGCGCTACCAAGAAATCTAGGAAAGCTTGATTCAAACCATCTGGTTTCGAACGTCGGCGCTTCGCCGCCAAGCGAATTTGTTGAGAAAATTTATCGCGCATGTCACTCAAGCGCAAATTTGTCTGAGCAAATTGTTTTTGTTTCTGAGAGATCAACGCCCATTCATGACTGGAGCGAAGCGTTTTACTCAGTGCCTCCTCGATCGCATCCACACTGCCGGTGGTCACGCGTATTCCCAGATCATTATGAGACAAATACTCGATGGTAGCGTTGTCTTCAGGTCCGATTGCAAACAAAACGCTCCCAGATGCTAGAAGTTCCGGTAGTTTGTTCGCCATAGAATATCTGACATAAGATTTGCTCAGATCATCGAAATTGTAGGCAATCACCGACAGGTCTGCTTCCATCATCCAGGCGCGATAGTCTGAATTCGACAGAGGAACGGTGTTCAAACGTGTGGATTTGAAAGACGCAAACTGCTCAGCAGATAAGTTGGCCCAGTACTCACCGGTTTGAATATCTAAGGTCACGTCGTGTGTTTCAGCTATCACCTCAACCGCTTTAGCTAAATTCAGTAGTGTATTTAGTGACATAGCATCAGAGAGATTGCCAGCATATCGAATGCGATATGGACGGGTCGTTTTCTGTCGAGCAGATTTCCATTTGGCAGGATCTATTCCGTTGGCAATAGGGATAAAAGCTGACGCGTATCTCAGTTTATACGCTTTCGACATGGCGTCAGAGATTGAAAACAATGCGTCAGCGCTCTGGAACGCTGCTCGAAGCTTTGCGTCCCAGTATTCACTCTCCGGGTGTCCTTCAAACTGAAGTTTCGCAGGCCAATCATCCATCATCCAAACAATGCGAGATGCTCCCGAAATCGCGCAAGCCTGCTCATACACGTTTTGCAGGATGGGGAGTTCGGGAAGCGGACGGTACAATAAAACGTCGGCATCAAATGCAGCGACGATTTGCGAAGCATGATGCGCGGAGCGTGTTACTAAATGCGACTCCACCGAGGTTATCGGTGCGCCTTGAATATAAATGTCCTCGTTGTTTTCAGATGTGATTTGAAGCAATCTCTCTCTCGGCCAATCAGAGAAAAGGCTGGCTTTCAAAGCGCCGGTCGCCGTTGTCCCCCCTGCAGCTGTCATGTCGATCAATGCAACCTTTGGATAGGCCGACTTATGGGTCTCGGCCCGCTCTAACTTGGCTGATGCTTCCAATTCTCGTTTTGTTATTGAATTGCCGGGTTCGCGGCTGTCGGTTAGTTCCGTCAGCTGATCTGCTGAAATGGCGGATGGAAAAATGTCGGAATAGGATCGTCGCTCAAAGACCTCGAGCGCTCCGCCGAGGGTTGCATTGTAAATGGGTCTCGACAGCCCATCGGTAACCCGTCGTGCCTCGGTATAAGCATCTATCATTTTTTCTACTTGCGGGTCATGCCACCTAAACCCCTTTCCAAAATAGTCGGGGTGAAAGTGATTTGGATCATCGGAATCCATATCCAAAATACCTGTACCATAACTGTCATTTGCTTTGGCATCGTCAGGGATTTCGTAGCTGGCATCCACCCCAATGAGATAGATCTCACGAAAACCCATATAATGAGCAAGCTGCATACAAGTGAACGTTACGGTACAGCCGGTATACGTGACGCGCGATGCATCCTTCGAGAAATCGAATCCATCGGGGTAGCTGATGCGACCGCGATGGTTGAAGAATATCGTATTAGGTCCTTCATCAAGGCAGTATGCCAAATACGCTGGGAAGAGTTTGGTCGGGCCGTCTATTGCATTTATAGCGTCGGCACGATCCTCAGCCACCAAGTGATCCTCGACCACGTAAAATGTCGGCGTCCAATTCAATTCCGGCATTTTCAGAAAGAAGCCATTTACGCAAAACGTAACTTCACCCTCTAGTTGCGACAGATCGGTTTTGTTGAGGCTCGGACCGTTACCGACAATGAAACATCTTTTAGTGTTTTCGTATCGATCCCTCAAAGCTCTCAGCTGTTGCGAATAAACTTGAAACAATCTGTTCTGATTAAGGTCTACGACACGCTTAAGACCATCAACTTGTTGCTGAATATTGAGCTTGTCCGTTGGCAGAAAAATCTCTGCCGACCACGGCAATTTTTTAACCAGCTCAGAACGCTCATCTTCCAATGGGAGCGTGAAACCGGACCCTGACTCTGACATAATTGAAGATGCCCTTCTAGATGCTCCGGATCACGATGGAGGGATGTAAGACTCACCTCTGATTCTGCCCATAGTTGCTAAGTGCTTCGAAATCAAACCAGCAAGGAACCGAGATTGATTTTCATCGTGAACGCACGAGACAATCGCGATCGCATTCGGTACTCTCGGCGACGAATCATTTGAGGATTTATAAATCTAATGAACACTGCTCCCGTCGGCTCTAAGGCCAATCCATCCGAATTTGATGTTATGCCCCGTCTCGCAGAGGATGAGCCCTATTTCGTAATCCGGGCAAATGACCCGCTTTCAAGCGCCTTGGTTGAGCTGCACGCCTATATTGGCGCGGGACAAGCCGGAGCCGCGCATAATATGCTCGCAGAGATTATGGCGCTAACTTCCGCCAAAGCACCGCGCCCGGCCTCTAGCCCGAAATATCGGGAAACCTTCGCGATCTCCCTCGCAATGGAGCAATGGCGGAACGCCCATCGCGGAGAGTAGTTTGGCTGAGCCGATCAATCTCAACAAAGCCCGCAAGGCAAAGGCGCGCGCCGAGAAAGACCAAAAGGCGCGCGAAAACCGCGCCAAGTACGGGCGGACAAAAGCTGAGAAAGCGCGCGACAAGCTGAATGCAGAGCGCCAGAAGCGCGACGTGGATCAGTCGAAACGGGAGCCTTAGGCCTCTCTGACTTTCGGCATAAAACTTGATAGAGATCTCACTAGAACTTACGCCTTGAGCGCGTCGGACCTGAAAGAGGATTGCAACTGTGATTAAGACCATTCTGGTGATCGGCGGCGCGGGCTATATCGGGGCGAATGCCTGCAAGGCCATCAAGATGAGCGGCCGCGAACCGCTTGTTTTCGATAATCTCTCCAGCGGCCATCGCCACGCCGTGAAATGGGGTGACCTGATCGAGGGCGATATTCGCAATGAGAACGAAATACGTGCGGCCCTCGAGACGGTGCGTCCAGATGCGGTGATGCATTTCGCGGCAAATATCGAGGTCGGCGAAGGCGAGAAAGCGCCCGGCCTGTTCTATGAGAACAATGTCGCGGGCACGCTGAATGTGGTTCGTTCCATGCTGGAGCTCGGACTACAAAACTTCATCTTCTCCTCCACCTGCGCGATTTACGGCGACCCTGAAAGCCTGCCTCTGGTTGAGGATATGCCGAAGCGTCCTGTCAGCGTATATGGCCGATCAAAGCTGATGGTCGAAACGATTCTTGAGGATTTGTCGCGCGCTGAGGGTCTGCGTTATGCAGCCTTGCGTTACTTCAATGCCGCTGGCGCGGATCTCGACGGCGAGGTTGGGGAAGAGCACGACCCTGAAACGCACCTGATCCCGAATGCGCTAAAAGCTGCGGCTGGCATCGGGCAAGGTATGAAACTGTTTGGGGATGACTACCCAACGCCGGATGGCACCTGCATTCGCGATTATATTCACATTGCAGATCTCGTCACAGCGCACATCCTCGCCGCTGAACATATCCAACAAACCGGTGAAAGCCTGCAGCTCAATTTAGGGACCGGCAACGGCTTTACAGTGAAACAAGTGCTAGATGCGGTCGAACGCGCGGTCGGAAAACCTGTGCCGGTCGAGATCGGCCCACGGCGTGAGGGCGACGCCATCGCGCTCTATGCGGATACATCCAAATCAAAATCGATCCTCGGCTGGGAACCAGAACATTCAGACATGGACACGATCGTGTCGTCGGCCTGGAAGTTCCATCAGCGTGTGTGGGATCTGCCTTAAGCTGGCACCGCCCAGACATGGACTCCGCGTTGAGACAAGCGCATCGGGTTCCAGGCCATGGACCGGATCAGGTTCCAAATCGCTCTTTGCGACGGCTTGACCTTGTATTGATCTTGCCAGCGCATCGCCCAACCGTCCTTCAGACCGTGCCACATGCCGCGCCGCATGCCCTTCAAGTCAGCATGCCCCATGTTTCTGCAATAGATGTACAACATCAGCGCGATGTGACCTGGCAAGGTTAAAAGGAGCACTGAAAGCGGCATATTCTTCAAATAGGTCCAGGTCCGATTTCTGAAGCCATGATACATGGTAAAGTAGCTGTATCGGCCGCTGGTCGCGCTGCCTTTGTGGTGGATAATCGCATCTGGCAGGAACACGCATTTTTCATCGCTGAGCTGCAGGCGCATGCCAAGATCCACGTCTTCGCAATAACAGAAGAACCGCTCGTCATATCCGCCAATATCGATGAAGAGCTGCCGTTCATATACAGCGCTTGCGCCGCATGGACTAAAGCAGTGACTGTCTTGATTTGGAAGTTCCGAGATCGGGCGCTCATAGCCGCCGCGCCAAGGGATTCCGAAGGCGAAATAGGCGTCGCCTGCGCCGTCCAGCAGCTCAGGTTCATCCATATTGATCTGGCCACAGGCGAAAACCCGGCAGGTGGGATGGCGCTCTGTGGCTTTGTGAATCTCATGGAGCCAGTTGGGGTCTGCGACAGCATCCGGGTTGAGAAGGGCCAACCATTTTCCGGAAGCTTGTTTTGCGCCCAGATTGTTGCCGCGGGCAAAGCCGTGATTCGTTTTTTCGCGCATTACGCGAACTTTTGGCAGCCCGTCCAAGTCGAGGTTGCCAATCGGCTCGATCTGGCTGTCATTGTCGACAATGAGAACTTCAAAATCTTTAAATGTCTGATTTTTCAGAGAATTAATCGCATCCTGCAGCATTTCGCCGGCATTGTAATTGACGACCAATACCGAAAAGAACGGTTGTACGCTACTCACGAATGACTCCCTCAAGTCAAATATCCACCCGGATCACTCAACTCTGAGGGTATGCATATCGTTCAGATATGGACAACTGAATTTTTGAAAAATCGCTGAAATGCGAGACACTACGACAAGTGTCTCGCATGCATTGTTATGCATTTGTGCAATCTCAGAGCATCAACCGAGCAGGGTCTTTAATTCCTCGACAAGGTCAGTTTTTTCCCAGGTGAACGCGCCGGCATCCGTGGGTGTGCGTCCGAAATGGCCGTAAGAAGCGGATGGCGAGTAGATCGGCGCTTCAAGCTTTAAATGGTTTCGGATGCCACGCGGCGACAGATCCACAAGCTCGCGCAATTTCTTTGCAATCGTATCTTCGCCGACAGACCCGGTTCCGAACGTGTCCACATAAAGCGAGAGCGGCTGCGCGACACCAATCGCGTAGCTGACCTGGATGTTACAACGCTTGGCAAGCCCGGACGCGACCACGTTCTTGGCCAGATAGCGCGTCGCATAGGCTGCAGACCGGTCAACCTTGGACGGGTCTTTGCCGGAGAAGGCCCCGCCACCATGAGGCGCTGCGCCGCCATAGGTATCAACAATAATCTTGCGACCCGTCAGGCCAGCATCGCCGTCCGGGCCGCCAATCACAAAGCGCCCGGTTGGATTGACATAGAATTTGTCTTCCTCGGGGAACCAGCCTTCGGGCAAGATCTCTTTGATCACTGGGCGAATGATCTCGCGCAGATGATCAAGCGTCGCCGCTTCAGAATGTTGATGAGAGACGACCACCGCATTCACGCCAACAGGACGCGACCCATCATATTGCAGGGTCACCTGGCTTTTCGCATCAGGTTCTAGCTCCGGATGCGTGCCATTGTGGCGTAACTCAGCGAGCTTGCGCAGGATTTGGTGGGAGTAAACCAGGGTCGCTGGCATCAGTTCGGGGGTTTCGTCCGTCGCATAGCCGAACATGATCCCTTGATCGCCAGCGCCTTCTTCTGTGTGCAGGCCCCGTCCCGCTTCCACCCCTTGGGCGATTTCAGCAGACTGTCCGTGAACATGGTTCTCGACGGTCATGTTTTCCCAGTGAAAACCGTCTTGCTCATAGCCGATCTTCTTGACCACATCTCGCGCGGCCTGGTTCATTTCGTCTTTGGTGATAACAGCGCCATTATTGGTGCGCACCTCACCGGCAAGAACCACGAGGTTTGTCGTAGTCAGCGTCTCGACCGCGACTTTTGCGGTCGGGTCTTTGCTCAGAAACAAATCGACGACAGCATCGGAAATCTGATCTGAGACTTTGTCTGGATGGCCTTCAGAGACACTTTCAGAGGTAAACTCGTGGTGCTGCAATGGCATAGCTCTTCTCCTGTAGCTTTGTGACTAGTAGCGATAGTGCTCTGGCTTGAACGGGCCTTGCGGCGCGACGCCAATATAGTCGGCTTGCTCATTCGAGAGATCGGTGAGCTCAACGCCCAACTTGGCGAGGTGCAGCATCGCAACTTTTTCGTCCAAATGCTTCGGCAGCGTGTAGACTTCGTTCTTATACTCGCCCGTATTCTCGTGCAGGGCGATTTGCGCCAGCACCTGATTGGTGAAAGACGCTGACATCACGAAGCTTGGGTGTCCGGTGGCGTTGCCGAGGTTCACCAAACGCCCTTCCGAGAGAAGAATGATGCGCTTGCCATCTGGAAACGTGATCATGTCGACTTGGGGTTTAATATTGGTCCACTTGAAATTGCGGAGCGCTTCGACCTGAATCTCATTGTCGAAGTGACCGATATTACAAACGATCGCCATATCTTTCATCGCCCGCATATGGTCGACGGTCAGGATGTCTTTGTTACCCGTTGCGGTGACGAAGATGTCCGCTTCTGGCGCCATCGTATCGATGGTCTGGACGTCATAGCCGTCCATGGCCGCTTGCAGGGCACAGATCGGATCGACTTCTGAAACCGTGACGCGCGCGCCAGAGCCTGACAGCGACGCAGCCGAGCCTTTGCCGACATCACCATAGCCCGCAACGAAAGCGGTCTTGCCCGCCATCATCACGTCTGTGCCGCGGCGGATCGCGTCCACGAGTGATTCCTTACAGCCATACTTATTGTCGAATTTCGACTTGGTGACCGAGTCATTGACGTTGATCGCCGGGAACGGCAGCTCGTTTTTCTTAGCCAGCTGATAGAGGCGGTTCACGCCGGTCGTGGTCTCTTCTGAGACGCCGCGAATGCCGGACTTGATCTTAGTGAACCAACCAGGAGTCTCAGTCATCCGCTTACGGATCTGGCGGAAGAGAGCCTCTTCTTCCTCAGAGCCCGGATTATCGAGCAGCGACGGATCGGCCTCGGCTTTCTCGCCGAGGATCAGATACATGGTCGCGTCACCGCCATCATCGAGGATCAGGTTCACGGTCTCACCGTTTGGCCATTCGAAAATCCGGTCTGCAAACTGCCAATACTCATCCAGCGTTTCACCCTTGTGGGCGAAGACCGGCGTCCCGGCATCAGCGATCGCCGCCGCCGCGTGATCTTGGGTTGAGTAAATGTTGCAGCTCGCCCAGCGCACGTCCGCGCCGAGCGCTTCCAGGGTCTGGATCAGCACTGCGGTCTGAATGGTCATGTGCAAAGAGCCGGCAATGCGCGCACCCTTGAGCGGCTTGCTGGCGCCATACTCATCACGGGCCGCCATCAGGCCGGGCATTTCGGTTTCGGCAATTTCGATTTCTATGCGGCCGAAATCGGCCTGGCTGATATCCGCGACAGCATAGTCCTGAGACATATCAACGATCCTTTATATGAACTTTGAGTGGCCTATAACACGCGGAGTTTCTTTGTACAGCGGCGATTGTTTGCAGGTCTCAAAATCTTTAGAATCAGGCGTGCGGTCGCGCTCTAGTCAACGCCATCGCCATTGACTAAGAGCAGGGCGAAATCGCTGACATCTGGAGACAGAGAATGACCGTGGTCACAATCGACAGCCTAAATTGGAAAATTGGCTCTGGGCAGCCGCTTGCGGTCATTGCGGGCTTGAATGTGCTTGAAGATATGGAGCTCGCGCTCACCGTCGGGCGAGACCTTAAGGCGATCTGCGAACGACTGGGCCTGCCCTACATCTTCAAGGCCAGCTTTGACAAAGCCAACCGCTCATCGATTACGTCTTATCGCGGACCGGGGTTTGAAAAAGGCGTCCCTATGCTGGCGGAGATCAAACAAGAACTCGGTGTTGGCATTTGCACCGATCTCCACGAACCGTTCCAAGCCGAAGCGGTCTCAAAAGTCGCTGACATTGTTCAAATCCCCGCCTTCTTGTGCCGCCAGACTGATCTGGTGGTCGCCACCGCCAAAGCGGCGGGTGAGAGCGGCAGCGCGATCCAGGTCAAGAAAGCCCAGTTTCTCGCCCCGTGGGACACCAAAAACATCGTCTCCAAGATTGGCGAAGTGCTGCCGGGTGATCGGGTTATATTGTGTGAGCGCGGCGCGAGCTTTGGCTACAACAATCTCGTCGTCGACATGCTCGGGATCCAGCAGATGCAGGCGCTCGGCTGCCCGGTGACGATTGATGCCACACATGCTGTGCAGCTGCCCGGCGCCGACCCGCGCACGGCTGGCGCCTCTACGGGTGGGCGTCGCGAGGGCGTTGGCACGATCGCAAAGTCCGCTGTCGCCGCGGGCGCGGATGGGGTGTTCCTGGAGTTTCATACCGATCCAGACAAAGCGCTATGCGATGGACCGAGCTGCTTGCCACTTTCAGCCGCCGAGTCCCTCCTGACCGACCTCAAGGCGATCCACGAGATTGTGAACTAGGGTCGCACATTCCAGTCGAACAGCGTTGCGCCGGTCGAATATGTGCGGATCCTGCCATACGCGCCGGTTTTCAGCTTGATCGATGCGGGATCACATTCCATTTTGGTCACCGCGTCCAACACAAATCGGGCGATCCCGTTTGATGTCACAATCAAGACCGGTGGGAACGAATTTGGGGCAGACAGCGTGTTCATAAGGCTCGCCCATTCCGCAATCAAGCTCTCGGGGGAAACGTCCCAGCCTGGCGGCGGGACAGCCTCCTGATCCCAAGCGTCCAGGGCGGTTTGGCCGATACGTGCGATGACGGCTTCTTCCGGCTGGTTTTCGTCGGGGCCGTAATCAATCTCCCGCAAGAATTCGAGTGTTCTGATCTCGGGCGCATTGTCATAGCCATTGAGAATGGCCTCAGCGGTTTGCCGCGTTCTTAGGAGCGGGCTGCAAAACACCATATCAAACCCGTTCGGGATCCGGTCTTGGAAATGCTCTGCCAACGCCGCAGCTTGAGCCTGCCCGGACTGTGATAGCGGTAGGTCTGTCCGCGCGCCCACCCGCGTGACGGTATCGCCGCGATCGAACGTATTGCCGTGACGGACAATGTAGATATCCGTCATGCGCAATCCTCGGCCAAGGGCTCGCCATGTTTGGCAATCAGGGCTTCGGCGTGGTCGGCATCCTGAGGCGTGTCGATGCCCCACATCGCACTCTTGCGCGCCGGGACTTTGACCGCCTGGATGCGCATCCCGTTTTCAAGGAAGCGCAACTGTTCCAGGCCTTCCAACTGCTCGTAATGCCCTTCTGGCAGGCCCACAAACCGCTCCAATGCAGCGCGCTTATAGCCATATAGCCCGATATGTCGCCAAACCGGTGACAGAGAGCCCTTCTCTCGCAGCGCCGCCTCCATTCGGATTGCGGGCAAGATCATCTTCGAAAACCACAACGCCTCATCCTGAGCATTAACGATGCAGGATGTGCCAGAAAAGGGCGTTTCGCGTTTGCGGTCGCGGACCTCATCGAGATCCTCCCAAGACATCTGCACGATGGGGGTGACCGCATCGAACTGTGTGGTGCGTCCTGCTTCGATGATCGCTGTAATATAGTCTGGCGGCGTAAACGGCGCATCACCTTGCAGATTGACCACAAACTCTGCATCCGGCGCGGTGATCGAAGCGGCTGCCAGCGCGCGATCCGTACCAGATGGAAGCTTTGGGTCGGTCATCACCACGGGCGCCCCGATCTCCTTGGCGTGCGCTTCAATCGCCTCATGGTCCGTGGCGATTACATAAGACACATTGTCGGATCGCTGCGCGCAAATCTCAGCAATCTCAGCGACTCGGGCGAGGAGCGATTTTCCCGCAACTTGATGCAGGGGTTTTTGCGGAAAACGGGTTGAAGCCCAGCGCGATGGAATAACGATCAGCGTCTTCATGGTACGCCCTTTAACGGCTTTGAACCCTCGATGAAAAGACTTGTTATCACTGAAGCTCGTGTATCTGAACCTTCAGGCCGACGCCGCTCAATCCGTCGTCTTCATCAAATGACAGCGAATATATGTTCTATCCCCGGCAAACACCTTATGTGACACGACGCGGAGGCCGCGTGAGTCGGCTCCAGAAAGAACCAAATGACCATCCTCATCACCGGAGTAGCTGGCTTTATCGGCGCGCATGTCGCGCGGGCCCTTCTGGCGCGTGGTGAAGAGGTCATCGGCTTTGACAATTTAAATGAATACTACCCGGCGAAACTGAAACGGCATCGATTGGAGACCCTTTGCAATTCCAACGGGTTTTCTTTCCACCGCGTCGATGTCGCCTTACCAGAAGCACTGGAGCGCACCCTCGCTGGACAGCGTCCGGCCAAAATTCTCCATCTCGCGGCTCAGGCCGGCGTGCGTTATTCCCTCGAAAATCCGGCGGCCTATACCGAAGCGAATCTGGAAGGACACTTCGAGATGCTGGAGCTTGCCCGCAAGCTCGAGGTCGAGAACATGGTCTATGCGTCTTCTTCGTCCGTGTATGGCGGAAACACCAAAATCCCGTTCTCCGAAACCGATCAGACCGATGATCCGGTCTCCTTTTACGGGGCGACCAAAAAATCGAACGAGCTGATGTCACAGTCCTATGCGCGGCTCTACGGATTGTCTTTGACCGGCTTGCGCTTTTTCACGGTCTACGGACCGTGGGGCCGCCCGGATATGGCCTATTGGATTTTCGCTGAAAAAATCATGCGCGGTGAGCCCATTCGGGTCTTCAATCATGGCAAGATGAGCCGCGACTTCACCTATGTCGATGACATCGTCAAAGGCACGATCGCTGCGCTCGATCGTCCGGCCAGCACACTCGATCTGCCGGTGCCGCATCGGATCTATAATCTCGGAAATGATCGTCCTGAACCGCTCATGGATATGATCAGATTGACCGAGCAAGGGATCGGCATTGCCGCCGAAAAACAGTACGAGCCCATGCAAAAGGGCGATCTTGAAAAGACCTGGGCCGATATTGGCAGGGCCCGCGAAGAGCTGGACTATGCGCCGAGCGTTGGGCTCCAAGAGGGCCTCACCCGATTCACCCAATGGTTCAAAGACTACTGGACGACCTACAGCCAAGAGCAGTAGACGCACGTCATCTCAATTTAAGGACTCAGGCCATGTCTTCGCCCCGGCTCAACGCCCTGGAAGTGCTGCAAACCGAACAAACCGGCTTAGGAGCGATTATAGAGGCGCTTCAGTCTGACGAAACCCCTTTGGCGATGGCTGTGACGGCGTCGGTTGAAGCCATTCAAAAAGCGACGGGTCGAACCATTGTCTCGGGTATGGGGAAATCCGGTCATGTTGCGCGCAAGATAGCCGCCACCCTCGCCTCAACCGGTACCCCGGCGCTGTATGTGCATCCTGGCGAAGCCAGCCATGGTGACCTCGGCATGATTGCAGATGATGACGTTGTGCTGGCGCTTTCAAATTCCGGCGAAACCCCCGAACTTGGGGACATCATCGGCTATTGTGGCCGGTTTGATATTCCCCTGATTGGCATGACGTCAGGCGCCGGATCGACGCTCGCAACGGCGTCAAACATTGCTCTACTTGTGCCAAAATCGGCCGAAGCGTGCGGAATCACCAAAGCGCCGACTACGTCCACAACGCAAATGCTGGCACTCGGCGACGCCATCGCAGTGGCGCTTCTGCGCCTCAAGGGCTTCAGCGAACGCGATTTTCACACTTTCCATCCCGGCGGAAAACTCGGCGCGGGGCTGAAGCGCGTCACCGACCTGATGCACCATAAAGAGATGCCGCTCATCGCTCCCCATGCTGCGTTTCCGGAGATTGTCGAAAGCATTACAGCGGGTGGATTTGGGTGTTGCGGGATCCTGGAAGACGGCCGATTGACTGGAATCATTACGGATGGCGACATTCGCCGGGCGCTGAAAGGGTCAACGGTGTCGGTTACGGCCACCGAAATTATGACCCGCAACCCACGCACGATCCAGGAAGACGGCCTCGCCGCTGAAGCGCTTTCCATGCTCAGTGAATTTAAAATCACGGCGCTTTTCATCGTCAACGAGAGGCACGAACCGGTTGGGCTCTTGCATGTCCATGACTGCCTTGCGATTGGTGTGGTTTAGGATAGAGCTGCGCGAGGTAAGAAACTTGCATTCTGTCTTCTGAATCAAGTTTCTACGGTTTGGCGGGGAGTTCATGGCGGTCCAAATTCATCCAGTCATCTTGTGCGGGGGATCGGGGACCAGACTTTGGCCCTTATCTACGCCCGCACGCCCCAAACAGTTCCTATCGCTCACCTCCGATCAATGCATGATCGAAGAAACAGCGGCGCGGTTTGCGCACTCACACCTTTCGTCAATTGCCTTTTCGTCAATCAAAGTTGTTGGCTCAAAACAACACGCCAAGCTGCTCGATTCGACCTTGCCCGAGGCGTCGAAAATCCTTGAGCCGTTTGGCCGAAACTCTGCCCCAGCCGTTGCGGCCGCGTGTTTGTCCTATGGCACAAACGATCTGATTTTAATCTTACCCGCCGACCATGACATCGTTGACGTTCCGGCGTTTCATCAGGCCATCGAGATCGCTGCCGACGCAGCCAAGCAAGGCGCCATCGTAACCTTCGGGATCGAGCCCACCCACCCGGCAACCGGATATGGCTATATCAAAGCACAGACAGGGGCGACCGAAGCAGCCCTGCCCGTCGATGCGTTCGTCGAGAAGCCAGACTTGGAAACCGCGGAATCCTATCTCGCTGCAGGCGCCTATTATTGGAATGCCGGTATCTTCCTGTTCAAAGCGAGCACAATGCTCGCCGCCCTGAACGAGTTTGCCCCAGACGTGCTCGCGGGCGTCAAACGGGCTATGGCGCAGAGCGATGACCAGAGCCTCGTTCACCTTGATCCGGAGGCGTTCCGCGCCACTCCGAGTATTTCCATCGACTATGCGGTGATGGAGAAAGCCAAAAACGTCAAAACGGTGCCAGTCAGCATGGGCTGGAGCGATGTGGGTGGCTATCGCGCGCTGCACGAGCTGCTCACCGAGGACGCTGGCGAGAATTATACGAGCGGTCCGGTCGTCATCGAAAACTCGAAAGGCCTTTACGTTCGCTCTGAAGGCCCCGTGATTTCGATCAATGGCGTGTCGGACCTGGTCGTCGTCGCCACGCCAAACGAGGTCATGATCACGCCGATGCAGGATGACGCCGCCGTGAAGACGTTGGGCGCGACCGTACAAGCGGAGCGTCATGCCCTGGGCCTGTCGCCTGAACTGCGCGACAAGTGCAAAGACTGGTTGTGGACCGCTTTCGAGACCTGGTCCAAGGTTGGATGGGATGAAGAGGCTGGCGGTTTTGTCGAACAGCTCGACATGGACGGCACCCCAGACTTGGAGGCGGATCGCCGGGTCCGCGTGCAAGCGCGCCAGGTCTTCAGCTTTGCCAAAGCCATCGAAATGGGGTGGCCCGAGACAGACACCGCCAAGACCATTGTCGATCGCGGCATTGCTTATATTGATGAGCGACTGCGCCATGCAGATGGCGGCTTCATTCACCGCATCGATCGCCGGGGCAACGCACTCGATGAGCGCCGCGACCTTTACGATCATGCCTTCATGATCCTAGCTGGCGCGGCCGCTTACAAAGCCACAAACAACCCCACCGCTCTGAAAATCGCAGAAGATGCGCTCGGCTATATCGATGCCCACCTCAAAGACGACGTGCATGGCGGCTGGTTTGAATCCAGCGAAGGTGAACTCCCCCGCCGCGCCAACCCACACATGCACATGCTCGAAGCGATGCTGCAATATCACGCGGTTACCGGAGCAGACATCGCACTCAAACACGCCGCGGAAGTGGTCCGCCTGTTCGAGACGAAATTCTTCAATCCCGCGACCGACGTCATGGCAGAGTTTTTCAACGCTGATTGGTCGTTGCAGGTGCCAGAAGGCGAGGTGATTTGGGAACCCGGCCATCATTATGAGTGGGCGACGTTATTGTACTTTTATGACCAGCGGACAGGGCATGATAGTGCAAGTTGGCGACGACGGCTCATCAGGACATCCGACAGATTTGGGATCGACCCCAAAAACGGCTATGCAAAGAACCGTGTGAGCTCAAACGCCGACTTTCAAAGAGAAAACAGCCGACTTTGGCATCAGACGGAGCGGATCCGAACATACCTTCTTCACTCGCAGGTCGCATCACGCGGACAAACCGCGCGGATAGTGCAAAACGTGTTCCAAGGGTATTTAGACCATGGGCCTTCAGGTGGTTGGAACGACGAGGTCGATGCAAATGCATGCCCCCTATCAAATTATGTTCCGGCCAGCATGCTTTATCATGTTGCCGCATGTTTTGAAAAACTCCTCGATTGAGACACACAGAGAAAAATAAGATCTTGCTCTTTGAGTTCGGGTATGCCGAAAGCAGGGAGTGTAGAAACTAAGGTTGAGATCGAATGTTCGATTTTGTTCGCAAGCCTGAAATATGGCGAGGCATGGATGCCGGTTGGGATAAGCAGCTGGCAGGTAAACTCAGTTTTCAACTGAAAACGATGCAGGATATCGCAATTTACGCCTATCTCAGAGAAATGTCCGGGAAACGAATCGCGGAGATCGGTGGTGGAGAATCTAGAATTCTGCCTTTGCTTAAGGACGCAAATGAGTGCTTCAACATAGAACCATTTGAAGGGGCAGATAATGGTCCGGAATCAGAGATTTTCATCGATAATGTCCAAAACATAAGGACAACGGTTGGTGCATTTGACCCTGTGCTGGAAGACAGTACTTTTGATACGTTGTTTTCGATCTCTGTCGTGGAACATGTGCCTGATGAAGACTTCCAATCATTCTTCAACGATTGCGTTCGAATTCTGAAGCCAGGTGGTGTGATGTACCATGCCATCGATCTTTATGTCGCAGACGAGCCAAGCGTGTTTTGGGAAAACCGGTACAAAATGTATCGTAATGCAGTGAATAACCACCCAGATGTTGAGCCCATCAGCGACATCTTTGAAGGACCGTTAGCTTTCACGCCGGATATGGCTTCGAATCCTGACCAGATCATGCACGGCTGGAAAACAATTTCGCCGGCTTTGAACGATCTTAGACAAATCGCTCAAAGCGTTTCTTTGAAAATTGGAGTCAGGCGCCGTTAGCACTTGTCCTCTAAAGGTATCGGACCAGACAACAATAAAGAGACGCTTGAAGGCCAAAGCAGTGTTGGCATGAAGAGCCTTGTGTCGTAAGGCATTAGGGTAAGGCACAGCAACTTCAGAATGAATGAAACGATTTGAGTAGATCCACAGCGTCGCCCGCGAGGTGCTCAATCACCGAAATTCTCCATAAACGAGTTTAGGCGTAGAGTAGAAACCATGCTTCTGAGCATTGTCATCCCCGCATACGATCGACCAGATACCCTCAAACAAGCGATTGATAGCTTCGTGGAGCAAATTTCTGGCAACTTCGATCAAGACGTCGAAGTGATTATTGCGGATGATGCTTCTCCTAATCAGTCGCTGAACTTCGTGAAGTCTGTCGCGAAACAATATCCATTCGTGAAGTATAAGCGCTACGAAAAAAATATCGGCCTCGAAAGAAATCTCATTCAAAGTTCCGATGACGCGCGCGGCGAGTTTCTTTGGATTTTCGGTGACGACGATTTTCTCGAACCGAAGGATGCTCTTGCAGACATTATCGAACGATTGAAGTCTGATCAGTTCGATATGCTTGTGTTGAACCGCACGCGACGATCAAAAGACCTTTCAAAGCTCTTATCGCCAAATTGGATGAACCTAACCGGTCCAGATCAAGAGTTCGCTGGATTGAGAGAGTTCTGTCTCAAATTCGGTTTCATTAGTGTGATCGGGTTCATCTCAGTCAACATTTTTAGGCGATCGGCCTTCAAGGACGTCGACGCATCGAAGTACTTTGGAACTATGTACCCACAATTGGGTGCAATGGTTAAAGCGTTTCATGATCGGCCTGTGCAACTCGTCACACGACCACTTGTCTGCCACCGTACAGAAACTCAAGAAGAAAAACGCGCCAAGCTCGGAAACAAAAAGTCTGAGGCGGACTTTATGGCGGATGCGAAGGCGCGAGATGCTCTGTATTTCAGCCATCCTTACATTGCCATGCTAAATGATTTGCTGCGGTCTCAGGCTTTCCATCCTGATGAGATCGTAAAAATCCCCGAGAATACTGTTATTAACGGCCTCCTGATTGATTTCTTGATTGGCACGGTAGAACTAAGTCTCGATTATCAGGATCGGTTTTCAGAAACAGACTGGCGGCAAACCTGCTCGTTTTTTGACCAATTGCCACTCTCGAGTGATCAACGCCACCGCGCGAATAATATCTTGAGAAAAAGCAATTACTCTCTGGCGCTGGAAGCAGAAGAAACTCCTTTCGGCAAAGCAGAAAGCTCTCGCTCTATGAAAACTATCTCAGTTGTGACGCCAAGTTTCAATCAAGCCGATTACCTCGATGAGTGCCTCGTATCGGTGCGCGACCAGTCTTACCCGGCAATCGAACATTTCGTATTTGATCCTGGATCAACTGATGGAAGCCGCTCAATTGCTGCAAAGTATCAACATGCCTCGCTCTTCGAGGAACCAGATGAAGGGCAGTCTGACGCTTTGAACAAAGGCTTCGCACGCGCGAAAGGCGATATTATTGCATGGCTAAACTCGGACGATGTTTTTGCACACGAGGGTGTTTTCGAGCGCATTATCGAACGGTTTAATCAGCCAGACGCCCCAGATATCGTTTATGGAAAAGGGATTTTCATAGGCGAGAACGGGGAGAAGCTGAGAGACGTTTACGTCAACAAGGACCCGTCTACTCTGCATTGGCGCTTTCAGCAGGAAGACGGGATCCTGCAACCAGCATTGTTCATGAAACGCAGCGTCATTGAAAAAATGGGCGAGTTAAACGGAAACCTCCATTACTGCATGGATTATGAGTACTGGATCCGTTGCATGAAGGCTGGGGTCAAGTTTGCCTATATCGATGAAAACCTCGCACTGGCGCGCTACCACGATAGCAACAAGACCTTTGGACAGCGAGGGAACAGCTATCACGAAGTCTGCGAAATGCTCATGGGCCACTTTGGCTATGTCAATCATATATGGTTGAGACGATATGCCGAGTTCATTTGCGATGGCTTTGACGGCGTCCTCTCCAATGCAAACAATAGCGAAATCAGCGACTCAGAGCGACTTGAAGCGGTTTATGATCAGCTGCTTGTCGACTACAATACAAGTCATCTCATCTTTGCGGATCTCGAAGCAAATGCGTCGCAAAAAGGCAAAGGTGATACGCTCCGGGAAATGCGCAATCGGAACATTGCTCCGTCGACCCCCTGCAAAGAAGTGCCTCAATACCGGGAATCAGAGCCTGGCCATGTGATGTACAATGTCGGCCCAAAGCGTTGGGCGTTCGATCGGAAGTGGAAGAAAAAGCAAATTGATAAGAGCCATGCGTTTTTGCGAGAGACGATCGCCAATCGGAAATCAGATGTTTGTGTCATCGTAGGCAATGGCCCGAGTCTTAAAAAGACAGATCTCGATCTGCTGAAGGGACATGATGTTATTATTTCAAATAATGCATTCCTGGATCCCAAGTTGTCAGAATACGCAACATATTACACAGTCGTGAATTACCTAGTCGCTGAGCAGAGCAGCCACAATATTAATCAAATCGAGGGTATGGCTAAAATCCTACCTTATTGGACAGCCTACTGCCTCAATGAAACCGATGAAACGTACTTTATCGATGCTGTCGGTCATGCGGCCTTCTCCAAAGACCTCTTCAAGAATGCTTCCTGGCGGCACACCGTCACCTTTTACAACATGCACATCGCTTACGGGCTCGGATACAAGCGTGCCATCCTGATTGGCTTCGATCACTCCTACAAACAATCGAAAGGCATCAAAGAGGGCGAGGTTATTCTCAGCAATGAGAAGGACGAGAACCACTTTGATTCCCGCTACTTCCAAGGCAAAAAGTGGCAAGCCGCGGACGTGGACATGATGGAAGAGATGTACAAGCTCGCCAAAACCGCGTTCGAGGAAGACGGGCGGGATATTGTCAACGCCACTATCGGGGGGAAGCTGGAGCTCTTTCCGCGGATGGAGCTTAAAGACGCTTTAGCGATGAAACCCGCTCCTCCAAAGACTTCACCATCAGACTCAGCGTCTTGGCATCGTGACGACCATGCTCAACTTGATGAAACGGCTGTCGTCGCCGAGCTGTTGAAAGATCGAGTGGGAAGTGAATTCGTCATGTTAGAC
The DNA here is from genome assembly GCA_038527765.1 of Pseudomonadota bacterium. Taxonomy (GTDB): domain Bacteria; phylum Pseudomonadota; class Alphaproteobacteria; order Caulobacterales; family Hyphomonadaceae; genus Henriciella. The sequence continues at coordinate 105,288 of JBCBFK010000001.1, forward strand.
GTGGGCGCACATATCGGCACTTCCGCCGCATACTTTGATGATCTCGATTGGACGATTTATTGCTTCGAACCAGACGCAAAAAATCGTGCGAGTCTCGTACAACGTTTTCAAAACAAACTTTCTGTCAAGATCGATCCGCGCGCTGTGAGTGACGCTCCGGCGAAAGGCGTCGACTTCTTCACGTCGCCAGAAAGTTCAGGTATCTCCGGACTTCACGCCTTTAGAAACACTCACGAAGTGTCCGATTTAGTCGATGTCACAACGGTTGCTGACATCGTTGCCTCAAAGGGAATTTCGAAGGTCGATTTCTTAAAAATCGATGTTGAGGGTTTTGATCTTTCCGTATTGAAGGGCGTACCCTGGACCAAGTTGAACCCTGACGTCATTGAATGCGAATTTGAAGATGCCAAAACTCTGCGACTGGGACACGATTGGAGATTCGTCGCCCAATTCTTGGAAAACAAAGGGTATGCGGTTTATATCAGCGAATGGCATCCGATCATAAAATATGGCATCTCTCACGATTGGAAGTGCGTTAAGAAATTTCCAAACTGTAACGTCGCAGAAAACTCCTGGGGCAATATATTAGCTTTCAAGAATGATCCGGGCACTGAGCGCGTTGAAGAAGCCTTCAAAAAGCTCGTGAGATTTCGAACGCCCAAGCCAGCGAATACAGAACAAGAGAAATCTGAAACAGCAAAGACGATTATGCCTGCTGAGGCAATAAAGCAGGACGTTCATTCGAATTCTGGGGCAAAACCATCTGCCCGCCAACTATCAGCCAAGAGCCAATCCCCTATGTTAAAGCAAGTCACTCCAACGACGGAGCTTAAAAGCGAAGACAGCGAACTCAGCGGATACGTCAGATCCGCTCGAAAGATTCACGCGCTATCCCCAAGGCTGTATGGTTTGCTGCGCTTTTTTAAGCGAGCCGCAGTCCATACCTGGGCGCATAAAGTGTGGACGTTCCCGGTTCTTCTCGTCGCAATTGGTCTGTTGGTGGCAGCCCTACCCCGTTTTGAGCTTGTTGCCGACCCATTCAATTATTTCATGTTGCTGGGTGGCGGTTTTATCTCTGCTGCATTGTTCTACGTTGCGTTCCGATCGTATTCACACATTGAAACGCTTCACATTCAATTCGATCGCCAGCATCAGGAGATTGAGACGCTTAAACAGGATTTGAATTCTGGCAAAGCACTTATCGCCACAGGAAGCCAATCTGCGCTCATTGAGTTCTTCCGGGAAGAACTCAATCGAACAGTAAAGCCGAACCTGCAGAAACTAAATTCCGAACTGGCGCAGGAGCGTTCAAAACTCGATGAGATAAAATCATCTCATGCACATAAATTGACAGATGCGAGTGCCCAAATTGCGAGTTTGCGAGACGCGGCCGACCAGCTTGGCACACGGGTCTCGCACCTACAAGGCTCGTCCGTATTGCGCGAGGACTTCGCTAAACACGATTCAAAAGTTAATATACTGAGCGAGGAACTAAAGGCGCTAAGCGGTATATTGTCGGAAAAGGTCGAGACGGTCATGAGCGAAACCAAGTCTCGACTGGATTCGCTGCAAGATTTGCAAAATGCGATCAAAGCAGATCAAGGGGCTCTTGAAACTGCCTTGGAAACACTAGAGGCGGATTTGAATGCTGAGCTTGTACGGGTCGAAACGGCGCAAGCGCAGTTTTCCGAAACAATGGAAAACGAACTGACCAATCGTGAGGGCGCGCTTCACTCCAAGCTCGCGGAAACAGCTGACACGCTCGAGTCCTCGCTTTCAAAAACGTCGGAAAGTCTGACGACGCATATGCAAGAATTGTCGTCGAAAATCGAACCCGTCTCCAACGAATTGAGTGAGGTGCAAACGAACATCGACGCGCTCAAGGTTCAGTCTGCGGAAACGGACAAATGGGCAGAGTTCAATAATTCGGTATGGTACCAACACTTCAACCGTCGGCTTCGTAACGAGCACTTTGCAGTGCTCGATAGCGAGTGGCGGAAACGGCTTTCCGTTCAGATTGCACGATCAACCTTAGGGTACATGGCAAACCGCGCTTGCCTGATTGAAAACCAATTGGATGGCCGACTCGCAACCTCTATAGAGGATGTAATGCTCCGAGCGCTCGTCGGGCGGGCGATCAAAGGAAAGACAGCGAGTGTCTTGGAAATTGGAACGCTGTTCGGAACAGGTGCCGCGATTATGTTTGACGCGATGAGGGGGCATTTTGATAATATCCACTTCACGCTTCTTGACCCACTAGAGGGTTACTACAACGCTGCTCAACTTGATCTGCTCACGGGCCAAAATGTCGACGAAGACACGTTGCGACGAAACCTGGATCAGGTGGGCATGCGCGATGAGAATTTCTCGCTCATTAAGCACTTGAGCACTGACCCGGAGGCTATCGAAGCAGCGGCCAATCAGATGTACGATCTCTTGATCATCGATGGCGACCATTCTTATGCGGGCGTTAAGACAGACTTTGAGAATTACGCTCGCAATGTCAAACTTGGTGGCTTCATCATTTTCGATGATTATGCCTCTCCAGATTGGCCTGAAGTGCAAGAATATGTTGATGCCGAGTTGGACAAATCTGACTTCGTCTCAAAAGTTGGCGCCAGTTGGCGAACATGCGTTTACCGAGTTGTGAAACAACCGGCGAAATCACGGGCGAGAAAGCCCAGCAACACTGCGTCAAGGACTTCAAGTAAGAAGGTCTCAGAACCAGCCGAATGAACTGGGGCAAAGCGCTACTTTACAATTGAATGAGTAGCGTTTGAGGTCCCACCATAAACTTCAGTTTCGATGTTGATCCCCGCCAAACGTTGCGCTTATTGAGACTGCGTCTTGAGGACAGAACGTCGTGGTTTTTTCAGATCAGTCTTTTCTGTTCGTTTTTTTACCGGTAGCCCTCATCCTCGGCCTGTGCACGCGAAGAACATCTTGGTTCGCCGTCACCAGCCTGATGATCAGCCTTGTGTTTTTCTATTGGTCGTCAGGCGCATACACACTCGTTCTTTTATTCAGCATAATCCTCAACTTTACGGGTGGTTTGTTGATTCGACCGGGTGCTGGAAAACCCATCATATTGCTGTTCATCGCACTAAATGTCGCGCTATTGGCATTTTTCAAGTACACTTATTTTGCGGGAAGCCTGATCGATTTTGGTGGCTCGAGTGCATTCAAGGAATTCGCACAGTCTATTCTGCTTCCCATCGGAATATCGTTTTATACATTTCAAGGAATTTCATATCTTATCGACGTGTGGAGACGCGCCGTCGAACCCGAAAAGAACATTTTGGTTTATGGCGCTTATCAGTCTTTTTTCCCACAATTGATCGCCGGACCTATTGTCCGATATAAAGATGTCGCCGAGGATTTTCACAAAGGGAATGCTTCGGTTGATCTGTTTTCCGCTGGTGCATCGCGTTTCCTTCTCGGGCTGGGCAAAAAAGTGATTATCGCTGATACAGTGGCAGTCGTCGCCGACGCTGCGTTCGCGCTTCCACACAGTGAAATCACCTTCGCGGCCGCATGGATCGGGGCGATCGCATATAGTATTCAAATCTACTACGATTTTTCCGGATATTCGGATATGGCGATAGGCCTTGGGATGATGTTCGGAATTCGCTTCTTAGAGAATTTCAATCATCCCTACGCCGCTTCAACTTTCACAGAATTCTGGCGCCGATGGCACATCTCATTGTCAACATGGTTCAGAGACTATTTGTACATCCCGTTGGGTGGCAATCGAGTATCAACAAGCCGCACCTATGTGAACTTGATGATCGTGTTTTTGTTGACGGGTTTATGGCACGGAGCGCAATGGACCTTCGTGCTGTGGGGTGTATGGCACGGGGCATTCTTGATTGCGGAACGAGTGGCGTTCAAAGGAAAAGCTGCGGGAATTAACAACCCAGTTTTGAGATTGGTTTACTTGCTTCCATTTGTGGTCGTTGGCTGGGTGCTGTTCAGGGCGCCAGACTTTGCCACGTTCTTGGCATTCACATCGGCGATGTTCGTTCCTTTCGCTCAAGGCAGTTGGGTCGTCCCAACCGAACTGCTGCTAACAATGACGCCATTAGCAACAGTGACCCTCATAATCGCGAGCTTTCTGATCATTTTGCAAGGCCAGATCAAACCGTTGGGCCCAATACTTGGAGCCGTAAACTCGAGCACCTCATTTAGAGCACTTAGATTGGTCTCAATTTTCGCGTTTTCAGTTGCCTGTTTGGTTTTCGTTTTACCGCAATCATTCTCTCCGTTTTTGTACTTCAGGTTTTAAATGCGCGTCTTAGATACGATTTCAGCCTTGGTATTTTCCGCGTTCCTGATTGCGCCGGTCCTGAGCGTTTTGGGCTTTGGGTATGATCCCGAAGCAGAGAACGCAGTGACAAGAGACGAAATTGAACTTGGATCTCTTATTCAAGCCGATCGCACCTATCGAGACGATATAATTGACCGCGCTTTGCAAAACTCCCCCGTTGGAATGAACGCTATACGACTTAGAAACTGGGTTGATTACTCGATCATAGGCTTCGTCGAAACGGATCAGGTCATCTCCGGCGAGGGCGATTGGTTATATTATGTGCCCAGTTTTGAGGGCGGTGAATGCGTCGAACGCCGTCGAATCGAATGGGCGATCGACAAAGTCGAAGCCTTCTCGAAAGTCGCTGAAGCCGCGGGGATTCAGTTTGTTTTTTCTGTTTCACCAGACAAAGCAGTCGCAGTGGAATCTCGCTTGGGAACTCGCGCGTCTCTCGCCGCTGGATGCAAAATCAGTAACGCACGCGAATGGCGCCACTATGCCCGCACAATAGGCTCGAGCATTGTCGATCACCTAGATGCGTTCGAAGACCCGACACTTACAGATGAGATCTATTTCCGCACTGATACGCACTGGAATGAATTTGGCGGCGCCTTGGCAGTCCGGCAACTCGCATCCCGCTTAATCGAGAAGGATGTCGGTTTGCCGACCCTTGGCTCGGGTGAGCGAGTTTCGATTGATACTGACTTGCGAACGGGGATGCTTAGACTGCCAATTCAAGAGGATACCGAATCGTTTCCTGAATTTTGGGAAACCCAATTTCCGGATCGTGTCGGTGCCGGAGTAACTGACGCTGTCATTTTACATGACTCATTCTACAAGAAAATCACCAAACCATTGATGATTCTGTTTCCGGACGGTGCGCTTTTCGATCTCAACCACCCCCAACCTGATGCCCTGCAATCGGCAATCGCAAATCGTCCAAAGCACTTGGTGGTAAACAGTGTGGAACGCCGCATGATCCCGCGCCTAGTTTCTCAAAACTATTCTTGGAATAGCCCGATGGGAAAAGGGTTGGTCGAGGCAAATCGTTCCATCGCGCAGGGTTGTGATTACTCCCCCATAGATACGCGAGAACTCGAATTGTCGAACATGAGTGCAGAGCCCTCGAGTGGCCGTTTTTTGACGCAACGAGATCCAAAACTCTATCTCCGTCTAAAAGACACCGCGAGACGGCCCTGCATTAAAATTCAGTTTTCAACCTCTTCGTCTACGGTCAGTCAGTTATTTCTTCCCACCGGAGCAGAAGGGGGTGTTCGTGAGGGTTTATCCGTAAAGTTTTTCGATGAAACCGGACCGGATCGAAGCATTGAGCTGGTTCTCCCTGAGGAGTTCTCAAACAGTAAAGTGAGATTCGATCCTGATTTTGGTGAGAGCGAAATACAAGACTTGATCGTAGAGATCGGTGAAATTCGAAACTGACTGAATCGCTTCCAGTGTATGGGACTATTCGCACTTTGGAAATCTGAGACTAGATACGTCTCAGCGCATGCTCTGTGAGACAGTTTAAAACATGCGTTTATCTCTGGAGCAGGCGTGCAAAAGAAAATCTGACTTTGAAACATTAGATAAATGAGCAGAGCGTAACTTTTATCGATTCCGGTCGACGATTGTCATGAGATACTCACCATACCCGCTTTTCTTGAGTGGCTTAGCCAATTCTGCCAATTGATCAGCTGTTATCCAGCCCTGTTCGTAGGCAATGACCTCCGGACAGCAGATCCGTCTACCCTGCCGTTCTTCAAGAACCCCAACGAACTCGCTCGCGCGCAGCAGTGAACGATGCGTTCCGGTATCTAGCCAGGTAATATCATCCCCAAGAAGCTCCACATTCAGCGACCCATTTTTGAGATAAATCTCGTTGAGCGCGGTAATCTCAAGTTCGCCTCTATCGGACGGAACGAGCGTTCTTGCATACTCGCTCGCACGAGAATCGTAAAAGTAGAGCCCGGTGACCGCATAATTTGACGCGGGTTTATCCGGCTTCTCCTCGAGAGAGATTGCGTTATTGTTTTGATCGAAGCCGACGACGCCATAGTCTTTAGGGTTTGCAACGTGATAGCCGAATATCGTCGCACCAGACTCCTTTTTGTTGGCGTTGGTAATTGAGTCCGCGAACCCCGTTCCAAAGAAAAGATTATCCCCCAAAATAAGCGCGCTTGGGTCCCCATCTAAGAACGGCTCTGCAATTATTAATGCTTGCGCCAGCCCTTCAGGACGTGGCTGTATCGCGTAACTGATTGACAGGCCCCACCGCGCTCCATCCTGAAGTAGGTGATGAAAAGCCTCTTGGTCTTCCGGTGTCGTAATAATCAGGACATCCCGAATTCCTGCGCTCATAAGCACTGAAAGCGGATAATAAATCATCGGCTTGTCATAGACAGGCATAAGTTGCTTGGACACGGATATGGTGGTCGGATAAAGCCGAGTACCTGAGCCGCCCGCCAGGATAATACCTTTTCGTTTCATACGCGCAGTTAACTTGCGAACCTCAAATAGTAAAGTGAATTTACACCAAGCAATAACGCGCCGATTCTCAGCCTAATCGATTGATTTTCTTCTTAATTATTTTGGTCTTCGAGATGATCGGCACCGCAGTTTTCTGAGTGTATCAGTCTTGTCCACAGCAATAGCCATGCATCATAAACTGCGTCCACCGTTGTAGTTTGAGGGCTTATTGCCGAGGCATTTCGAGATCCAAAAAGCTGACATATCAATCGGTGATCTCAGACGGATTTTAGCTTCAGAAAGCCAAGGCAGCGACCTGAGTTCTGTTTGCGATTTGGAATGCGTCCTCAACGATCTCTAAGGGCTGCGTATCGATATCCCAGCTTCCATTTCCAATCATGTTAGAAAATCGCTCATAAAGTTTTTGATACTCTTTGTTTTGATCAACTTGCGCCTCTCCGGACTCGTCGATCAATCCGGCACCTCCCTCAAAAAGCTTGATGCCACCTCCGCCGGCAAATTCTATTGCGATCTCCCACTTCTCTAATTCACCAGCAAGAAAATCGAGATCTATTTGAACGGGGATATCGGGCGCTGCGAGCAATTCTATCTTTGCTGCAACAGGAGCATGCAGGTTGCGCGGCACTTCAAAATCAGCACGGGTGACGGTGTATTTGGTAGGCAAGATCGCGGTCAAAATAGAAAGCGCATTAATGCCCATGTCGAACACCCCGAACGCGCCTTTCTCCCAAAGCCATGACTGTCCAGGATGCCATTTATGAACGCTCTCATGCCAGACTATCTTGATCTTTGCTGCCCGGTTTGACTGCATCACTTGGACGGCGCGATCGACCATTGCTGCGAAACGGGAATGCCAGGTTGCAAATACGACGGCTTGAGCTTCTTCCGCCAGTTCTACGATTTTTTTTGCCTCGGCAATATTCACCGCCGGCGGCTTTTCCAGCATGACGGCGCATCCGTTTTGAATAGCGGTTTGAGTCAGCTTCAAACGCGCTGTAGGCGGCGTACAAAGAATCACCGCGTCTAGCGATTCCTGACTTTCAAACGCATCCACTAATGAACCATAGATCGGCACATCTGCAACTTTCGCAGACTTACTGATCAAACATGATAGTTCAAAATCCGGACTTTCTTTAATGCAAGGAATATGCTGATCCCGAGCGATTTTTCCGTATCCCACCAGAGCGACTTTGTAAGGGTCTTGCATGCTAAAGACTCGGCAGACGTTGCCAGAGTGCTAAACCTGGCGTGAACCAAGATACGTTTTCGACATTGATCACGTTACCGCCATGCTGTTTCTGAATATGTTTCAGGGCGCCATTCACGCGTTGGTCCTCATGGGCTTCAGCGATACGATATGTGTTATCGAAAACGACCAGTGCGTCTGACGCCAAGTGCGGCAAGAGAGTCTCAAACTCGAACATGACATCGCTGAATAAATGCGAAGCATCAAGCAGAGCAAATCGGACGTCTTTCAAGTCCTGTATCGCTGGGGCAAAACGCTCGTGAACGTCTCCGAGGTAAGTTTCCACTCTCGTGGAAACGCCCGCTGCTTCGAAGTTTTGTTGGGCTTTTTCAACGTTCTCGGCTTCTAATTCAAATGTCATGACATGACCGTCGACGCCTGCATCGATCAAGGCTTGCGCTAATACAATTGTCGTACAGCCCTGATTTGTTCCGGTTTCGATAATAATCTCGGTACGGCCACGCTTAAGATGAGACAGGAGTATATGATAAATCAATCCCCATCCCGGATAGCCTATCGTTGCGCCCGTTCGCTCCCTCGCTTCTTCAATGGTTCTAACGCCCCGCTCAAGCTCCGCTAGATGCGCATTTGGGAGCAGCGATAAATTGTACTCGAACATTCTGTGATAGATGGGAGTCCGCATTTTATTCTGGCTCTTTTTCGCTAACTGATCGACCCGCAGGTCACCTAAGGCTTTCTCGCGGCAACCAAAATTGTTGCCATTTGAGAAACAAACCGTTCTGCAACGTCAGTTTCGCCCCAAATCGTTCGTCGATAACCGGAATAGAAGCGTGAGCGAATGGATAGCGGCTCAAGAAAAACATCACTTGCCGAAGCCCCTGGCATTTGTCCTGACCATGCCCCGTCGATCGATGCATCGTCAATCTCGAAGCCTGCGTTCCGCAGTCCTTCAAGCCAAGCCCGTCCTTCCTGCTCAATCGAATCCAATGTTAAGTCTATCGAATGCAACGCATAGCCTCCCGGGCGCAGCAGCCGAAACATATCTTTACATACGTCGGGGATATCAGAGCGCGGGACGTGCTCTAGAACTGAAATCGAGATGCAGGCATCAAAAGAACCGGGCGGCAATTGATGTTTCCCATCCCCAAGCAATCCTGAAAACACTTCGCCGCGAGACCGAGCCGCGTTTGCAAGCTGGAGCACGTTCGAGTCATAAAAGCCTTCATCGTCTAGTGCGGTATAATCGCACCAATCAGGGAGGTGATTGGGAAAATACAGGTTGAAGCCAGGACCAATTTCAAGGACCCCGGAGAGCCCATAATCTTGGATATAGCTAAGTGCATGAAGGTTGCCGAATTGCTTGATCCCCCATTGCATGCCATCGGGCATCTCTTCACCCTGGTAACGAGCCCCCAATAAGTAAACGTCCTGCCAGCGAAACGCGCCGTCAGGGATTCGTTCCACCAACTCGAAGAACTGTTTTTCGCTGCCAACAGAGAAAGCCGTTTCCGCGCAATACGGTTCATCTTGTTTAGATGGCTGAAGGGCGTGCTCGATGTGATCGAGCCATATGTTTATATTTTGAGATGCTTCTCCCTCAAACTGAACTGTAGAGGGCGCCGTGTTTTCTTGGTCGAGTTTTGAGAAATCCAGGCCTCCCACGATTGGCGATGCAGTGTGGATTTCTTTCGCCTTTTCCGTTCGAACCGAGAGATCCGACGGCTTTCGTGCTCGGGTCAAAAAAGTAACCCTATCAAAGTGTTTTTCGCGGGCTTTCCGTCCTCCGAGCAAGCGCGACTCCGAGAGGATGTCAAAGCTTGCAAAACGCAGCATTCCGCGAACTGCATTAACAGTCGGAACCCAAAGTGTCGGGGCTCCATAAACAGGTTCCGAAAGCTCCGAATTCAAGGACAAGGTGGCATCATCGCCATCGATCACGATACTCTCGACCAGGAACAATCCTTCTCGTTTCAGCATGCGCCGCGCCTCCAAAAAGGCATCGAGAGGTGAAGTCAGGTGATGTAGCATGGCCGACATCACCATAAGATCTACCGATCCGGATGGATGGTTTTCAGATAACCATTCTATGTCGGTATTCGGGTAGTAGGCGAGATTGTCATAGCCTTGATATGCCCGCACCATACGAAATCTCGCCAGATCATATTGGCACGTCGCGTGGACAGCAGAAGCGCCCGCATCCGCCATCGCAAAGGCGGTCATTCCGTCATACGTACCGACATCCATACAGACATGACCAGACAGGTCGATTTGATTCAGATAGTTTAGGATCGGCCACAAATGATAATTGGGTGGCAAGTCTTCCCCATATACCCATGAACCTGTTCGCAAACCAGAACGAAGCGACATGTCATGAAAAAAACTCGCCTCGGCGATCTTTGTCGCCAAGACCTCATGCGACATCTCCCGATAGGAATCAGCATACTTATTTTCGTTCATAATTTACTCATTTTACGGATCGGGAATGCATGTCGGCGACCAAAAAGGGCAAACGTCTGCCAAATGCCGTTTTAGTCATTTTGATCATTTAGCGCATATCGAGATTCATAAGGAATCGCGGCGACTCCCCATGTTTTGCGCCCTATAGGTGTTATTGCAATTTCAGCTAACTCGCTCATGTGCAGGAATTCGGGACCATCTGTGATACCAATCGCGGTCCGATATCGTCCCGGAGTTAAAACCAAATCGCCGATTTCAAATTCCACACTCACGCGATCACCGGCATTAGCCTCTACACTCTGTCCCAAAGCGTCGGTAGCAAATCCCGTCAAAACATCTCCGCCCATCGTGTAAACTGGAATTCCGACCACCAAGTGCTTTGGTGAGTATGCTACTCGAAATGAGACGCTGATCTTCGCAGAGTCCCCCTCCACAAACTGATCGCTTGTCTTACCGTTTACATCAAGCCAACGAACCTCCAGATCAGAGATTATATCTGGTCGCACAACTTCCGCCGGTATCACCGAGTTTAAATGCTCGGGACTTGGCTTTTCTTTGAATTCTAGCGCTTCATATCTCGCAATTGCCTGGTCAGGCTCTCCCTCAAAAATGGCCTGACCTTCGTGCATCAAAATTACCCGGTCGCAAAATCGCGAGATATCGGCCATCGAATGCGAGACAAGGACAAACGCGCTTTTCTCTCGCAACTCTCGGACTTTAATTAAACACTTCTGCCGGAACTGAAAATCTCCGACAGCTAAAACCTCATCTATGAATAAAACATCGGGAGAAACGGTGATCATGATCGCAAACGCTAATCGCATCTTCATGCCTGCCGAGTAGGTCGCCAGCGGCGCATCTATCGCGTTTCCTAGCTCTGAAAACTCAACGATCTCATCATACTTTTCTTTGGTTTGCGCACGTTTGAATCCAAGTGCTGCGGCGCGAAGATATACGTTCTCACGTCCAGACGCCCCTGGCTGAAAACCGGCCTGCAAGTCAATCATGGCCGCTGTCCGTCCCGAAACCCAGATCTCACCTCCATCAGGTACAATTTGTCCCGCTAGCAGTCTCAAGGTCGTGGTTTTTCCCGACCCGTTCAGACCAATTATTCCCAAAGCCTCGCCTCGGCGAAGGACAAATGAGACGTCATTCACTGCCCAGAATTCGCTCGGGTAAAGCTTCGAAATCGGTTTCGGTTTTAGGAAGAGAAGCGCCCGCAAGGCTAAACCCGCTAGTCGTTTTCGGGTAGATTTGCGATTTCTCGAGTAGAGTTTGCACAACGAGGTCGCTTGCAACACAGTCTCAGCACCGCTTGAAAACTTCAGATCTGTTGTCATACGACTCCCCGGATCCGATGCTCCATTACGTAGAAAAAGTTCACGCCAATCAGCAGCATCACTCCGGATATACCTGTCCAAATGAGTAGGTCGGACTGATAAGCGTATCCGCCCGAGAAGATCGCATCCCGCCCGGCGCTGATCATCACATTAAACGGGTTTGTCGTCTCTAGCACTTTAAGCGGCCCCATGGATGAGACTGGAAAGATCACACCGCTTACGAAGATGCCATACTGCAAAAGAATAGTCACCAACCGGGCCACGTCCTCAAACACCATGCTCAGGATTGACAGAAGCAGGCCCAGCGAAAAACAAAATGTAAACCCAAAAACCAAGAACAGTAGCAAATCGAGAAACGCTACGTTGGGCCATTGCTGGAAAAGCACCACTAAACCAATTATCAGCACGCAGCGGACGAGTGTATCAAAACAAAGTTGGGCGAATGAGGCCAGAATCGCCGCCGACATTGGCAAGGACGTCATCATGGTGACCGCATTGCGCGCTTTGACAACTTGAATCGGGCGGGTGATGAGCCCCGTGAAAAGTGTCCAGAGCGTCACGTTAAACCCAATGTAGAGTGCCGGATCCATACCCTCGAATGATGGAAACACTCTCAAATTTACCAGCAGGACATACACAGAAATTGGTACGAGCGGCAGAACAAAGTTCCAGAACACACCAAGCGCTGTCCCTCGGTAGCCTCCTTTAAAGTCGTCAACAAAGACCGTTGAAATATGCGATCTATGGCGCAGCGCCTCACCCCAGAATCGCCTGAAGGCTAGGAATGGGCCATCAGAAAACCGTTCATATGGACGATATGATCGCGGGCTCACTTTGCGTGTCACCGTTGAATTTCCCTGATGCTCACTCTTTTACCAGACCCAACACTCGCAATAATAATGATGCTGGGGCGAGGTTGGACAGCTGCACCAGTCCGTAATTGGTGTCAACGCGTTGAGACAATAGCACTACAAAAACGCCCAGGTCTTGAACACTTCGTTGATATTTCGACACCTACCAGCAAAGGTATTGTCCTTCGTGACCACGATTGGTAGTTAACGTTGTGACTCGGTGTGCGAAGGTACCAGGCTTTGAAAAACGTGACTGTAAGCGTCGTTTTGCGCGCATTGAACGAAGAAAAATGGCTCGATGACGCTCTGAGTGCGTGCGCCAATCAAGACCTCCCAGAAGGAACAGAGCTCGAACTTGTTTTGGTCGATTCTGGCTCAACGGATCGCACCCTAGAGATCGCGAAACGACACGAATGCCAGATCTTCCACATTGAAAAATCAGAATTCACTTTTGGCAGATCGCTAAACATAGGTTGTGAGGGGGCTTCCGGAGAGATCCTTGTGTTCATATCGGCCCATTGCATTCCGCAGACCAAAACCTGGTTACGGGAGTTGATCAGCCCTCTGCTCGATGGGAAATGTGACTATGTTTATGGTCGCCAAGTCGGCCTTGAGCAAGTCACGCGCTTTTCAGAGCATGAAGTGTTCGAGCATTATTTTGGTGAAGAGTCTGATCTCAAACAGGATGGATTTTTCTGTAACAATGCAAACAGCGCCTTGCGGCGAGAGACTTGGGCGAAATACCGCTTCGACGAAGCCGTCACGGGATTAGAAGACATGGTGTTGGCGAAGCTCATCCATGCCGATAATGGCCAAATCGGATACGTCGCAAGCGCACCTGTGATTCACATTCATGAAGAAACCCTCCAACAAGTGCATCGGCGGTACTATCGCGAAGCCCTAACGATGCGAGACATTTTGCCGGAGGTGCATTTCAGATTCACAGACTTTCTTTGGTGTTTGGTCTCAGGCATCAGCTCTGATTTTCGACATGCGATGCGTCTAAACAGCTTCTTCAAAGAAGCACCAGGCATTTTAGGTTTCCGCTTTATGCAGTTTTGGGGCACGTATCGCGGGCATAATGAGCACCGCGTTTTGTCTCGGGCTCAGAAAGAAGAGTATTACTATCCTAAGGCAAAGCGACGCAAACCTCGATCCGCTTCGGTATCCAAGCTCGGGCCAACACAATCGTCCCGACACTGACGAAAAAGTCACGAAAATTCAGTTTACGAGAACTCATAATGATAGATGGAAAACGTTTGACCGCGTTGTTGCCAATGAAGGCTCACAGCGCTCGCGTCACCTCCAAGAACTTTAGAGAAATTGCTGGACAACCACTGTTTAGGTGGATTCTCAATACCCTTCTCTCGGTTACGGAAATTGACAGAATCGTCATTAATACGGACGCTCGAGAGATCCTGGGAACAAATGGACTCAGTGATCATGACTATGATGGCCGGGTTGTCATTCGCGACCGAAAGCAGGAACTTTGTGGTGATTTCGTTTCGATGAACCTTGTTCTAGAAGACGACATCGAAAACGTGGAGTCCGACCACTTCCTGATGACCCACACGACTAATCCTCTGCTCACGCGAGAAACGATTATTGAAATGATCAACGCGTACACTTCCGCAAAGAACGCGGGTACCGCCGACTCCTTATTCACGGTGAACGAGTTGCATACGCGGTTCTACACTGCCGGCGGAGCGCCCATCAATCATGATCCGGACAATCTCATCCGCACACAAGACTTGCCTGCCTACATGGAAGAAAACTCCGTGTGCTATTTGTTCGACGCGAACAGCTTTGGGTCAACACGTGCGCGAATTGGCAAGCAGCCAATGCTCTTTCCAACACCAAAATTAGAGTCAATCGACATTGATGAGCCAGCAGACTGGTTCATTGCCGAGTCGTTGTTGCGCCGTATCGCGGTTGGCGAAGAGATTCCGAGGGCATGACATGAGCAACCCGCGTATTTTGGTAACATGCCCCCCCATGCTCGGACTAATCGAGGAATTTGAAAACGACTTTCGAAGTCATGGCTTGGACTATGTCGCAGCCGAGACCTCACAGGTTCTAAGCGAAGATGAATTGATAGAGATTCTTCCCGATTTTGACGGTTGGATTATCGGTGATGATCCAGCGAGCAAAAAGGTGGTTGAGGCGGCGACGGCTGGCAAACTAAGAGCCGCCGTAAAATGGGGCGTGGGCGTAGATAATGTGGACTTCAACGCATTTGAGGAGTCCGGCATTCCAGTCGAAAACACACCAGGCGTTTTTGGTGGTGAAGTGGCTGATGTTGCACTGACATATGCGCTTGGCTTAGCCCGCGCCACCTATCAAATTGATCGCGCCATTCGCAATGAAAACGCATGGCCAAAGCCGAGTGGCATCAGCATGGCGGGCCGCACGGTCGCAATCGTTGGATTTGGGGACATCGGAAAACAAACGGCACGCCGTATCCTTGCGTGTGGCAGCAATGTCATCGTTTACGATCCCTTCTTCGAAAGTGCGTCTGATCTAAACGTCGAGCACGCCAATTGGCCTGAACGCCTTGAAGACGCAGATTTTATTATTTTCACTTGCCCTCTGACCCCGGATACGCAAGGCATGTTTAATCATGACACGCTGCCTTTGCTGCGTCGCGGAGTTCGGATTGTAAATGTTGCGCGCGGCCCAGTGATCGTGGAAGACGCGTTAATTGCGGGGCTCGAATCTGGACAAATCCATTCTGCGGCACTCGATGTTTTTGAGACCGAACCCTTGCCGGCGGAATCGAGACTACGACACTTTGATCAGTGCATATTCGGTTCACACAATGGGTCGAATTCCGCTGATGCTGTCAGGCGGGTCAGTAGAATCGCAATCCAGAAAATCGCGCGATTTCTCAACCATTGATTCGGATATATGCGAGCCTGCTTAGGCGCTTCTACAGGGCGATTCAACTGGACCTAGTCTCTTTGACCCTCAGATCGTCGAACTGAATCGAACCACGTAGCCATTTTGAAGTATGTTTCGTTTTGACTAGGAGTATTGAGCATCACCTCACACGTCGTTCCAGGGGCCAATGCTTGTTCGAATTGAATGCGAATGGTGTTGTTCTGACGTTCAAGAGACTTGATGCCAAGATTGGAAGCTAGGTCGATATCGTTGGTGTTTCCTTCAAACTCCAAAGCGACCGAATCCATAGGGTCGTGATTGTAATTCGCGTATTGGATCGATGCGCGCTCCATGAGTGCACCGTCGCCTCGAATTCCAAATGGTGCACCACTTGCCGAGCGCAGTTTCCGTTGAAGTCTTGATCTCAAGCTTTTTGGATAAACGCGATCACTGAGGGCGTGAATTATAAAATCCCTAAATACACGCTTTTGATCCGCTTCTGGAGCGTATCGACCGATAAGATCATCGAGCTCTTTGCGACGTCGTTTCCGAAGCGAGGATGTCTTCGTGTCCTGACCCCACAAAACCATAGACAAGCAGGTTTCAATAAACGCAAATCTCGCGCCTGACTCGTACAAGCGAATCCAGAGATCCCAATCCATGACAAAATGAAGATCGGCATTCAAACCACCGACTTTTTCGTAGCTGGTTCGTCTAAAAAAGCATGAGGGTTGCGAAATGATTCCTGCGGACAGCAAACGCGGACCCGGCGGTTCAACATTGAAGTGGTAGCCGGTCATAGCACCATCGCTATCGAGTATCGCCGAATGGCCGTAAATCACATCTATGCTTGGGTCCGCAGTAAGCGCTTCAGTAACTTGCTCTATAGCACGAGGCATCAATAGATCGTCAGCGTTCAACCACCCTAGCCAATCGCCATCGAGCGCACGCCAGCCTTCTATTATGGCATCTGATTGTCCTGAGTCGGGTCCGTGTCGTCGGTGTGCAAGCCAATCAGAATGGTGTTCGGCTAACGCTCGCACGCGATCGTCGCCTGATGCATCAAGCAGTGCAACTTGGACCGTACGACCTTGAACCCTCAAGCTCTCTAAGACCATCGGCAAGAAGGGGTGCCAAGCACCGATCGGGACGGAGATTGCAAATTGCATGGCGCATCTTTTATCAAAGTTTAACCCGCATCCAAATGAGATTGTCAGCTCACTGGGGCTGGGCTATGGGAACCTTCTCACAGGTCTAAAGACGCGGAACATTTCGATGTTTGTCAAGCAACACATACCAGAGGTTATACTGGTGAAATCTCGGCGTTTTGGCGACGAAAGAGGCTTTTTCCAGGAAACATATAGGAAGAAAGACTATGAGGATGGCGGAATCCCATCCGGCTTCATACAAGACAATCATTCGTTTTCTACAGATCCGTACATAATACGCGGCCTGCACTTTCAAACTGCACCACACGCGCAAGGTAAGCTGGTTCGTTGCACGCGCGGCCGTATCTTAGATGTTGCGGTTGACCTTCGGCAAGGATCCCCTTGGTTTGGACAATATGTGAGCGCCGAACTGTCCGCCGAAAATGGGCAACAGCTCTTTATTCCAGTTGGGTTTGCCCATGGGTTTTGCACACTCACGGCGAATTGCGATGTTCAGTACAAAGTCAGCGCATACTATAACGCTTCGAGTGACGCTGGCATTGCGTGGAACGATCCCACTATCAAAATTGATTGGCCCATTGGCGAGAACGCACCAATACTCTCTGATAAAGATGCCGCGCAGCCATTTTTGAGTGATATTCTCGCACCTTTTACGTATCCAACCCTTTGATCTCTGGACTTGGCAAAAATTATGAAAGTACTTGTAACCGGCGGCGCCGGATTCATTGGATCGGCGGTGGTTAGGTACCTCATCGATGAAGTAGGCGCAGACGTTACTGTCGTCGATAAGCTGACGTATGCTGCAAACTTAGACTCACTAGCAAGGGTTGCTGACTCAAGCCGTTTTACACTCCGAGAGCAGGATATTTGTGATCTCGACGCCATGCGCCAGGTTTTCGCACAGACGCAGCCTGACTATGTCATGCACTTGGCCGCCGAAAGCCATGTCGACCGCTCGATAACGGGCTCACAAGAGTTCATTCAAACGAACATTGTTGGCACTTACAACTTATTAGAAGCCGCTCGGGAGTATATTCAGTCAACGAACGAGGCGAAGCGTTCTGAGTTCCGATTTTTACACGTCTCCACCGATGAGGTTTATGGCTCATTAGGAGAAACAGGACTGTTTGAAGAGACCACTGCATATGATCCTTCATCGCCTTACTCCGCCTCTAAGGCTGCGTCAGATCATTTAGCACGGGCCTGGTACAGGACCTACGGATTGCCCATAGTAACCTCAAACTGTTCGAACAATTACGGCCCGTACCATTTTCCCGAAAAGCTTATCCCACTCGTCATTTTAAATGCACTAGAAGGAGTTGAACTGCCGGTATACGGCGACGGATCGAACGTGAGGGACTGGCTGCACGTCGAAGATCACGCTCGAGCGCTATGGTGCATTCTTACGAGGGGCGAGCCAGGGGAAACCTACAATGTCGGGGGGAGAAACGAACGCACGAATCTCGAAGTAGTAGAAGCGATCTGCGATACCCTCGATGAGGTTTTACCTGGAGATGAACCGCGGCGGAGCCTTATCAAGTTCGTCGCAGATCGTCCGGGGCATGATCATAGATACGCGATTGACGCCACAAAAATTGAAACGCAGCTCGGATGGCGAGCGCAGGAAACGTTTGATACTGGTTTGCGCAAGACAGTCGAATGGTATTTAGCGAATGAAGCTTGGTGGCGACCACTTCGGAATTCCGTGTACAAAGGCCAACGCTTAGGCCTTGTTGAAAGCTCAAGCTGAAAGCTGGAAGGCGAGTCACCAGAATATGAAAATTTTATGCATTGGCGAGAATGGGCAAGTTGCTCGTTCATTGATTCAGACTGCTTCGTCGATGGATATCAACCTGAACGCCCGAGGGCGCGCTCAGCTGGATCTATTGGACCGCGATTCCATTGTCCGCAGCGTTACCGAGGTTTCCCCTTCTATTATCATCAACGCTGGTGCTTACACTGCAGTCGATAAAGCGGAGAGCGATGTCGACGCGGCAATGGATCTCAACGCGCGAGCTCCGAGACACCTCGCAGAAATCGCGGAAGATCACTCCATTCCACTTATACACTACTCAACAGATTATGTTTTCGATGGGGAGCACACAGAACCATACGATGAGGACCACGAGGTCTCACCCAGCAGTGTCTACGGCAGGTCAAAGCTGCTGGGGGAAAACGCAATTGCCGAGAGCACCTCACGGTTTATTATATTACGAACTGCTTGGGTGTATGGTCCCTATGGCAACAATTTCGTGAAAACCATGCTGAGACTCGCTCAAGACCGAGCTGAAGTCAGCGTCGTTTGTGACCAGTTGGGCAACCCAACCTCATCCCTTGATATCGCTCGTGCAACGCTCAAAATTTGCCAGAAACTAAATGAAACAGAGGGATCGCATGTTTGGGGGAGATTCCATATGGTCGGCTCAGGAACAGCATCTTGGGCCGAATTCGCACAAGAGATTTTCGATATCAGTGCGACGCTCAATGGACCAACCGCAAGTGTTAGATCAATCACTTCCGAGGAGTACCCTTCGCCAGTTAAGCGACCGATGAATTCGCGCCTGAACTGCTCTAAATTAGAGGAAACATATGGGGTCTCACTTCCCGAGTGGAAAACTAGCCTAGCCGAAACCATTGATCTCCTAGTCTCTGCTAAGCGTTAGACGATGTGGCGTTTGTAAATCGTAGTATGGCCCACGCACTAAGGCAGAGTGAGTCTATGGTATTTCACGAACGCAGTAATGACCGCTTGCAGCGCATTCATCGTTAAGACACTCAGTCGCGCACGTTTTAAATGACTGCCCCGAATTCGATTTGGCGCCATCTTTCACCGTCGGAAAAAATCAATGCTACCGCCTCCGGGGATCGCTGGAAGCAGACAATCGCACCAACACCAGCAACATCGGCACTCGGTAGCGTTTGGGGCGAAAACACGCCAAGCTTCACCGCCCCCTCCACATGTAGCGCCGCCGTTGGCCAGTAAGTGCCAATGCCGACATAGCCTGTGTCTGCGCGCACGGTGAGGGCGTGGGTGAAATTGTTGCCATCGGGCGAGACGGTTAGGCTTAAATTGTCATTGCCATTGAGCCCGAATTCGGCCCTGGCGCTGTAGCCGGATTGATAGAGGAGGCTCGCTGTGTCTCCCTCGGCCGCCTTGTTGATCTTGAGTTGGTGTCCGGCGCCCTCGTGGTCGAAGAGGCTGGCCGGCGCGCGGAGAGCGAGGCGGTTATAGCTGTCGGCTGTGGCGTTGATGCCGAACTCTTTGACCGGTGCGCCTGAGCCCTCGGAGCGCCACGCAGCCCCGTCAAAGACGACAAAGCCCTCCATGGCTTCAACCCAGGCTCGCCATCCGACTTGCGGCGCATAGCGCTGCCAGGTGCCGCGCTGAAAGCTCACGACCCGGGCATCGGCGCCCGCCCAATCGCCGGTCGCGCCAGCGCCGACAGTATAGCGATCCCCATCTTGCGGGGCGCCGGGGGGTGCGGTCTCGTCGATTGAGATCACCGAGAGCTGCACCAAGGCATCCAGCGCCGCCAGGCTCTCATTCACAGTGAGATGCTTCTGCGCCTGGTTGGGCAGCAGATAAGGCAGGTTGAGTTTGGCGGAAAAATCCATTGGCAGAGCCCTGTCTTAACATCGGAAGACGCGGATCTTGATGCCAGCTGAATTCGGTCGGATTGTCGGGGCGCTATGCGCGGGGGTGCGCCTTGGCGTGAACGGACCGCAAATGCCCGGCTTCGACCCCGGTATAAACCTGCGTCGTCGAGAGGCTGGCATGTCCCAGCAAGGTCTGGATCGCCCGTAAATCGGCGCCATGCGCGAGCAGATGGGTTGCAAAACTGTGCCGCAAGGCGTGAGGGGTGGCGGTCTCCGTCAACCCAAGCGCGCCCCGGAGAATTTGAACTTGTTTGCGTAGGATTGGCGCTTGTAAGCGCTTACCTCGCGCCCCGTAAAAGAGTGGTGTTTTCGCGGACAGCCCATACGGACACAGGCCCGCATATGCGAGTATGGCCTCTTGGACGGCTGGAATAATCGGCACGATCCGGACTTTGCCGCCTTTGCCCTTGATGCGCAGCCGCTCTGGCGCTGTTTTGACATCGCCCGGCAAGTCCAGCACTTCCGAAATACGTAGCCCGGCGCCATACATCAGGCTCAACGCGGCAACGTCGCGGGCCGCGATCCAGGGGTCGTCCTGGATCAAATCGGCTTGTTCCAGCATATCTTTGGCAGCGGTTTCGGAGACCGGGCGGGGCAAGCGCTGGGCGCGTTTTGGACCGGTCAGGAAAGCAATCTCTGGATTTTCGAGCCCGTGCGCGCGGTCGAGCCAGCGATAAAAGCTCTTAATCGCTGACAGCAGCCGCGCAATCGACGCATCGGCCAATCCGTCGCGGCGGCGCGCGGCCAGAAAGGCTCGAATGTCGCGCGCCTTCAACGTCGCGAGCGTCCGCTGGTTGGGCTCTTGACCGATGTGCCCTCTCAAAAAGCCCATGAATTCCGACAGATCGCTGCGATACGCTTCGACCGTATTCGCGGCGAGCCTTTGCTCGCGCTCGATAAAATCCAGAAAGGTTTCGGTCAAAGTCATGCGATGCAGCATCGTTGATCATGCTTAACGGTGGGTTTCGCGACGGAGCGCCTCTGCTATGGAAGGCGCATGCCGACGGCCCGAATCCTTTTTCCCATGCCGTTGCCTGAGCCGTTCGATTATCTCGTCCCGGACGAGATGACGGTCGAGCCGGGCAGCTATGTGCGCGCGCCGCTCGGCAAGTATGAGCGGACCGGTGTCGTTTGGGAGGTGGTTGAGACCGATCCGGAGCGTGAGCTGAAAACCATCGAAAGCGTTTTTCCAACCCCGCCAATGCCGGCCACGATGCGCCGCTTCATCGCGTTTTGCGCGCGCTACAATGTGGCCGGGACCGGACAAGTCCTGGCCATGGCGCTGCGCTCGAAAGGTGGATTGTCGCCGTCGCCGACGCAAACGATTTACCTACCCACCGGCCACCGGACCAATCGGATGACCCCGGCGCGGGAAAAAGTCCTGCAAGCGATCGCGGATCTGGGACCGGCGAGCGCGGCAGAGCTCGCGCGGGCTGCGGAGGTCTCATCGTCTGTGGTCAAAGGCCTGGCCGAGGCAGGAAGCCTCAAGGCCGAGACCCGCGACACAGACCTACCCTATCCTGCACCGAACCCCAGCTTGGGTGGCCCAGCCCTCACAAACGAGCAGGCGCACGCTGCCGAAGCGTTACGGGCGGCCGTGAGGGCGGGCGCCTATCAACCTTTCCTTCTGGATGGGATCACCGGGTCTGGTAAAACCGAGGTTTACTTCGAAGCCATCTCTGAAGTGCTGCAGAAAGACCCTAGCGCTCAGGTCCTCGTCCTCTTGCCAGAAATTGCACTGACCCAAGCTGTTTTTGACCGGTTTGAAGCGCGTTTCGGGGCGGGCCCGGCCCCATGGCATTCGTCTTTAAGTGATCAACACAGACGGCGGACCTGGCGCGAAGTGGCGCATGGGCGCGCGCGGATCGTCACCGGCGCCCGATCGGCGCTGTTTCTGCCCTTCTCGAACTTGAAACTGATCATCGTCGACGAGGAACATGATACCAGCTTCAAGCAGGAAGACGGGGTGCGATATCACGCCCGCGATATGGCCGTCATGCGCGCCAAGCTGGAGCAAGCCACCATTATTCTTGCGTCAGCCACCCCCGCGCTCGAAACGGTCGTGAATGCCGAGACGGGTCGCTACGAGCGGCTGAAACTGTCCGCCCGTCCCGGGGCAGCGCGGTTGCCGGATATGAGTCTGGTCGACTTACGAGCGAATACCCCGGAGAAAGGAAACTGGCTGTCGCCCGTCTTGTCAAAAGCCCTGACAGAAACCCTGGAGAATGGCGAGCAAAGCTTGCTCTTCCTGAACCGCCGCGGATATGCTCCATTGGTCATCTGCAAAAGCTGCGGCGAGCGGCTGAAAAGCCCCGGCACGGAAAGCTGGCTGACGGAACATCGCTATACCAATCGCTTGGTTTGTCATCTCACCGGGTGGTCAATGCCGAAGCCGGATCACTGTCCGCTGTGCGGGGCCAAGGATTCGCTTATGGGCGTTGGGCCGGGGGTCGAGCGCGTGGCTGAAGAAGTACGCGTGCTGCTGCCGGAGGCGCGGGTAGAGATCTTCTCCTCCGACACCGCCATGGGGGGCGATGCGACGCGCGACATCGTTGATCGCATGGCGCAGGGCGAGATCGATGTCCTGGTCGGCACCCAAATCGTCGCCAAGGGGCATAATTTCCCGAACCTGACACTCGTGGGCGTGGTCGATGCCGATAGTGGCTTGCAGGGGGGAGACCTGCGCGCGGGCGAGCGGACCTATCAATTACTCAGCCAGGTCGCTGGACGGGCGGGTCGAGCCGAGCGGCCTGGACGCGCCCTGATCCAGACCTACCAACCGGACAATCCCGCCATGCAAGCACTCGCCGCCGGGGACCGGGACGGGTTCTTGCAAATTGAGCGAGATGTCCGCGAAGAGCTCACCCTGCCTCCCTTTGGTCGAATGGCGGCGATGGTGCTCTCTGCGCCCGATGCCGGCATGGCGAAAGAGATCGGGCTTTTAGCCGGGCAGGCCGCGCCGCATGGCGACAATGTCACAGTTTATGGTCCAGCCCCGGCGCCGATCAGCATATTGCGCGGACGGCACCGCCTGCGTTTTCTGATCACCGCGCCCCGCGAGGTTGACCTCTCCGCTTACATGGCCACCTGGCTGCGCGGACTAAAGCTCCCCAACGCCGCGCGCGTCGCCGTCGACATCGATCCTTATTCGTTCTTATGAGGGACGAGCGACCTGATCACGCGAGACAGCGTTAGTCCAATGTACAAGACTGCGGTTATGCAAATTACCGCAAGCAGAACTGATATAACAGCCATCAAGATCCACGTGATGGGGTGAACGCCTTTGTCAACGATATCGAATGCGCCTTGCCGCCAACCAATCAGGTAAGCAGGCACGAAAATCAAACTGATCGCAAAAATCCAAAGGAGCCTTTGCCACCAGGAGGATGCGCTGGCGCTAGGTTTGAACACCAAATGACCGCGAAGTCTTTTGTTTGGGCTTTTCAGGGTGGCACCAGAGTTAGCACCCGTCTTTGCCCCGCGTTTGCGGCGGCGTAAAATGTAAGCGATCGCTCGTCTTCGCCTTTGCTCAGCTGATGACATAGAAATGATATGGGAACGGGTATGGCAAAATTCACCTCTAATTCCGGTGACAGACCCTAACGAACGCCTTACAGGCCTTCACATCACCAAGACTGAACTTGATCCCAGATGAAATTCGAACGCCATGTCGGAGCGGCTATTTAGCCGCTATTGCCGCTGCAATTTCAGGACGCGCTTCAGCACTCGGCAAATATTGCGGCTCGACCCTTAAATTGCTCGCTTGCTCAAACGCGTATCCCCAAGACAGGACGTCAGCGTCCGTGTCTTTAGCAGACATGATCGAGAAGCCAATCGGTACGCCATGTACCTCTCCCATCGGCACTGTGATGTGCGGATAACCGGCCACCGCGGCGAGATACCCCGCACCAGCCCAGGATGGCCAAGTGTCGCCATTTACAGGATCAACGCGTGGGCTCAGCGGGCCGGACGGTGAGACCAGCATAACGACATCATTGTCTACAAGTAGCTTGTCGATTCCCTTCTCACGCGTCGCGGATTGGATCGCGCTGACGGCGTCGAGATATTCTTGATCCGTGATCGGACCTTTCTCTTCAGAGGCGTCGAAAATACTCTGGTCAAACAAGGCAAGCTCGATCTCGGCATTGGCTTCATTGAACGCGATCAGGTCTGCGAGTGTGCGTGCGGTGACCGTGTCTGGTGTTGTCGCGAGATATTCGTTCAATGTGTGTTTGAACTCGTATTGGAGGACGGAAAGGGCGTCGCCCCAAAAGTTTTCTGCGTCCGGTGTAAACGCTTCAATCTCCACGAGCTCTGCCCCTTGGGCGACGAGGATTTCAAGCGCTTCATTAAAGCGGCCCTGAATATCGGCGGTTGACCCCTGCGCGAACCGCAGGACGCCAACGCGCTGACCGACCAGACTTCCAGCATCAAGCCCGGTCACATAATCAGTCGCCGCTTCGCCCGTTGCCATCGCGTTCATCATCATCGCTGCGCCTCTGACAGACTTGGTCATCGGTCCGGCTGTGTCTTGTGAGGATGAAATCGGCACAATGTAATCCTGCGCCACGAGCCCAACGGTTGGTTTGAAGCCGACAATGCCATTCACATTGGACGGGCAGATGATCGAGCCATTCGTCTCTGTACCGACAGTGCCTGCCGCCATGGAGGACGCAGCCGCTGCACCAGACCCAGAGCTCGACCCGCACGGATTGCGGTCCAGCATGTGGGGGTTGCGCACTTGTCCACCGAGGGCTGACCAGCCGCTCATGGAATCATTCGAGCGAAAATTCGCCCATTGGCTGAGATTGGTTTTACCAAGAATGATAGCGCCTTGAGCGCGCAAGCCTGCCACAAGTGGACTATCGCGGCCGGTGACATTGTCTTTGAGCGCCAGCGCGCCAGCCGTGGTCGCGATCGGATCGAGGCTTTCAATATTGTCTTTTAGTAGGATCGGGATGCCATCCAACGGGCCCAGCGCTTCGCCAGCTGCGCGGCGCGCGTCGCTTGCTTCCGCATCGGCGAGGGCATTAGGATTCACCGACAGAACAGACTGGAGCGTCGGGCCATTGCGGTCGACAGTTTCGATGCGGTCTTGATAGGCGGTGACCAATTCGACCGCCGTTATCTCACCGGTAGAAAGGGCGTCAGAAAGTTCCGGCAGTGTTTGGGCGAGCAGTGTTGAAGGGGTGTAAGTCATATCCTCGGTTTCCGCAGCAACTGCAATTTCAGGCGCCGTAATATCTGCACTGCATGCTGTACATATCGCCGCCAGGGCCACGCCTAAAAACAGGTTTCTCATCCTGAACTCCTCCAATGCTTGCGGTGAGACTTAATGCAAAAGCCTTAGCGCGCAAACTTCTTGAATTTTACGCGTTTCGGCTCGACCGCATCCGGGCCGAGGCGGCGCTTCTTGTCATCGAGATACGAGCTAAAATCGCCCTCGAACCATTCGACATGGCTGTCGCCTTCAAAGGCCAGGATATGCGTCGCCATCCGGTCCAAGAACCAGCGATCGTGCGAGATGACCACGGCGCAGCCTGGGAAGCTTTCCAAGCCCTCTTCAAGCGCTTGCAAAGTTTCAACGTCCAAATCATTGGTCGGTTCGTCGAGCAGCAGCAAGTTACCACCCTCGCGCAGCATTTTGGCCAGGTGGACGCGGTTGCGTTCCCCGCCTGAGAGCTTGCCGACCGGCTTTTGCTGATCGGTTTTCTTGAAATTGAAGGCGCTGACATAGGCGCGCGAATTCATTTCGACACTGCCCAGCTTGATCACATCCAAGCCGTCTGAGATCTCTTCCCAGACATTCTTTTTGTCATCAAGCTTATCGCGGCTCTGATCGACATAGCCGAGCTTGACCGTGTCGCCGAGTTCAAGCGTTCCGGCATCCGGCTGCTCTTGTTCCAAGATCATTTTGAACAGGGTCGACTTGCCGGCGCCGTTCGGTCCGATGACGCCAACAATGCCGCCGGGCGGCAGTTTGAAATCGAGATCTTCAATCAGCAAATTGTTGCCGAAACCTTTGCGCAGCTTCTCCGCTTCTAGCACCTTGTTCCCGAGGCGCGGGCCAGGGGGGATGCGGATGGTCGCGTTCGAGACGGTTTCGCGCTCGGCCTTATTCGCCATTTCCTCATAGGCTTGAATCCGCGCTTTGGATTTGGCTTGGCGCGCTTTCGGGCTGGACCGCACCCATTCCAACTCTTTGGCAAGCGCCCGCTGGCGACCTTTATCTTCGCGCGATTCTTGTTCCATCCGCTTGGCTTTTTGTTCGAGCCAGGCCGAATAATTGCCCTCATAAGGAATGCCGCGGCCGCGATCGAGTTCCAGGATCCAGCCGGTAATGTCATCCAGGAAGTAACGGTCATGGGTGACCAGGATTACGCAGCCTTTGAAATTGATCAGATAGTTTTGCAGCCACGCCACGGTCTCCGCATCGAGATGGTTGGTCGGCTCATCCATCAGGATCATGTCCGGGCGAGAGAGCAGCAAGCGACAGATCGCAACCCGGCGGATCTCCCCGCCGGAGAGCGATGTGACATCGGCCGTGTCCGGCGGGCAGCGCAGGGCTTCCATCGCCATTTCAATCTTGGAATCAATGTCCCACGCATCGGCGGCATCGACTTGTTCTTGCAGCGCCGTCATCTCTTCCATCAGCTCATCGGTATAGTCTTCGGCAAGCTTCATCGAGATGGCGTTGAACTGATCCAGAAGCTGCTTTTCCGGGCATTCCGCGGCGACGTTTTCAAACACAGTGAGATCTGAATTGAGGTGCGGCTCTTGCGGCAAATAGCCGACTTTGATGCCATCCGCGGCCCAGGCTTCGCCATTAAATTCGGTTTCAACGCCAGCCATGATTTTCAGCAATGTCGATTTACCCGCGCCATTCACCCCCACCACGCCGATCTTGGCATCCGGCAAAAATGACAGATGAATGTTCTCAAACACCTGTTTGCCACCAGGATACGTCTTTGAAACGCCTTGCATATGATAAACGTATTGCGGTCCCGCCATGGCGCGCTGCTCCAGATTCGATAAATTTTGCCGTGTGTTAATGACGCCCTAGAATAGTTCAAGAGTTAAAGGGGAGAAGGTCAAAGATGCGAGAAACGATCGAATCGATTAGCACCGCCGCACAGCCGGGATTTAACGCCTTTCTGGAAGACGTTTTCGGATTGAGCGTGCGCGGTTTGCGGACTTTGAGCGACCTGTATGCTCGACCCAAGCGTGTTTTCGACAATGCGCGCGTGATTGATTGGGCGAACCAGCATACGCCTACGATTCGGCTGACCTTCTCTTTGATCACCGTGTTCATGTTGTTGAGCTTTTTCTGGTCGGCGGAGGACGGCCCGCTCTATCAAGGACTTTACTCGCAATTGGAGGTCCTGAGGGAGACACAGCCGGACCTGCCGCCAGCTGAAGTTATGATTGAGGGCTGGTTTGCCGCTTATTCGTTCTCCTACCCCTTCATTTACATGATCTTGCAAGGCCTCTTTGGGTCATTTTTATTTGTTTGGGGCAAAGGCACACCCTGGACCACGCGGTTGCGCATGTATTTCGGGCTTTGCGCGATCGGTATGAGCATTGCCTTGCTGACCACAACCCTGCTGACGCTCATCAAACCCGAGCAACTCCTGGCCTACACAGCGCTCACGATCTCGATTGGGCTGATCGCGTATGCACTGACCTACGCGCGCGCGATGGCGGGCACGCTATCTGTTAGAGCCCTAATCTGGCGCACGCCCTTCGTGGCCTTTTACATAACGCTTATCGACTTTCTGATCGGCGGCGTTTCGGTGTTCGCCTCCGGCGTATGGGTGGGCTACCAAGGCGCGCAGGGCTAGTTCGCGGCCTGGAATACTATCCCGTCTGTCTCTGACGCTGCGATCAACCAATCGCGGTCATGGGCAGGTAGTACGATAAGCTCCGGGTCTTTCAGCATCATGTCATGCAACGCCCCAACTTGTTGTCTGATCGCCTCGCGATCTTCGTAATTTGGTCGGAAGACGACATATTGGGTCAATACCGGACGCGTTCTGAGCGCTTCGATCGCGCCCATGTTCCAGACAATATCGCCGATGAGCAGAATCTCCTGACCATTTTGAAGGGTGATGAAAACGTTCTGGCTGCCGGGTGTGTGACCAGCGGCGGGGACGATCACAACCCCGGGGGCAATGCGCTCAAGTTCTCCTGACAAACGGGGCTCAAGGTTGGCCAGCGCTGGATCGAGCTCACCAATCGCAAACATGGGTAGGGCCCTGATCTGCGGGGCATTTAACACGAGCAGCGGGGCCAAAGCCTTTGGCTCTGAGTGCCGGGCAATGGCGATGATGTGGTCGAGATGCTCGTGGGTCATCAGCACCTGACTGGCAGACAGCATGGCCTGCAATAGTGATGCATAGGCTGCGTCATCAAAGTGCCAGTGCTCAGCAGACTGGGTCATCGACTCTGCGATCGCGCGATCTACAGCGCCGCCGATAATGATCGTTTGATCGGGATATGAAATTTCGACGGCATTATATGTCATCGCGAGGGGCGCGCCGAACCGGCCTGCCTGGACGGCAAAGGGCGGCGCGACATCCCGGCCGACTTCAAGAATGCGGATACTGGTGGGCAGCGACTCTGTCGGCGCCGCGGCAAGATCCCGCCAGTCGGCAATCTCAAACACCCCTGGCGCCGCTTCAGGGGCATCTGATCCGCTCAGAAACAACCACCAGAACAAGGCCCCGAAAATCACGATCAGCCCAGCGCCAACGCGCAACATCCATTTTAGCATTTTTGTCTCCCAATAAGGTAGACCTAGCAGTTTTCTGAATATTTATCAAAACATTTATTCTTCACGATCACGAAGAACTGATCGCGCGAGACCGAAATGCTCCTTGCTGACCGCCGCCCTGCGCGCAACGATATAGCCACACATTCGGGAGACGTATTCATGGCCCAATCCGATCTTTGGCGCACCGCACTGATCAGCCTCACAACCTGGGCGCTGTCATCCGTTTCGCCTGCCCTCGCCCAGCATTCAGATCCGATCCCTGACGCCGAAACCACCCCGGCACCGGGCGATAGCGCAGCCCCAGACACGGACGCTGAAACCGAAGCGGTCCCCGAAACGGTCGCAGCGGCAACTCGTTTGCTCGAGATCGTTGTGGCGATTGACGAAGACGCGCGCCTGACCGCCAACGGCGCAACATTTGTCATCGACGAAACCGCGGTAACGCTGGTCTTTGATGTCTCTGCTGACCGGATGCGGTTGTTCTCGCAAATCAGACCCAGCGACGGCTTGAGTGGCCCGCAATTGCGGCGCTTGATGCAAGCGAATTTCGATACCGCGCTGGATGCTCGCTATGCGGTCGCCCAAGGCCAGCTCTGGTCGACTTTTATTCATCGGATGACAACGCTCCCTCAGGACGATTTTGTGTCGGCGCTCGCGCAAACGGTGACCCTGGTGAAGACGTATGGCACCACCTATTCATCTGGGGCGATGAGCTTTGGCGGGGGCGACTCCGCGGCTGAAATCCAGAAACTCCTGGATCGTGTACTGAAATCCGATGAGGAAGATATTTAGGCGCCTTCCATCAAGGGCTGACAAAACGCAGAGAGCACGCTAGCCCTCTTGGCCATGATAAAGAGCTTGTTCCTTCCGGCTGCCACGGTGCTGTTGAGCGCGTGCGCAGCCCCTCTCGCTGAAACGTCCCAAACTGATAAGAGCACCATGGTCGACCAAAAACCGCTGACAATCGAACGCCTATTTGCCAGCCCCAGCCTGTCGGGACCAACCCCCTCTGGCGTGAAGTACAGTCCGGATGGCCAGCGCGTCACATTTCTGAAAGCGCGCGAGGATGAAGGCAATCGCTACGATCTCTGGCAATTCGATGTGGCCACGGGAGAGCAGAGCTTGCTCGTCGATTCAACGCTGATGGAGCCAGAAGAGGTCGAGCTTTCCGAAGAAGAAAAGGCGTTGCGCGAACGCAAGCGGATTGCCGGACGCAAGGGGATCGTCGCCTATGACTGGGGCACAGCCAATACGCTGCTCATCCCCATCGGCGGTGACCTCCATCTCGTTACGCTGACCGACAGTGGCGCCGAAGCCCGACAGCTCACGGCGACGGACAGTTTTGAGTATGATGCGAAAGTGTCTCCACGCGGGACCTATGTCAGCTTTGTCCGAGACGGCGCCGTCTATGCGATTGATCTGGTGTCCGGCGAAGAACAGCGCTTAACCCCCCTCGCCGAGCCCGATAAGGCCATCGCGTACGGCGTCGCGGAATTCGTCGCGCAGGAAGAAATGGACCGCTATACGGGATATTGGTGGAGCCCGGACGACCGCTTCATCGCCTATACCAAAGTAGATGAAAGCACGGTCGATATCATTCCTCGCTTCGACATCGCGGCTGAAGATGTCACCGTCATTGATCAACGGTATCCCCGCGCGGGACGACCGAACGCGATCGTCGACTTATTTGTGCGCGATCTGGAGACGGGTACGGTCACTGAGATCAACTGGCGGCGCGATGATTGGGGCCTTGCAGTCGATCAATACTTGGCGCGCGTCTATTTTCGCCGGGGACGCACAGGCGGCGAAAACCTCTTCATTGGCCGGATCAATCGCGATCAGACGGATTATGACTTAACCACGGTGCACATGCCAGATACGGGTTCACCCGCCAGCGACCCGGCTTATGTGTTCACCGAAACCCACGACAGCTGGATCAATCTACAAAGCGATTTCAGCACGGCGGCGTTCATGTACACGCTAACCGCTGAAGCGCCGGGGGGCTTTCGCCAGATCCTCGCCAGCCGCGCTGACGGGCAAGAAGAGTTTGTCCCGTTGACCCCTGACGATTTCACCGTGTCCTCGATGGCAGGCGTCTTTGAAACCGAGGCGAAGATCTTCTTTACCGGCTTTGGGGAAACGCCACTCGAACGGCATCTGTACAGTATCCCGATCGATGGCGGAACGCCGACCCGGATCACATCACCCGGTAAATTCTGGGCGGTGACCATGGCGCCGGATGGCAAGAGTTTTGTTGGCGTCAGCTCAAATCCGGCACAGCCCGCTCAAACCGGCCTGTATCGCGCGGACGGAACGCTGATCACATGGATTGAAGAAAACAAGCTGGATGAAACGCATCCTTATGCGCCTTATCTCGAGAATCATACCGTTCCGGATTATGGCACACTCGCAGCGGATGACGGGCAGACCCTATATTACTCGATCCAACTGCCACCAGATTTTGATCCCGGGAAAACCTATCCGGCCTTGGTTGAGACGTATGGCGGACCACATGCGCAGACTGTCAATCGCAATTGGGAGCGTCTGTCCGATCAGTTCTACAGCCGTCAGGGTTATGTCGTGTTTCGCCTCGACAATCGCGGCATGGCGCACCGCGGACGCACCTTCGAGGACGTGATCTACCGCCAGATGGGCATTCCAGAAGTGCGCGATCTTTTGGTCGGAGTCGACTGGCTGAAATCGCAACCCTTTGTCGATGGCGAGCGGGTCGGTATTCAGGGGTGGTCCTATGGCGGATACATGACCATGATGACCATCTTGCAGGCCCCTGAAGGCACGTTTGCAGCGGCGGTTGCGGGCGCGCCTGTCACAGACTGGGCGCTGTACGATACGTTTTACACCGAACGCTATATGGATACGCCACAGGACAATGCGGACGGGTATGAAAAGTCATCCGTCTTCTATCATTTGGACAAGCTCGAGACCGAGCTGCCAAACCTCATGCTGATTCATGGTATGGCGGATGATAATGTGACGTTTGACAACACGACCCGATTGATGGCCGAGCTACAGCAACGCGGAATCGTGTTTGAGCTGATGACCTATCCGGGACAGCGCCATGGCATTCGCGGCCAGGCGCTTGGGACTCATTTGATGAAAACGCGAATGAACTTTTTAGATCGGCACTTGAAAGAGGAGTAAGGACATGTTGCGAGCGATCGTGGGGGCGATCGGATTTATTTGGGTGTTCAGCGCGGAAGCCGCGAGCCAGACCCCAGACCCTAACCCGGGTCTGATCAATATGAAAACACATACAGTAGAGACCGCCAAAGCAGCGCGGATCGAAGTTTGTTTGGATGATGGAGGCTCTTTCGGTAACTGCGAGTGTCGCGCCGACACCGCTTCCAAAATCATGTCCGAAGAGGACTTCCTCTTAGAGACCCTTTACATCGAAATGTGGGCGGACGCCTTGGTCCAAGAACACGCAAATCATCCGCTGCATGAGTTCCGGAAACGCCTCCTTGACGAACAACCGGATATGATGATGCGTCTCGGCCAAGCGCTCGCGGACTGTCCCGTCGTGCGTATGCGATTGGAATAGACGGCGTGATCAAACCTTGGCGGACCATTGCCTCTAAAGAGGTGATTAGCGATCAGTTCATCAGGCTGCGAACTGATACGTGCGAGCGCTCGGACGGGCATGTGATTCCAACCTACCATGTCATCGATTTCCCAATGTGGACCTTGGTGATTGCCTTAACGGATGCGGGAAACATCGTGCTGGTGCGCGAGTATCGACATCCGGGACAAGTCATCGTCACCGGCTTACCGGGCGGCGGCGGTGAGCCCGGTGAAACGGATTACGAAGCGATTGGGCGGCGCGAGTTACTGGAAGAGACTGGCTATGTGCCGCGCGAGATGCATCATATCGGGCGCTGTTATCCGAACCCAGCGACCCAAACCAATCAGCTGAATTATTATCTGGCACTCGGTTGCGAGCGCACCGGTGAACAAGATCTCGATGCGAATGAACAAATCGAAGTGCTCGAAATGCCGCTCGCGGACTATCTCGAATACGAGACCATGGACGTTCAACACTCCCATCACGCGGCGGCATTGTTTTATCTGCAGCGTTTCTTTGCCAAACATCCTGATAAACGCCCCTGAGGGTGATTGCCGAATGGAGGATTGCCATGCCCGCCTTTCAACCCACCGCTGATCAGTTTCGGGCGTTTCGCGACGACCCTTATGAAGGCCCGGTGAGCCAGGTGAATCTGCTCAAGTTTCGCGTCAAGGCGGAGTATAAAGATGGGGATCCAGAGTTCGGCGAGGCTTGCTCGGGCGAGACCGCCTATATTCGGTATTCGGAAGCCTTCTCGAAAGCCGCAGCAGAAGTGGGTGGCACCACGAGCCTGCTTGCCTCAACCGAGCGCTACTTTATCGGCGGCGGAAACTGGGATGGGGTTCTGGTCAACACATTCCCGAGCCGGCAGGCCTTTATCACCACACTCAACCACCCCGACTATAAATCAATGTCGCGGCACCGCGATGCGGGGCTTCTGTGTCAGGAACTTATCGTCACGCGTCCCCTCTGGCTTCATGGAGAGCAACAATGAAATGGGTCTTGATCGCGCTGGCCGCTTTGGCGGGGCTTGCAGCAGCGGCTTATGGCGGCTTGGTCTGGATGATCACGCGTCCAGCACCACCGCTTGAAGCGGGTCCGGTGATTTCGCTCCCGCAAGGAGAGATTCAGGCCGGACTGGATCGCAATAATGCTGACATCCTTCAAATCAATGGCATTCCGTTTGCCGCGCCGCCGGTTGACGGGCTGCGCTGGCGTCCCCCGGTTGAACCGTCCAACTGGGACGGCGTGCGCGACGGCCGTGAGTTTGGCGCCGAGTGTATGCAAGCGCGCGATGGCAGCAGCGAGTTTTTAAGCGACCTTCTGAACGGCATGGGGCTCAATGCGATTGAGCGCCACCTCGCCATGATCGCGCTTGAGAGCGGTCCACCGCCTGTTGAGAGCGAGGATTGTCTTTTCTTGAATGTGCGCACGGCAAACGTCGACGGCGAGGCCCTTCAGCCCGTCATGGTCTGGATCCATGGCGGCAGCCACCAGACCGGCGCTGGGTCGCTGGACATCTATCAAGCCAATCAATTGGTCGAGAATGGTGTGGTCCTCGTCACCATCAATTATCGCTTGGGCCCGTTCGGATACCTGGCGCATCCGGCGTTGAGCGCCGATGACCCGAACGGCGTGTCTGGCAATTACGGTCTGCTCGATCAAGTCGCTGCGTTGATTTGGATTAGAGACAATATCGAAGCTTTGGGCGGCGACCCGAACAATGTCACCATCTTTGGCGAAAGCGCCGGAGCTCAGTCTGTCAGTGAGATCATGTCTACTCCACTCAGCGAAGGCTTGTTCCACAAAGCCATCCTTCAGAGCGGCGTCTCCACCTATAACGCAAATGGCCTGACAACCGCGATCGAGGGACGCATGACCATGCATGACGCGGGGCTCGAATTCTTTGATGGCTTGGCAGAGCGCAATGCCAATGCCGCCGATCTGCGCGCCATTGCGGCAACCGACATCGTCGCACACATTGCGAATAAACAGCATCTCGGCGGCTATGCTCTACCGACGGTCGATGGAGTCGTACTGCCAAAGCTTATGGGAGAAGCCATAGGTGATGGCAGCATTCACAATGTGCCTGTTCTTGCCGGGTACAATGCCGATGAGGCCACACTCTTCTATCCCAGCATCCAGCGACCCACTGTTCTGGTGCCAGAGTTTCCAGACGCCTATGATGATCGGTTGGCGTTCATGCGCGAGATCTATGGAGGAGCTGAGGCAGACGAGCTGATCCGCCTTTATGGTCTTGATGACGAAGAGACCTATCAAAGCGGCGAAATGGACATGCTGGGCGACGATTTGTTTGGCGTACATATGCGCCACCTTGCGCGCGCTAATACCGCGCAAGGCGAACCGAGTTATCTTTATCACTTCACCCGGGTGCCACCATCTAAAACGCAGACCATTGGCGCCTTCCACGCCGCTGAAATCTTCTTTGTGTTCGGGTCCCACAGTCCGCTTGCGGGCCTGACGGAGGAGGACGAAATCCTGACCGCCGCGATGGGGGAATACTGGACCAATTTCGCGAAAACAGGGGATCCAAATGGCGACGGATTGCCGGAGTGGCCGCTCTATAATTCTGAGCAAGATCTGTGGATGACTTTCAATCCCTCGATCGAAGTCAAACAGGGCGTCCGCGCCGAGAAGCTCGACATAATGGAGCGTACCATGATCCGAAAGGTCGGTGAGGCGGTTCCCCAAATCACACCGCCCATACAGCCTCCGGCCGGCGGCTCAGGCGGTGAGGAGATCGCGGCAAATAGCCTCCAGCCCTAGCTGATCGATCTGATCGAACGCATCCGCCTGCTCGCTGTCCACATCGAGCACAGCGGCGAGAGTACCCTTGGCATCAAAGACCGGCACCACGATTTCAGAGTTGGTCCGGCTGTCACACGCGATATGACC
Source organism: Pseudomonadota bacterium (assembly GCA_038527765.1). GTDB lineage: Bacteria > Pseudomonadota > Alphaproteobacteria > Caulobacterales > Hyphomonadaceae > Henriciella. Next base: position 140,917 of record JBCBFK010000001.1, read on the forward strand.
CGGAAAGGCGTGCACATCAGGGACAAGGACGGTTTCCCGCGCAGACGCGCTGGCGCCGCAGACGCCTTTGCCGAACGGAATGCGCAAACAGCCAAGCGTGCCTTGATAGGGGCCAACGACCAGCTCCTCCGGCTTCTTGGGATCGACAACATAAAACCCGGTCCAGAAGAAACGCGGCGAAAACGCTTGTGACAGGAGACAAGCCGCGCTGGCATAGCGGGCGGGCAGATAAGTCTCGCCCGCGACGACGCTATCGATTTCAGCCTTCAACTCTTCATATTGCCGCGCGCGATCCATGCTCTCGCCTTTCTTTTGACAAGCGCCCCATATCGGATGTGCGTCACGATTGCACAAGATAGCAATGGACGCAGGCGAAACGCTCTGGAATAGTTCCTGCGAGATAGGAGAGCCCTGCGTGAGCGCCAGCTTGTTTCTAAAACAGATTTCGGTCGCCCTGCTGGCAGTCTTTCTCTTTGCCATTCCAGGCCTCACGCAAGAGACACAAACGGATCCACTCGAAGTTCAGAACGACGTGGCCCCCAGCATGCCGGTCAGCGATGAACGCCTCGACAGCGCTCTGGCGGCATTGAGCTCTGACGATGGCCTACAAACCGAGCGCCCCGAATGGACCCCAGAGCCCGAGGAGAACGATCCCCGCCGCGACCGATCCGGACCGAACCCAATTGCTGAGTTCTTCGCCAACTTGTTACAAGCGATTGGACCCTTGCTCGGTTATTTGCTCGCCGCACTGATCATCGTCGCCATTCTGGCTGGGCTCTACATGGTGTTCGGCGAAAGCATCACCCTGCGCGGAAAACAAAAGGAGGCGAAAGACGCCCCCGACGTCTCAAACGTCCCGGACTTGCGCCCAGCTCAAGCCCAGGCGCGCGCCCTGCTTGAGGATGCGGACGCCCTCGCTGCGCAAGGCCGGTTCGCAGAAGCGGTACATTTGCTCCTGTTCAGGTCGATTGATGACATCCAGGCGCAACGCAACGGGGTCATAGATCGCTCACTCACCTCTCGCGAAATCGGTGCCCTTGGCGTCTTACCGACGCCAGTCCGGGACGCACTGCTGCCCATCATCCGAATCGTCGAGCGCAGTTTTTTTGGTGGCCAAGCGGTCACCAAACAAGGCTGGTCGGAAGCGCGGGCATCATATGAACGGTTTGCCTTCGGGGAGGCCTGGGCATGAGCGAACGCCTCCCACGCGCCAGTACACCATTCTCATCAATGACATCCGCGCTGCTGGTTGGCGTTGGAACGTTTTTGTTTATCGCCATTTTTGCGCTGCTGGCCTGGTCTCCTGATCTCGCCACCAAGAACCGAGCCGGCCAACACCCCTACTCAGAATCGGCCCTCGGATATGCTGGACTGGTCCGATTGCTTGAGGCGGACGGGCAGTCTGTCAGCGTCTCCCGATTGAGCAGTACGCTCAATTTCAATGACGGCCTCCTGATCCTGACGCTGCCGAGTTTCGGGCTCAATCGTGCGAGCGAATTTGACTTGGAAAACGTGGCGCAACCCGCGCTCTATGTCCTGCCCAAATGGACCGGGTTTGCGGATCGTGAAAAACCGAGCTGGCAAAAGGACACCGAGCTTCTAATGCGCAGCGCGGTAGAATATTCAGCCCGCCTGTTTGACCCGGAAGCCAAAGTCTGGCGCATGCGCAATCCCGGTGAGATCGAAACCCCGTTTGGCACCCACGCCCCGACATTTGAACATAAAATGCAAGTGCTTGAATCAGATCGCCTTGTCCCAATTGTTGAAACTGCCGGCGGGACGCTGCTTGCGATGATCCCGGATACATCGATCTACATCCTGAGCGATCCCGACTTGTTGAACACGTTCGGCGTGTCGCGGCGCGAGAATGCCGGCTTCACGTTGAGCATGATTGACTGGCTGAAGTACTATTCGGACGATTCAATTACATTTGACGCCACGATTCATGGATTCGAGCGCTCCGAAAGCCTGTTACGTGCCATATTTGATATCCCATTCCTGGGCGCGACACTGGTCGCGTTTGCCACGCTACTCCTGATTGCCTGGGGCGCCTTCATTCGATTTGGCCCACCGCTCCCAGAAGAACGCGTTCTCTCCTTTGGAAAGAAAGCGCTTGCGGAAAGCTCTGCTGGACTGATCTCCATGGCGCGGCGTGAGAGCCAAATGGCACCGAGCTATGCGCAGGTTGTGAAACGGAATCTGACCAAGCGCTTGGGCCTGCCGCAGCAAACCAAGGATGATGCGTTCGCGCAGACGGCGGACCGCCTATCAGAACAAAACGGTCTGGACCGCAGCTGGAGCGAAACGAGCCAACCGCTCACTTCGCCAGCCGCTGGACGCAATGATTTACGAGACAAAGCTCGCGCACTCTGGCGCTGGCGACAGGAGATGAAAGATGGACATTGACGCAATCAAGGCGCTCGCAAGCGAGATCCGCGCCGAAGTTGGCAAAGCGGTGATCGGGCAGGCTGAGACAGTCGATTTGATGCTCACCGCCCTGTTCTCCGGCGGACACATCTTACTGGAAGGCCCACCCGGAACGGCGAAAACTCTGCTGACCCAATGCTTCGCCGCGGCGATCAAACTCGATTTTGGCCGCATCCAGTTCACCCCGGACCTGATGCCAGGTGACGTGCTCGGCACCAATCTGTTCAATTTCTCGACCAATGAATTCACGCTGACCAAAGGGCCGATCTTCACAGACATCTTGCTTGCCGATGAGATCAACCGCACGCCGCCGAAGACGCAGGCGGCACTGCTCGAGGCGATGCAAGAACGCAAAGTCACGATCGATGGCGAGACCTATGCGCTCAATGACCGGTTTACCGTGATTGCAACGCAGAACCCAATCGAACAGCAGGGCACGTATCCGCTTCCCGAAGCGCAGCTCGACCGGTTCCTGTTCAAACATGTGCTGGCCTATCCAACCCGCGAGGAAGAGCTTGAAATCGTCTCGGGTCACGGCAATCGGTCCGGCATGAAATCGACGGACTCGTTTGGTGTGACCGCCACGGTCACGCCGGAGCAGCTCGCCGACGCCGTGACCTCCGTACAGCAAGTCCGCATCCAGGATGACGTGGTTGCCTATATTGTCGACATTGTCCGCGCGACGCGAGAAACCCCCGCCTTGACGCATGGTGCGAGCCCACGTGCCGCCGCCGCTATCGCTGCAGCCTCTCGCGCCAAGGCTGCGCTCGATGGGCGCGACTATGTTGTGCCCGATGACGTGAAGAGCCTTTCCCTGCCGGCACTCCGGCATCGCGTCATCTTATCCCCGGCCGCCGAGATCGAAGGCCGCTCCACAGACGATACCTTGCTCGAGATCATCGAGCGTACAGCGGCACCGCGTTAAGGAGACAGCGACCCAAAATGGCCCCGACGCTTCGTGCAATCTGGTTGATGTTGCTTGGACTGCCTGTGCTCCTCGCGCTGGCCGTTTTGGCTCCCTCTTTATGGATAGTATCAGGAATTTGGATCGGGTCGCTATTCGGAGCGATATTGCTCGACCTGTCTCTGGCCGCCCGGCGAACGGCTTTGCAGGTTGAGCTCAAACCGCCCCCAGTACTGTACATGAACAGCACAGATCCGGTCGAAATCGCCCTGACTTTCGCCACCGGGCCTTTACCGACCAAGGTCCATGCGCTGCTTGAAACCAATAGCTATATCGAGGCTCCAAAAGCGACCATCGTGAAAGGATGGATCGACCGAACGCATACGTTCACGCGCGCCTTGCGACCCATTCGGCGCGGGCCTGGTCAACTTAGAAAACTGTGGCTGAACTGGACTGGCCCGCTCGGTCTCGTCCGCCTCAAACGGGTTGAAACGCTCGACACGGAAATCGCGATCACGCCAAACACGCGATGGGTTCAAGAAGAAGCGGTCCGTATCTATACCCGCGACGCCGATTTCGGGATCAAGATGCAACTTGAACGCGGCGATGGGTCAGAATTCGATGCCTTGCGGGAGTTCTCAACTGGTATGGATCGCCGTGCCATCGACTGGAAGCAGTCAGCGCGGCACCGCCAATTGCTGGCCAAGGAGTTTCGAACCGAACGCAATCACAATATCGTCTTTGCGTTCGATACTGGGCGCTTGATGTGCGAACCTCTGGGCGGTGTGCCCAAAATAGATCGAGCGATCAACGCCGCACTCTTGCTCGCTTATGTATCCTTGCGATCGGGCGACAAAACGGCGCTATTTGGCTTCGACACGCAACCGACGGTGACCAGCAATGTGCTGAGCGGGTCAGGCGCCTTCCCATATATGCAGCAGCTCGCTTCGCGACTCGATTACTCAACCGAAGAAGCCAATTATACGCTGGCTTTGACCTCGCTCGCCTCACGCCTCGAACGGCGCAGCTTGATCATTCTGTTTACGGATTTTGTAGATACAATTTCAGCGGAACTGATGCTCGATAATGTGAAGCGTCTGATGGATCGTCACTTAGTGATCTTTGCCTGTTTTGAAGACGAACAACTCGCCGAGATGATCGAAGCAGAACCTGTCACCGCGGATTTGGTATCACGTGCGGTGATCGCCGATGGTCTGTTGAAAGAACGCGAAGTGGTCTTGCGCAAACTGGAGCGCCTTGGTGTCCAGGTGATTGAAACCCGTCCCGAGCGGTTCAGCGCGGATCTCGTCTCACGCTATCTCGATATTAAGCGAAGGGAGATGCTGTGAGCGATCGCGTCATGAAATCCTACCGCTTTCGCGAAGAACGCGAAGCCGATTGGGCTGAGCTGGATCGGATCGTCGGGCTAGCTGAGAATCGAGGCGTTGATGGGCTTAGCGACACAGATCTGGAGCAACTCCCGCACCTCTATCGCCAGGCAGTATCATCGCTGTCTGTGGCGCGCACGATTTCGCTCGATCAGAATGTCATCGCTTATCTCGAGACGCTGTGCGCGCGGGCCTATTTCTTTGTCTATGGCACGCGCTCGAGGATGAGCGAGCGCATCGCTCAGTTTTTTGCACGTGACTGGGCCGCTGCGGTGAGCGCCGCAAAAGGACCGACCCTGCTTGCCTTTTTATGCTTGTTTGGCGGCGCCCTTTTGGCCTTCTTCCTCACCCTCAATGACAATGAATGGTACTGGACCTTTCATGGCGGCGCGTGGGACTCTCGCAATCCAAACGCAACATATGAACAGTTACGCGAGACCCTTTACGAGGACCGCCGAGACATTGTCGACATGCTTGGAGCCTTCGCCGCCCAGCTCTTCTCTCACAATAGCGGGATCGCGATTTTTGCGTTCGCGCTCGGCTTTGCCTTTGGGGCCCCGACCGCCATCCTTCTGATCTATAATGGCGTCTATCTTGGCAGTTTCTACGCCGTGTTCTGGCAGAAAGGGCTCGGTTACGAGCTTACAGGCTGGTTGTTCATTCATGGCGTGACCGAGCTGTTTGCCGTCATCCTCGCCGGGGCAGCCGGATTCATGATTGGCGGTGCGGTCGCCTTTCCGGGACGGCGCACTCGAATGGATTCCCTACGCACCGCCGGCGACAAGGCGGCGATGGTCATTATCGGGGCCGTGACAATGCTGTTCATCGCAGCCCTGCTCGAGGGATTTGGCCGGCAATTGATCAACAATGATGTGACGCGCTACCTGATTGCGGGAACCACTCTGATTTTCTGGCTCGGCTATTTCTACCTACCCCGGAAGCAAGCCGGAGATCGCCGTGACTGAGGCTGCTGCCGTTTCTGCTGTCGAAGAGGGCAAACGTCGCCGCGCCCGCATGCGCGCCCGCCGCGACGAAGCCAAGCGCGTGCGCACTCTGGTGACACCGGAAGGCGCTGAGCTCAATCTCAAAGTCTCAACCTTTGGGGAGCGGTTCGGAGCGTTTATTCTCGATATTGGCATTCAATTCGCGCTGATGATCGCGATCGTTGTCGGCATCGGCTTCATCGCAAGCGCCATGGATTTTCAGGGCTGGCAGATTGCCTGGGCGGTGGCGCAAATTCTGATCTTTTTCATTCGCAATTTCTACTTCATCTTTTTCGAGATTGGACGCAAAGCTGCGACCCCCGGGAAACGGGCGCTGGGTCTGCGGGTTGCGGATCGAAAAGGCGGCCGCCTCACTGCGAATGCTGTGATTGCTCGCAACTTTCTGCGCGAACTTGAATTCTTCCTGCCGCTTTCAGTGGTGTTTAGTTTTGGCGGTCAGGGCGTTTCAGCCTGGATCACTTGGTTGCTGATGCTCTGGTGCCTGGTCTTTGTGCTTTTCCCCTTGTTCAACAAGGACAAGTTGAGGATCGGAGATCTGGTCGCGGGGACCATGGTCATTCACGCGCCGAAAGTGCGATTGCTTAAAGACATTGCCTCTGTGACGCCGACGGCCTCGGGCCGCACAAAAATCGCGTTCACACCCGAACAGTTGAATGTGTACGGCATCCATGAGTTGCACGTGCTCGAAGACGTGTTGCGCCAATCGACGCCTGAAATCAAACGCAATGTGGCCAATCGAATCGCAACCAAAATCGGGTACGAGCCGCAAGTTGGTGAAACGGATCTGGTTTTCCTGGAGAGCTTCTACGCGGCACTGCGCGCGCATCTCGAACAGCGCATGTTGTTCGGACAGCGCAAAGAGGACAAGTATGACCGGCGTTAGCGCGGTTGCCAGCGATCCTCGACGATCGTGATGGCGTGGGAAGCATCTTTTTTCACAACAATATCCGCATGCGCGCGGATCGGCAGGATGTGATTTTCGAGATTGGGCAGATTGATTCCGGCCCAGACCGATTTAGCGAACGTGATCAGCTCAGGCTCAGTCATGTGCCGAAACTGAGCATAGAAACTGGTTGGGTCATGTTCGGCCGCGCGCCAGAACCGCAAAAAACGTTCGAGGAACCAGGCTTCGATGTCCGCGAGCTCCGCGTCGATATAGATCAGGAGATCCGGCTCTGTCGTCCCGGCATCTGCACCGCGTGGACGAAACCCAAGCCCTTCCAGGATCACCACATCTGACGGCACCACTGTCCGCGTCAGGGCAGGATCGGGGTCGAACGTAATGTGGCTATAGCCCGGAAAATCCGTGGGCTGCGTGCGGACCGATGCGATCGCCGCTTGCAGGGCCGCATAATCATAGGTCTCCGGGAAGCCCTTCTTTTGGAACAGGCCGTGTTCGCGCAAATACTCTGTCATGAACAGAAAGCCATCTGTCGAGACGGTCTCAACCTTGAGCGGCGGTTCGAGCGTGGCTTCTAAATGCGCCGCGAGCGTGCTCTTACCCACCGCAACCGAGCCCGTAAGCGCGAGCACAAGGCTAGGTGACTGTGCATGGATATCCCTGACCCGCGATGCGAGGGCATCGATCCCTTCCGTCATCGGAACGCGTACATCTTCGCTCATGGTCCAGCTCCATTTGGCGACAGATTGAGGTTTACGCTGCCGCATCCCCGCTGCCAAGGAAGGCTTCAAGTTGGCTCATAAAGTCTTCGAACTGGTCGTGATGAAGCCAATGGCCAGCATTCTCGATGACACTCACGCTGGCCTTCTGAAATGGCTCAAGACGCCCATCTTTTTCCGGGTTTGAGGCCCAGCTCGTGGCGCCATAAACAAGCCAGGTCGGGCACGTGATTTGGCGCCACAGCTCAACAAAATCTTCGTGTGAGATATCAGACGGCGAACGCCCCATGCCCGCCGGATCATACGCCCAGCTGACCGTACCGTCTGGATTGGTCTTGATCCCGGTCGCAGTAAGATGGTGAACCAAGTCTTCAGGCAAATGCGTGAACGCCGCCTGCATACGGCCCTTGGCTTCGTCGAGATCCTTCATCACCCGCGGCGCGCGGTCCGAGACGTTACGGCGCTGTTCCATCCAGTTTGAAAGCCGCTCTGTCACGGAAAGGGCCTGGCGCTCGGCCAGCATTCTCGGCGACGGTCCAAGCCCTTCGATCGCGACCAGTTTTTCCACCTTATCCGGAAACAGGCCGGTATAGCGCAAGGTGATATTGCCGCCGAGCGAATGACCTAAAAGCGTGAAGGTCTTGAGCCCCAAATGCTCAACCAGGCTCGCCAAATCATAGACATGGTCCATCACGCCATAATCGCCATCTGTAACCCAGTCGCTTTGGCCATGACCGCGCAAATCATGCGCAAAGACGCGGTAATTTTGCGCCAGACGTCCCGCGACGCGGTCCCAGCTGCGCTTTTGATCGCGCCCGCCATGCACCAAGACCAAAGGCGGCGCGTCCGGGTCGCCCCATTCAGCATAGGACAGGGTCAGGCGTTGCGATTTAAACGCATCAATCAAGCGTGGCTCAGTCATTCGCGCTTAGCTAGTGTCTTTCGCGCGCCCTGACGAGCCCTGCTGCCGCGGAAACCTTGTAACTTGCAAGAAGGCTTGCCACATGCCCGCCTTCGTTTTTATGGAGAGCGCTATGACGCCGTCCAATGTCCCTATGGAAGATTTTGTTGCCGGATTTAGCCCGCAAGGCTTGCCGGTGCGTGGGCGTGTCATTCGCCTGTCTGAAGGCACGATCTCGCCGATTCTGAAGCGCCACGCTTATCCCGATCACCTGGCTGAGATCCTCGGCGAGGCGGTGATGCTGTCGGCTCTGGTCGGCTCTGGTATGAAGTTTGAGGGCAAGGTTCTGGCGCAAGCTGAAGGCGATGGCCCGGTGTCGATGCTGGTCGGCGAGTATACCAAAACTGGCGGCCTGCGCGGCTATGCCAAGCACGAGGCGGAGCGCTGGGCTTGGCTCAATAAAGTCAATAAAGGCGATAAGCCGCACATGCCGCAATTGTTTGGCGCCATGGGCCGGCTCGGCCTGATGATCGTCTATGATAATCGCGACCTGAAGCCGTATCAGGGCATCGTGCCGTTGGCGAAAGGGACTATGGCCGAGTGCGCGCAAGATTATTTCCGCCAATCGGAACAAGTCGACACGCTCCTGCGCTTCGCCGTCCATAAAGACGAGGCGGGCGAATGGCGCGCAGGCGGCATGATGGTGCAGAAGATCGCGGGCGATATGGCCCGCGGCGACACCGAAGATGGCTGGCGCGAGGCCGAAGCCTTGTTCTCAACGCTGACCGATGAAGAGCTGACCGATCCGGCTTTGCCGGCCACAGATCTCGTCTATCGCCTCTTCCATGAGGGCGGCGTTGCGATGGATGCCGATGCGCAAGTGCTAGACGATGTCTGCACGTGTAATCGCGAACGCTTGGTCGGCACGCTGCAAGGCATGGCCGATGAGAGCCTTCGGGATATGGTCGAGCCAGACGGGACGCTGAAAGTCGACTGCCAGTTTTGCTCACGCCAATACGTGATCCCTATCGATGAAGTGACCAGCGCCGCGAATTAAGCGGCGGCGGGTTCATCGCTCGCGCCAAGGTCGTATCTTGCCGAGATAAATGTCTTCTTGAACGGCGAGCTTTCTGGGTCCCGTACCCTTGATCGCGCGCCGAGGCCCAGCAGCGCGCCTGGGCTATTCCCGAAGAGCACCTGGATTTTTCTGTTAAAATTAGTGGGCGAGGAAAATTGCCACCGGTCACAGACGCGCCGAACAAAGCCGCGTTCGGCCTTTTCGTCTGAGAGATCAAACAGAGCCGCAATCGCGCGGCGATAGGTGAGGTAGTTGCGCACGCCGCCTAAAGGCTCAAACATCCGATAAAGCGTTGCGCGAGACACGCCAAACCGTTCCAGTAGCATTGCCGCGCTGAGGTCCGCGCGCTCTAAATTATACTCAATGAACAAGCATATTTGGCGAAACAGCGCCTGGCGCACATGGCGGCGCACGTCCTCGCGTTGGGGCGGAACGCCAAGCGCGATCTTTAAGCAAGCGGCGAAACGAAAGAGCTGGGCCCTTTTGAGGCCGTGCTCGCCACGCCTAAGGGATTCAAAGAGGTCATTCCATTCAGAGAAAACCAGGCGACCCGCTGACGAGGCTTTGTAGATACTCGGAAGGGATATCGCTTGGCCATTTGGAATCCCGAGCGCGGCACGCGGGAAGGTCAGGTCTTGTGTGACTTGGTCCGACGAAATCGACTTGTATTGGGTCTGCCGATCGCCAAAGTCCAAAACATCAGACCGCGTGACGATGGATGCACCAGTTTCAAACACAACGCGATGTTCACCTCGGATAGCCCGTCCAATATTGAGAATAGACCCAGCATCTTGCAGATGATGCGGCTCGACCCGAAACAACATGGGCGCCATCCTGACTTCCGAGAACAGCCAGTCGTCAACGGCCCACATGTGGCCTGTCACCCGATCGAAACCGTCTTTCTGATGCAGTGGTATGACGTCCCAAGCTTCGGCCGTTGACTGAGCGAACAGCTTAGCGCTGATATCGATGGGCTCATGGATTGTATTGATCAGGGCCTCGGGACCGCCCGAGAATTGGTCAGGATCAGGAAATTCAAGACCCGTCACAACGATCCCTTCTGTTTTAAGCCGCCGCCATATTTGGTAGCAATCCGTCCAGCGCGCTGTGCCGGGCGGAGACATAGGTTTGCAAAAACTCAGACGTATGCGCAACGCCCAGGCGGGCCATTTCGGAGGCCGTCAGCAAGGCTTTTGGACTGTTTCCGAACAGACGCTGGATCGTTCGATTGAAATTAGCCGGGGACGAGAAACCCCAGCGTTCACAGGCCGCCAGAACAAAGCCGCGCTGCGCCCCGCCTTTTGAAATGTCGAACAAAGCGGACGCTGCCCGGCGCTCGGTCAGATAGTTACGGACCCCGCCCAAGGGTTCAAACATGCGATACAAAGTGGCGCGGGACACGCCGAACTGATCAAGCAAAACACTCGTGGAAAGGTCCGGTCGCTCCAAATTCTTTTCGATAAAGCGGCAAATCTCACGAAACAGCGCCACCCGCGCATGTTGGCGTATATCTTCGCGTTCTGGATGGGCGCCCGCAGCGATCTTCAGGACGGCGGCAAGACGATCCAGCTTGATCTGTGACACCCCGCGCGCACCTTGTTTGAGATCGGCAAAGACATCGTCCCACTCCGCAAAGACGAGGCGGCCAATGGTCGAGTTTTGATAGATGTAAGGGCGCGAGATTGGCTCTTCATTGGGCAGTCCGATCAAGTCCCGTGGAAGCGTGATATCTTGGCCGAGGCGTTCTGAAGCATAGGATTCAAATGATTGGTGTTCGTCCCAAAAGTCGATCATGCCAGGTCCATGGGCGAACGCATTGCCTTTTTCTTCGACGCCGCGCTCTTGGCCGGTCAGGAAGCGTTCAAGACTGATCAGAGCCCCCGCGTCCTGAATATGACTGGCATCAACTTGCAGCAGCGTCGCTGGCAAAGCCACCTCGGAAAACAACCACTCGCCCACGGACCACATTTGGCCCGTGACCTCGCCAAAGCCTGACTTGCCGTGCAGCGGCGTGAAGCGCCAGGATTCGGAGGTAGCGTCAGCAAATTCATGCGCGGTCATATCGAGCCGCTCCTCCAAGACCTCGACAGCGGCAGCAGGCGCACCGGTCATTCGGTCTAAGTCTGGCAGCGGAATATGCGTCATGTTCGATCCCCCTCAGACCACCGCAAAGTCAGGTCCGGCCGCGATCTCGCCATTAAAGGTCAGCTGAAAATAGTATGAGAGCAATCGCGCACCGTGTTTGAAGATGCGCTCGCCTTGCAATAGCGCTCTTGGACTGTTGCCGAACAGGCGCTGGATGGTGCGGTTAAAATTGGCTGGAGACGAAAAGCCCCACCGCGCGCAAGCCTCTTGCACGACCCCGCGTTGGGATTCGTTCTGGGAGATAAAGTACAGCGCAGCCGTGGCCCTGCGGCAGGTCACATAATTGCGCACCCCATCCAGAGGCTCAAACATGCGATAGAGCGTGGCACGGGAGACCCCAAATTGCTTGAGGATCATCCCCGTCGAGAGCTCGGAATTTTCTAAATTAGCCTCAATGAAGCGGCAAATGTGCCGGAACAGAGCCTGCCGCGCATGGGCCCGGACATCCTCGCGCTGAGGGTTGGCGCCAAGGGCAATTTTAAAGCACGCCGCCAACCGGTCGAGCTTGATTTGCGGCAATGCCGCTTGCCCGCGTTTCAGTGAGGCAAACACATCATCCAGCTCCGAATGGATGATGTGTCCAATACTGGTGGTTGCATGAATGGCCGGGATCGGGACGTGGACATCGGTCGGCAGTCCAATCTGCTCTCGCGGGAAAGAAATCACCTGAGTTTGTTCGCTCGGAGATGCACACTGAAAGGATCGAATGCGGTCAAACGAATCGAGCTGGCCAGCCCCAGTTTTGTAAACCTCGCCATCTTCATACAGATAACAAGAGTCACCGCCGCCGAAAGACCGCTCAAAGTTGACCAGAGCGCCGACATCCTGAAGGTGACGCTTCTCCATTCGGGTCAGCATAGCGGGCATCACGTTATCGGAGATGAAACAACCACCGACACTCCAAATATCGGCGTTGACCCGTTCATACCCCCCTTTCTGGCGCAGCGGCACTATATGCCAGACGTCTCGGGTCATTTCGACATAGAGCTGCGGGCTGATATTCGCCTGCTCAAAGTCGACACTTATGCCAGGCCCGGCCAGACCGGTGAGTTCATCAAGATCGGGGAGCTCTGTACGCATCTGATCCATCCTCCCTTACGCAGCTGCTGCGTCGAGTGCGCCGGTGCCACCATCGTGGCGGATGCTGAGAAAGTCCGTCACAAAATCGTTCGCGTCATAGCTGTTTCGCCCAATACCCTCGCGCGCGAACAGAAGCGCTTTCGGACTGTTGCCGAACAGACGCTGGATGGTGCGGTTAAAATTGGCTGGCGAAGAGAACCCCCAGCGCTCGCAAGCCGCCTGCACAAAGCCGCGACGACCATTGCTTTTGGAGAGGAAGAACAAAGCCGCCCCCGCACGCCGATCGGTCAAATAGTTACGGACCCCGCCTAAAGGTTCGAACATCCGATACAGCGTGGCGCGTGAGACGCCGAACTGATCCAGGAGCGTCGACGTGGAGAGGTGTGGATCTTCCAGCTTTGTCTCAATGTACCGACAGATCTGACGGAAGAGAGCATCCCGCGCGTGCGCCCGCACATCTTCGCGCTGCGGGTTGAGGCCCATGGCGATTTTTACGCAGGCAGCAAACCGATCGAGCTGGCTCTGAGTAAAGGCAAGGGCCCCGCTTTTGAGATGATCATAGAGTGCATCCCATTCAGCAAAAACTAGCTGACCGAAGGCCGATGCAGGCGTGACGCTCGGCACCATGACCGGCTCGTCTTCGGGCAGGTCTAAGAGCGCGCGCGGGAGCGTGATATCCTGGACGCAGCGCGTGGACGCAATCGATTTCAAGGTCTGTTGCTGGTCGCAGAATTGAAGGGTGCCGGGTCTATTCAGAAGCGTTTTGTCTTCGCCCTCGCGCCCGCGCTCCTCGCCAGAAACATAGCGTTCAAGGTCCACGTGTGTGGCCCCTTCGACGAGATGACGTGTGCCCATTTCGATCAAGGCCGGGGGTTGGCAGGATTCAGACATCAGCCAATCGCCGACCATGCAGAACACCCCGCGCGCCCGGCCGAACCCGTCTTTGGTCTGTAAGGGCGTCAGATGCCACGCGACGGCCGTGCCTGCGGCAAACTCATGCGCTGTGACGTCCACATGTTCTTTGTAGATCGGCAGCATCACCGCTTCTGAACCGGTCCACTGCGCGGGGTCTGGAAGATCGAAAAACATAAGTTCCGCCCCCCTTATGCCGCTAGCGTCGAGAGGCTATCGCCGCCACCGTGATAGCGATGCGCGCAATACGCCTCGACGAAATTCGAGAGCGAGAGCGCTTTGCGATCGACGGCGTCGCGCGCGAACAGAAGCGCCTTGGGGCTATTGCCGAACAGGCGCTGGATGGTGCGGTTAAAATTGGCTGGCGAGGAAAAGCCCCAGCGTTCGCAGGCGGCCTGAACAAAGCCGCGACGGCCTTCGCTTTTGGAGATGAACAACAAGGCCGACGCCGCGCGGCGCTCGGTGACATAGTTGCGAACCCCGCCAAGCGGTTCAAACATCCGGTAAAGCGTCGCCCGCGAAACGCCGAATTGTCCTAGAAGCGTCGAGGTGGAAAGATGCGGGTCCTCCAGATGCGCCTCGATATAGCGACAAATCTGACGGAACAGAGCATCACGCGCGTGCGCTCGGACATCTTCGCGTTGCGGATGCACGCCGGTCGCGATTTTCAAACAGGCGGCAAGCCGGTCTGTCTGGCTTTTTGGAAGGGTCGGGTCGTCGCGATGCAGCGCAGCATAGATCGCGTTCCATTCCGCGAAGACGAGTTGACCCACTCCAGTTCGCTCTGTGATGTCTTGAAATTCGAATGGCGCGTCTTCGGACACCCCGAGCACGGCGCGGGGCACCGTCACATTATGCGAGCGGCGCGCGGTGGCGTGGGCTTCATAGCGCTGATAAGCGTCAGAGAAGTAGATTTCTCCTGGCCGCTGGAGCAGATTATCTCCGTTTTCCTCGTGTACGCGCTCATGACCTAAGACGAAACGCTCCAAATTTAGATGCGTTGACCCGTCAAAAATGTGGCACTTCTCGGTGTGATTCAGAGATGGCGGCAAAACACAGTCTGAGAAAAGCCAATCGCCAACCACCCATAAGTCGCCAATGACCCGGCCAAAGCCATCTTTGGTCCGCAATGGCGTGTAAATCCAAGCATCCTCGACCGCCTCCGCAAATTGATGTGCGGTCAGGTCAATGTGTTCTTTATAGACCGGCAGCAGAGCGCCCGGCTCACCTTTGAGTCTTAGCTCTGCTGTCTCCATGTCTTAGTCCCCTACGTCTCACGCACTTCCCCTACGTCTCACGCAATTCTTATCTTTATCAGGGCGCCCAACCTTCGATCTGGGCAATAATCAACGCTGGCAAACCTCCATGAGTTAACCATTACCGAATTTTTAACGCAGATCATTATCCCAGAGTCTCAAATCTCGTTCTAACTGCAATTGAGTGCAGTCGAGAGATTCGCGCCTCGGGCGACTGCTCATTTTTCCGAGACGCAGCGCCTAAGACCCTGTAAACTCTCTTCTAAAGCTTTTGGGGTAAGGCCTGTTTTAGGAGACCGCACGCATGACGGACACACCGGCTTTGAAACTCGATGGGTTTTTGCCCTACCGCCTCTCTGTGCTGTCAAACGCCGTGTCGGGCAAAATCGCCAAAATATATGAGCAGGAGTTTGAGCTCTCGGTCTGGCAATGGCGGATCATTGCCGTGCTCGGCGAACGCGAGGGCTTGACCAGTACCGAAGTCGCACAGCGCACGCTGATGGACAAACCGACTGTCAGCCGGGCCGCCGCCAGCCTGATCGAACGTGGCATTCTGGAACGCCATATCGATCGCGATGATCGTCGCCGCGCGCCTATGCGTCTCACCGATGAGGGCCAGGCCATTTATGCCGCCGTGATGCCTCGCGCGGTCGAGAGCGAACGCGAACTGTTAGCCGCCCTCAGCTCAGACGAAGCTGACACGCTGCATCAATTGCTCAGCCGGTTGTCGGCTGTAGCCTCTCCAGATGTGCCCTTGTGGGGCGAAGACGAATAAGGACAATCGGCATGGCCAATGGGATTGCAGACGCGATTTTCTCGGCGCTGGCGACACAGCGACCCGAGTTTAAAAACGCCATGAAGATCTGGACCGACGTGCTTGAACCAACCCTTGCGGCGCGGGAGAGCGAGCGCGTTGCGATCATCCGGAAAGCCCGGTCGCGGACCCTTTGGACCGGCCTCGTCGTTGGCGGAATTGCGCTATTGATCCTCGCTCTGACGCGCGGTTCTGCGGCTTTTTTCACACTGTTTGGGGCGGTCGCGGTCACCGGCATTGCCAGCGCCGCCTCCTGGGTGCCGCTCTTCGGGGTAAAATCACAAACCAAGCAATTGGTCGTTGGCGCGGCCGCGGAGTCGTTTGGCTTCAAATATGACACACTGCACCCGGACGTAAGCGGTGTTTCGAGTTGGCAAAGCGCGGGCGCCTGGCTGAAATCGCAGGCGAGCGGGAGTGGTGCGGCGGCGCATATCCTCGGAGGCGGCGGCAGCGATACCCCTGCGCCCACGCCGGCCTTCAACATCCTGAAAGAGGCCCGGCTGCTGCCAAGCTATGATGATCGAAAGTTCGAAGATCTGATCGAAGGCGACCGTGCAGATGCGCACTTTTCTTTGGTCGAGTGCAAACTCACCGAAGAACGCGGGTCCGGGAAAAACCGCCGGACCGTGACGACCTTTCAGGGCCTGCTCTTTCACATCGAGTATCCGCAGCGCTTCCTCGGACGGACCCTGATCGCGCGCCAGGGCTGGTGGAAAGGCTTCTTCGGCGACAAAAGCCTGCAAAAAGTCGACCTGGTGGCCAAGGAACTGGAAGACAATTTCACGATCTATTCAAACGATCAGGTCGAAGCGCGTGCCCTGTTGACGCCAGATCGGATGGAGCGCCTGATCGCACTCGAACGCCACTTTAAGGGCGGTAAGCTTCGGGGCATTTTCGAAGGCGACCATCTGACGCTCGCATTGGAAGCGGATAATCAGTTCGAAGCCGGGTCTGTTTGGAAGCCGCTGGTCGATCCAGACCGTTATGTCAGTGCCCTGACGGAGATCGGATTGGTTTGCGATGTGATTGACGGATTCCTCACCCGTGAATGGGTCAAGGACAAACTGTAGGCTGCACCATCCCCCCGTTTTACAGCGCGCCCGTGATTTACGGCCTTGGAATTGCATTAAATTTGCCGTGGGGGCGAAGGTTAATCTTGAACAACTTGTGCAAGATTACCGCGGGTGTGTGAGGTAAGTCGATGTCGACGGATCTAATTCATGAGGTTGAGCAACGGGTCCAAGCGGTTCGCGCGGAACCCGCAATCGCCGTAAACCCTTTTAAAATCGCGGCAAATGACACGATCGATATGGCGGCAGCACGCTTGCCAAGCCGTCGGTTTCCGATCCGCTTTTCAGGCCTTCGTATGGGCTTGCGTTGGTTGGATATTCTCGCTGCAGCCCTGATTTCCAGCTACTTTTTGCTGCTGTCTGGGGCGGGCTTCCTGTTCGCCTCAGTGTATCAATTTACACCATTCGCGCTGATTCCAGTCGTTTTGTCGTGGAGTTTGAGGACATCAAACGCCTATGATCTAGGGTTCAAGCGCGGGGTTTTAGACCATGTGCTCGTCACAGCTTACGGGTCCGGCATACCACTCGCTGCGCTCGGTCTCGTCATTAGCTGGATCTATCGCGAAGACGTCACACCGTTTGCTTTGGCAGCTATTTTTTCGACATGGCTCGTCGTCAATTGCCTGCACATCCATGTGCTAGTCATCGGACGGCATCTCGCCCGCGCCGGATGGATTGGCGAAAATGTTGTCATCGTTGGCGCCACGGAAAACGCCCAGCGCCTGATCGAACGCAATGCCAGAAGCCGAGAGCTGAACATTGTCGGCATCTTTGACGATCGTCTGTCGAGAGCACCAAAGGCTATGGCGGGCGCCCCTCTGCTTGGTCGTTTGGATGATTTGTTCGAATGGGATCGTCTGCCAGAGATTGACCGGATTGTTGTCACGGTCACGTCGGACGCGCGCGACCGCGTGCGCGGCATGGTGGATCGATTGCGGATTTTGCCGCATCGGGTGGTCCTGCTCCTCGATCTCGATGGCTTTGATCCAGAGACTGAAAGTCTCGCTCAGATCGCACACTCTCCGGCAGCTTATGTCTCTGGCAGTCCGCATGATGCGCGCCGCGCGGCTTCAAAACGCGTCTTTGATTTGGTGTTCGCAAGCCTGATGCTGATCGCCTTTAGTCCCATTCTGCTCGCCCTTGCCATCGCGATTAAACTCGAAAGCGAAGGACCGGTGATTTTCCGGCAGAAGCGGCACGGGTTCAACAATCAGATCATTCGCGTCTGGAAGTTCAGATCGATGCAGGATGACCCAAAAGCCGAAGAGTGCATTTCGCAACAGACCATTTCCGATGATCCTCGCATAACGCGCATTGGCAAGTTCATCCGCCAGACCTCAATCGACGAACTGCCGCAACTTTGGAACGTTATCAAAGGGGAGATGTCGATCGTTGGTCCACGGCCGCATGCGGTTGGAATGACCAGCGAGGAGCACGCCGTTCAGAACATTGTCGGCGATTATGCGCATCGCCATCGTGTCAAACCTGGGATTACCGGCTGGGCCCAGATCAATGGATCGCGAGGGCCTGTCCACACCAAAGAACTGGTTCGAGAGCGCGTGCGTCTGGATATGGAATACGTCAATCGGTCTTCCTTCTGGTTTGATTTTTACATCATGCTGATGACGCTGCCGCGCCTGCTTGGCGACGCCACGAAAGTGCGTTGAAGATGACCGCCTCGACCCCACGCCTTCAATCAGGCGCCTCGCCTGGAAAGCCCAAAATTACGACCGTGGGCGCGACGCCTCAGGGGGAAGCCGTCGTGACAAATGCGAAATCGGGCGATGCACGGTTGACCATTTGTGTGCCCACTTGGAAAGATAGCGCCGATGCATTGCTGTGCAGCCTTGTGCGCCTGCCGGGAGCGGAACAATGCACCCTTCTCATCTTTGATGATGGATCTCTGGACTCAGATCTAACCCGGCAATTGGCGCGTCACATCCTGCGTTATCCTGGACCAGCGCGCCTCATCTGTGCGCCAAAGAACAAGGGCCGCAGTCATGCGCGCAATCGTCTCAAAGCACTTGCTGAATCTGACTGGATTCTCTTCTTGGATGCGGACATGCAACCCGATGATGACGACTTTCTGAAGCGATATCTGGACGCTATTGATGCCAATGACACGCCAAGCCTGGTCGC
The DNA here is from genome assembly GCA_038527765.1 of Pseudomonadota bacterium. Classification (GTDB taxonomy): domain Bacteria; phylum Pseudomonadota; class Alphaproteobacteria; order Caulobacterales; family Hyphomonadaceae; genus Henriciella. The sequence continues at coordinate 159,655 of JBCBFK010000001.1, forward strand.
AGGAGGGTTCAGTCTGGAGCATTCTCGCCCAACCAAGGAAACACATTTGCACGCCGCGCAATCGGCGATGTCTGAGTGCGTGACCGCGGCCCATCGCGCCAAAGAACCGGGACGGTTTGTCTTTACCTCCAACATTCTGGTGCATCGTAGCGTCCTGGACGAGATCGAGTTTGATCCAGGGTTCGAAGGCTGGGGCTGGGAAGATATTGATTGGGGTTTGCGGGTCGCCGCGCTCTACCCAATCCACCATATTGATAATCCCGCGAGCCATCTTGGCCTCGATTCCGATCGCCAACTGATTGAGAAGTACGCGGCCTCTGCGGATAATTTTTCTCGCTTGATCGAACGCCATCCTGACGTGATGGGGGCGACACCGCTATATCGTTGGGCGAAAGCCTTTAGTCGGTTGCCCTTTGAAGCGCGCCTTCAAAACCTCTTCAAAGGCCTGGCGCAACGACGTTGGCTGCCCATTCGTCTTAGATTGATGACGCTCAAACTCTACCGGGCTTCGGTCTATGGGGCGCGACTATGATCAGCGTCGTCATCCCGACCTTCAATCGGCCAGAGGGCTTGAAACGTGCTGTCATGAGCGTGTTCGGGCAGTCTTTGGTCCCCGAAGGATTTGAACTGGTCATCGTCGATAACACTCCAGAGGCAACCGCGGCCGAGGCCATCGCCGAGTTACGCCGGGTCTGTCCTGAGACCATCACCCTGATCGCGCTACATGAACCTGCCGCTGGCGTTGCCAATGCGCGCAACACCGCCATGGCGTCAGTTGACGCGAGTCTGGTGGCGTTCCTGGATGATGACCAATCGGCGCCAGACACCTGGTTGGAAACCCTTCTTGCAAACTATCGCAAGTTTCCCGCGGCGGTGACGTTTGGACCTGTAGAGACAGCTTTGCCAAAACAGCAGAAGCGGCATCAAGCCTATTTCGAGACCTTTTTTGCACGCGAGCCGGACCTCAGCTCGGGCTTTACCGAAGACTCCTTTGGGTGCGGTAATGCCCTGATCGACTTCGCCCAAATCCCCGGCGGGGCGCCTTGGTTTGATATCTCGATGAACGAAATTGGCGGCGAAGACGATCTTCTGTTTCAGCGCGTGCGACGTGCAAAGCTACGTTTTGCATGGGCCGCGGAAGCACCGGTTTGGGAACATCCTCCGGCGGAACGGGTCTCGCTTCGCTACACGCTGAAGCGCGCCTTTTCCTATGGCCAGGCCCCGATCACGCTCGCTCGGCGACAAGGTCGCAACCGCTATGATCTTGTGGCTCTATGGATGGCCATCGGCGCTGCGAAAAGCGTTTGGCATGGCATTCAGTGGGTCGCGCTCAGCCTTATCCGCCATCCGGGACGTGCGTTTCAACTCGATCGCGCGGTGCGGGGGATCTCCAAAGTCTTTTGGTGGATCGATCTACGCTTCTACGGCGCGGCCATGCTCAAGCCAAAGACGTCTAAGTCAGGCCCAGTGGCATCTTCGGCCTTTGTGCCGGAAGCCGAGCAGGTTTAATCATCGCGACGCCCTTGGGGCGAAGGGTGAGCTTGGCCGCCATCGCCACATACAAAACCCAAATGATCGAGTTTTGCTGCAAAGATGTGCTTTCAGACAAACTGAACAGGAAAAACTGCGCGCAAAACCCGAGCGCAAGGACGCCCGTCCAAGTATCAATTGAAGCCATTGTGGCGCGAATGGCGGTCATAATGAAATCCATCGCGAGGAAGAACAGACCGACGAGGCCGAGCGCTAAGGTCACTTCCATCCAGCCATTGTGCGCGGTTGGGGCGTCCCATTGCAATGCCTCTCGCACCCAATTGCCAGGATCGCTGTCTGGCGCCCAGAACGCGCCATATCCGTACCCTAGCAGCGGTCGTTGCTCGATATAGTCGATCAGCACAATCCAGATATCGGTGCGCCCGGTCAGCGTCATATCTCGTCCAAGAAACTGGAAGATCAGTTCCGGCGCGAAGATTAGCAGCGCGGCTCCGATGCCAAGCGCAATAGTGCTGAGCCAGATCACAACCAGGCCGGTACTTAAGCCGCGCTTCATGAACGCTGCCGCGCCCACAACGCCGAGACCTAAGAGAATCCCGAGCAGAGCGGTTTTCGATGTACTCAACAAAATCAACAACACGCTCAACGCGACCAACCCCGCCCATGGCCAGCGGTACTGACGATCCATGATGCACAGAAAAGCCGCGAAGAGCCCGGCGCGCGCCATCATGCCGCCGAGCTGATTTTTCTCATAGAACAGTCCCTGCCAGGCGCCGATATGAACCTCTTGCATGCGGCCAAAAGAGGGGTTGAGAAGCGCCGTCAAGAAACTCGATAGCGCGACGATGAACCAAGCAATGGCAATCGCCCGGAGCATGGTTTTCCAGCTGTATCGCGTCCCAATGTATAGACCGGCAAGTGTTGTCATAATAATCGCGAAACTGCGCCTTTGCGTGAGGCCGGGCTCGATCGACCACGCAAATGACACCGCGCAAACTGCGAGCAATCCCATCAGAAACGGTAGCTTCAAACAAACGCTTGCAATCTCACGCAGCTTCCAGATCGTGCCTGCCGCCGCCAAAGCGTAAATGGGGAGCCACAGATAGCGCAGCAGTGGAGAGCCATCTGAGGATTGGTCGCTCGACACCAGACGCGGAAGAATGCCTTCACTAAATACCAATAGGACGAGGATCAGAAGAGCGAACTCGGTCCGCCCGACCGGGCTGTAAGAAGAGGCGCCGCCGAACCTAGGCGCTGAAACGGTTTGCGAGCCTTGCATCGGCTTTCACTCTGTTCAGCACAGCCCCGAGGATGCGTCCGTTTTTGGCTTCAATCTCGCGGCGCGCGCCATCGATCTCGGCAGGGGTTGTTGCGTCCGCGCCAACGACGAGAATGGTTCCATCCGCAACGCCCGCCATGGTCACAGCCGCGGAAGATTGCTCGAGCGCCGGAGCATCAATGATGATCCAGCTCGCCATTTGGCGCAGCGCCCGCCACCAATTGGGCGAGTCTTGCAGCATCACGCGTTGACCGGGTTTGAGACGTTCCCCGCGAAACCGGGTGACCAGAAGATTTGTGCGCTCAACATCATGCGCGGTCAGCAGCTTTTCCTGTCGGGCGTCAGCAACGCGCGGCGTGACGGTGAAAATCTGCGATTGTTTGAGCGAGGCATCGTAGGCGCGCCCCGGTCGGCCAATGTCAGACGCGAAACCATTCTTGAAGCCATTAAAGGCAGAGTTGTTGCGAAAATCGAGGTCGACCAGCCAGACCGGTTTGTTCGACCGCTGAGCGGCGACACACGCAAAACTCGCCGCCATGCTCGTGACGCCCTCTCCCACGCGGGCGGATGCAAACATCAACACACGCGCACTTGCCGGCGTCGCGCCAAGGCGCGTCGCGGCGCGCCAGACCGGGCCGAGGTCATTGCGAAGGTCGTGCATGAGTAACTACACCGAGAAACTTAGCGCTTAGCGCTATCATGATCTTGGTTAACGGGACTTTGCTAAATCTTTAGACCTAAACCGCGCGAACGGCCCCAAGCACCGGGATACCCGTTGTGTTCTGCAGCGAGCTGGGCGTTGAAAACCCGGAGCGTGTGAAGGTTCTCAGCAAGCCGACAATTAAGGCCGTGAAGCCCGCGAACAGCAGAGACAGAACTGCGACGGGCAGTTTCAAACTGCTGCCTTCGATCGGGACCGTCGCAGGCTCGGTCACTTTCACGCTGTCGGCTTCTTGCGCTGTGATTCCAGCAACGGTGCCTTCGCGTTGCTCGCGTTCCGCAACAGTGCGGATACTCGCTTCAATCAAATCGCGGTTGCGTTGAAGCTCGTTCCATTCTGGCTCCAGCACGGTGAACCGATTGAGCTTGTCTTCAACGGCCCGCAATTGACGGTTCAGCTCGGCGCGCTGTCCGGTAAGTGAATCCGCCTCAGCTTCAAACGTGTTGAGCGATGTTTCGAGCGCCTGATAGGTGGGGTTTGGACCACGGCGAACGGTCCCAACCGGCGAGTCCTGTTCTGCGAGGAACGTCCGCAGCTCTTCGATTTGCCGATCGATGGCCTGAACGCGGCGGCTGTCTTCGGTATAGTTCACTAAAGCTTGGTTGCGCTCAATCTCCAGTTCACGCAATCGCTGCGCACTGGAATCTTCGACATAGAGATCCTGCTCCGGATCCGTCGATTGCAATTGCGTGCGCGTGCGCGACACCTGCCCTGCGACCGCACTTGCGCGCGCATTGACGTTGAACAATTCCGTTGAGATCGCCGAGTAAAGGCTCTGGGCTGTTGAGCGCTCACTGCCAAAATCGCGAATGTCATTGTCCCGCAGGAATTGCGAAATTTCCGCTTCTGCATCGAGAAGCTCACTCTCGAAACGCTTACGTTCCGCCCGCAATTGATCGACAGGACGGCTGCCGAACAATTCTGCGCGGCGCTGAAGGTATGCGGCCATCGCAGCATTCAGGATCTCTGCCGCGACCCGCGGGTCTTTGTGCTCGAATCCAACCGAGATGATGTTCGAGTTCGGCGAGGCATCCGACCAGAAGTTCTTTTGCAGCGCATCAACGCCTTTTTGGAAAAATTCAAATTCAACGGCAGCTGACAGAGCAGAGTCGGTCCGTGCGAGTTCTCTGTCGCGCGCTGCGGCCAGGTCAGGATAAATCCGCTCAAGCGGAAACCGCGACAAAGTTCGTTCAGCCACCAGCTGCGTTTGCATAATTTGCAACTCGCCCTGGATGATCTCCTGGATGCCTGGACCGGGATCAAAACTCGGATCACTGAGGATCGAGCTGGAGCGCACTTCATCGCCGGAGGTCACATAAAGCGCTGAGCGCGATTCATAGGTCTTCGGCATTTGAAACGCGAGAAACAGACCCAGGGCGAAAATCGGTAAGCCGACCAGGATCATGAGCCATTTTGCGCGCCAAAGCTGGAGCACAATGTCAGCAGCGCCCAGCCGCGGACGCGCCGGCACGAGGCCAGCGTCCGCCTGAACCGCCCCTGATGGGCCCCAGTCCGAAATGTCGGTCATCCGTATCGGCTCCGAACGCGCATTTGCTGGGATTCTTCATACGCGCTTGATACTTCCTTAAACATTAACGCGGACGCTGAAGCGCAGATAAATTCACCATAGAAATGCCCTATGAAACGTCTGTTTGGCCTTGCTTTGCTCCCGGTTGTTCTCTCGGCGTGTCAGATGAGTGCGCCAATTGAGTCTGACCCCTTCCCGCAAAAGGAATGGCGGCACGAGGATGGCGCGGATGCGTTCTATCTGTTGGCGCCTGGTGATCAGCTTGAAGTGATCGTCCACACGGCGCCAGAGCTCAGCCGTACTGTGACGGTAGGCCCAGACGGTCGCTTTCGCATGCCCTATTCTGGCCCGATCCTCGCCGCGGCGCGCACCGTCGATCAAGTGCGCGAAGGCGTTCAATATGCCATGGCGACCGAACTGAATAATCCAGACATTGACGTTTTGCTCGCAGGCACAGCATCTCAACGGATTTTCGTTGGCGGCGATGTGACCAGTCCCGGTCTGTTTGAAATGCCCGGCCTGATCGATCCTCTGCAAGCCATCATCATGGCCGGCGGCGTGACCGATACCGGCAATGCCCGAACGGTCGTTCTGATGCGCAGAATGCCTGGCGGAGAGGTCAAGTCAGCTGTGTTTGATCTGAAAGCCGGAGTGTATGATCCCAGCCTCGCGGACTGGGCACCCTTGCGTCGATTTGATGTGGTCTATGTCACGCGCAAACCGATTGCGGATCAGAATCTGTTTGTGCGTCAGTACATTCGCGACGCGCTGCCGATCGACTTCTCTCTGTTCTACGATATTGCGGGAAATAACCGCTAAACAGCCCTTTTACGGACTTGAAGAACCGCTTATGCGAGGGGAAACGCATCTATAGGAGCTTCCCGACATGGCGGACGCCGAAAACACAATCATCATGGAAACCTCAAAAGGCTCAGTCAGCATTGAACTGCGTCCGGACTTGGCCCCTGGCCATTGCGACCGCATTCGCGAACTCGCGCGCGAAGGTTTTTATGATGGGATCATCTTTCACCGCGTCATCGATGGCTTCATGGCGCAGGTCGGCTGCCCGAATGGCACCGGCATGGGCGGGTCTGACAAGCCAAATCTGCAGGCTGAGTTCAATGCTGAGCCGCATGTCCGCGGCATCTGCTCCATGGCCCGAACCAATCAACCCCACAGCGCAAACAGCCAGTTCTTCATCTGCTTTGACGATGCGGGCTTCCTCGACAACCAATACACGGTTTGGGGAAAAGTGACCGAGGGTATGGACGTGATCGACCAGCTCGCCAAAGGCGAACCCCCGCGCAACCCAGACTCCATTGTCTCTATGAAAGTTGCTGCAGACGGCTAAAGTTCATCTGCGATAGGTGAGACTGGACGTATGGCTTCGGCACACAGCAGACGGAATTTGCGATGGTGGAGCGGGCGCGTGCTTGGCTCTCGCATCGCTCGTCTGATCTTTGCGTCCAATCTCGCTGGCCTGATCATTCTGATTGTCGGGGCCATGGTCCTGAATGAGATGCGCGCGACATTTGTTGTCTCGAAGAAGCAAGACCTGGTCGGTCAGGCTCAGCTTTTAGCCAATTTGATCGGCGATGATGCCGCCTATGGTGAGCCGCAACCCATCCTTGATGATGGTCTCGCCAAAAACGTCATGGCCTCGCTGTCGCTACCGCAAAGCATGCGTGGTAAGATCTATGATCTAGATGGCAATCTTGTTGGCGATAGCTATTTTCTCTCCGATCGTGTGATCGTCGAGAACCTCCCACCCTTGCAGGATCCTGACCGCCTGACCGTTTTGAGCAAAGGCTTGTCGGAATGGGCCGTATCGGTCCTTGGGTCGTTTCGCCCGTCGGAAGGGGAAGACGCCGTTCGCACGCTAACCTTTGAAGAGGAATTCGCTGAAGCCATCATTGGCAATGAGGCGGCAAGCCAGCGCTTCAACGATCGCGGGCAGCGGATCATCTCGGTCTCGCTACCAATTCAGCACGTCTCTGCAGTGGTTGGCGTCCTGACCCTGGAATCGAACGATATTGATGCGATTATACGTGCGGAACGTACGGCGCTCATCCCGTTCATCGCGGTGGCGATTCTGGTCGCGCTGATCACATCAGGGCTTTTGACCATCGGAATTGCGAACCCGCTGCGCCGTCTTGCCAGTGAAGCCGACAAGATCCGCAGCGGCTCCAGCAGCAAGCTGGATCTCGAACGGATCGCCAAGCGGCATGATGAAATCGGACATTTAGCGCAGTCCGTAGAATCGATGACCGAGGCCCTGTTTGAACGTATTACAGCGAACGAAGCGTTCGCGGCCGATGTCGCGCACGAACTCAAAAACCCGCTCACCTCCATTCGCTCTGCGGTCGAAACCTCTGAATTGGTCAAAGACGACCCGGCAGCACTGGAGAAACTGCGCAGCGTTATGACCCAGGATGTGAAACGCCTGGACCGGTTAATCACAGACATTTCCAATGCCTCGCGGCTGGAAGCTGAAATCACGCGGATTCCGACCGAGCAGCTCGATATTTCTCGCTTCGTGCGCGATGTCGTGCGCACATATGACGGCTTGGAGCACCAACGGGATGTAAAAGTGGTGTTCAAGGACGCGACCATGGATGCCGGACTGATGGTGCGCGGTCGCGAAGGTCCTTTGGGGCAGGTGCTCAGAAACCTGGTCGACAATGCGCGATCTTTCTCCCCCGAAGGCGATCAAGTGACGGTCACACTGGAACAGGGGCGTCAGGGTCCTCAAACCACGGCAAAAATCCTCGTGGAAGACAATGGCCCGGGCATCCCGGAAGATAAACTCGAGAAGATCTTTGACCGGTTCTATACCGACCGGCCGGAAGGCGCGGCGTTCGGGAACAATTCCGGCCTTGGACTGTCAATTGTCGCACAGATCATAACCACCCATATGGGCACTGTGATTGCAGATAATCGTGACGCAGGCGGGGCTCGGTTTACTATTGAACTGCCCGCCATGTAGGCTCCGACGCGATCTACATGAGAATTGAGCGGTCCTATTGAGAATAATTGGGACTTGTGCTATACAATTTTAACACAACACCATATCCGAGCCATGCTTATGTCGGCATTTGACGAGAATTCTCGCCGGCAACGTGGCTCGTTTGCGTAGAAGAAGAGGTCCACCATATGGCAACAGCAGATGCGGCAACAAAGCTAGATTTCCAAGCTGGTCAGAAAATTGTCTACCCCGCTCACGGCGTCGGAACCGTCACCGCGATCGAGCAGCAGCAAGTCGCTGGCATGACCTTGGAAGTTTACGTTGTCTCGTTTGACCAGGACAAAATGATCCTGCGCGTGCCGACCAATCGTGCGATTGCGTCAGGAATGCGCGCCCTTGCAGGCTCAAAACTGGTCGACGATGCTCTGAAAACTCTCGGCGGCAAAGCGCGAATCAAGCGCACAATGTGGTCTCGCCGGGCACAAGAATACGAAGCCAAGATCAATTCTGGAGATTTGATTTCAATTGCAGAAGTCGTTCGCGACCTGCACCGGATGGAAGATCAGCCAGAGCAGTCTTACTCAGAGCGTCAACTCTATGAAAGCGCTCTGGACCGCATGGCCCGCGAACTCGCGGCGGTCGAAAGCATCGATCACAGCACGGCAATGGATCGCCTGGCGGAATCCCTTGCCAAGAAGAAAGCCGCCTGAAAGGGCGAGCCGGAAAGCGGCGAAGAGACTTAACGAGAAACCCTGTCGGAAACGACGGGGTTTTTCTTTTAGAGCGCTAGGATATTTTTCAAGAGAATTTTTGATCCACTCGCGAAAACCTTTCGTAAAGACCTATGAACACCCTCTTAAAGGGTATGGGAGGTCGAATGACGAACACGGTTCAAACCAGCGGAAATCCGGACCGGAGCTTTGTTCGCAAAGCGATGAAAGCACCGATGCTCGAGGCCGAGCATGAATTGAATCTTGCGCGTCGATGGCGGGATCACGAAGACGAACGGGCTCTACATGAGCTGACCACCGCATATATGCGCCTCGTCATCTCAATGGCCTCCAAATTTCGTCACTATGGCTTGCCACTCGCTGATCTCGTTCAGGAAGGGAATGTCGGACTGATGCAAGCGGCCGCGCGCTTTGAACCTTCCCGCGAAGTTCGTTTTTCGACCTATGCTGCCTGGTGGATTAGGTCTTCCATTCAGGATTACGTGTTGCGGAACTGGTCAATTGTCCGGACCGGTACCACCGCCGCTCAAAAGTCGCTTTTCTTCAATCTGCGCCGGTTGCGCGCAAAGATTGATGATACTGGCGATGCCATCATGACGGCGGAAAACAAGAAATGGGTCTCAGAACATCTCGGCGTGCCTGAGCGTGACGTAGAAACGATGGCCTCTCGCCTGTCTGCGTCTGATCGGTCTTTAAATGCACCGCTTGCGGTGGACGGTGACGCGCAATGGCAAGATCTTCTCCCGGATGAGAGCGCAACTCCGGATCAGATGGTTATGGAAGAGCGCGATAATGCCAAACGCAAGGAATGGATCGCAGAGGCCCTGAAAGTCCTCAATGATCGCGAAACCCTGATCATCTCCGAACGTCGGCTCACCGATGATAGCGTTACGCTTGAAGTCCTCGGCAAACGCCTTGGCATCTCGAAAGAGCGCGTTCGCCAGATTGAGCATCAGGCGCTCAATAAACTCAAGAAAACACTGACAAAAATGGTTGGCGACCCTGAAAAGGCGGGCTTGATCCCAACGACCTAGTCGACCGCTCCTCCCAGACTTCAGACGGCTTCGCAAGTTGGTTCTTGCGAAGCCGTTTTGCCGTTCCCACATGAGATCAGAACAGGTTGCCGCTGAGCGGGACCTGACCTGAAGACCCAACCCGCGCAACACTGATTGGCGGGCTCATGATCTGCCTTTGAAAGGGGATGAGAATGAATTTTGAAACATACACAGAGCGCGCCCAGAGCGTGTTACAAGCCGCCCAAACAGCCGCGCTCGCCAATTCCAACCAGCTGTTTTTGCCAGAGCATATCCTCAAAGCGATGCTCGAAGACCGTGATCAACTGGCGGTCAATCTGATCCGCGCCGCGGATGGCCAGCCCGAGCGGGTAGCTCAAAGCCTTGAGACCGCGCTGAGAGCCATCCCGAAAGTAAGCGGCGGCCAAGGCGGTTTGCGGCTCGATCAAAGCACAGCGAAACTGTTCGCGGAGGCCGAAGCCAGCGCCAAGAAAGCGGGCGATAGCTTCATCACCGTCGAGCGCATGCTGATTGCGCTGGCGAGCCTGAAAGACAATAAAGCCGCTCAAGCGCTTGCTGATGCCGGGGTGACGTCGAGCCTTCTGGAAGCAGCGGTGACGCAATTGCGCCAAGGCAGAACCGCCGACAGTGCGAATGCCGAAGAGGGCTATGAGGCCCTGAAGAAATACACCCGGGACCTCACCGCCGATGCTCGATCCGGAAAACTTGACCCTGTCATTGGCCGCGATGAAGAGATCCGCCGCGCGATCCAGGTTCTCTCGCGGAGAACCAAGAACAATCCTGTTTTGATCGGTGAGCCTGGCGTCGGTAAAACTGCGATCGCGGAAGGCTTGGCGCTGCGCATCGTCAACGGAGATGTGCCGGAAAGCCTGAAGGATAAGCGACTGCTCGCCCTCGATATGGGGGCTTTGATCGCTGGGGCAAAGTTTCGGGGCGAGTTCGAAGAACGCCTGAAAGCCGTCTTGAAGGAGGTTGAGCAAGCCGAAGGGGGCATCGTGCTCTTCATCGATGAGATGCACACACTCGTCGGGGCGGGGAAGACAGACGGTGCAATGGACGCTTCTAACCTGATCAAGCCCGCGCTGGCGCGCGGCGAGCTACACTGTTTGGGCGCCACCACGCTGGATGAGTATCGCAAATATGTCGAAGGCGACGCCGCATTGGCCCGTCGGTTCATGGCAGTTTATGTAGATGAACCCACGGTCGAGGACACAATTTCGATCCTGCGCGGCCTTAAGGGGCGATATGAGGCCCACCACGGCGTGCGCGTGTCCGATGCGGCCATCGTGTCATCTGCCACCTTGTCGAACCGCTACATCACTGACCGCTTCTTGCCAGACAAAGCCATTGATTTGATGGACGAGGCTGCGTCGCGCCTGCGCATGCAGGTGGATTCCAAACCTGAGGAGTTGGACGAAATTGATCGGCGGCTCCTACAGCTGCGAATTGAGGCAGAAGCGCTGAAAAAAGAAAAAGACTCTGCCTCCAAGGATCGTCTGCAGACGATTGAGGGCGAGATTGGCGAGCTGCAAACAAAATCCGACGAGCTGACCACCGCGTGGGCGGCGGAGAAAGATAAGCTGAAAGGCGCGGCGTCGGCCAAGGACGAACTCGATCGCGCTTATTCTGAAATGGCAGAAGCGCAACGTGTGGGCGACTTGCAGACCGCATCGGAACTCAAATTTTCAACCATTCCGGCGCTTGAGAAACGCATATCGGATGTCGAAGGCAGCGATGATGCCGATCAAGAGGATGGCTTGGTTTCAGAAGTCGTTCGGCCCGACCATATCGCCGCGGTCGTTTCGAAATGGACCGGCATTCCGGTCGACAAAATGCTGGAAGGCGAGCGCGAGAAACTGTTGCGCATGGAAGATGCCTTGCGAGCGCGCGTGGTTGGCCAGGAAGATGCCTTGCAGGCGGTTTCCAATGCGGTCCGCCGGGCACGTGCGGGATTGCAGGATCCCAATCGCCCAATCGGCTCCTTCTTGTTTGTCGGCCCCACCGGGGTCGGGAAAACCGAGCTGACCAAAGCTCTCGCCGAGTTTCTCTTTGATGATGACAGCGCCGTCCTGCGTCTCGACATGTCAGAGTTTCAGGAAAAGCACTCCGTCGCCCGACTGATCGGTGCGCCGCCCGGATATGTCGGCTATGATGAAGGCGGTGTGCTGACGGAGTCTGTCCGCCGACGCCCCTATCAAGTCGTTTTGTTCGATGAAGTCGAAAAAGCGCATCCGGACCTCTTCAATACCTTGCTTCAAGTCCTTGATGATGGCCGCCTGACAGATGGCCAGGGCCGGACAGTCGACTTCAAAAACACCGTGATTATCATGACGTCGAATCTTGGCGCAGACGCGATCGCAAACGGCGATGAGGGTGAATTGAGCCTGGCGCAACGCGATGCCGTCTCGACCGCGATTCGAGCTCATTTCCGGCCTGAATTCATCAACCGGATCGATGAAACGGTGTTTTTCAAGCGTCTTGGACGCGGCGAGATTGACCACATTGTTGACATCCAGATCATGCGTCTTGGAGGGTTGTTGAAGGATCGGAAAATGTCGGTCGCGCTCACCGATGCGGCGCGGGAATGGCTCGCGGAACGCGGTTATGACCCCGTCTACGGTGCGCGCCCGTTGAAACGCGTGATCCAGAAAGAGCTGCAGGACCCGCTCGCGCGGTTGCTGCTGGAAGGCCGGATTCATGATGGCGAGACCATCGAGGTTGATGCTGAAGCCGACAGTCTCACGATCAATGGCGTGCCAAATGACTTCGCCAAAGGCGCAGCGGCTTTAAATTAAGACCTGCTTCATTCGCTTGAAACACTGGGATAAGGCAGCTGCGACATGCGGCTGCCTTATCACGCCGACCTCCCGGCGAGACCCCGACAAACAGTCTAAAATGAGGTGTCGCTGCAGCCTATGGCGCGGGAGGAACGACCGATGCGGTAATCAACCGCGCAGGCAGTTCTGGCTCTGCCTCGCGAATGGCATCGATCCGATCGCGCTCAACTTCAAATTCAGTGTAGATCTTGGGGTCCATGGCGAGTTTACGCCCTGTCGGCAGCTTCAAACGCATTACGTCGAGCGCTTTGCCATTCCGATAAACTTCATAGTGCAAGTGCGGGCCGGTTGAAGCGCCGGTTGACCCCACATAGCCGATCACCTGACCTTGGCGCACGCGAGTGCCGCCCCGGACACCCCGCCCGTAGCGCGACATGTGGGCATAAGCCGTTTTGTAGCCATTAGCGTGACGGATCCGAACATAGTGGCCGTACCCCCCGTAACGACTGGCGCGTTCAACCACACCGTGCCCGGCAGCATAGATTGGTGTGCCGGTCGGCGCCGCGAAATCCGTGCCCTTATGCAAACGGGTAAAGCCGCTGATCGGGTGCCGACGCGGTCCAAAGCGCGAGGAAATCCGCGCGCCATTGATCGGGGTTTTCATGAGGAACTTTGTCGAGCTCTCGCCATTCGCCTGGAAATAATCCGTGACATCCTCATCTGGCGTCGTGAACCGGTAGAACGCCTTGTCGACCGCTTTTCCATGCAGAGCAGCGTAGACCACCTCGCCGCGTCGGATCACGTTTCCGCGCTCATCCGTTAGGACGTTGAACACCAATTCGAACGTGTCACCGGGGTGCACTTCGCGTTGAAAGTCGAGATCATATGCAAAGACTTGTGCGAAATCGACGACCTGCTGGTCTTCCGCCCCAAGGGCTTGGGCATCCTGGTACAGGCTCGTTTCAATTGTCCCTCTCACCACGCGCGGGCTTGGGATCAACACTGAGTCCATCGCAATTGCGCGAAACTCATCCGTATGAGTGCGCTTAGCCAAAAGGCGACGCCCTTCTTCCAGCTGTAGACTTAAAGCGTTCAATGCGCCGTCTGAGACGTGCGCCTTCAGTTCGAGCCCGGGACGCACACGGCGCGCGTCAAGCAGCTCTGAACTGGTCAAACTATAGAGCGCGCGATGTCCATCATTGTTTGGCAGGTCCAAGCGCTTGATCAAATCCGACAGCGTTTCGCGGCGTTTCAACGTGGCGACTTTCGTTTCCAGAGGGGCTGCCAAACCAAACGCTTCCGGCGCGATGGGCAGAGAGGCGAGCGTCGCCACCGGCGTTGCTTCGGCCACAGGCAGGGGTGTGGTCGTTTCCGGTTTGAATTCGACCATCAATACGAGAAAGGCTGACATCAGCGCGAGCGCGCCAAGGACAATAAGACTACGAGTACCGGCTGTCATCGGTTTCATGATTATGAATGACTCCTGGCAGCTGGCTCCGCGGCGCTGCTCTCAAAAAACGCTTGGCCGAATCTCTTTCAAGAATTGTGCCGTTAAAGACTTAATAACCAGTTCCTGAAGCTGGCAAGATCTCTCGGAGTTCAATAGTATTTCAATTCCGTCATAAGTCGAACCGCGCGCGTGATGCGGCGAATATCACCCAGCTATAGACTTCCGCAATGCAACGTCTAAACCGGCGGCATGAGAATGACACTTCTGTTGAGCGTGCTTGCAGCACTTGGGCTAGCGCTGACCGCCTGGGGCGTGCTGAGCATGTGGGCCGAGCTGGGGGTCCACATGACCCTGCATGGATGGATCGCCTACGGATTAGGCTGCGTCGTCAGCGTCTTATTGGCCGGCGGCCTCTTCTACCTCACCTTCAAAAGCGCCAGAGACGGGTTTGACGACATTGATCGGCCAGAAGACCTGAACGATTAAACACGTCATAACCCCGCGAATCGGTTAGACAGAACGCAATTGACTAATTGGGGCTGAGATATGCTTGAACCTTCTCGACTCGCGGCATTCATTGCATCTCGCATTTGTCACGATCTGATTTCGCCGGTGGCGTCGGTCAACTCTGCGCTCGAACTTCTCGAGGAGCCAGGAGACGCAGACATGAAAGCTCAGGCCGAGCAGCTTTTGCATAATGGTGCAGAGTCGGCCGGCGCGCGCATTCAACTGCTTCGTTATGCCTTTGGCTCAGCCGGTCTGTCAGACACGGCCGCTGACCGGCACGAGGTTCAGCAAATCGTTGATGGCTTCATGAAAAGCCACAAACCAAGCGTCGAGTGGGACATTGACACAGACCATTTTAGCTGCGGTCATGCGCGCGTGCTGATGAACCTCGTGATTATGGCCACCGCCGCGGTGCCGCGAGGTGGGGTCGTATCGCTCCGGGTGAACAATGATCAGGCCGGTCTGCGCCTGACCGCTGAAGCCAAAGGGCCGAAAGCGCGATTGTCTGAATTTACTGAAGCTGCGCTCACTGGAAACACACCGGAAGAAGGGTGGTCGGCGCGCACCATTCAACCTCTGTTTGCGAAAATGGTGGCGAACGATCTCGGGGGCGATCTCTCAGCTACAGCGGCAGACGAGCAAATCACCTTCATTGCAAGCGGTCTGCGCGCAGAAGGCTAACCATCTGTTAACACAATCGTACCCATATTGCTTAAGTACGCAACTTAGGCGGGCAAAGAATGAAACACTGCTTGATTGTTGATGATTCAAGAGTGGTGCGGACCGTCGCCGGACGCATCATCAAGGACCTGTCCTTTTCCATCTCCGAAGCCGCGCATGGCGCCGAAGCGCTCGAAATGTGTCGCAAGGAAATGCCTGACGCGATCCTGCTCGATTGGAACATGCCGGTTATGAATGGCCTGGACTTTCTGCGCGCTTTGCGCCGCGAAGACCACGGCAAAGATCCGGTCGTGGTGTTCTGCACCAATGAAAACGACTCTGAGCATATCAGCGAGGCAATCCGCGCCGGCGCTAATGAGTATATTATGAAGCCGTTTGACGCCGAAATCGTTGAGAGCAAATTCTCAGAAGTCGGTTTGGTCTGAAGCGATTTCTTAATGAATTTGCCTTTTTTGGTAACCTTTGACCGTTTCTAAGGGCTCATCAGACGATGCAGGACAGTACTTTTAACGAGCTTGCCGATCTCGCCCTCCGCATCAGCGGTCAGCACTTTGCACCCTCGAAAGCCTATTTGATGGAAGCGCGCCTGAGCAGCATCTCACGGCGTGAAAGCTTCGCGACGCTGGATGATCTGGTCCACTGCCTGAAAGCCCGTCCCAATCAGCGCTTCGAACTGGAGGTTGCTGCGGCGCTCACGGGGAAACGCACTCAGTTCTTTCGTGAGAAGGACGTGATCGAGCAGATCGTCAGTCATGCTCTGCCCCAGCGCCTGACACTTTCGAAATCAGGACGCTTGCGCATCTGGTGCGCGGGCATTTCAACCGGTCAAGAGGCCTGGTCGCTCGCCATGCGCCTCAAGGAGCAGGTTGGCTCACCGCTCAGCCGTGCAGAGATTGAGATCGTTGGAAGCGATATTTCGGGCGACTGCATCGATATCGCCGAGCGAGGGACTTATGGTCATTTCGATGTCCAGAAAGGCCTGTCGATACATCGCCTGATGACGAACTTTTCGCGCCACAATACTGGCGATTGGTCGATCAATGACGATTTGCGGACCTCCGTA
The DNA here is from genome assembly GCA_038527765.1 of Pseudomonadota bacterium. GTDB lineage: Bacteria > Pseudomonadota > Alphaproteobacteria > Caulobacterales > Hyphomonadaceae > Henriciella. The sequence goes on from JBCBFK010000001.1 coordinate 175,882, forward strand.
TCGTTCCGACGCCACAACCTCCTCCACCCGGCCCAAGACCTTGGGGCCTTTGATGTCATCCTTTGCAGCCACGTCTTGTCAGGTTTGGCAAAGACGGCGCAGCGTGAAGCGATCAAAACGATGACGGCGCAGTTGTTGCCGGGAGCTTATCTGTTCTTGTCGCGTTCAGAGACGGCCGAGGGCGCTTCAAATATGATCAAACCATCGCGCGAAATGCGCGGGGCATTCGAAAAGCAAACCAAGCCCGTCGATTCAGCAGTCGCTTAAGCGTCCGCACGTCGTCCCAAATATGACCAAATACGGAAAGAGTTGACCTCGTTCGGTAATTAGCGCGTCATGCACAGCCTGCACGTGGGGTGCGTAAAGGAGTGCATAAAATGACAATGACCGAAGCCATTCAATCTTTCATCGCAAGATACGCCGATTTTCAGGGGCGTTCGCGGCGCTCAGAATTCTGGTGGGTGATTTTAGCGAGTGTAATTATTGGCGCCGTTTGGGGCGCTCTTATCGGCCTTATTGGAGGGGCATATGGCACCGGCTTGAATGCAATTGGGCTTTTGCTGTCTGGAATCATGTTTCTGTTCGGTCTCGCCGTCCTGATTCCAGGCATCGCGCTGTCCGTTCGTCGATTTCACGACCTCGGCCAAACCGGATGGCTTCTGCTGGTGTTCGTCTTACTGGGCCTGATCCCAATCGTTGGAATTCTCGCAACGATCGGGCTCTATATCTGGTTCGCCATGCCCGGAAAAGTTGGACCGAACCAATATGGGCCAGACCCCAAAGGCGGGCACGATGTCGGTGTGTTCAGCTAAGCCAATCCGACCTTGAGCTTTCCGCACCCGCTGGCTGAACGCTGGTGGGTGCATTTCATTTCAGGCTCTGGTATAGGCGCGGCATGAAAGTAGAGCTCGACCTTTCAAAACGTATTGACCCCACCGTGACTCCGAAGTCGCTGGCGGGCCTGTCTTTACCTGCCTTGAAGGCGGAGATGGAATTCCTCGGCGTACCCCCCAAGAAGGCTGGCATGCGCGCCAAACAGATCCGGCGCTGGGCCCACCATATGGGCTGCCAGGATTTCATGGCGATGACCGATGTCGCCAAAGAGCTGCGTGAACGGCTATCGCAAACCTATTCTCTCGATCGCCCGGAAATATCAGATCATCAAGTCTCGGTGGATGGCACGCAAAAGTGGCTTGTTCGCTTCCAGTCTGGCGTTGAGGGCGAGAGCGTTTTCATTCCCGACGTCAGCAAGTCCGGCGCGCTGTGCGTCTCGAGCCAAGTTGGGTGCACGCTGAACTGCACCTTTTGCCATACCGGCACACAAAAGCTTGTGCGCAATCTCACGGCGCAGGAAATTGTCAGCCAAGTCATGATTGCTCGCGATGCCATCAATGAGTGGCCGAGCAGTATGGAAAACCGGCGCCTGACCAATATTGTCTTCATGGGCATGGGCGAGCCGCTTTATAATCTCGAGAATGTGGCTGAAGCCATTGATACGATCAGCGATGGCGACGGCATTGCGATTGGTCGCCGCCGGATCACGGTCTCGACCGCGGGCGTGGCGCCAAAGATTCCAGAGCTCGGAGAACGGACGGGCGCGATGCTTGCCATCTCCTTACATGCGGTCCGCGATGATTTGCGCGATGAGATCGTGCCGATCAATCGCAAATACGACCTGAAGACCCTATTCGAGGCGATCCGCGCCTATCCGGATCTTGGCAATTCGAAGCGGGTCACCTTTGAATATGTCATGCTGAAAGGCGTGAATGATAGCCTCGCCGAAGCCCGCGATCTGGTCAAATTGCTGCGCGGGGTTCCGGCCAAGATCAATCTCATTCCGTTCAATCCATGGCCCGGCAGCCCCTATGAATGCTCCGACTGGGAGGCAATTGAGGCCTTTGCTGCGGTCGTGAACCGGGCCGGTTTTGCCAGCCCCATCCGAACACCGCGCGGCCGCGATATCTTCGCCGCTTGCGGGCAATTGCGCTCTGAAAGCGTCAAGAAAACCGCCGCTGAGAAACGCCGCGAGGCGCTGGAACAAGCTGAATAGTCGCGAAAACAGCCCTCATCCTGAGCGAAGTCGAAGGACGAGGGCGTTGCAGATAAGAACCATATCCTTCGACTTCGCTCAGGATGAGGGCTGTTAGATGAACTAAGCGGCCTTGGCCCCGCGCACCAAACGCCCGGGCTTCGCACCGGTCGCTTCGCCATAGCGTTGGATCATCTGCCCCGCCACCACAGTCGCTTCATAACCATCGGCCTTCTGCATCAGACGGCGACCGCCGGCCGGCAAATCATGCGTGATGTACGGCGCATGCAAGGTGAGATTGTCAAAGTCGATCACGTTCAAGTCGGCGCGATAGCCCGGTGCCAGAACGCCGCGGTCTTTCAAGCCCACCCAAGCCGCCGTATCCCGGCACTGACGCTGGATCAGGAACTCAAGCGGGATGGTCTCCCCCCGCGATCGATCGCGCGCCCAATGGGTGAGCAGCGTGGTCGGGAAGGAGCCGTCGCAGATCATACCCACATGGGCGCCGCCATCTGAAAGCCCTGGCAAACTGGCCGGGCTCTCCAGCATGGTCTTGACCGGATCCAAGCTGCCTTGCGCATAGTTCAAGAAAGGCAGGTACAACATGCCTTTGCCGCCGCCTTCCATCATCAAATCAAGTGCGACCGCTTCCGGGCTCGTACCCCGCGCTGCGGCGATCGCCGCGACGGTCTTGTCTGCGGTGGGCTCATAATCTGGCGGGTCGCCAAGCACGAACATTTTGCCGAAACTGCGCAAGATCGACCGTACGAACGGGTTTTCCGCATCGGGCTCGTCATTTAAGAGACGTTCCCGGAACGCCGGGTCCTTAAGGGCTTTATAGCGCGCTTCAAACGGCTCGCTCGCAATCGTCTGATAGACCGGGTGACCGGAGAACGGGTTCAGCGTCAGCTCTAGGCCCAAGAGCAATCCGACCGGTCGCGGTCCAACCTGGGCACGCATTTCAAGCCCGGCCTCGGACGCGCTTTCAATTTCGCTGAGCAAGTGTTTCCAGCCCTCTGGCGACACATCGGCCTGCGCGAGCGACACAGACAGGGGCCGTCCTGAACGTTCAACAATCCGCCGCAGCATGGCCGCCTCCTTTTGCGGGTCATCAAAGTCTGAGACGAATTGCAGGACCCCTTTGCCCGCTTCGCCCAGCGCCATGGCGATTCCGGTCAGTTCCTTCTCAGACGCCGTCAGCGTTGGGGTCGGTTGACCATCCGACGTGCGGTGATTGAGAGTGCGTGAGGTTGAAAAGCCCAAAGCGCCCGCTTCGACAGAAGACTTTGCAAGCGCTGCCATGGCGGCGATATCATCGTCCGTCGCGTCCTCGCGATTGGCCCCGCGATCGCCCATGACATAAACCCGCAGCGCGGCATGTGGCAGCTGCGCGCCAAAGTCGATGTCAAATTCGCGCGCCTGGAGGCTGTCGAGATAATCCGGGAAACTCTCCCAATTCCACGGCAAGCCTTCGGCCAGCACCGGGAACGGGATGTCCTCCACGCCTTCCATCAACCGGATCAGCCGATCATGATCATGATCGCGCACCGGCGCAAAGCCAACGCCGCAGTTGCCCATGATGGCCGTCGTGACGCCGTGATTGGATGAGGGCGAGAGCGCATTGCCCCAGGTCACTTGGCCATCATAATGGGTGTGAATGTCGACAAAGCCCGGGGCGACGAGTTTGCCTTTGGCATCGATCTCGTCTGCGCCAGTGCCAGAGACCTCGCCCACGTGGACGATCTTGCCGGCGCGGATGGCGATATCGGCGTCGCGCCCAGGCGTCCCGGATCCGTCGACCACAAAGCCGCCGCGGATCACCAAATCATGGTCTGCCATTATAAGACCTCCCGTATTTCTTTCGAGTGTGCCAGCCCGGAGCCGCCTGTCAAACCTGTCGCCGCGCAAGCTGCGGCGGGGAAGCGATTGTCAGGGCGGCAAAAACTTCCTACCTGAGAGCCATGACGCAGACCCTCAAAATGCTCGTGGCTCAGCTCAATCCTGTGGTGGGGGACATCAAAGGAAACAAAGCGCTAGCCGAGACGGCCCATGCCGAAGCCAAGGCGAAAGGCGCCGACCTGCTGGTCCTCTCTGAGCTCTTCATTCTCGGTTATCCAGCCGAAGACTTGGTGCTGAAACCGGCCGCTGTGGAACATTCTATGGCAGCGATCGAAGACCTCAAAGCACTGACCAAGGACGGACCTTCGATGCTGATCGGATCGCCTTGGGCGACCGAGGACAAGCTCTACAATTCCGTCCTCCTCCTCGAACAGGGCGAGATCCGGTTGCGCTATGACAAGCGTGAGCTGCCAAATTATGGAGTCTTCGACGAGAAACGGATCTTCAATGCGGGTGAAGGTGATCATGTCCTGGTCGACATGAACGGGATCAAAGTCGGTATCGCGATTTGTGAAGATATTTGGTACGCGCGGGTCCCCGCGGCGCTGCATCAGGCGGGGGCAGAAGTCCTGCTGGTCCCGAACGCCTCGCCTTGGCGGCGTACGGTGAACGTTGAGCGGCACACGACCTTTTCGGCCTGGGCCAAGACTGGCGTGCCCTATTTGTTTGCAAATCAAGTCGGCGGCCAGGACGAGCTGGTCTTTGACGGCGCGTCTTATACGGTCGACCATGATGGGACCGAACACCAATTGCTTGGCGATTTCGTCACGGGGACCGCCATGGTCACCTATGATGGCGAGAGCCACCGCTTCGTTCCGCACGGCGATCCCGCGAGCCTCACCACAGACTGGGAAGCGGAATACCGCGCGGCCACCCTGGCACTTGGCGACTATGTGAACAAAAATCGCTTTCCGGGCGTCGTTCTCGGCCTATCAGGCGGCATTGATAGCGCGCTGACGGCGGCCATGGCCGTCGATGCGCTTGGGCCCGATCGGGTGTGGTGCGTGATGATGCCGAGCAAATATACGAGCTCCGAAAGCTTGGAAGACGCCAAAGCCTGTGCTGAAGCGCTCGGCGTGCGCTATGACACGATCAATATTGCCCCCGGCGTCGGTGCCCTCGATGAGATGCTTGGCGCAGCCTTTGCCGAAACCCAGCCCGACACGACCGAAGAGAATATCCAGTCCCGCCTGCGCGGCCTCACCTTGATGGCGCTCTCTAACAAGTTCGGGCATATGGTCGTGACGACAGGCAATAAGTCCGAAATGGCGGTTGGCTATGCGACCCTCTATGGTGACATGTGCGGCGGCTACAACGCCCTGAAGGACTTCTACAAAACCGAGGTCTTCGCCCTCTCACGCTGGCGCAATACCGGCGTGCCGCTTGGCGCCTTGGGACCGGGCGGAGAGGTCATCCCAGACCGCATCATCACCAAACCGCCCAGCGCGGAGCTGCGCGAAGATCAAAAAGACGAAGACTCGCTGCCGCCTTATGACGCGCTCGACGATATTCTGCGCGGCCTTGTCGACGCGGAAGAGGACGTCGAAGACATCCTCGCCCGCGGCCATGACGAAGCCACGGTGCGTCGCATCGAGCACTTGCTCTACATCGCTGAGTATAAGCGCCGCCAGGCCCCGCCCGGGGTCAAAGTCGGATCGAAGAATTTCGGCCGCGACCGGCGTTATCCGATCACCAACCGGTTCCGGGATGATTAGTCAAACCCGCGGGATCTCAGATCAGTCTGACCGCGATTGTTCCAAAATCTTCGACAACAGTTCAGAGAACTGATCGATCTCAGCGCTGTCGAGGTGCGCGAGTAGGGTTTTCGTTGTCTCGACCATGGCGCCATTGAAGGCCGCGAGCTGAAGCGCACCCTTCTGAGACAATCGCAACTCAGAACTGCGCGCGTCGCCCGCCGCAGCGGTCTTTTCGACCAGCCCCTTTTGGATCAGCAAACTCACAATTCGAGAGATCTGAGATTTATCTCGACCGAGCGTCGCGCTGATTTCCTGCGCGGTGATGGGGTCGCTCTCCGATATCACGTAGAGGATCATCCCGCCGATCGGTCCGACTTTCTCGCGATCGACGCGCAACGCCCGCGGATGCAAGTCAGAATGAAATCGACGCATCAAGCGATCGATTTGCAAGGCAAGGGCAGCTTCGTCGTTCAATCCAAAATCCATTAGTTGACTCAGTCAACTATATGTTATCCACTCATTCTGCCAGCGCGGGGGCGCGGGCCGGGTGAATGTCTGCCAAGGAAGCGTTTCATGTCAAATACTCAGCTCAGTCTTCTCAAAGTTGCCGCGATCTTATGGGTGATCTGGGGCCTCGTTCACATGCTGGCTGGATTTATCATCATTCCCGCAGATGCATCCGGCGGGTTTCAAGCCATCGCAGATGCAGTCCCGGCAGAAGACTTACAGGCGGAATACCATCCTGCCGTCGGCGGCGTTTTGAACCAACATGGCTGGAACTTATTGTGGGGTGGTTTTGTCACGGTTGCGGGCTCGATTTTTATCTGGCGCGGCAACACAACAGCGATTTGGGTCACTGCGATGATTGGAGGCTTACTCGATTTTGGATACTTCGTGTTTGTCGATATTCCAGGCTATGTCCATTTCATTCCCGGAACACTGATGACCCTGGTCTCGTCCTCAGCGATCATTCTCAGTTTTTGGGTTTGGTACGCGCACAGCCAAAAAGACAGAATGCCTTAGTGCACGCGCTCAAAAACCGCCGCGAGCCCCTGGCCGCCACCAATGCACATGGTCTCAAGCCCGTAGCGCGCTTCCCGACGATCCATCTCGCGTAGCAAGGTTGTCAAAATACGGGTGCCTGTCGCACCCACGGGATGGCCGAGCGAAATCCCCGAACCATGCACATTGATCCGCTCGAAATCACCGCCCTTCAAACCCATTTCTTGCGTACAGGCCAAAACTTGAGCGGCAAAGGCTTCATTGAGCTCGATAAGATCCATGTCAGCCAAGGTAAGGCCCGCCTGCGCGAGCGCTTTCTGGCTCGACGGGACAGGCCCGATCCCCATGGTCTTGGGCGGCACACCGGCGAGAGCCCAACTCACCATGCGGCCCATGGGTTTGAGGCCATATTTGTCAGCGGCCTCACGCGTTGCGATGATACACGCCGCCGCACCATCATTCTGACCCGACGCATTGCCCGCCGTCACGGTCGCATCCGGGTCGCTTTGACTCATGATGGCCCGCAGCGTCGAGAGTTTGTCCACCGTTGTTCCGGGGCGCGGATGCTCATCCGTGTCGACGATCGTATCGGCTTTGCGTCCTTTCACAGTGATCGGCACAATCTCTTGCGCAAACACACCGCTTTCCATCGCCGCTGCCGCCCGGGCTTGTGAGCGCGCGGCCAATTCATCCTGCGCGTCTCTCGAGATATTGTAGTCTTTGCGCAGGTTCTCAGCCGTCTCAATCATGCCACCTGGAACCGGATAATTCACGCCGCCCGCGGTCACGCGTCCACGTGTAAGCCCGTCTTCCAATCGGATATTTGGTCCTTTGACGCCCCAACGAATTTCGGTCGAATAATGTGGGGCACGACTCATCGATTCAGCCCCGCCCGCGATGACAATATCGGCCCCGCCCGTTGCCACAGTCATCGCACCATAAATAACCGCCTGAAGCCCGGACCCGCATCTTCGATCAAGCTGGATGCCACCCGCCGTGACGGGCAATCCAGCGTCGAGAGCCACGACGCGTCCGATCGCTGGCGCATCCATGGTCGGATAACAATTGGCGAAGATAACGTCGCCCACGTCCTCGCCTGGAAGCTGTGTCCGGTCCAGCAGCGTCGTAACCAGTTGCGTCGCAAGCTCATGCACGGGCAGGTTTTTGAACGCCCCTCCAAAGCCGCCGACGGGCGTCCGCAAAGGTTCACAGATCACCACGTTTTCAAAAACGGACATGTCTGGATTCTCCTATGGAATGATGGATGGAGGCGGTCTTTTTAGCTTCCGGCCTCTGGGTCGTGCGCTTAACTTGACGGCGGGATGTTCATGCCAGTTTGGACTGCTGGTCGCGCCGCCACGCGTTCGTGCCATGCCGCGACATTGGCGAAGGATTCACCGCTGCCACCCTGGATCGGCCCAAGAGCCAAGATTGACCAGGGATAGATCGCCATGTCAGCAATCGAGTAGTCGCCGGCCACATAGTCTTTGCCCGCAAGTTGCTGATCCAGGACTTTGTAGAGCCGGACTGACTCCTCGAAGAAGCGTTGAATGGCGAGTGGCATTTTTTCGTCTGTGCGGTTCATAAAGTGGTTGAGCTGGCCGAGCATGGGACCGAACCCGCCCACTTGCCAATTGAGCCATTCCAGCACTTTCGCGCGACCGGCTGGATCTTTCGGCAGAAATTGTCCCGTCTTTTCGGCCAGGTGGATTAGGATGGCCCCCGATTCAAAGACGCTCACATCATGCTCCCGATCATAAATGGCCGGGATTTTATTGTTTGGACTCATCGCCAGAAACTCAGGCGAGAACTGCTCATCTTTTCCGATATTGATCGGGTGTACAGTGTAAGCGACGCCCATCTCTTCGAGCGCGATCGAAATCTTCCGCCCGTTCGGAGTGGTCCAAGTGTATAGATCGATCATAGATATCTCCCATCGCGTGTCGCGCGTGACTTTGCACGCTGGTTTTCCAACTGTCATAGGGTGTGTGCCAGCGACCGCAACGCGGACGTCGCGCGAGGTTCATGGTTGCGTGAGCCTTAAACCGCAAATGCCTGCGCAGGCAGGCATCCATGGACAGCTCGATCCGGCGGACCATTTTCTATGGACCCCAGCCTACGCTGGGGTCGACGGACTCAAGGGTGAGCGCGCCTAACCCTCCATCGACGCGATGGCTTCAGCCACGGCAACGGTGCGCTCTGCTTCTTCCAGATGCAACAGCTCGGTCATCTTGCCGTTCACTTTCAGGACGCCTTTGCCTGCATTGGCCGGGTCTGCGAACGCCTCGATCACCGCTTGGGCTTGCTCTACATCGGCCGGAGCCGGCGCAAAGACCTGATTGGCCGTTTCAAGCTGGGAGGGATGGATTAGGGTTTTGCCATCAAAGCCCAAGAGCCGCCCTTGCTCGCTTTCGGCCCGCAAGCCCGCTTCGTCACCAATGCCGTTAAAGACGCCATCTATCGCGAGCAGATCATAAGCTCTTGCCGCCGCAACAGAGAGACCCAACGAGGTTTGGAACGCCGTGCGGACAGGGGGATCGTTTACCGCACGCAGCTCTTTGGCGAGATCATTGGTGCCCATGACAAACGCCGTCAGACGCGTGCGGCCCACCGCTTCGGCAATATCTTGGATGTTAAGGATGGCTTTGGGCATCTCGATCATCACCCAAAGGCCCATTGAGTCGGGTGCGCCAGAGCGGCTCATGGCATCGTTCAAGCGATCAATATCGCCGCCATCAATCACTTTCGGGGCAAGGATCGCGTCGGGTCCGGCCTCGACAGCAGCTTTTAGGTCGTCCAACCCCCATTCGGTATCGAGCCCATTGATCCGGATCACCACTTCGCGCGCGCCATAGCCGCCCGATATGACCGCGGCGCAGACGGTCTCTCGGGCCTCGAGCTTCGCCTCTGGTGCAACCGCGTCCTCAAGATCGAAAATCACGACATCTGCGGGCAGAGATTTCGCCTTTTCCAGGGCCCGATGATTGGCGCCCGGCATGTAAAGGCAGGATCTGCGAGGGCGATGAGCGGGTCCGGACATGGCAACTCCTTGACGGATAAGAAAGTTCGCGACACGAGTGCCTCTTCGCGCGCCCGAAATCAACACTCGCCCGGGGTCAATCATGGATGCGATCACCCTCAGAGCCGCCGAGCGAAGCGACTATGACACACTCGGCGAGGTGATGTTCGACGCGATCCATAACGGTCCGACACGCTATACAGAGGCGCAATCAAAGGCTTGGGCGCCTCAGCCGCGACACGGATCGGCTTGGGCGGAACGGCTGAGCGAAAAAACGGTGATCCTTGCGGAACGCGGCGATCTAGCCCTCGGCTTCATGTCCATCGAACCCGGCGGCTATATCGATTTTGCCTACATCCGACCCAACGCCCAGGGCTCAGGCCTCTTCCGAAAACTGTTTGAGGACGTGCTGGCTCGGGCTCGGGCAGCAGGAGAAACCGAGCTCTCGACCCATGCGAGCCTTATGGCCCAACCTGCTTTTGCGGCGATGGGCTTCGACTTGGACCAGCATGAAACTGTTGAAGTGAATGGCGAACATCTCGACCGTGCACGCATGACGAAAACGCTCTAAAGAGACACGATGACTGACGCCCCAATCTCTGGTTTTACCGCCCCCGGCTTCGAGCTCGTGCGGGAGGCATTCGAAGCGAATTTCGCGGAGGATATAGAGCTTGGCGCAGGGTTCGCAGCCTATCTCGATGGCGATTTAATCGTCGATCTACGCGGCGGTTTTGCTGATCGCCAGAAAACCCGCGCGTGGGATGAACGTACCATCGTCCCGGTCTATTCGACGACCAAGCCTATTGCAGCGCTGACGCTCGCACATGTGATCGATGCCATCCCGGCGGGTTATGAGACCCCAGTTGCCGATCTCTGGCCTGAGTTTGCCGCAAACGGAAAAGCGGACATCACGATCGCGCAGCTGGTTTCGCATCAGGCGGGGCTGCCGGGTTTCGTCGAGCCGATTGATCCCGCGCTTTGGCTCGATCCGGAGAGCTGCGCCGCCGCACTCGCGCCGCTCACCCCGCTTTGGACACCAGGCACGACACATGGCTATCACCCGCTGACCTGGGGCTATCTGATCGGTGAAATTGTTCGGCGCATCGATGGCCGCTCGCTCGGCACCGTGTTGCGCGAAGATCTAACTGGCCCCGCCGAAACCGATTTCCAGATTGGCACGCCCGCCTCCGATCACGATCGTGTTGCGGAGATCATGCGCCCGCGCGCGCTGCCAGATTTGGGTGAGATCAATGAGGCCACGCGCGCCGCTTTTCTCACCAAATGGTCTGCGCCGGATCGAGGTGGAGCGCTGTGGCGTGAGATCGAAATTCCATCTGCCAACGGTATCGGGACAGCGACCGCGGTTGCGCAACTCTATGGTATTTACGCGCATAATGGCCTGCTGAATGGCACGCGCGTGATTTCAGACGCCGCCTTTGATGCTCTCATTCAAAGCCGGGTCAAAGGCCAGGACCTGGTCTTGCCTTACATTACTGAGTTTGCATCCGGCGTGATGCGAAACAATATCGGTCTGTATGGACCAAACCCAGACACACTTTGTCATTCCGGATGGGGTGGATCCTTGGCGCTCGGCGATCCGGACCGTCATTTGAGCGCAGCCTATGTGATGAACCGCCAATCCAACAGCCTGCAAGCGGACGCGCGCGCAACGCGCCTGATCCAGGCACTGTATGGGTGTCTTTAGGCACTGTTTCGGATTGAGACTCGCCTGATGCGAGAAACTGGCACGCGGATTGCTGAGTTGAGGGGGAGTTTGGAAGCTCTCCGATCTCTCCATCTATGCTTATCTTGAACCCGGCGTCTCAGCCGGGTTTTTCTTTACCGAACAGATTCAGCCGCCCGCGCCAGTCGCCGCGCTTTTGCCTCGCCCATGAGGCTGTCGACCGTGAATACAACGAGCGCGGTCCAGATGAACCCAAACGCAATCGCATGGGTCAGACCAAACGGTTCTTTGAAAATGTAGACGGAGATCAGGAATTGTAGCGTCGGCCCAAGATACTGCATCATGCCCATGGTGGAGAGGCGCAGGCGCTTGGCGGCGATCGCGAAGAGAATGAGCGGGGTCGCCGTGATTGGGCCTGCTGCGAGCAGAAGCGGAATATCCCATCCGCCATCGCCGATGAGACGGCCCTCTGGCTGACCGACGAACCATCCGAGCCATATCATCGCGAGGGGGGCGAGAAGCGCCGCTTCAACGACAAAGCCCGCACGGCTATCGACCTGTACTTGTTTGCGAATGACGGAGTAAAGCGCGAAGGTGACACACAGCACCAGAGCAACCCAGGGAAGATATCCCAGAGCACTGGTCATGACCGCCACGCCAACGGTCGCGATACCGACCGACGCCCATTGCGCCGGACGCAGCCGTTCCGAAAAGAAGACCGCGCCAATCAGAACGTTGATCAGCGGGTTGATATAGTAGCCAAGGCTCGCCTCCATCACCCGCTCCTGGCTAACCGCCCAGATATAGATCAGCCAGTTCACGCCAATCAGCAGCGCTGAAAGACAGAGCCAAAGCACATATTTTCGGGTCAGCGCGGCGCGCAGTTGCTGCCAGTTGCGGGCAATGAGGATCAGGACCAAGCCGGTCGGAACACTCCAGATTATGCGATGTGCGAGCATCTCCTCGGGACGGATATGATCAAGCGCCCGAAAGTAGAGCGGTAAGCCGCCCCAGATGGTGTAACATCCAAGACAACAAACAAATCCAAGGCGGAGCGCTGGTGACATGCCCGCCCGGTAGCGCCGATTGCGTTCAAGCGCCACCCGAAACTTGCAAAGGTGGGTTGCGCGTTACGCCTCCGCGGCCCCGGGGGTATCATGCTCGTCATAAGGCAAGACTTCGGTGGCGCGATGGATGAGCCCGGCTCAGTCTAAGCGCGTCACCACAATATCCTTGTAATACACTTTGCTATCGGGATCGTGCGCTTGCAGACCAAATGTCCCGCTCGACAGACGCCGCGTGGCATCGGGCCAGTCTTCGGGCTGCTTCCATCGAACTAAGAGTTCGCCGTTTACGCGCGTGGTGACCGTCCCGTCTTCGACCCGGATGACATAGTTGAACCATTCGTCATCGCCGTGCGGCGCCGCAGCTCGGGTGACATAAGCGTTGGAATCAAAACCGAGCGCGGGCACCTCTTCAGCATCCTCGTAAACGCGCAGATCGGCGATGGCGTAGACACTGCCGGTCTTACGATAATCGTATTGCGTTGCATTGACTTGGGCTTCCAGTCCAACAGCCGGCCAATCCTCAGCTTGATAGGCTGTATGAAAATAAACGCCTGAATTCGCACCGGGTTTGGTTTTGACTTTCAGGCTCAGCTCGAAATCAGAAAAGTCGGTGCCGTGTTCGCCATCGTAGAACAGATGGGCACGTGGCCCCTCAGCGATGATGGCCCCGTCTTCGACGCGAAAGCTGTTTGGGTTTTCAGCGGTGACCCGCCAGCCATCCAGAGACTCGCCATCGAACAGCACCAAGGGATCTTCTGCCTCGGCGATGACAATGGGTGTGACGCAGGCGCTCAAGCCAAGACAGACACCGAGCGCTGAGATCTTAAACTGGTCCATGTGGTTGTTTCCCGAGTTACAAGCTCATTGGGCGTTGCAGGCCCAGAATTGCCAATTGCGCGTCCAAGTGTTCGAGCGCCTCTGGTGTCGGTCCAGCGTAATCGCCAATGGCGGGGCGGTTGCCGCGATAGCCGAGCCAAGCGCTGCCTGGCTCCGACGCAAAGTAAGCCGACACAGACACGTTGCGGAACGTATCAAACGCATCGGCATGGGCCTGCACATCTTCTGTGACCTTGGATTTCCAGGCGATGCGATCGAGAATTTTGGAACGTTGCGCGCTGGACGCCACTGCGAACGAAGCCGCGCCCGCTGTCCGAGCTTCACCTTCGAGCCATTCAAACATCGCGAACAGGCGCGTGCGATCATCCTGCGTCTGCTCATAGGGCGAAGACACCCACTCATCAAGGAAATCGGGCGTCCCCAGATCCCGCCCCGAAGGGACATCATCGATCGCGGGCAACAGCATATCGGTGAGCGCTGCGGCGAGCTGAAGCTGCGCAGGTGTCATGGTCCGCTGCCACGTGACTTGCGGCTCCATCAAGTCGGGATCGGCCCCATAAGGCTGTCCCGAGATCGGCAAGGGATCGCCGAGCAAAAGTGTCGGAGTCGATTGTGGGTCTGGCGCCCCGCAAGCGGCCAGTATTGGCGTGACGCCAATGCCGGCGAGCAGCCATTTCAGCGTCGTTCGACGATCTGCTATCGGCAAGTAAGGCGCGCTCATATAGCACCTCGCTTCATTTCATTGACCAGATGATCCGCGCCGCGCATGGCCAATGTGAGAATGGTCAGAGTTGGGTTCTTGTGCGCCTTGGACGCGAAAATCGCGCCATCTAGGATGAACAAATTGGGGACATCCCAAGTCTGTCCGTAGCTGTTGGTGACAGAGTCTGACGCGCTCGCGCCCATGCGCGCAGTGCCGATTTCGTGGATGATGACACCGCCTGCAGCGATCGCATCTTCTGGTGCTTTCACCTCACCCGCCACGCGTCCCCCCATGCGTTCAATCAGCTCGATTGACGCCTGTTGGGCGTGCGCGACCTGCGCATATTCGTGTTCCGAATGCTTGTAGTGGAATTTCAGAACCGGAATGCCGAATTTATCCTGGGTTTCAGAATCGATCTCGGCATAACAGTTTTCATTCGGAATCATTTCGCCGCGCTGAGCAAAATGGATAAAGCTTCCATAGTAACGACGCGCGCTTTCCAGCGTGCTCTGGCCATAGCCATCGAGACCGCTGCCGGCGCCCATTCCAGGCGCCCCGAACTGAGAATAGACTTCGAGGTGATAGCCCCGCGGGAAGTCTAACTGACCCGCGGCCTGCTCTTCGTACAGCCAGAACGGCACATAGACATGCATGCCCATGGCGCCATCTTCATTGTAACGCGGGCGGTCTTCAAGCGCTGGGATTTGACCGGTGATCCCGGATCCGACCGTGTCCATAAGATTACGCCCAACTTGTCCGGAGGCGTTCGCAAGCCCGCCGGACTCCCGAGCGTTGGAGTTCAGCAGGATCCGAGCGCTTTCCGCCGCACTCGCGGCCAGCACCACGGCGCGGGCCCCGATGAATTTGTGCTCGCCGGTTGTTTTATCGATGTAGCGTGCCCCATTCGCTTTGCCATCTTCACCCGTGGTGATTTCGTAGACCATTGCATTTGTGGTGATGGTCAGCAGGCCGGTAGAGCGGGCCCATGGCAATAAGGACGTGGTCGTCTGGAAAGCCGCCCCAATATTGCAGCCGCGACCGCACTCGGTCGCCCAGAAGCATGGCGACCGCCCATCCCCTTTGTCGCGCGTTAAGACAGCCCGGCGCGCTGGGACAACCGGAATGTCAATGTCCGCAGCAGCTGCCGCTGCAAACAGTTCAGGTACGCGCGCCTTTGGCGGAGGCTGCAGAACCCCGTCCCCGCTGTCCGGATGGTTCGCGAGCCCGGAATTCGCGCCATACACCCCGACCAGAGCTTCCACGCGGTCATACCACGGCGCCAACTCCTCGTAGGTCATAGGCCAATCGAACCCCAATCCATCGCGGGATTTCGGCTTGAAATCATACGCGCCCATGCGGAAAGAATTGCGCGCCCAATGGTTCGTGCGCCCGCCGAGCATTCGCGTCCGCCACCATCGAAACTCGGAATCATCACCCGTAGAGTAAGGCTCACCGTCTATGTCCCAGCCGCCATCAACCGTCGCGTTATAAAACCCAAAGTCTTTGTCTGGTGTGCCCGCGCCCAGAAGTGGTGCGTCGCGGTTTTCGGAGAACATCGGGGTTTCAGCAATCGGGTCGTAGTCCCGGCCCGCTTCCAGCATATGAACCTTCACGCCTGATTGGGTGAGCATGTAGGCCGCCATTCCGCCACCCGCGCCGGACCCAATCACAAGCACATCGTGCTCATGATCTGTCATTCCCGATTTCCTCTCATTATTTTTTTTGAAAGATAACTACGATGTTGAAAGAAGCGCAACCAGCACGCGGTTGGTGCTTGCCCTTGCATCCAGCTCTGCGATACCAATCTTAAAGACTGGACACCGGGAGACGCAGATGAGCGAAACGAGCAGCCCAACGGCACTACAATATTTGGATCGGGCCATGGGAGGCCTCAGAGATCTTGGCTTGGTCAAGGAGGATAGCAGCGCAGGGTCTGCGCCTATCGTCGCCTTGCTGGAGCAGATTTCAGACCTTGAACCCGATAAAGTTGCGGCAATTGCTCGGACCTTGGATCAGGCCAGCGTGTTCAATGATGTTGTGCGCGAGCAAATCTCTGGCGTCACCATTGGCGAACGCTATGAGGGCATCACGTCGGCGTTCAACTCGATCCGCGATGATGCTCGCAGCCTTGTTGATCAGTACTCGGACGGTAAGATTTCGACGATGGAACGGGTCTCCAATGTTTGGATGAAAATGACCCGCGGCGACATTGCGAGCCGGTTTGGCAAGATCAAGGATTTGTACCTCGAGGTCCAAACCGAAAGCGCCAATCAGATTGATCGAGAGCAAACCATCTTGGAAGCCTATCTCGATTTCAGGGGCGCTCTGAAACAGTCTGAAGTGCTTGGGTTAGATGTTCTCGACCTCGCGACGTATGAGCTGGAAGACGCCCGCGCCTCGGTCAATGAAGCGGTTGCAAAGGTCGCCGGGTACATTGGCGAAGACCCCGCCGAGCGCGCCAAGCTCGAGCTTAAACGGGATGAAGCCTTGCGAGCCCTTCAGGGAGAAGAAAAGCGCTATCAGATCGCCAAGGATCTCTCAGACAATATCACGATCGGCTACAATACATCGGAAGTGATCATGGCGCGCCTGGTGCAGATCACGACGGCGAAGGAACGCGTTTACTCTCAGTCTGTCAGCTTCTTCTCGACCAATGAAGTCGTGCTCACCGCGCTCACGGCGAGCTTTACCGGCATGCATGGTCTCCACGAGAGCACCCAAACGCTCGAAGCGATGAAAGACGGAGTGAATAAGAGCCTCGAAGTCCTGGCTGATATTGGCGGTGAAATCCAAGAGGCTGCGACCCGCGCCGGCTATGGCCCGACCGTTTCGGCGGCCTCGGTGAAAATGCTGGTCGACAGTGTCGTAAACTATCAAGAGCGCACGCAAGTGATCATTGCCGAAATGCGCGATCTGTCGACAAAGAACTCGCAAGAAATCCGTGACGCGGTCGAGGACGGCAAACGTCGACTGACCAAACTGGTCAATGATGGAGCCGCGTTGGCTTTGATCCCACGGAGCTAATGTGAGCGACGCCGCTGCGGAAACAAAACCTCTAGATGAAGTCCTGCTCGCTATGGACGTGGTCGACACGTTGCGCCATCGCGAGAAAACACTGATGCGTGAGCTTGATGAGGCTGGACGCCGCACGGAACTGATCGAGCGGCTGAAAGACATCTATCATGCGCAAGGCATTGAGGTCCCGGATGCGGTGATCGAAGAGGGCGTCAAAGCGCTGAAAGAGCAGCGCTTCGCCTATCTCCCACCAAAGCCATCTCTGTCCGTCCGCCTGGCAAAGCTCTATGTGTCGCGCGGGACGTGGGGCACGCCCATAATTGGCGCGCTGGCGGCTTTGGGATTGGCGGGAACGGTTTATCAGTTTGGATTTGCAGGACCTGCAGCGGCGCGCGCAGAAGCGGCGCAGATTGAGCTCACGGAAACCCTACCGGACCGACTTGCAGCACTTCAAAGTGAAGTTGAGTCGCTCGCCACACAACCTCGCGCCAACGATGTCGCGGCAACCTTTGTCCAAGACGCCCGCTCAGCTTTGCGGGCGGAAGATGCCGATGCCGCAAAGCAAGCCATTCAGTCCTTGGAATATTTGCGAGACGAGCTCTCCACCTCGTATGAAATCCGCGTGGTTTATGGACCAGATGAACCGAGATCCGGCGTGATCCGCCTCAATGATAATGTGCCGGGCAACACGAACTACTATCTGATTGTGGAAGCCGTCGATCCTGCCGGGCGATTGGTCGAGCGCCTGGTTACCAATCAGGAAAATACGCAGACGCGTCGCACCAGCCGCTGGGGTCAGGAAGTCGATGAAGCCGACTTCAACCGTGTGGCTGCCGACAAACAAGACGATCTGATCATCCAGAACGCCGTCATTGGGTCGAAACCGATCGGTGCGATCGATCCAGACTTTACGGTCGGGACGACGGGCGGGGCAATACTGGAGTGGTGAGATGAGTTTTCGCATCACAGGCCGTGAAGCCCTGTCTACGTTTGACCGCGCCGTCGGACGCCTCCGCGATAAAGTGGCGAAAGCGATCGACGCAGCCGACGATCTCGACCATCGCGAGGGTGAGATCCGTCAGGAACAGATTGATCGCTTTTTGAAACTCGCCGACATCCGGATGGATGAAATTGCTGAGCGCGACCCGGCGGACCTGGATCGCATGCACCGCGACGCCAAGCGCTTGCTGGACGAACACGATGCCTATGTCGAGGCCGAAGCGAAGCGTTTGGCCGCTGCATCTGACGCCATCGCCAAGCTCGAGCGAGAGCGGGAAGGACAGGGTGAGCGCCGGGCGGCACTACTGGAGTCCTATGAAACTCTAGTGGCGGAGACAGAGGCCAAACTCAAAACCGATGCGGACTATCTAACACTGCTCAATGCCAGCGACGAAGCGGCAGCCGTCGCAGAACGCGCTGAGCACAAGTTACTGCTGGCGCGTGAGGAGCTTGAGTCAAAGGGCGCGCCATATCGAGATGATCCGCTCTTTTCCTATCTTTGGGAGCGTGGGTTTCGCACACAAGACTATAAGGCGATGTCGGTCTTTCGCTGGCTCGACGGATGGGTCGCGCATTTGTGCAAGTATGACAAGGCGAGAGCAAACTTCGCCCGGCTAAACGGTTTACCGGTCTGGTTGGAAGAGCACGCTGAAACGCAAACCGAAGAGGCCGAACAAGCCTTGCGCGCGCTTGAGGCGAAAGAGGCATCAGCTTTGGAAGACAGCGGTGCCGAAACCGTTCGATTGGAGGCAGACGCCGCGTTTGACTCCATGCAGGCGATCGACACTCAAATCGAAGACGGTGAAGCCCAGCACGGCATACTTGCCGACGCGCATGCGGAAGCCTTGGCGGGAAAGGCAGGCCCTGCACAAGAAGCGCGCCGGCTGTTAAACCAAGGCTTACAACGATTAGATGTGCCGACCTTGCGCAGGTTGGCGGCGGAGACTTACACGCCCGTTGATGATGATCTGGTCAGCGATCTGGTGGAATTGAAACGCGAAGAACTCGGCCTCGAAATCGAAGCCGAAGACGTGAAAGCTCTTCCACAGCATCTGAAGCGGGATCTCTCCGCGCTCGAAACGCTACGGCGCCAATTTAAGCAGGGTCAATTGGACAGCGCCTATGCACTGTTTCAACCCGCGGCCATTGATCAAGCGATTACAACGGTCCTCGATGGCGCAACGAGCCCGGACAAAGCGTATCGCCGACTGAAGCGCAACGTGAAACGCCGAGAACCTCGCACAAATTCAGGGTTTGGCGGACCGCGGCGCAGCACCTCGCTGGGCATCCCTGAAGTCCTCGGAGAGGTGGCATGGGAAGTCTTCCGCCACAGCGATCTTGGTAGATCCGTAGGTCTGCCAAAACGGGGTTCGGGCGGGCGCCGGTCGCGTCGAACGTCTTTCCCGAAACCAAGACGCCGCGGGTCCGGGGGGAAACGTGGCGGCTGGCGCACTGGTGGCGGCTTTTAGTTTTGAGGCGCAGCCGCGCCGACGCTAACGGACAAAGAAGGCCAATGGGGTGTAACGCCGGCGCGCTCTACGCCTATGCTAATCAGCTCGCGCGGGAGAATCCGCTTGGCTGCATCATAGCATAGAGTTGGTCTTTGAGCATGATCCGCTCGCGCCGCAGGGCGAGTTCCGTCACATCTGCGACAGGTTCTATGCGCTCCTCCATTCGGTGGATGGTGCGATTAATCTCGTGATAGCGATCTGCTAGTTTGGCAAAGTGCGCACTCGTCCGCTTCAATTCACTTATACGGTCTTTGGCGTCTGGAAAGTCATCGGCAAGTTCGTGAGGTGTATGGCTCATAAAAAGCTCCTCTGGTTTATTTGAAACCAAAGGAGCGAAACAGACGCGTCACGTCACTTCGTAAAAGTGCCTATATCGCAGCGTTACTCTTGGTCGCCTTGTCGCAGGATTGTGCGTTTTCCGGCATGGTTCGGCGCGGAAATCACCCCTTCCTCTTCCAAGCGCTCAATCAAGGTCGCCGCTTTGTTATAACCAACCTTCAGGCGGCGCTGGAGATAGCTTGTCGACGCGCGTTTGTCGCGAAGGACGATTGCCATAGCCTGCGCGTAGAGGTCCTCGTCCTTATCGCCGGTTGACGTGCCCAGCATGGCGTCCATGATGGCGCTGCCTGTGCCGTCTTCCGGCTCTTCGAGGACTTCAGGATTATAGTCGGGCTCTCCGCCATTATCGCGCAGCCAATCGACGACGGTCTGCACCTCATCATCTGACACGAACGGACCGTGGCAACGTTTGGACCGGACCCCAGCGGCCTGATACAACAGGTCACCCATGCCGAGAAGCTGCTCTGCGCCTTGCTCCCCAAGGATGGTCCGAGAATCGATCTTTGTGGTCACCATATAAGAGATACGGGTCGGGAAGTTTGCCTTGATCGTGCCGGTGATGACATCCACAGATGGACGCTGCGTGGCTGTAATCAAATGGATCCCGGCGGCCCGGGCCATTTGCGCCAGACGCTGCACGCAGCCTTCGATTTCTTTCCCGGCAACCATCATCAAGTCGGCCATTTCATCGATCACGATGACCAGATTAGGCACGTGGTCGAGCGGCAGGATCTCGGTCTCGTATTGCGGCTTCCCACGATCATCAAAGCCGGTCTGGACCCTGCGCGTCATGTGATCGCCGCGCTTGCGGAATTCAGCCGCTTTCTTGTTGAAACCGGCAAGGTTCCGGACCCCCGCTTTCGACATCAGCTCGTAGCGCATTTCCATCTCGCGCACGGCCCATTGTAGCGCCAGAACCGCCTTTTTCGGATCTGTCACAACCGGCGAGAGCAGATGCGGAATCCCTTCATAGATGCTAAGTTCCAGCATCTTGGGATCGATAAAGATGAACCGACACTCTTCCGGGGGCAGCTTGAAGATCAGCGACAAGATCATCGCATTCACGCCGACCGACTTACCAGACCCGGTTGTCCCAGCGATCAGCAGGTGAGGCATCTTCGCGAGCTCCACCACCATCGGGGCGCCGCCAATATCTTCACCGAGCGCCATCGGCAAAGCCGCCTTGGACTTGGTATAGGCCTCATTGTCGAGCAAGGATCGCAGATAAACCGTCTGGCGCTCATCATTTGGAAGTTCGATACCAATCGCATTTTTCCCTGGCACAACCGCAATCCGGCATGAGACCGCACTCATGGAGCGGGCGACATCATCGGCCAAAGAAATCACGCGTGCAGACTTCACGCCGGCTGCCGGTTCAAGCTCAAACAAGGTCACGACCGGACCAGGACGCACTTCGCGAATGCGTCCGCGCACACCAAACTCGCGCAATACTTCAGCCAGACGATTGGCTTTTGCCAGCAAAGCGTCTTCGTCAATTTCACTGCGTTGCGCGGGCGGAACTTGTAGCAGATCGAGCGGCGGCACCTTCGCACCGCGGGCTTTGCGCGTGCGCCGGACCTGAGGTTTGGGAATCGTCGCCGACCGAGGTGCAGTAACCGTCACCGGCTTCTTCGCGGGTGCCGGAGCGTCTAAAATGTCCGCGGCGTCGCCTTCATATGCCTCTGGCGGCGATGCAGGCTCGGGTGCGCGCTCCACTTTCCGGGCATCGGACCGCTTTATCTGCGTTTCGGGCTCGTCGAAATAGTCATCCAAAGTCGGTTTGCGACGCGACTTCAAGAAGGACAACACGCCACCGGCGCGGCGCGCAGCGCGTGCGCCCGATTGACTCGCTGCAGCCTGCAATAGCCGCGCATCCCCGCGCCGGAAGCCAAGCGCTGCGAAGGCGCACAATAAGGCCAGCGCACCGGCAACGAGACCCGCCAGGAATTCTGGCATCGGGAGAAGCAGTGCTTTGAATGGCATAGCGGCAAGATTGTGTAGCCCATCGCCAACCATTCCGCCGAGGCCTGCCCGGAGCGGCCATGAGGTCGGCACCGGCCAAGCGGCGAAACATGCCGCTGAAAGCGGGACGAATAAAAAGCCAAGAAACCATCGGCGGACGCGCGGGGCCCCGATCAAGACCGTTCGCATCGCCCCGCCAATCATAAGCGCAAGACCGGCGACCCAAGCCGACCATCCCAGCAATTGGCGCATAATGTCTGCGAACACCGCGCCGCCTGAGCCAAACAAGTTCTCAACACTGCGATTGGTTGCGGCGTTCCAGCTTGGATCAAGCGGGTCATAGGAGCCGACACTGCCGCAAATAAAGACGCCAAGCGCAAACGCACCCGTGCCTGTAACGATCCGCCATACCGGATCTGAGACTTCTCGAACCTGGGCCGCTTCTGCGATTGTATTCGCCATAATCTACACTCCGGTCATGTCGGACGTTCTGAACCAAAAATGAAATTACAAGCGCGGCCTTAAAACGGCGCTAACGGACATGAATTTGCCAAAAAGAAACCCCCGGTCGCAAAAGCGCCGGGGGTAAGTCGGGAGGAAACGCTTCCAAACAGGAAGGAAGCGTAGGATTGCCCGCGCCGGACCGATCCGGCACGGGCAAACTGGTTAAGAGGCGAAATCCGGATAGGCTTCGACGCCTGTATCCGCCCGGTCGAGACCGAGTTGTTCGTCCTCTTCGCTGACGCGCACACCGAGTGTCGCTTTCAGCGCGAACCAAACGATGCCTGACAAGACCGAGACGACAACGCCGGTTAGAATAATACCAACGAGCTGGCCGAGATAGTTCGGATCGCCTGCGTCATTGGGTGAAATCGCGCCTGTGTGTGACAGCGGCACAATCAGCGTGCCCCAGATACCGCACACCAGGTGAGCCGGAATGGCGCCAACCACATCATCAATCTTGAGTTTGTCGAGCAGTGGCACGGTGAGCACGACCAATACGCCGCCGATCGCACCGATGCCAACGGCCATACCCATGCTCGGCATAAGCGGTTCCGCAGTAATCGACACAAGGCCACCGATCGCGCCGTTAAACGCCATGGTTGGGTCGACTTTGCCCTTATATAGGATCGCGGTCAGGATCATTGCTGAGAGCACACCGCCAACAGCAGCCATGTTCGTATTGGCGAAGATTTTCGCAACCGCGTTGATGTCGTCAAACGTGCCTGCAGCAAGTTGAGACGCGCCGTTAAAGCCGAACCAGCCGAACCAGAGGATAAATGTACCAAGGGCCGCCAGCGGAATATTTGATCCCGGCATTGGGTTGACCTTCTCGCCGAAATACTTGCCGGCACGTGGCCCGATGATGATCGCCCCGATCAGAGCTGCCCAGCCGCCGGTAGAGTGCACAAGCGTCGACCCAGCAAAGTCAGAGAAATCCCACTCGCTGTCGAGGTAACCGCCACCCCACTCCCAGCTGACAACAGTTGGGTAGATAAAGGCGGTCAGGAACACCACGAAAATCAGGAATGGCCATAGCTTCACGCGCTCGGCAACCGTGCCCGATACGATCGACGCCGCGGTCGCCACGAAGACCATCTGGAAGAACCAATCTGAGCTCGCCGCATATCCGGTGTCGAGAGACTCTTCGACCGCTGCGTCCCATGGAATGCTTCCCGGGATACCAATGATACCGCCCAAAGCGGTCGAGGCGGGGTAAGCGATATTGTAGCCAATCAGCCAGAACATCAGACCTGCGACGGAGAACAGCGACACGTTCTTAAGAGACTGCATAGAGGCGTTTTTGGAGCGCACCAGGCCAGACTCGAGGCAGAGGAAACCCGCCGCCATAAACATAACGATCAGACCACCAATCAAGAAAAGGTAGCTACTATCGACATACGCGCTGACGGCGCTTGCCTCCTGCGCGTGGGCCGCCACCCCCGCCATTGCTGCAATCGGAAGCATGGCTGCGCCCCGCATTGCTTTTCTCATCCATGAACTCATTGCCCGATATCTCCCGCAGCTCTGGTTAGTTGACCTCGGCAAAAAATACGGCTGCCTTGTTTTGCGCCAGAATTAAAAAGATGTTCATCTGCGACGAGCGGAGGCATGACTAAAAAACGGGCAGGCTGCGACCCAAACGCCCGTTTGTCTGTCAGGCATGGACCGATTGCAGTTGAGCCCATACCTGTGTCGCATGGCAGAACAGACCTTTGACATTGCAATCGTCGGCGCAGGCCCCACGGGCGCGTCTCTGGCGCTCGGTTTGGCGCAGTCGGGACTTGAGGTCGCCCTCATCGATGCGCGAGACTTAAGCCAGCCCGCCAGACGCGACGGTCGAAACTTTGCAATTGTTACAGGGAGTTGGCGCTTGCTCAACAGCATTGGCGTCGCCGAGAGTCTGCGCGAGACGAGCCAACCCCTTAACGGGCTCGAGGCCGTCGATGGCGGCACGCATTGGTTCGGGCAACCGTCCGTTCTGTTCACGAAAGATGACATAGAGAGCATAGATCCAGATGAGCCCCTCGGCCAGATGGTCATGGCCGAGCCGCTACAGGCCCGCTTGGATCGGGCGCTTGAGGAAGAAGCGCGGATTACACATTTCACCAATGCGCGCTTTATGACCTCGCGCCTGGAAGGCGGATCGATCGTCGCCGGGTTGGAAAGCGGCAAATCGGTCAAAGCCCGGCTCCTGGTCGGCGCCGATGGAATGAATTCGCCAGTTCGCCAGGCCGCTGGTATTCCGACGGAAGGCCGCGATTATCAAAAATCAGTGTTCACGGCGAACGTACATCTCGCGCAACCGCATGACGGGATCGCGCGTCAATTGTTCACGCCAGAAGGCCCCTTTGCGACGCTTCCTCTCAAAGGAGATCGCGCAAACTTGGCCTGGTACATGAAGCGCGGCGCCGCAGAGACGCTGGTCAAGCAGCCCGTTGACGCCATTGAAGCCGAGCTCAATGCACGGTTCGCAGACTTTTCCGGCGAAATGAAACTTGACGGAGCACCAGGCTCATATCCCCTGATCTTGCAGCTCGCGACCGCCTTGACCGCGCCTCGGACCGTGATCATCGGTGACGCGGCCCGCCGGGTGAACCCGCTCGCGGGTCAAGGGCTCAACCAAGGATTTAGAGATGTCGGTGCCCTGGTCGAGATTGCACAGGAGACGCTGCGACTGGGCGGAGAAATCGGATCGCCCCAAATGCTGGAGGCTTTCAGCCAGGCGCGTCGGTTAGATGGGGCTGGGACAGCGCTCGCGCTGGATGCGATTGATCGGCTGTTTTCGAACGATCATACATTGACCAAACCGGTCCGAACGCTCGGACTGCTCGCGGCGTCGAAGATTTCACCCTTACGACGGTTACTCGCACGCAAAGCTAGCGCGACAGAAGATGGCGTAGCCGGTCCTCTGGCGGACTGGTAGGACGCTCCAGCCAAAGCACGCCGGAATTATACAGATATAGGAACGCGTCCGTAGACTCCTGTGCGGCGCGGCCGGCAAGCTCACCCGCCATGCGACGGTTTGAAATGCGCTGCAGACAAGCAAGGCCTACCAATGGAATGCAAGTCCACCAGGCGACAAAGAACGTGCTGAGCACGCCCGCGACCAGCATCACGTCTGAGACCAAATCGAGCAACCAAATCCGATTGGCGTAGTGTGCCCCCAACGTTTTCAGAACGTCCAAGCGTTTGTGCAAATAGTCCGCGTCAAGCGCCCAAGTCTGATCAGGCGTGGCCACAATTCGAACCGTGGTTCGGGGGTCTTCGCGCTCGGCGGCAGATTTAGCAGTGGCTGACATTCTACGCTCCGTTGAATCGTAGAATACCTCTCAGGGCTTAACGAAACCTATCCCAGCGTCATGAACTCGCTTTAATGGAAAGGGCGTGCAGACCGGCTTCAAATTCCGTTTTAAGGGCGGCCATCACGGCGCGCTGCATGGCGACGCGGCTTAGACCCTCAAATTTTTCCGATGAAATCCGCACGGTATAATGGGTCTCTCCTTCAGGGCGCGCGCCCGCGTGACCGGCATGTTTATGACTGTCATCGACAATCTCGAGTGCACTCGGTGCAAATTCTTGTGTCAAAAGGTCATGAATGCGCTGTGATCTGGTCATAAGTTCTGGTCTCTTTAACCCGAAGCAACTATGTTACCTCGTTAATGGATGACGGATACGAATATCGCCCCAAGTTCACCGATATAAGGGTGAAGCCGCCGGCCGACGAGACTTCGCGTGCAAAAGCCGCGAAAACAAGGATTTGTGAGCATCCGGGCTGCGATCTCGCGGGTGAATTTCCGGCGCCTAAGCAGTTCGGGGACGGCAAACACTGGTTCTGCAAACGCCACGCCGCCGAGTACAACCGGAATTTCAATTTCTTTGAAACGATGACGGATGAGCAAATCAAGGCGTTCAATGAGAATGCAAGATTTGGCTTCAAGCAAACCTGGAAGTTCGGCGCCGGTCCTATGGGCGGCGACAAGGCGAACAAAGCGCACGATCCGAAAACATGGCAGGGCGCTGAGTTCTTTCAGGACCGCGCCGCGGCCCGCGAAGAGCGACGCGCCAACCGGTCAGCAACGGGACTGGCCAAACGGGCGCTCGAAGAGCTGGACCTCGACCCGGATGCGAAGGCCCCGGAAATTCGCGCTCGCTATGCGGAATATGTGCGTCGCTTCCACCCGGATTCGAACAAAGGGGACCGCTCGTCAGAGGAAAAGCTCGCGCGCGTCATCCGAGCTGGTAAAACGCTGAAAGCCGCTGGTCTTATGAAAGACTGAGCTGTTTGCTTGCCGAAATCGTAAAATCAGAGCAATTTCAAGGAATGGAGGACACGCCCAAGCTTTCTTACGCGGCCTATTTCGACCATCCGCTGAAGCGGCGCATGGTCCGGACGATTGAGCGTTTATCAGGGCAGCCTTATTTGCAACGACTCTACGAGACGTATCGCGCAAGCCTTACAGATGAACCATTTTTCGCCGCCGCGATTAAACTCCTGGATCTTGATGTCGAGTTCAGCACCAGTCGCCTGGCGCAGATCCCGGCAACCGGCCCGCTCGTCATCGTCGCCAATCATCCATTCGGAGTTCTGGACGGCTTGCTGATTTCTTGGCTGGTCTCTCTGCGACGTGATGATTTCAAGGTCCTGACCAATGCGGTGCTCGACGGTGCCCCAGAAGCGCGCGAATGGTTGCTTCCGATTGACTTTAACAACACCAAAGAAGCCCGTGCGACCAATATTAAGACGCGCGCTGAAAGCCTTGAGCGACTGAGGAATGGCGAGTGCATTATTGTCTTTCCAGCCGGCGGTGTCTCGACTTCGCCAACGCCGTTCAGCCGCCGTGCCGTCGATGATACGTGGAAGCCCTTCACAGCCAAGCTTATCAGTCACAGTGGCGCGAGCGTGACCCCGATTTTCTTCGAAGGACAAAATTCGCGTCTTTTCCAATGGGCAAGTCACATGTCGATCGAACTGCGCCTCGCGCTGATCTTTCGCGAAGTCAAACGGCGGGTCGGAACGGCCATCCCTGTGCATATCGGCGAAACGCTCACCCCAGACGTGCTCGCCAATGCCGGTAAGCGCCAAGAGCTGATGAATTTCTTACGTGAACAAACCTACGGTATGGCGCCGTTTAAGCAGCAGGCCTCTCTCGCCCGCGCGCACAAACGGTTTCAGGAAACCAAACCCTCAATTTTCCACTGAGTTATGGAATATAGACGGTGTAGACGACGTCCGCTTCGACATCGAATGTTCCGTCGCTGAGATCGATATTGCCTGTGTTCCAGCGATAATCGAGATCAAACCGGACCGATTGATCTGCGATCGTGCCGGTCGCGGCCGCTGTGCGCCGATTGCCTCTGAAAATGTCGCGCCCGCCTGTCAGCGTTGAAAGGCGACGATATCCACCCCACTGGACGCCTGATGCAGCGCCATTTCCGGTGTGCGGAATCTGCGCGGACGTACCAAATGACACCCCACCATCATTTCCAGACTGGGTCATACGCATCCGCAAGCGGATCAGGTTGAGGTCTGCAGGGTCGCCGACGGGAGAGGCAACCACATCAATGTTGAACGCCGTATTCGTCGCAACGTAAAAGCTGCTCAGAATATCGCTTCGGATGGTGCGTACATCTGTGTTTGCCCGCAAGCCGAAGGGATTGAGGACATCGTCCGCCGATGTGAACCGATCGCCTTGTTGGGTTGTCTGGTTTGGACCACCGCGAACTCTCTGAATGCGAAGCGTTGCCCCGGTTCCGTCTGCAAAACTCTCATCCACGGCATCAAGCGTTCCGGTCACCACCGTGTACGCATCGCCGCTGATCAAATCTGTACTGACCCCATTTCGGTCCACAATGAAATCAGAGACTATCGGGGTTGTATTGCTCGCATCGGCTGCCCAAACAATTGCAACACCATCCACATTGAAGTGGGGACGATCAATCGCGTCGCCCGAGCTTGGCAACGTCCCGCACACGCCGGTGCCAAGGAGCACCGCACCAATACGCCACAGAGCAGGGAAGTTATATCTTTTCTGATCCCTCATAACACGACTGATACCAAAACTCTGTTCGGATACAGATAAGTCAATCGATTGAATTTGATTGAATTAACCAAGCTAACGAAGCCCAGTCAGGGCCTTGCTTTTTCGGTGTAATCGCGGTCATTGGCGCGGGTTCACTCGAGACGGAGTTTTCGGCATGGCTGGTGTTGTCGTTGTCGGCGCCCAATGGGGCGACGAGGGTAAAGGCAAAATCGTGGATTGGCTGTCCCATCGCGCAGATGTCGTCGCGCGGTTTCAAGGCGGACACAATGCTGGCCATACACTGGTCATTGACGGCAACACGTACAAGCTGAACCTGCTCCCGTCCGGGGTCGTGCGTGGGGGCAAGCTCTCTGTGATCGGCAATGGCGTCGTCGTTGATCCGTGGCAGCTTTTGTCCGAACTCGACAATATGGAAAAAGCGGGCATCAAATTGTCGCCAGACGATCTTTTGTTGGCGGAAACAGCCTGCCTCATTCTGCCCTGGCACCGTGACTTGGACGCGGCACGAGAAGGCGCCGCCAGCGACAAAGCCAAAATCGGAACAACGAAACGCGGGATCGGACCTGCTTATGAGGACAAGGTCGGGCGGCGCGCCATCCGCGTAGCAGACCTGGCGGATGAAGCCGCGCTCGATCAGAAGCTGGAACGCCTCATCGCTCACCATGCGCCGCTTCGGACAGGGCTTGGGCTCGAAGCCCCCGACGCGGCCGCGTTAAAGGCAGACTTGCTTGCCATCGCACCGAAAGTCCTGGCGTTTTCCGGGCCCGCCTGGAAAGTGCTGGGCGAGAGCCAAAAGCTCGGCCGGCGGATTCTGTTTGAAGGCGCACAGGGCGTCATGTTGGATGTCGATCATGGCACCTACCCGTTCGTAACCTCCTCAAATGTAGTTTCAGGGCAGGCCGCGGCTGGGACGGGACTCGGCCCACGCGCGGTAAGTTATGTGCTCGGCCTCGCCAAAGCATACACCACGCGGGTCGGAACGGGCCCATTCCCGACCGAGTTATTCGATGAAATTGGCCAGGGCCTTGGTGAGCGTGGACATGAATTCGGCACGGTCACCGGGCGCGCGCGCCGGTGTGGGTGGTTCGATGCCGTCATGGTGCGCCAGGCCTGCGCTGTGTCTGGTGTAGATGGCCTTGCCTTGACCAAACTGGACGTCCTCGACGGGATGACGGAAATCAAAGTCTGTACCAGCTATCGCCTTGGCGATGAAATTATGGATTACCTGCCCGCAACGGCCGCCGCACAAGAAGCAGTCGAACCGATCTATGAGACTATGCCAGGGTGGAGTGAATCGACTCGCGGGGCACGCTCGTGGAACGATTTACCAGCAGCAGCGGTGAAATATGTCCGCCGGTTGGAAGAGCTCGTCGGCAAACCCTGCGCCTTGGTCTCCACCTCTCCCGAGCGCGAAGACGTGATTCTGATGCGCGATCCATTCGAACAGCGCTAAGCGCTCTCTATCGCTTTGCAGCCTCGTTAAAATGTCGGCATCTGACCGGTCGCGGCCCACGGCATTCCGACGGCCAGTATGACACTTATGACCAGGCCGATCAGAGCGCGCCCAGCATCCGAACTCACATCCATGATCGCGGCGCCGCGCTCGCGCAGCGCGGTGACGAAAGAGATTGCCATTTCGCGTCCCGCCAGGAGCCCGAGGAAGACCCAGGTCGTGCTCATCGGGACATCATTCAACTCTTTGAAATAGAACAGAACAATCGCGTAAATGAGGTCGACAATCGTTGCGGCGCGAACGTCTGTGGTATGGGTCTTGGACAGAACGATTTTCTGGATTTCACCGCCGCGCGTCTTGAAGATATAGGCCATCATAGCGGCCATGAGCAGCGCGCCCCCGATAATGATCTCTGATGCAAAGCTCACAGATATCGAGGCGTCCAAGAACTCTGCTAGAAGCCTTTCATCGCCTTGGATTTCTGATGGGATTTCAACCACCGATGTAGAAACAGACGTAATTTCACCCGAACTCTGCACCGTGGTTGTTTGTAAGGCTGTGGTTCCATCCCCGCTCGGCTCGGTCGTCACAGTCGTTGTTTCTCGCGGCATGAACACGAAAATGTTTGCAAAATCCTGCAAAAGCCAGGTCCACCAGAGAAAGCCGGTCGTTGCCCACTGAAAAAGAGTCCAGGCGGGGTGCAATCGCTCATCATCATCGCGCGTTCGACCCACCCAAACCTCCCACATCCTAGAGATGATGATCCAGACCACCGCGCCAGCAGCAAAAGCAACAACATAACCAGTGAGTGATTTGATAAGCATTCTGCTCATCACGCCTTCTGTGGCGCTACCGCCGGACAATGCGAAAACCGTCAAAACCAAGAACGTGGTCGAAACCGGGATCCCGAACCGGGTCAGGAAAAGGAGCACAATGGGCGGCAAGGCATGCCACCATTGAATCCCACCCTCGGGATATGGAATGGGATTCAGCTTACCGTCGGCGATATCTCCGCCGCCAAAAAACAACTGAAACAAAAGCGCCGCGACCATGATCCCCGCAGCAAACAACCAAAGTGCCCACCATGGGCGATGAGAGTTCGACGCTAAAAATGTACCGAGCGTTTGGATCGAGTCGTTCGCGATAACGGCGTACGCTGCAAAGAAGAATCCAATAAGGGCAAAAATCTCGTAACCAGCAAGTGACATGAGGGCTCCTCAGCTCGCCCGGCAGATACCGAATTGTTTAGCTCGCTATCGAATAAGTGGGGTGAGATCAATCACTCAGAAGGAGATTTCGCAGCGGTTTTTGAGCAAAGGAACCCGTTGGCTGGTTTGACCGTTTATTGCGCGACCCAACCGCCATCCATGCTCAGGATTGCACCGTTGATTCCATCACCGCCTGGCCCGCACAAAAACACCGCGAACGCGCCGATTTGCTCGGTCGTGACGAACTCCTTGGTCGGCTGCGCGGCCAGCAACACGTCGCGTTTGACTTCCTCTTCGTTGATGCCGCGGGCTTTCGCGGTGTCCGCCACCTGCCCCTCGACCAAAGGGGTGTAGACATAGCCAGGGCAAATCGCGTTGCAGCGCACACCATGCTCGGCACCTTCCAATGCGACAACTTTGGTCAGCCCTGCAATCCCGTGCTTGGCCGCAACATAAGCGGATTTGAAGGGCGACGCGACCAGTGCGTGGGCCGAAGCGGTGTTGACGATGCGCCCCCATCCTTTCTCTTTCATCCCGGAAATCGCCATGCGCGTCGTATGAAAAGCCGCTGATAGATTTAGGGAAATGATCAGATTCCAGCGCGCAACGGGGAAGTCTTCAATCGGTGAAACATGTTGGACACCCGCATTGTTGACGAGGATATCTGCGCCGCCAAAGTCGCGCGCGACATAGCCCATCATGCCTTCTATAGCTTCGGGGTCTGTGAGGTTCGCACCGGAAAACCCTACCTTGACCCCATGAGTGTCAGAAATTTCTTGCTTCAAAGCCTCGACTTCTGCGTCGGACGCCAAGCCGCTCAAAACGATATCAGCGCCTTGTTCCGCAAGCGCTTTCGCGATCCCCAAACCGATACCGCTGGTCGATCCTGTCACCAAAGCGGTTTTTCCTTTGAGCATTTTGCGTCCTTCCATCTTGAGTGCACCACGAGGCTTCGTTAGAGCAAATGAGGGTGGCTTAACAGACGAGTTTTTTATCGATGACGGCAACGCTTGAATCTTTTCGTCAGGGCTTCCCTGATTTTCTGCTTATGACAGGCACAGCCGGGATCCTGCTCCTTATCGCGAGCACGATTTACATCCTGCTGACGCCCTGGAAGGAATTGGCTCTGGTGCGAGGCGGTAATGGCGCTGCGGGTCTCGCCCTTGCCGGCGCGATCGCAGGACTCGCCATACCAATTGCCTCCTGCTTAGCTTCCAGCCTGACCCTTGTGGATCTCCTCCTCTGGGGCAGCGTGGCGTTGTTGCTTCAACTTCTGACCTACCGCATCATCGATATGATTTTGCGGGATATTCCAGCGCGTATTCAAAACGACGAAGCCGGTGCGGCGATCGTCCTGATTGCGTCGAAGCTGTCGGTCGCCATGTTACTCGCAGCGGGTCTTTGGGACCCCAATTTAGGCCGGGTCTAAGAGGAGCACATTCGAGTGTTGAGATGGGTCCCCGATTGGGTCATTTACGCCTTAGTGCTCGGGGTTGTCCTATGGGCGATCTTTTCAGGTGGAACAGACGATGCGCCGCCACCGCCGCCCGAAGCGATACAGGAAGAAGGGGCGATGCTCCCGCCACCCTCTGCCTTCGATGAACGAGTCCTGGTGCAAGTCACGTCCCCTAAAAGCGGAATCGGGACGGCGTTTGCGATCAATGATCGCGGCCAATGGCTGACGGCACGGCATGTCGTGGAGGGGTGTAATGATGTCGCGCTGCTCGTTGCCCCCGGCCAGTACGATCCCGCCAATAGTGTTATCATCTCGGAAAAGTATGATCTCGCCTTGATCGAGACCGATACCAGCCCGAACCCAGCGACCCTCAACACGGAAAACGATCTCCGCATCGGGACATATGGCTTTCATGTCGGATATCCTCAGGGACGCCCCGGGGAAGCCGCCTCGCGCCTGCTCGCACGGTCCAATCTGATTTCGCGCGGACGGCGCTCGAACAGTGAATCTGTATTGGCCTGGGCCGAAACAGGTCGCACACGCGGCCTTATGGGGTCCCTTGGCGGTTTGAGCGGCGGCCCTGTCTATGATGAAGAGGGTCAGGTGCGCGGCGTCATTGTTGCCGAGAGCGCGCGGCGCGGACGCATTTACACAGCTGCCCCGGAAGCGCTCGCCGAATTCATCAAAGCGTCCGGCGCCGAAACGATTGGCGAGCAACCCCGATCATTCTCGGCCAGCACGTATGGTCGCGAAGCCGACTATGCCCGGCGAAATTTGCAGGTCGTCAAAGTCGCCTGCAGTGTGGACGACTAGACTCATGACGTTCGCCGACCGCTTCGTTGCCGCCGTGCGCACGCACGGCCCGCTCTGCGTTGGCATCGATCCGCATGCCGGTCGTATTCCGGACCTGTTTGGCGGGGATACGCCGGAAGGGCTTGAGACCTGGGGCCGCGCGATTATTGAAGCAGCAACCGGGCGGGTCGGCATCGTTAAACCGCAAGTCGGATTGTTCGAACGCCATGGTTGGGAAGGCATGCGCGCGTTCGCCGCAGTTTGCGCCGCCGCCAAAGACGCTGGGCTTCTAGTGCTCGCAGACGCGAAGCGCGGCGATATCGGCTCGACTGCGGAAGGGTATGCCACTGCATATCTCGCTGAGGAGTCCCCCTTCGCGTGTGATGCGCTAACGGTGAACCCCTATATGGGCCTCGATACACTAGAGCCACACGTTCGGTTGGCGGAGCAGTCCGGGAAAGGCGTGATCGTGCTGGCGCGAACCAGCAATCCGGGAAGCGCCAATTATCAAGCGCGCGATCTCGAAGGCGCTCCGCTGTTCGCGCGCATCGTAGAGAGCCTGGCACCGATGATTGAACGTTTAGAAGGTGCTTATGGTTGGTCAGGCCTGATGCTTGTCACCGGAGCGACCGGCCCAGACGAAGCGCGGCAGCTTCGCCAACTCGCACCGACCGCCTTGTTCCTGGTTCCGGGCTATGGCGCACAAGGGGCTGGCGCATCGGAAGCGGTCGCTGGATTCGTCAACGGAGAAGGCGGTTGCGTCAACGCTTCGCGGTCCGTGACCTTCCCCAAAGGCTCGGAAGGTGCCGGCTCCAAGCAAGACTGGCAAACGCTTATCGAAAGCGCGATTGATGCCGCGCAATTGGATCTCAAAAACGCGCTCTAACCATGCCCTTTGACGAGCAAGGTCAAATCCTCGGGCTCCCCGATCACAGCGACATGATCCCCCGGCTGCAGCACTTCCTTCGGAGCGGCGATGATAATATCGCCATCGCGTTCAATAATCGCGATCAGACAACTGCCTGGCAAATCGATCTCTGACAGCGGTCGCCCAACATAATCCTGAAGATCTCCCAAATCCGAAATCGGAGCGTGCAGGAAATGATCATCCCGCATCAGAATCTCGTTCATTTCCTTATCGGAGGTGGCTGAGAGCCAACGACGCTCAAAGTCGAAAGACTGCACAACTTCGGCAAGGTGCCCCGCAAGACGCAAGTCGAGCCCTGCAGGCTTGCGCGGACAGATCAGCATCATGATCGTATGAACGTCGCGCGCTTCTTCCATTTCCATTTGTGCGAGCTTCGTAAATCGAAAGACCACAAGCTCCGGGCTCGTCAGCTCATCATGGCTCCGATACGCCAGAAGCACATGGTCGCTCAAAGGATGCAGCGTCGCCGCGCCCTTGTTGAACACATCTTCCATGATCGCTTCATCGATCTCGAAAGCGCTGTGCCCAATATTCTTGACCTCGTCGATGAGCATATCACGGGAGTAGGTGCCATGACTGTAAGTGTGGACCACGCAGCGCGCGATAAGCGCCTCATAGGTGAGGTTCTGTTTTTGCGTACGATCATGAATGATCGTCATCAGCTCTCGCTCAAGGCCTTCATAGCGCATTTGCCCGAGACGCTCATGCACATGATAAATCGCGCCACGACGGGCGAGCAGCCCTGAAGCATAAAACTGAAACCATAGGGCGCACGCAATGGTGAGCATACCGGTAAATCCAATCGCCAGGATCCCCATTTCTACGATCAGCCAGAACGAAATCAGGATGCCGAGAACCGGCAGCCAAGGATAGAACGGCAAGCGGAAACCCGGTTTATACGTCGCGATCCGGCTTTCCCGCATGACGATCACAGCGACACTGACCAGACCAAAGAGGAAAAGCTGGAACGCACTTGCGAGCTTGGCCACCGCCTCAACATTGAAAAGCAACAGCACGGCCACCATGCTGAGTGTGGTTACTGCGATCGAAAAGACTGGCGTCCCAAAGCGACCGATTACAGCAAACCGCTCGGGCAATAATTTGTCTTTTGCCATCGCATAGGGGTAGCGACTCGCAGACATGATCCCGGCATTTCCCGTGGACGCAAAGGCGGCGATCGCCGCGACCACGATCAGTATCACGCCAAGGTCGAGCGGCCAGTCGCCCACGAAAAGGCGCCCAGCATCCGCAACCGGGGTCAGGCTGCCATAGAGCGTATCGACCGGTAGTATTGCGATAATGACGATCAGACCGAGCGTATAAATTGCGGTCGCTGTGATCAGGGATAACACCATACCGAGTGGAATGTTGCGATCCGGGCTTTGAACCTCCTCCGCCACGCTGGCGACCTTGGTCAGGCCCGCATACGATACGAAAACCAGTCCAATCGTGGATACGAATCCAACCGTCCCGGCCGTGAAGAAAGGCTGTTCTTCGGCATTTGGCTGCAATCCATCTGCGATCCCAGTATGGGCGAGCCCCAAGATCACAAAGGCGGCGAGAATGACGACCAGCGTCCCGACCAGAAGGCGCTGCAAAAGCGTTGTTTCTTTCGCCCCGACAGCATTGATCAAGCCAAAAACGAGAGTCAGAATGACGGCGAGGACGAGGATTGGCACCTCCAGATAGAGGCTGAGATACGCCCCCATCCCGACGAGTGCGAATGCGCTTTTGAAGACGACAGCGATCCAGGACCCAAGACCGCCAATCGTGCCGAAGAGCGGCCCAAGCGCCCGGTCGAGGAAGTAATAAGTCCCGCCTGCTTTCGGCATGGCGGTGGACAATTCTGCCATACACAGCATCGCGGGAATGATCAGGAAGCCTGCGAGCAGGTAGGCGAGGTAGACAGAATCGCCGGTATAACTTGCAGCAATCCCCGGCAACAAAAAGAACCCCGAGCTGAACATCGCGCCTGTTGAGACGGCGTAAACATCGAACAGTGTGAGGTTTTTCTTCAGTTTTTTGTCGTCTGACATCGAAACCCCGCGTTCAGCCCGTTTTCGCACCTGCGATATAAGTCGCCTCCTCGCCGACACCACCTTTTTGTCAGTTTCCCGATTGCCGCAAGGTCCGCTCTCGACAGGATTGCGATTTTGCCTAGTGTCCAGAAGCATAAATGGCGCGCCAGACGCCATTCTGAGTGAGGAAACAAGGAAAGCGTTTATGAAACCGCTGAATTTCGCGGCCCTGGCGGCTGCATCGATATTCGTATTGTCGGCCTGTTCTGGCGGACAAGAGCCTGCAACCCCTGCCACCGAAGCGACGACGGAAGAGTCCTCTGAAGCGTCGGCTTTTGCCGCCGTGACGGATGCGCGATTGAATGATGCCGCCGCAACGCCTGCGGAATGGCTCGGATACGGCTTTGACCGTGAAGAAACACGTCATTCTCCTCTGACCGGCATCACAAAAGCGAACGTTTCCGATCTCGGCGTGGCATGGACCTATGATTTGGCGACATCACGTGGCGTGGAATCGACCCCGATTGTCATCGATGGAGTGATGTATGTCACATCAGCCTGGTCCGTCGTGTATGCCCTCGACGCCAAGACCGGGGAAGAGCTATGGGTTTATGATCCGGGTGTGGAACGGGCCGTCGGTGTCAAAGCGTGCTGCGATGTCGTGAATCGAGGGGTCGCGCTCTATGATGGCAAGGTTTATGTCGGGGTGATCGATGGGCGGGTCGAAGCCCTGGATGCGAAAACGGGCGAGCTCGTCTGGTCACAAATTACCGTCGATCAATCGAGGCCCTACACGATCACCGGCGCGCCGCGTGTGGTGGATGGCAAAGTCCTAATCGGCAATGGCGGCGCTGAGCTCGGAGTGCGGGGTTATCTCAACGCTTTAGACGCTCAAACCGGCGAGCTCATCTGGCGTTTCTATACCGTGCCGAGCCCCGACAAGCAGCCCGACGGCGCGGCCTCTGACCGCGCCTTTGAAACCGTTGGAAACGTCAGCTGGGGCGATACCGGGGCCTGGATCACAGATGGCGGCGGCGGCACCGTTTGGGATTCTATCATTTACGACCAAGAGAACGACACCGTGATTTTTGGCGTGGGCAATGGCTCTCCGTGGAACCAATCCCTGCGCGACCCATCCGGATTGGACAATCTGTTCCTCTCCTCGATTGTCGCCGTTGATGCAGATACAGGCGCGTATAAGTGGCATTTCCAGACCACGCCGGGCGATAATTGGGACTATACCGCCACCCAGACCCTGATCATCGCAACGCTTCCGCTGGGCGAGAACGGTGCAGATCGCCGGGTCGTGATGCAAGCGCCCAAGAACGGCTATTTCTATGTCATTGATGCCGCGACCGGCGAGTTCATTTCCGGAAACAATTACGTCCCGGTGAACTGGGCGACGGGGCTGGATGAAAATGGGCGTCCGATCGAAGTGCCAGACGCCCGCTATGCCGAGATCCCATTCATGCAGACGCCAGGCCCGCTCGGTGGACACAATTGGCACCCGATGGCGTTTAACCCAGATGTTGGTCTGGCCTATATCCCAGCGCAGGAAATCCCGCAGGCCTATGCCACGGATCCACGCTTCCAGGACAACTCCTCTAAATGGAACACGGGCGCGGACTTTGCCGCGGGCGTACCCCAGGTCTTGCCGGGTGAAGTGGTCAAATTCCTTCGGTCCGGATTGAAAGGCCGCCTGATTGCCTGGGATCCGGTCGCACAAGAAGCCCGCTGGACCGTTGAACATGCCGGGCCATGGAATGGCGGCGTGCTGTCAACCGCTGCTGGAATTGTGTTTCAGGGCAAGCTGAATGGCGAATTCGCAGCTTATGATGCGGCGACCGGCGAAGAGCTTTGGGTCGCAGACGTCAAATCTGGCGCTGCCTCTGGACCCGGCACATTTGAAATCGATGGCGAGCAATATGTCACCATCACGACCGGGTGGGGCTCCGCCTATCTCTTGACCGCAGGCGCACTCGCGTCACCAGATGGCGTGCCGCCGGCCGTCGGCAAAGTCGTGACGTTCAAGCTCGGAGCAAACGAGATGATCGCGGATATCGATATCCCTATGATCGAACCGACGCCGAAAACCGAAGAGTTCGGAACCGAGGTGCAACTGGCTGAAGGGCTCGTGCATTATGCGCGCAATTGCACCGTCTGCCATGGTCCATTCGCGGCAAGTTCGGGCATCCTGCCGGATCTCAGATGGTCGGCGTACACGATGGATTCCGAAGCCTGGAAAGGCGTCGTCATTGACGGGAATCTTCAATCCATCGGCATGGTCTCGTTTGCCGATGTGTTGAGTGAGGAAGAGGTGGAAGCCATCCGCGCTTATGTCGTGCAGCAGGCTTACAACCCGCAAGCACTGGCCGCGGATGCGAGCGGCGGCAGTCAATAATCAGCCCACAAAAAGACCGAGTTCTTTTTGCTTCTTTTTGGACAAGCCATCGGCGACCAATCGGTGGCTTGTTTGAATATAGGCCTGGAGATCTTCATCACTGAGCCCCGGCGCAGCATAGTGCTGGATCCACTTCATACCGCGTGAGGCAAGATATGGCGCAGGACGCAGCCCTGGCTGTTCGCTCATAATTTCAAATGAAAGCGGTGTGACTTTGAAGGTCACGGCAAAAAAATCTTCCTCACCCCATCCGGCAACAGCGAAGACCTTTCCGCCCACTTTCCAAACGTGGCTACCGCCCCATTGGACAACGCGGCTGGTTGCAGGCAATGCCTCACAAAAGTCATTCTACTCGTCTAACGTCATGAAAAGATGATGACAGACCTATTTGTTCACTTCAATGATGAGTGAATTGAGGTTACGGTACCTTAACTTCGAAAAGGCGTTCTCCATGCAGTTTATCGTCGCTCTGATTGGCTTTTTTGGCTTTATCGCGGTTTGGTATTGGCGCGTGAAAGCTCTACAAGAAGTTGCCAAGGACGGGCGCAAGATCGCCGAAACCGTGGGCAACTTGCCGCGTAAAATGCGATTCAAGAACAAGTCCGGAAAAGGCGGATTGGCCGTCGTTGACGATCCCCGCGAAGCTGCCACCATCCTGATGCTCGAAATTGCCCAGGCGCGCGGCACGCTCACGGAACGCCAGGAGGCAGCGGTGCGCGGCGAGATCATGCATCACTTTGAGTTTGATGAATCCGACGCCGACGCGCTCGTCGGTCAGGCGGGGTGGCTTTCGAGAAATGGCGGCGCCAGCCATGTCGTGGTGTCTAAGATGACCGACTTCATCAAAAAAACGCCGGGGATGACAAGCAAGGAATTGGTCGACCTGGACGGCATGCTCGTGACGATTTCCGAAGCCGAAGGCAATCCGACCGAAAGCCAGCTCGACTTGTTGACCATCTACCGCGACAAAACGGGTCTGCGCGTCTAGCTTTCCACCAAGCGCAAGAAGTCTACCTCCTCAACGCGATGGAGGATGCTTATGCGCGCGGTCATTATTGGATCATCAGGCGGAATCGGAGCGGCGCTATGTGAACAGCTTGCCGCCCGCGACAGCGTGTCTGCCGTCTATGCCCTGTCTCGGGCTGGCGAGAAACCGTCAGGGGCAAAAATCATCGCCTTGCCTTTGGATGTCAAAAACGAAGACAGCATCGCGGACGCGGCAAAGGCGGTCGCAGCAGACGGTGCGCCAGATTTAGTGATCGTGGCAGCAGGCATCTTGTCGGATGAAAACGGCCTGATGCCCGAAAAGTCCCTGAGGCAACAATCAGCGGACGCCTTCGAAACCGTGTTCGCCGTCAACACAATCGGACCGGCGCTGGTCGCAAAACACTTCCTTCCAATCATGCCAAGAAAAGCGCGTGCCGTCTTCGCAGCCCTGTCGGCGCGGGTTGGCTCGATCTCGGACAATCGGATTGGAGGGTGGCACGCCTATCGCGCTTCAAAAGCCGCCCTCAACATGTTGATCCGCAACTATGCGATCGAGCAAGCCCGCCGGAACGAGGCGTTTATCGCTGTCGGGCTGCACCCAGGAACGGTCGACACGGCGCTTTC
This sequence comes from Pseudomonadota bacterium, assembly GCA_038527765.1. Lineage (GTDB taxonomy): Bacteria > Pseudomonadota > Alphaproteobacteria > Caulobacterales > Hyphomonadaceae > Henriciella. Next base: position 216,057 of record JBCBFK010000001.1, read on the forward strand.
AAAACCGTTCCAGTCGGGCGTTCCGGACAAACAGTTGTTTCGTCCGGACCAATCTGCCCGGTATTTGCTCGATGTCATCGATGGTCTCTCGCCATCGGACAGCGGAAAAGTGTTTGACTGGGCCGGCAAAGAGATCCCGTCCTAGGCGCCGCCAAGGTTCAGCAGAACATCTTCTGCGTCATAGGCGTCGGGATTGTTGGGCTTTGGCCCCGGCGCGGTGACGATCTCGAGAACGTGCTCCACGGGACCTGACGAACCGCCCCCCAAGGGCAGCGCGATGCCAACCCCAACCCCGACGCTTGACCGCCCACTGGATCCACCTGACCCACCGATTGAGACAGACGTCCCACCGCCACCAGACAGTTCGCCAGCATCTGTGTATGCCGTCACGACTTGGAACCAGTCATCGCCGCGGTCCAGCGTGACTTCTGCTGCGCGTCGCAATGCCCGTGTTCGCGCCAGATCTTCGGAGCTGTCCTTATAGGTGATCCTAAACCGATTGTTCTCGATCGGGAGCACGGTGTAACCTTTGGCACTCGCACTTGTGGCCGGGCCGTAAGGCGCGCTTGTTGCGCAAGCCCCAAGCAGTGCCAAAGCTGAAACGGCGATCCATTTTGTCATCGAAAATCCTCCCTGAGCGCACGTCGACAGCAAACCATAGGAACGGCCAGATGAACAGAACACAACTCAAGATGAACGCGCGCCAACGCATTAAACTGAGTTCATTCAGTTACGGTTTTGTAATGCTGAGCGCAGGACGGGGGCAGGTATGGCCGACACATGTCGATCTGATCTGCAGGCGTCCCATCGCGAGGTCTCTCGTGTGCGTCCGTAGGCGCCAGAGGCTTACCGCGAGCGTGCTCGCGCAAGCGGCACAGGAACGGGCGGCGTTTTAAAGGGGAGCGTCGTCCGTTCAGCTTTCAGCTTTAGGGTCGATCTGCCGACGCCCAAAATCAGCCTCGTCCGTGTCGAGGCCCGCATCGATAATCGCAGCGCGAATGCCACGAGCTCTCGTGAACTCTTGCATCAGCGTGTCACCATCGCCCCACCGGATCGCTCGTTGCAAGGCCGCCAAATCCTCGCTGAAACGGCCCAGGGTCTCGAGCACAGCATCTTTATTGGTCAAAAACACATCGCGCCACATGGTCGGATCGGACGCCGCGATCCGGGTAAAGTCTCGGAAACCGCCTGCTGAATATTTTACGACCTCGCCTTCCTCGACACTCTCCATGTCATGGGCCGTCGAGACGATGTTGTAAGCGATCAAGTGCGGCAGATGCGAGGTAATCGCGAGCACTCGATCGTGACGGGTTGGGTCCATCATTTCAACGTTTGCGCCCAGTCGCCGCCAGAAGGATGCAAGGCGCTGGACTGCCTGCTCATAAGAGGAGTCATCTGTCTGTAGCGGCGTCAGGATGTGCCAGGCGTCTTGAAATAGACTTGCGAAACCGGCTTCGGGACCAGATTTCTCGGTACCCGCGATCGGGTGGCCCGGGATAACATGCACATGATCCGGGGCCGGGCCCGCCATATCCTCTGCTGCGCGCGCTTTTACCGACCCCACATCCGTTAAGATCGCGCCCGGGGCCAAGCCGCCAGAAATGAGTTGCGTGACCTCCGACAAGACGCCAACCGGCGTACAGAGAATGACGCAATCGGCGTCTTGAACCGCCGCCTGCGCGGTCTCTGAGACCGTGCCAGGAACAATCTGTGTTGCACGTTCACGCACCGCGTCCGAAACATCCCAAAGGGCGACAGTGCCGGCGCCGCCATAGGCCTTGACCGCATGCGCAATGGACGATCCCAGCAGCCCGATGCCGATAATGGCGATTTTATCGAACGCGGCGTCGCTCATCAGCTTTTCGCGAACGCCTCGATCGCAGCAATCAGATCGTCATTCTGCGCAACGGTTCCGATCGAGGCGCGCAAACAGGTCGGCAGGCCGTAAACATTGACGTCTCGAATGACGATGCCCTGATTGCGCAGGAACGTATCCGCTTCTGCACTGGTTCTGCCGGCCTCTTCCGGGAACTCGATCAAAACGAAGTTTCCAACGCTAGGAAAGGTCTTGAATCCAACCTTCTCCACCGCATCGCTGACCCGCAGGAGCTCTGCGTCATTGTGTTCGGCAGAGCGCGCCTGGAAGGCATCATCATTGATCGCCGCAATTCCAGCCGCCTGCGATACAGCGCTGACATTGAAAGGGCCGCGGGTGCGGTGAATCGCATCAATCACCGACTCAGGACCATAGGCCCATCCGAGTCGAAGTGCGGCGAGGCCATGAATCTTTGAGAATGTGCGCGTCACAAGCACGTTCGGCATTTCGCCTGCGAGCTCCATCCCGGCGCTGTAATCATTCTTCCGCACATATTCCGCATAGGCACCATCGAGCACCAAAAGCACATTTTCTGGCAACCCGGCATGCAGACGTTTGACCTCGGAATAAGGAATGTAGCTGCCCGTTGGATTGTTCGGATTGGCGAGGAAAACGATTTTGGTGTTTTCGTCGACCCGGTCCAACATGGCGTCGACATTGGTCGTCAAGTCGGTCTCCGGCGCGCTGCGCGTTTCAGCCCCAGATTGCTGAGCGATCAGACGGTAGACCAAGAACCCGTGCTGACTTTGAACGATATTGTCGCCCGGGCGCAGATAGGCGCGTCCAAGCAATTGGAAAATTTCGTCGGACCCGGCGCCGCAGACGATCCGCTCCGGATCGATCCCGTACTTTGCGCCAATCGCGTCTCTCAACGCGCCTGCCGAGCCGTCTGGGTAAAGTTCCATATGTTTCGCCGCCTCTACCACAGCCGCTTGCGCGGAGGGGCTGCAACCCAAAGGATTTTCGTTGGACGAGAGCTTATGTGCGCCGACCATCTTTTGCCCCCCTTTATAAGGGGTGATTTCCAGAATATTCGGCAGCGCTTGAGGGCCAGTCATCTTGGTCTCCGTGATTGAGCTTGGTGACCTGCCGGGAACAGCGGCGAAAATCAAGTCTTGGGGAGGGAAAGTAGTGCGTCAGCGAGCGCACTCGCGCTGGAAAATGCGGCCTCCACCTTGCTGCCGAGGCACCAATCACCACACGCCGCCAAGGCTTGATCCTCATCCATGAGGAAGGGCAAGCCCGCTGGCTGGGAGGTCGCGGCATAGCGCCACCGATGTAGAACCCGATGCGAAGCTGCGGCCAAATCTGCCCCCGCAATTTCCGATGCGGCATTCAGAAGGGCTTGCACCACCGTTTCAGGATCATCTTCCAAATGATCCTCGGCCCAAGCATTCGTGGATTGGATCAGAATCGCATATGGGGTCGGGCGGTGCGGCTTGTTGGAGTTGACGGCCATCCACCCCACGGGCGGGCGTCCGGACTTCAATGCGGTCCATGGCAAGTCCAAGGGCGTTTCGAAGCCGAGCATGAGCGAAAAGCACCCGCTCATCTGAACGTTCTCGAGGGTCTTCTGATGGAGGAAGCGATCTGGAAAAAGCGCGGCCGTTTGAACAGACGGGGCGGACGAGATGACCCAATCGAACGGCCCATAAGAGGCCCCGTTTTTGTCTTCAATCACCCAACTCTCTTGGGTTCGCTTGAGCGTTTCGGCATGCGTTTGCGTTTGAACATCGACATCTTGCGCAAGATGCTTGCAGATCGCATTCATCGAGGGCGTCGCGACATATTTTGGTTTATCAGAGACGTGCGCACCGCCAATCAACGCGATGTCACCTGGCCAGGGCGCGATGAGGTCCAGCGACTTCATGTCTTCGATGAAATGCTGAAATGCCTCCGTTTGAGTTGTAAAATACTGAGCCCCATGATCGAACGCATAAGGTGCTGCGCGGCGTGTCGACATGCGCCCGCCCGGGCCTCGAGCTTTCTCTAAAACCGTAACGCTATGATGCGCTTGGAGCTTGCGTGCGAGGGTCAGGCCCGCCAGGCCTGCGCCGATAATGGCGATCTTCATTATGGATCTCTATTCTTCTGCTGGCGTGACATAAATCGCCAAACTGCGCCGCCCAGAAGATTTGCAGATTAACTGCCGATCGCTTGCTCGTTCCGTTCGCCCGTTCGAATGCGGACAATCGATTCCAGATCGGTGACGAAGACTTTACCGTCTCCAATCGTTCCGGTGTTTGCAGCATTTGTGATTGCGTCGACAACCCGGTCAGCTTCGGAGGCGCCGCAGGCCACCTCGACCTTCACTTTTGGAAGCAAACGCACTTCGTATTCGGCGCCCCGATAGACTTCGGTCTTTCCCTGCTGGCGGCCGTAACCGCGCACTTCGGACACCGTGAGACCGGACACATCCGCGTCGCCTAGCGCGTCTATGACTGCATCCAGACGGCTCGGTTTAAAGATTGCTGTGACTAATTTCATTTGGGCCCGCCTCCAATTTCAATCTCGATAATACTCCTATTGCGCTGTGATGTAAGGTCAATTCTCTGATTTTTTGCGATCTGCGACGGGCGAGGCCCTGCCGCTTTTCTGGGCATGACCGGTTTTGGTCTGCCCGCCTTTACGGCTTTCGTGACAGGCGCAGCGGCACTTCCTCCGGGTTGCGTGTAAAGCCGTTTGACCGCTTCAACCAAAACGACGCCGCCAAGACCCGGAAGGACGATCTCTCCCGCCCGCTCCCATGATTTGGATGCCGCTGTGATCAACCGCCAATCCAAAGGCGGCATGTGCACAGCCGTTGTCGAGGCCGTAACTTGAAAGAGGCTGTCATTCAGGAAACGAACGAGTTGGCGTCTCGTCCAGGGTCGGCCATGACCAAACGGTTTGTCATCGACCAATGACCACATGCTTCGACGATTGGTGACCGCGACAACGATCCGGCCTTCCGGGGCGAGGACACGCCAGGCTTCTCGCAAAAGCTGTCGCGGGCTATCCGCTTCCTCGAGCGCGTGCAGCAAAAAGACACGGTCAAACAGACCTTCAGGAAATGGCAGGCGCTGTTCCGGGGCGAGGCAAAGGGTTTGCCCGTGATCTGAGGCAAGACGCACCTCACCGATTTCTTCCGGGACAGCTCCAATACAGGTCGCTGCATCCGCGTGCCAGAGATGTAAGAGCGGGCTCGGATACCCAATGCCCAAAACGCGCTGACCTTCACACGCGCCCCATAAATCCAGCATGCGCTCGGACATGAGTTGCGCGGCGCAATGGCCAAGACGCGACTGATAAAAAGCTTCTAGGGTTGCCGCGGGTTGACGCATATGGCTCTAGTCTTTCTCAACATTTTCTACCCTGGAGATGGGATCATGCTGACCATACATCAATTCCCCTGCCTGAGTGATAATTATGGCTATCTCGCTCATGATACTGTGTCAGGCGAAACCGCCGCCATCGATACCCCAGATGCTGATAAGTACCTTGCTGAAGCAGATGCTCAGGGGTGGACGATAACGGCCATTTGGAACACGCACTGGCACCCCGACCATGCCGGGGGCAATCTGAAGATCAAAGAGGCGACTGGCTGCACCATTATCGGACCGAGGGGCGAGGCCGAGAAAATTCCCGGTATCGATCAGGCCGTCGGGGGCGGCGATACGGTCACGCTTGGCGCCATGAACGCCCATGTACTGGATGTGCCCGGCCATACGCTTGGTCACATTCTGTTTCACATGCCGGAGGCCCATACCGCGTTCGTAGGGGATGCTGTATTCGCGCTTGGTTGCGGCCGTGTGTTCGAAGGCGACATGCCGATGATGTGGAATTCGATGAAGGCGGTAAAGTCTCTTCCCCCAGAAACAACGCTTTACTGCGCGCACGAATATACCCAATCGAACGCCCGTTTTGCGGAAACCATTGAGACCGACAATGCGACGCTGAGGGCCTACATCGCTGAGATCGATGAGAAACGAAGCCGCGGTGAGCGAACGGTGCCAATGGGGCTCGCGCGAGAGCTTGAAACCAACCCATTCCTGCGGGCCGACGTAGCGGAGCTACAAGTCGCCATGGGGCATCCCGGCGACGCAGCGGCGACCTTTGGGGAGATACGTGGACGTAAGGATCGGTTCTAGTGGTTGGTTTATCCGGCGACCTTGGCGCCAATGAAATCATTCGAATGCTCGGCATGAAACCCCATCCAGAGGGGGGGCACTATGCCGAGACGTATCGGCCCGATCGAGACGCGCGACCGAACTCGACCGCAATATACTATCTTCTACAAGCCGATGAGGTCTCAGCATGGCATCGGGTCGATGCGGATGAGCACTGGCTTTGGCATGCGGGCGGGCCGCTCGCCTTGACGCTTTCGCCCCCAGACAGCAAAGGCGCAATGCCGCACACACTCGGCCCAGACCTGCGGGCTGGGCAACGTCCGCAACTCACCGTACCTGAGCAGTATTGGCAAACGGCCGAGAGCCTCGGCGCCTGGAGCCTGGTCTCGTGCGTCGTCGCACCCGGATTCGATTTTGCCGGCTTTGAGCTCGCTCCCCCGGATTGGCGACCAGAGGTCTGAGCCAGGCTCATCCTGGGTGAAAGGATCAGAGCGCCTGGATAATTGCGTCGCCCATGTCGGTGGTGGAATGAGATCCGCCAATATCACCCGTGCGAGCCCCGGCGTCCAAAGCTCTGCCAACCGCAGCGAACAGCCGATCGGCTGCGTCTGCGTGCCCCAATGACCATCGCAAGGCCATTTCCAATGACAGGATCGCCGCGCAAGGATTGGCTTTGCCCTGTCCGGCAATATCAGGTGCGGACCCATGAACAGGCTCATAGAGGCCCGGTTTGCCATCATAGCTCAGTGAGGCGCTTGGTAACATACCAATGGAGCCCGTAAGCATTGCCGCTTCATCGGAAAGGATATCACCGAACAAGTTACCGGCGAGGATCACGTCAAACTGTTTTGGGTGACGGACGAGCTCCATAGCGCAGGCATCTGCAAGAACATGACGAAGCGCAACGCCGCCGCCTTCTGCAGCATGCAGCTCGGTCACGGTCTCACGCCAGAATTGACCGCTTTCCATGACATTGGATTTTTCTGTCGAGACCACCTCACCGCGGCGACCGCGAGCGATATCAAATGCGACTCGCGCGACCCGATCTATCTCACCCTTCGTATATCGCGAGGTCTCGTAGCCGAAGCTCTTATCGCCGATCCCGCGCTCGAACCCTCGTGGCTCACCAAAGTAAACCCCCGACGTGAGCTCACGCACAATCATAATGTCGAGCCCCTCAACCACTTCACGCTTCAGGCTTGAGGCATCGACCAGGGCCGGGAAACAGAACGCTGGGCGCAGATTTGCGAACGTGTCCATACCTTTGCGCAATTGCAAAAGTCCCATTTCTGGACGCAGGTGTCGCTCCACACCGGCCCATTGCGGTCCGCCGACAGCCCCGAGGAGCACAGCGTCACTGGATTTGGCTTTGACGAGGGCATCGACAGTGAGCGGTTCGCCATGCACATCGATTGAGGCGCCACCGACGAGGTCCTCTTCGAATTTTAGATCCGGCACCAACACTTCGGCCACGCGCCGGGCTTGTTCGATCACTTCCGGTCCGATCCCGTCCCCGGGCAATAAGAGCAAAGTTTGGCTCATGAGATCCTCACACAGCACAGGCTAAGGTTTGCGCCATAGATCAGGTTGTGTTGTGGGAGTCCACTGCGACGAAAACGGGCAGGGCGATTAAAGTGGAAGCGGCTCTGGCTCGGCTTCATACATGCGCACTTTCAAATCTTGCGGCCCAATCTCTGCCAAGGCCTGGCGGAAGACTGCCATATGCGGTTCAGCGAAGTGACTGACGAGAGCCGCTTTGTCTTTCCAGCGTTCAATGATGCGCAACAGATTCGCGTCGATAAGGTCTCGGCTATAGGCGTATTCAATACACCCGTCCTCGAAACGGCTCGCCACGATCATCTCTTTCATCGCTGCTTCGGCTTTTCCCCAAGCCCCTTCAGGAATACGGGCGCTTCCTTCAACGATAATCATTCACGCACCTTTATGTTGAGAGTGATCGTTTCGAAAACATCTTCGGGGTGGCGCTGATACGACAAAACGAGCTTGGAGCGCCCGGTCGACAAAGCCTCTAACACGAAAAGCTGATGCCCTCCGCCGCCCACCATACCTTCCGGCGCAGGATCAGCGACATAGTCGTCACTCAACTGATCAATCTGTGATGCGTCGATGTCCTTGAGAAACCAAAAATAGCCCGTGGTGGGATTGGACTCGAGTTTTAGCCGCAACTGTCCGCCCGGTCGCAAAGTAATGTCTGTCCCGCTTTCCGGATCGGTGAACGTTTGGACCGGCGCTGCGCCTTCCAGGCCTCTGACCTCAGGTTCTGTATTGAGAATATCCGGCACACAGGCCGTCAGAAGACCTGCCGACAAGCCGACAACAATGAGGCTCTTCATGACGCTGTCTCCAGCCAAGGAGTCGCGAGTTTCCGCTGCGTTTCGTAAGCGCTAATCGCATCCTCAGCTTGAAGAGAGAGCGCGATATCATCGAGCCCCTTGAGCAATTTCTCGCGGCGCCCGTCATCATATTCAAACATATGTGTTTCGCCGTCTGGCGTGGTGACGGACTTGGTTTCCAAGTCGATCTCAAAAACGCTATTGCTGCCCCCCGCCTGGGCGGCGAGTGCTTCGCAAACTTCAACCGGAAGCGCGATGGCGAGAATGCCGTTCTTTCCGCAATTATTATAGAAAATGTCGGCAAAACTTGGTGCGATCACGCAGGTTATCCCTTGATCCAGCAGCGCCCACGGCGCGTGTTCGCGAGACGAACCGCAGCCGAAGTTTTCACCTGCGATCAACACACCAGCTGATTGATATTGAGGTTTGTTCAAGACGAAGTCTGGGTTGAGTGAGCCGTCTTCCAACGTTTTCAGCTCATGAAACAAGCCTTTGGATAAGCCTTCACGTTCGGTGGTCTTCAGAAACTGTTTGGGGATGATCATGTCGGTATCGACATTAACCATCAGCTTGCCTTTATCCACGAGGGGCGCAGCGGTTGAACGGAGCTGAGTAAACGCTTTCATAGCTTCTCCTTAACGCGGCGCATGAGCGATGAACAGAGTGGGCACGTCTTGCGTCCCATCACGCACCGTGAAGACTTGCGAACCGGGTTTGCGCCCTGTGCGGATCTCACTCACATTGCGGCCCGCCTGCTCAAGCCGAGTGTGGGCGGCCGCCAAATCGTCCGTCTCCCAGGTGAGTCCCCAGATCGTATCGTCGGACGCTGAATCATGTGCCTCGCCCAAGCGATGAATGACTTCGAGCGTGAGACCACCCACCCGAAAGAACAGGAACCGCGTTTTCCATTGCTCAGCGGTCCGGTCCAGCGCGAACCGTAAGCCCAGTCGTGCCCCATAAGTGGCCACCGCACGTTCGGGATTTGGCGTGTTGATCACCAAATGGTCGAGTGAAGTTGCGGCGCCAATCCTAAGATCCGGCTGGGGCAGGGGGGTCTGCGGCGCCAGCACGAAAGACTTGATCCCGCCCATGTTTTCGTCAGGGATTCTGAAACTGGTCCAGCTTCGCGTGGCGTCCGTTCGCGTATCTGTGCTTCCCCCCTCGTCAATGTCGCTTGGGCCGAGGCCACGTCGTTTGATCAGGTGATGATCGCCAGCAATATCGTCTGATCTGTAAACCAGCGTCGTTAGAACCGGACCGTCCGCCGTCATCTGGCGCAACTTGTCCGCCACCGCGCCATCCCCGCTCGGCGCCATAAGCTCAATCGCTGTATTGCCAACATTGAACACCGCGGTCGCAACCCCTTCGCGGTCAGCGCACCAGGCCGGTGCCGCGCCCAAAAGCGTTTCATAGTCACGCGTGGCCGCTTCAATCTCAGGGCAGAGCAAAACGAAATGGTCGAGGGCGGTGATCATGATCGAAAACTCTCCAGGCGCGTCTTTTGCTGACCGTCTGCGTCGAAATTGGACGGATCCAACCAAGATTGGAAAGCGCGTTTGACGTCCGGCCAATCTTCATCGGTCATCGCATACCAGGCCGTATCCCGGTTCTTGCCTTTGATAACCATATCGTTGCGAAACACACCTTCATACTTAAACCCAAACCGCTGGGCCGCCCGGTGCGATTTCGCATTGTCATTGTGGCACTTCCATTCGTAGCGACGATACCCCAATTCCTCGAACACGTGCTGCGCCATCAGATACATCGCCTCCGTCGCGTCTGGGGTCCGGCGCAAGGCATGACTGAACGACACGCAGCCAACTTCAACACTTCCATGGAGCTCTCGTATGCGCATAAAGCCAGCCATACCGAGGATCGTGCCGCCATTGCCCTTGCGGATGACAAGCATTTCCCAACCGGCATTGGCGCGGACCTGATCGAGCATCGTTTGAAAGTCATCACGATCGTCAAACGGTCCAATCGGCATATAGGTCCAGGTATCAGCCGCTTCGGGTGCAGCAATGGCCTCGTACAACCCGGGTAGATGCGCATCCCAATCGAGTGGTTCAAGCACCACGCGTTGCCCTGGCAAAGGCCAGAGGCCGGGTCGATCCCGGCGCGACCAGGTTTCCAGACTCACCCTCCGATCACTCCGGAGATTGCGGCGCGCGCGGCAAGGTGAGGGCTCATCAAATGCGTGCGTCCTCCACGACCTTGCCGGCCTTCAAAGTTCCGGTTGGACGTTGAGGCGCAGCGTTCGCCTGGGCTCAAAATGTCTGGATTCATGCCAAGGCACATCGAGCAGCCTGGCTCCCGCCATTCAAATCCAGCGGCTTGGAACAGTGCGTCCAGCCCTTCAGCCTCCGCCTGGGCGCGAACCAGGCCAGAGCCCGGAACGATCATCGCCCGGACCCCATCCGCCACGCGGCCCGATCTGGCCACTTCCGCCGCGGCGCGCAAATCTTCGATGCGGGAGTTTGTGCAGGATCCAATAAACACACGCTGCACAGGCGTTCCAGCCAGTTTCGACCCTGCTTCCAAACCCATATAGTCGAGTGCCCGGGCGGCCGCAGCCTGTTTGACGGGATCTTCAATTTCATCTGGGTCCGGAATTGATCCTGAGAGTGGGATGGCCTGCTCTGGACTGGTGCCCCAGGTCACTGTGGGCTCGATTTCTGAAGCGTCGATCTCGATCACCTCGTCCCAATGCGCATCATCATCCGAATACAGCGTCTGCCAGTGCCGTTCAGCGATCTCCCACGCCCCGCCTTTTGGGGTCGATGGGCGGCCCTTCATGTAGGCGTAAGTCGTCTCGTCTGGCGCGATTAAACCAGCCCGCGCGCCACCTTCAATCGATAGATTGCAAAGGGTCATCCGTCCTTCCATGGACAGCGCTCGAATGGCTTTACCCCGAAACTCCATTACGCAGCCCGTGCCGCCTGCGGTTCCGATTTTTGCAATCAGGTGCAAAGCGAGGTCTTTCGCCGTGACGCCGTCCGGCAGAATCCCGCGGACTTCAATTGCCATATTCTTCATTTTGCGAGCGCGCAGGGTTTGTGTGGCGAGGACGTGCTCGACCTCAGAGGTCCCGATACCGTGCGCCAGTGCACCAAACGCGCCATGGGTCGAGGTATGGCTGTCGCCGCAAACAATGGTCATGCCGGGCTGCGTCCGGCCTTGTTCCGGGCCAACCACGTGAACAATGCCATTGTTCAGGTGACCCATCGGAAAGAATTCAATGCCATGCTCTGCCACGTTGCGGGCGAGCGCCGCCAGTTGGTTGCGGGCCGCGTCATCGTTCACGCCGTCCAACCCTCGCGCCTGACCTTCTGTGGGCGTATTATGGTCTGCAACGGCCAGCGTCAGGTCAGGGCGCCGGACCCCTCGGCCCGCCGATTTCAGCCCCGCAAAGGCCTGCGGTGTGGTCACTTCGTGGATCAGATGCAAATCGATAAAGAGTAACGCTTCTCCTGTTGCCGCATCTTCGCGAACCACGTGCTGGTTCCAAATTTTATCGTACAACGTTTGCCCGGGCATAGTGTTTTACCTTTCCAGCCGCGTGTATCAGCATGCGCGCGGGAATTTCGCAAGCGGTGAACAGTTGCAAAAAGGCGCTGAGGAGAACCTCAACGCCTTCTCGTAGCAAATCGGCTCAATTCTTGAGCCTAGAGAGACGAGCCGGCGGTATTCTGCTGCCAGCTCTGGGATTAATCAGACCGCCCAAACGGCCTGATTAAACTAGGGACAGTCGCACGGTGTGCCGATGTTCAGAACCACCAAACTGGCCCGCACAGTCTCGTAACGTGTTGGATTCGTGACCGTTTCATGCTTTGGGTTCATTTTCCGCACTTCAATCGGTTGAATGATCTTGCGCACCATAGGCTGATAAATGTCGCGATGCGTCACCGCTTCGAAGTGCGTTTCAGAATACTCTTCTTTGTGCTCTTCGGTAATTTGCGGAATGTAGTTTACGACCGTGTCTGGAACTCTAACCGACTCTTTGATGGTGGATAGAGTCTCAGTTTCGTAAATGGTCGCATTGGTGATCGTTTCAGTGCGCCCTTTCAGAACTTCTTTGACCACCGGCTGAACAGTCGTGACGATCACCGGCTGGATCACGTTGCGGGTGACATTGTCGATGTAAACATCTTCAACTTCCAAAATGGTCCGCTCCGTGAGCTTTGGCGTAATGGTTTCAACCACTTGCGGGGCGTGTTCTTTTTCAACCCGGACCGGCAAGCGTTCTTCTTCATAGCGCGTCGCCTCTGTGATGGTCTCCGTGGTCCCCCGAAGGATCTGACGCTCAACAGGTTGAATCGTCGTAATGGTCTTTGGCTGATAGATGTTCCGCTCTGCCACGTACGGAATGACTTTCTCTGTCAATTGCTCTTCGTGGATCGTTGTGACGTTTTCAGTCACCGTTTCGATCGTGGCAGGAATTTCAATGGTCGTTCGCTGAACTGGCGCCGTGCGTGTTTCGTAGCGAATGTCATTGGTAATGGTTTCCGTGACCGGGCGCACAATACGGCGCTGGACAGGGACGACGGTGGTTCGCTCGACTGGCTGGATGATCTCGCGGCTGGTGAGAACATCGTAATATGTCTCAGTCACTTCTTCGACCGACTCGGTGGTCACTTGAGGGATATAATTCTCGACAATAGCAGGGACATGATCGCGCTCGACGCGTGTTTCGAGACGAATGGTCTCATAAACGCGGTCTTCTGTAATGTCCTCAACCGATGGGTCTAGCAGTTCCCGGGTGATCGGCTGGATCATGGTGCGCTGGATCGGCTGAATGATTTCGCGACGCGTGACGGCGTCAATGTATTCCGTGGTTTCTTCGATCTCAGTGCGAGTTTCAACTTGCTCTTCGACATTCTCACAACAGAGCGTTGTCTCGATCGCGGTCTCTGACCCGCCCATATAGCGAATGTCCGCATTGTCACCGCTTGCGCCTGCACGATTGATGATTTCACGGATTTCATCATCGGTCAGCGCGCGCTCTGAGGTGGCAGATACAGAGGGTGCATACCGCTCCCCAGCCGCCTGCCCGTCCCAGCTTTTACGATCGCCATCTGCAAGAGCTGTTAGCGGGAACAGGCTCACAGCCGCGGCACCGATCAGCATCGACTTAGAAAGTTTCATATCTCACCCCTTTATTGCGGCGGTCATCACCACAAGATTGGATTGTTTTTTACGACCCGACCCATTTCGGGACACCCCAATCCGGCCTCGCAAGAAACGCGCCCAATGTTTCGTATATGAAACGAAGAGACCGAAACCAAACGGATTCACCCCCTACGAGAAAAAATCCGTATTAGTTTTCGGGATTTAGAAGATTTCCGAAGCCTTAAGACTACTCAATTGAGCGTCCCATGTTTCAACGACAACACAAAAAACCCCGCGCCTTGGCACGGGGTTTCTCACAATCCAGGTTGGAAGAAGCGACTAGGCTTCGGCGTCGCCTTCCGGTGCAGCCTCTGCAGTTGCGGCTTCGGCCTCAGCGGCAGCCGCCGCGGCGGCTTCTTCAGCCGCTTTTGCTTTTGCAGCCGCTTCACGCTCTTTTGCAGCTTCTTCGCGGCGCGCCACTTTTGCAGCATCACGCTGACGACGCAGCTCGGTTTTAGAAGTGGTGATTTCAGTGGTTTCCATACCGTGGCCGGTGGTCCGCTCTGCAATACGGGCAGACTTACCGCGGCGGTCACGCAGATAGTAAAGCTTGGCGCGGCGGACGCGGCCTTTGCGCTTCACTTCAATGCTCTCAATCATTGGCGAAACAACCGGGAAGACCCGCTCGACGCCTTCGCCGAAGGAGATCTTGCGAACTGTGAAGTTCTCATTGATGCCTTGGCCGGCGCGCGCAATGCAAACGCCTTCATAGCGCTGGACGCGCTCACGGTCGCCTTCTTTAATACGCACGTTCACAGACAGCGTATCGCCTGGCGAAAATTGTGGGATGGTTTTGCCAGCGGTGACGCGGGCAACTTCTTCAGCTTCGAGCTGTTCAATCATGTTCATCGTCCGTCTCCGACGCTCGCAATTTGGGTCCATTTCGGGAAGCCGCCCATAAATCGGGTCGCCGCTGTTTTGTCAATGCCTCACTCTGCTGATTCCTCCACGCATCGACAGCTTTGTGATCACCGGAGAGAAGCACCTCTGGAGTCTCGCGATTTTCCCAGGTTCGAGGCAGGGTATAATGCGGGTATTCGAGCAAGCCGTGGCTGAAACTCTCATCTTCGATAGAAGCCTGATTTCCAGCGACCCCGGGGATCAATCGCAGCGTGGCCTCAAGCATCGCCATGGCCGCGACATCACCACCTGCGAGCACGAAATCGCCCAAAGAAACCTCTACCATTTGGCGGTTTTCAATCACCCGTTGGTCCAGGCCTTCAAACCGTCCGCAGAAGAAGACAAGTCCCGGCCCTTCCGACCAGGCTTGCGCCATAGCCTGGGAAAAGGGCGCGCCCCGAGGGCTTGGATAGATCAGCGGTCGTTTAGATACCTCGACGGAGTCGATGGCAGCGGCAGCAACATCCGGGCGCAATACCAGCCCTGCGCCACCGCCCGCGGGCTTCTCGTCAACTTGTCGATGTTTGCCAAGACCGAATGTTCTCAGATCAACCGTGTTCAGGCTCCAGTGACCATCACAGCGCGCGCGCTCCAGGATGGACACTCCCAACGGTCCTGGAAAGGCCTCTGGATAAAGCGTGATAAACGTGGCGTCGAACATGTCTAAGGTCCGGTGGAAAGCGCCAGCAGGCGCGAAAGCTGAGCGCGCGGCAAACCCGATTGCGTATGCAACTCCGTGATCGCTGCATCAATCTGTCGTAACGCCGTTTTGCTCGTAGCGCTCGGCTTTTCCAGAACCCCTTCGCGGACGAGGGCTGCACAAACATCTTTCGAAGCAATCCAGGCGTCATAGCCAGAGAACCGCAAGAAGTACTGTGCCGTCGCCCCGCCCAGGCGCGAGCCATGCTTGCCGAGATAGGCGAGCAAGCCTGCTTGGTCATCTGTGGGCCATGTCTCGAGAAATGCGCCAAAACTGCCATGCTCTTTTGCAGTCGCGACGACGAAACGCGCATTCGCAACGGTCGCAGTGATCTTCTGCCCATTGCGGACGATCGCCGCGTCCGAAAGCAGCCGGTCCAACGCTTCATCCGCATAGAAAGCGACGCGGTTTGGTTGAAACCCGTCAAAGGCGGCTTCAAAACCCGGCCATTTATTGCGGATCACTTTCCAGCTGAACCCCGCACTGAACACCGCCTTGGCCATTTCAGACAAATAGCGATCGTCGCTGGTCTGCTTGAGATCCGACGCGGCAAACTCATTCGCCGTTCGCGCTAGAACGACATCAGGAGACCCATGGTGTTGCGCCGCAAGGTCGAGGATTTCAGCAAAGTTACGCATCCGCCGTATCCCGGTCCTCGCGCACCGGCATGACTTTGAGACCCGTGATCTGATTTCGGCTTTTCCGCGCAATGTCGAAACGATAGCCGTAAAAGGCAAAGCGCTGGCCAGGCTCCGGAATGGTCTGCGCCTCGTGGATAACAAGGCCTGCAATGGTCACGGCCTCCTCATCTGGAAGCTCCCAGCCCATGGCTCGGTTCAAATCACGAATGGTGACGCCTCCCTCAACATAGACCGAGCCGTCCGATTGCGGCCTGACACCACGGACGACGACGTCATATTCATCGCGGATATCGCCGACGATTTCTTCCAGAATATCCTCGAGCGTGACCAATCCCTGTAGCGCACCATACTCATCCACCACGAGAGCAAAGTGGCTGCGCTGTTTAAGGAACAGATCCAACTGATCTTCCGCCGCGGTCGTCTCTGGAATGAACCACGGGTCGCGGCAAATATCGAGGATATCGAGCCCGGATGTCTTGCCATTATTGCCGACAATCGCGCGCAAAAGGTCTTTGACATGGAGGATGCCGACGATCTCTTCCTGGTCCCCTCGGAACAGAGGTAGGCGCGTATGCGGACTCGCAAGGGCCTGCCGGACGATGGCGTCAGCAGACTGGTCCGCATCGATCATGGTGATGTTCTTACGGTGGATCATGACCTCTTCCACCGTCATGTCTTTCAAATCCAACGCGCCAACCAAACGGTGCCGGTTCTTGGCGTCGAGTCCTTCTTCAGAGTGGTGCAAGTCAATCGTTCCGCGAATATCGTCTTCCGCAGTCACAGCATCATCCGGCGGCTTCACCCCGATCACGCGTAGGGTCGTGTTGACGATGGCCTGAATGCCCGCAACGATCCAGCTTGCAATCGCGACGAACCAGGAGATCGGACGCGCGACAGACATGGCCATATTGTCTGGCCGCGTGATCGCATAAGTCTTCGGTAGCACCTCCGCGAACACCAAAACCAAGACCGTCATCACGGCGGTTGCGACGGCAACACCGCTGGGTCCAGGCATTAGACTCACAAACAGGCTGGTGGCCAGCGCAGACGCGAGGATATTCACCAAGTTATTGCCAAGCAGGATCGCGCCAATCAGGCGTTCGCGATCTGAGATGAGCTGGTTCACGAGGCTCGCCCGTTTATCACCGTCTTTTTCGAGCTGGTGCATCCGCGCGCGACTGGCAGCGGTGAGAGCGGTTTCAGAACCGGAGAAAAATCCGGACATGCTGATAAGGACCAGGATGGTCAGTAATGTGCCGATAATCATCAGCTTTTTTGCAGCTCCTCTTGTAGAAAGTCCTGCACGTCTGACAGGTCTGCGTTCGGATAGATAAAGGCTTCACCCAGGCCCTTTGCAAGGATCAGCGGAACTTTTCCGCCTCGCGCCTTTTTATCCTGGCGCATGGCTTCAACCAGTTCCGGACTTCGATACGGGCCACCCGGTAGAGCGCCGAGCTTCGTCGTTAGCCCGGAAAGTGCGATCAAGGCCGCCGCGGTCTCAGTGTCTTCGGACGCCATCAGCCCGAGCCGTGCGGAGTAGCGCAGCGCGAGCACCATGCCCGTTCCCACCGCTTCTCCGTGAAGCAAATCCGGCCCATAGCCATTCTCAGCTTCCAGCGCATGACCAAATGTGTGACCGAGGTTCAGAAGCGCCCGCACGCCTCCTTCGCGCTCATCCTGCGCGACGATTTCGGCTTTGGAACGACACGAAACAGCGACCGCTTCAGCGATCGCATTTGGCTCCAAATCCAGGACGCTTTGCCCATGTGCAGCCAGCCAATCGACAAATGCACGATTGTTGATGAGGCCATATTTTATGATTTCGGCGTACCCGGCGCGGCGCTCTCTGTCCGGCAGAGTCGCTAAGACGCTCGTATCAGCCAGCACCAAACGCGGCTGATAAAACGCGCCAACCAGGTTTTTCCCGTACTGGCTATTCACCGCTGTTTTGCCGCCAACCGAGCTATCGACTTGTGCCAGAAGGGTTGTCGGCACTTGGACAAACTGCATGCCGCGTTTCAACATCGACGCTGCAAATCCCGTCAGATCGCCAATGACCCCGCCACCAAATGCGACCAGCACGTCATCGCGCCCGGCCCCGTTTTCGAGCAGCCAATCAAGCGTTTCTCCGAGCAATGTCCAATTCTTGGTGCTTTCGCCAGCGGGCAGAACTTTTTCGCTGAGGGAGATCCCGTTTTTCGCCAGCCCCGCCGTGAGCGCATTACCATGCAGGCCCCAGACGGTTTCGTCTGTCAGAACAAAGATGCGGTCACGCGCCACAAAAGGAGCAAGATACAATCCGGCATCGGCCAGCAAGCTTGCGCCAATCAGAATGTCATAACTGCGATCGCCCAGCTCAACGCGGACTTTGGTCGGCTCGGTCAGGGTGTCGGCGTCCATGTCTCCAGAGCCTTGATAATAGAAGAAACCGTCTTCGAATGCGGTCCGTCCACGCTATGAACGGTGAGATCAGCGAGCTCATATATAGGACGACGCTGATCAAACAAGTTGGCAAGCGCTTCTTTCGCGTCAGGGCGACGTAGCAAAGGACGATGATTGCGCCGAGACACGCGCTTCCACAACGTTTCGAGATCGGCATTCAACCAAATGGTCACCGCCTTTTCTCGCATCAGATTGCGCGTATCTTCATTCAGATAAGCGCCGCCGCCGGTTGCCAGGATTTGCGGGGGCCCATTCAGAAGGCGCGTCAGAACCCTGTGCTCAACGCGGCGAAACTCCTCTTCCCCGTGAAGGGCGAAAATGTCCGCCACGGAAAGCCCGGCCGCTTTCTCGATCTCATCGTCACTGTCAACAAAGGGGCGCTTCAGCTTTTCAGCGAGCCGCCTGCCAACAGTCGACTTGCCAGCGCCCATCAATCCGACCAAAGCAACTGTACGTCCCGCTGCGGACGCCTCATTTCTGTCGGTTTTCAAGGTACTAGATCGGTCTTCAGCCATGGTCTTTTCGGGTCCGCCCAACCTGTCCTATACAGACGAAGCGGTTCCGGCAATCTTTGACCATCGCGAAAGCATGCGAAAGGCAACATCCTGATGCGTAAATGGCTTATCTTCTTAGTCCTGATGCTCGTCGCCGTGGTGGCGGTCCTCTGGTGGCTTGGCAACTCTGTAAATGCCCACAAACCTGAACCGGGAGAGGTGCGCACCGAGATTGAACATGTTCTCTAAATCGCTTCTGATCTCATCGGTGCTGGCCGGGCTCGTGTTCGGAACGACCGCGAGCGCGCAAATTGAGTCGGACAGCATGGGCGACCTCAGCGCCTGGGGACAACGTTACTTGTCGTCAGAAGAGCCTGAATTCCCGATCAGTCTTTGGCGCAATTCGAGCGACGAGGTGCTCTTATCCCTCCTGCAATCGGTTCAGACAGCGGATCTCGGGCCGGCTGAGCGACGGTTATTGCGACGGATCGTGCTTTCGCCGGCAACACGCCCGCGCGGGGAACTTGCTGAAGCACTCCTCGCTGAGCGCGCTCGTTTGATGCTCGAGCTGGGCGAAGCGCGTGCGGCGGCCGCACTCGCACCCCAGCTCAAGCAAGATGCCCGCGGGCTCGACGCTGAGACCCTTGCGGTTGATCTTGATCTTGCCAGCGGTCAGGAGGCCTCCGCGTGTGCAGAGCTGAATGGTGAGTTCAAACAGGGTGACTATTGGTTGAAACTGCGCGCCGTCTGCGCGGTTCTCCGTGACAATTACTCCGGCGCGCAGCTCGCGATTGAGTTTGCTGAACGGCAAGGCGTTGATGATGAGTGGCTGATCGAAGCGATCTTCGCCGCAGCAGGCGATGCCCCAAACCCACCCGGGGCGCGGTTCGATAGCGGCCTCAACATCGCACTTTCTTCAAAAGCAGCGTTCGATACGACCGATGTCACCTTAGCCGAAGGACGGCCTGATCTCGCAGCAGCGGCCGCGCGGCGCCCCGGTGTCCCGGATGAGCTGCGAGTTCGACTCGCTGAAATTGCCAGCGAGCTTGATCTGATCACCGCGGAGGATCGCCGAGACATCTTGTTCGCGCGGCTGAGTGGGGAAGACTACATCGCCGCGTCTGAGATCGAACAGGCTCTGCAGGATTTGACCGACCCTCTGGTCGCCGACGAGGTTCGCAGCGAGCGCCTCGCGACGGTTTTACAAGAGGCATCTCGGGAAGGACTGACGCGGTATCGGAACACGGCCCGATTGTTTTTGCCGGATATTCAAGACCTCACTCAAAGTCCTGTGACGGCCACCTACGCGATGGATTTCGCTAAAGCCGCAATGATGGCGGGAGATCGCGAAACGGCGCTGAGCTGGCTTGAGACCTTCAGTTTTGAAGGTATGGCGCAACCCGATCCATTCGAAGCGGCCATGCTGGAAGCCGTGGATGTGATTTCCGGCGGGGATGACTCGGTCGCGTCTTTGGAAGCGATACAAGAACGACTCATCGGCGCCGTCGATTCCGGCGCGCGCGAAGACCAAGCAGCGCTTGTATTGGCCGCTTGGACCGGGCTCGGCCTACCTTTATCGCCGCTCGGACGCGATTTCATTGTACAAGTCTCTGACCGCGGCGATCGCATCGCGCAGGGCCAGGTTATCGGCATGAAGGCCGCAATCCTCTCCAATGCGATTGCAGAGACCGGTCTCACTGTGTTGGTGACCACCAGCGGTGAAGTCGGGCGGCTGGCGGCCTCCGACTATGCGGCACTGTTGGAAACCCTGATCGCGCTCGGTGCAGAAGACATTGCGCGCGAGCTGGCGATTGAGGCCAGCGGATTTTGGAAGGTGCCAAGCGAATGAAGTGGATGGCAGCTCTTTGTCTTGTGACCGTTATTGGCGGCTGTCAGGCTACAGTACCGCATCCGCACACACATGAGGAGAGTCTGAAGCCCCCGCCTGGATCCAACCAGATGCTCCGGGCCCCGATCACGATCTCCGATGATCTTGAAGTGATTATCTCGGATGTTGTCATCCCCCCAGGCGCCACCGTTCCGCGCCACTATCACCCCGGCGAAGAGTTTCTCTATGTGATTGAAGGCTCTGCGGTTCATGTCGAAGCGGGCAAACCGGATCAGGTTCTGAGCGCGGGCGACGCCTATGTGATCCCACCAGAAGCCGAGCATGCCCCGCGCGGCGGTCCAGATGGCGCGCGCGCGATTGTTTTCCGCGTGCACAAACAAGGTCTGCCCGAGCGGGTAAATATTGGGGACGAAGGGCCGATCCCCGATACCAGCGACCTGACATTGCGGGTTGAACCGGGCGAGATATCCGCTCTGCAGACGGATATTCAATCGCTGCCGGGTGCGCATTGCCATGCGATGGCGTCGCCGAGAGTGATGTGCCACGCGGCCAATGGGCGTGAGGTTTATGTGTTCTCCGAGCCCGGCTCAATGGCGCATCCATCGGCATTATTCCGTGGCTTTGCCGTCAATGCGGAGGGCGTGCCGGAGCTACAGGAACGCGGCTGGTCGGCCGCAGATCCCGACCAGGCACAGCAATTTTTCGCCGCGGTCTATGCTTGGCCGGACACGGGCGGAGATCATCAAGACTAAGCGATCACCTGGCCGCCTGCAGCGCCTCGGCGGGCTGCAAATCGCCGTCATATAAAGCACGTCCTAAAATCGACCCCGCGATTGGCCTTGCCCCTTGATGGGCGCGCAAATCGTGAATGTCTTGGACGCTTGCGACGCCGCCGCTGGCAATCACGGGAATTGAAACAGCATCCGCAATTTGCCCCGTGAACGCGACATTCACGCCCGTTTTCATGCCATCGCGGGCAATGTCGGTGACGATCAATGCCGCGACACCGCAGCCTTCAAACTGCTTCGCCAACTCGACCGCGGACATGTCCGACGTTTCAGCCCAGCCTTCGACCGCCACCATGCCGTCTTTGGCATCAATTCCGACCACCACTTGTCCGGGCAGGGCCCGCGCTGCACTCTTCACGAGCTCGGGATCGCGCAAAGCCACAGTTCCCAGAATAACCCGCGAGACCCCCGCCTGCAGCCAAGTGTCGATATGCGCGCGCGTGCGGATGCCACCGCCCAATTGTACAGGCACATCAGTTGCGGCGAGGATGGATTCCACAGCGGCCGTATTCGCGCTCGCACCTTCAAAAGCGCCATTGAGATCGACAACATGCAGGAACTCGAACCCCGCGGCTTTGAACTGGGCCGCCTGGTCGCCGGGATCTGGATTGTACTGGGTTGCTTGATCCATTTCGCCACGCAGCAAACGTACGCATTGCCCGTCCTTGAGATCAATTGCGGGATAGAGCTGAAACGTCATTTCGGATCCCAGAGCACAAAATTCGAGAGGATTTGCAGACCGACGCGTTGGCTCTTCTCCGGGTGGAACTGAGTCGCAAACATATTGCCCCGCGCCACGGCGGCGATGATGGTCTCACCATACTCAGTGGTCGCCGCGACGTCTTCGGCTGCCGGGTCACGGTAGGCGTAGGAGTGCGTGAAATAGACATGCGGGTCTTCGCCCAGGCCGTCGAGGATGGGGTGCGCCTGATGCAAACTCAATGCGTTCCAGCCCATATGCGGCACGGCCAACCCGCCGCCCGGCACGATCCGGTCGACATCGCCCGGGATCCAGTCGAGCCCTGGCGTCTCACCATCTTCAAGCCCACGCGTCGCCAGCAATTGCTGACCCACACAAATGCCAAAAAACGGAACGCCGCGCTCCATGACGGCCTCTTTGAGCGCCTCGATGAGCCCGTCATGGCGGCGCAAATTCTCAGCGCAATCGGCAAAGTGCCCAACGCCTGGCAGGACAATGCGATCGGCATACGCGATCGCGCTCGGGTCAGCTGTGATGCGGATTTCGCGCGTCTTTTTCGCGTGGTTCGCGGCCACACGCAGCGCGCGCGCCGCGCTGTGTAAGTTGCCAGATCCATAGTCGATGAGCGCGATTGTCTTCATACCCCGGCCCTTAGACGAGACGCTGCAACAGGAAAAGGCCTGAATCGGCGCGTTTGCTGTGTTTCGCGACGACAGGCTGGCCATTCATGCCCGCACTTGGCAGGAAGATCTCATCCTTAACGCAAACCAAAAAAAGGATCTCCCCAATGTCACTTCCTGACACTTATCTACAAATGGTCTCGGCCCTCACCGAAGAAGGCGTTCTTCGGATGGAACTGGTCGAGCAACAGATGCACGCCCCTAAACCGGGACAAATTGTGGTGCGCGTCGAAGCCACGCCGATCAATCCGTCTGATCATGGCGTCATGTTCGGTTGGTCAAATATGGCCGCCGCCTCGAGCACGGGCTCCGGCAGAGACTCGGTCCTGACCGCACCTGTGCCTGAACAAGGCATGCAAATGATGAAAGCCCGGATCGGGCAAGCGCTTCCGGTTGGAAACGAAGGCGCGGGGACCGTTATCGCTGCAGGTGAAGGGGACTATGCGCAAAGCCTGATTGGCAAAACCGTCGCGGTTATGGGCGGCGGCATGTATGGCGAATATCGCACTGTCGACGCGATGATGGCTTTGCCGCTGCATGAGGGAAACACCGCCAAACAGGGGGCGTCCTCCTTTGTGAATCCACTTACCGCACTGAGCTTCCTTGAGACCATGCGGATGGAAGGTCACACCGCGATCGTCCATACAGCCGCGGCATCCAACCTTGGTCAGATGCTCAACCGCATTTGCCACGCAGACGGCGTTGATCTCGTCAATGTTGTCCGCAAGCAGGAGCAAGAAGATATGTTGCGCGGGATGGGCGCAAAATATGTAGTCAATTCGAGCACGGACAGTTTCATGCCGAACCTGACCGATGCGATTCACGAAACCGGGGCGACGCTCGGCTTTGACGCAACCGGCGGCGGCAGCCTCGCATCAGATATTCTTGCCGCCATGGAGGGGGCTGCGGCGCGAACACCGGGTGCTTACAGCATTTATGGCTCTGTCGCACACAAACAGGTCTACCTTTACGGGGGTCTCGAAAGAGCACCAACGACGCTCAGCCGCAGTTATGGCATGGCGTGGGGCGTTGGCGGATGGTTATTGCCAAATTTCCTCGCCAAAGCGGGCCAAGACGTTGCGATCCGTCTGCGTCAACGCGTGGCCGATGAACTCACGACGACGTTTGCCAGCCACTATACGGATGAGCTGTCGCTATCCGCGGCACTCCAAGCGGATGTGGTGGCAAAATACAATGCCAAGACGACGGGTGAGAAGTACCTGATCTGCCCGCAAATGCCGATCTAGAGGCTACCCTTTGTACTGGCAGGGGCTCCGGCAAGCTTTGAATCCGGGGCCACTGCCATACGCAAGGCACGCGCGACCGCTTTAAAACTGCTCTCAGCAATGTGGTGATTGTTTTCACCATAGAGGTTTTCAATGTGCAGGCACATGCCGCCATTGCCCGCCAGCGCCTGAAAGAACTCTTTGAAGAGCTCTGTGTCCATGTCGCCGATCTTGTCGCGCTCGAAATTAACTTTCCAGATAAAGTAAGGTCGCTTGCAGAGATCGACGGCGGCGCGACTGAGCGTCTCATCCATTGGCAAATAGGCATGGCCATAGCGCGTGATGCCCGCAAAATCACCGAGCGCTTTCTTGATCGCCTGACCGATAACTATGCCCGTATCTTCAACCGTGTGGTGTCCATCAATGTGAAGATCGCCCTTCGTTTTCACCTCAAGATCAATGAAGGAATGGCGCCCGAGCGCATCCAGCATATGATCGAAGAAACCAATACCGGTGGAGATATCCGTCTTTCCCGTACCATCGAGGTTTATGGTCACCTTGATGTCGGTTTCTTTCGTTTTACGCGAAACTGTAGCGGTTCTGTCGGTCATGCGGGTCCAAATAAGGTTTAATTTGTCTGTCGGCTAGCACAGATCTGTTCACGACTCCCTAAACAATTGCGGTCACAACAGGATCAGAGGGACGAGTCGGTTCGTAAAGGTTGTAGCGTTGAAACCTATTCGGGTATTTTCAAGATCCCTGGCCAGGGCGAGCTTTGCGAATGTATTGACATTGGCCGCGATGCTGCTTGGCCTCCTGCTTTCCTCGATTTTCACTGTGTTTTACTTTACCCAAGCGCACACCTCGTATGAGCGCAGCGCGCAAGAAAACGGTGTTCAGGTTGCACAACTGATCAGTGAAGAATTGGCGCGCGGCGAAATGGGTGCGATCGATGCCGCGATTAAGAACTCACTCGCGGAGCGGGCTTTGGTTCTCGACGCCGAAGGCAATACACTGCTTGGCAGCATTTCAGAGACGTTCGCATCGCGTACCGCCGAATACCCGCTGGTGAGCGCAGACGAGTCGCTCGGCACACTGATTTACGCCCCCAGCTTCGCGTTTCGCCCGCCAATACCGTACTGGGGCGCGGCTCTGATTTGTATCTTCGTGACGGTTTCTTCTGCGATGATCATGCGCTTGTTTGCGCAAACCGTCGTTGGATATGTCGGACAAGTAACCCGCCTCGTTGGCGATTACAGCCTCGATGGGACCGGCGGTCGGAAAGTCTCGAAGTTTGCGTTTGCTGAATTTCGCCAATTATCGCTGGCGACAACGCGCGCGACCCGCCGCGTCGCCAAAGAGCTCGAAAATCTGCGCGCCTCCGCCCGGCTCGATGAGCGCACCGGTTTGCTGAATGAGCCAGCCCTGCATCAGGAAATCAAGGAAACGATCCAAACCCTGCTGCCGGGCGCGCAATCGGTGCTCGTCACCATCGAATTCAAGGCCCAGAATGCTTTCTCGGACCTCACCAGCCTGACCTTGAGCAGCGAAGCCTACGCCGAAGCAGCCGATCGCCTTCGCGTCTTCATTGAGCAAGCGGCGCAAAAGCATGGTCACAATCCCGACGACTGGGTTCTCGGGAGCCTGTTCTCCGAGCGCTTTGCGCTGCTGATCAAGGGCGGAGCCAGCCGTGACGACGTTGCCGCCATCATCCGCGAACTGCTCGGCGAGTTCCGGGTTCCACTTTTGGTGGGTGGGCAACACGTCCCCGTTAGCCTTAGTGGTAGCATCGTCCTGATGCCGCAAGATGGTGACTCGCTGGCCAAGGTCATGGATCGCTCCCACGCAACGCTTGAAGACCTCAAAAGCAAAAACCGCCCAGGCTTTGCGTTCTATTCGCCAAAACTGGAACGCCAGCGCGACGCGAAGCTCAAACTTGAGTCTGAGCTCCGCCAGGCAGTTGCTGAAGACCGTTTCGTGCCGCTGTTTCAACCGAAGATCGATCTTCGCACTGGACGGATTTCAGGCGCGGAAGCTCTGGCCCGCTGGCAGTTGGAAAATGGCCGTCTCGTATCGCCGTCCGTCTTCATCGAGCTTGCGGAAGAAACCGGTCTCATCGGCAAGATTGGCGACCAGATTATGCACAAGGCCTGCGCCGAAGCGGCTCAATGGTCTCATCATGGCCATCTGATCAGCTTGGCGGTGAACGTTTCACCGAAGCAATTTGAAGATGAGAATCTTGCGGAGACAATTCTCGACGCGCTCGCCAAGTCCGGTCTCTCTCCCCGTCAGCTTGAGATCGAGATTACCGAAAGCCTTGCAATCCAACAGCCCGAGCGCGTGCGCGATGTGCTCGAGCCCCTTCGTCGCCTGGGGATCAAACTGGCGGTTGATGATTTCGGCACAGGGCACTCAAACC
The DNA here is from genome assembly GCA_038527765.1 of Pseudomonadota bacterium. GTDB lineage: Bacteria > Pseudomonadota > Alphaproteobacteria > Caulobacterales > Hyphomonadaceae > Henriciella. Next base: position 242,404 of record JBCBFK010000001.1, read on the forward strand.
TCGCCGTTTTGACACAGATCGACTTCGACGTGTTCAAGATCGACCGGCAATTCGTGATGGGCACGCCGCACGATCCGCAAGCCAATGCCATCGTGGACATGATCCTGTCGATGGCGACCTCGCTGGAAATGACAATTGTCGGCGAAGGGATCGAAACGGAAGAGCAGGCGGCTTTCCTGTCAAATCGTCAATGTGATATCGGTCAAGGCTATCTTTATAGCCCCCCAGTCTCAGCTGTCGCGTTCATGGAAATGCTGAAGACTCAACCCTTTATGGTCCGTCGAAAATCCGCTTAAAGGCTCCAGAGTCGTTTCAGGGCTTGTCTTTTTGGCAAATCTTCGCCATTTAGAGTTTTATGATAAACGATAAATCTGCATCCGGACCGAACTGGCACGGCACCACCATTCTTGCGGTCAGAACAGACAAACACGTGGCGATGTTGAGCGATGGCCAAGTCTCGATGGGTCAAACCGTGATGAAGGGGAATGCGCGCAAAGTCAGACGGATCGGAAGCGGCGATATCCTGGGCGGGTTTGCTGGCACCACTGCAGATGCCTTCACTTTGTTCGAACGCCTTGAGCAGAAACTGGAACGCTTTCCCGGCCAGTTGCAGCGCGCGGCGGTGGAGCTCGCGAAAGAATGGCGCACCGAGCGCCATTTGCAAAAGCTCGAAGCCATGCTGATCGTCGCAGATAAAGACACAACCTTGGTGATATCTGGTGCGGGTGACGTGCTCGAACCTGAATACCCGGTCGTCGCCGTCGGCTCTGGTGGAAACTATGCCCTTTCGGCCGCGCGCGCCTTGATCGATTATGAAAAAGACGCTGAGACCCTCGGTCGCAAAGCCATGGAAATCGCAGCCGACGTCTGCGTCTACACGAACGCAAATTTCACGGTGGAGGTTATCGATGTTTGATCGCACGGATCTACGCGCAGCGGTTGGCGCAAACATTCTGAGCGCGGACCAAGCCGCACGCCTTGAAGCGTTTCTCCTGTCGCGAAAAGATGATGGCGCAGGCGCAGAGCAGGTCGGCCAGGAAAATCTTCGCTTTCTCGCGAACTTCAATGACATCTTTATCACGCTCGGACTCGGTATCCTTTTTGTTGGCGTGATCGCGCTAGTTGGCTCCATGTCTGCCCCGGCCATGGCAACCGGGAACGTCCTGTCGGGCGTCCTGTTTTCTCTACCCGTTGCAGGGTTTGCCTGGCTGTTGATGGAGTATTTCTGTGCGCGGCGACGTCTATTGCTGCCCAGCATGGCGCTGTCGGTTATCTTCGTCGTTTTCTGCACCGCAGCTGCAATGTCCTTCGCCGCGAGCATCATCGGCGCAGATATCGAACGACTCGATTTTAGCGAAATGTATGGCACAACAGGTGTGCTCGGGATCTTTGTATTTCTCGCCGCATTGGCGGCGTCTATGGCGATCTTCTTCCGCTTCCGGCTCCCGTTTTCGCTGGCTCTGAGCGCCCTTTCGGCGGCAGGTGCCGTTTATGTCGGGGCCAGCTTTTTCGGCGATATCTATCAAGTCGTTGGCGGGCCCCTGCTCGTCTTGATGGGCACAGCAACCCTGGCGGTTGCGATCCTGTTCGACATGCAAGACCCGGAGCGCATTCGCAAAGCGTCAGATAATGCCTTCTGGCTGCATCTCGCCGCGGCGCCTCAGCTCATCTGGGGGATCAGCGCTTTGGTCACCGGATCGAACATTTTGGGCGGCTCCACCAGCGGCGCCGATGATGCCGCGCAAGGGATCACGCTTTTGATTGTGTTACTGACGATCGGATTGATTTCGTTGGCGCTGAACCGCCGGGCATTGATCGCCGCGAGTCTCTTGACCTTCATCATCACCCTTGTGTTCGTGCTCAACCGGATTGGCCTTGATGGGTTCAACATTTTCATCACGGTGACCATGATCATCGGGTCGGGCGTCGTCTTGCTCGGCGCCGGTTGGAAGACTGCGCGCAGAGCCGTCCTTGTATTTTTCCCAAAAGGCGGCACATGGAGCCGAGTGTTCCCTCCTGAATTGGCTTAGACAACGCGAATGACTGAATTGACGCCGGCCGAGATCGTCTCGGAGCTAGACCGCCACATTGTCGGACAGAATGATGCCAAGCGCGCCGTTGCGCTGGCCTTGCGAAATCGCTGGCGACGCAAGCAAGCCCCAGAAGGCTTGCGCGAAGAAATCACACCGAAGAACATCCTCATGATCGGGCCGACAGGTGTGGGAAAAACCGAGGTATCCAGACGCCTTGCCAAGCTTGCCAATGCGCCTTTCCTGAAAGTCGAAGCCACCAAGTTTACGGAAGTTGGCTATGTTGGCCGCGATGTTGAACAAATTGTCCGCGACCTGGTCGAGGCCGCGATCGGTATGCTGCGCGATCAAAAGCGCAAAACCGTCGAAGACCAGGCACGTGACACCGCAGAAGAACGCCTCCTCGACGCTTTGGTGGGTGAGGATGCCCAATCCTCAACCCGGGAAGTGTTTCGCCGCAAACTGAGGGACGGCGAACTGGATGACAAAGCCGTCGACATAGATCTCGCTGAGTCGGGTGGTCCGATGCAGATGATGGACATCCCGGGCAGTGGCAGCTCGATGAGCATGATCAATCTTGGCGACATGCTTGGTAAAGCGATGGGCGCCCGCACCAAGCGTGTCCGCACGACCGTGCGGGAAGCCTATCAGCCTCTTATCGATGAAGAGGCGGATAAACTCATCGACGAAGATACGATTGCGCGCGACGCCGTCCGGGCTGTTGAAGACGATGGCATCGTTTTCCTCGATGAAATTGATAAAGTCGCCGGGGCTTCCGGCCGGTCCGGCGCCGATGTCAGCCGCGAAGGGGTTCAGCGCGATCTGCTCCCTTTGATCGAGGGCACAACGGTTTCAACCAAACGCGGTCCGGTGAAGACCGACCACATCCTGTTCATTGCCTCAGGTGCGTTCCACGTTTCGAAGCCATCGGACTTGTTGCCGGAATTACAAGGTCGCCTGCCGATCCGGGTCGAACTCACCGCGCTAACCCGCGATGATATGCGTCGCATTCTGGTCGAACCGGAAGCCTCGCTGATCCGCCAACACCAGGCCTTGATGGATGCAGAAGGTGTGACGCTGACCTTTGAAGAGCCCGCAATCGATGCGCTTGCCGACCTCGCGGTCAAAGTGAATGAGAGTGTTGAGAATATCGGCGCGCGCCGTCTGCAAACTGTGATGGAACGCCTTCTCGATGAGATCAGTTTTACAGCCTCTGATCGCAAAGGTGAAACTGTGACGATCACAGAAGATTATGTCACCGCCCAGCTCTCTGACTTGGTCGGCAATGCTGATCTATCAAAGTTCATTCTTTAAACGCACGATCGCTTAATCGACCCCAGCCTTGGCCTTTGGAGAAGGCTTTTGAGCGCCTGCGCGTCCGCGCTGCGCAATGAGGATTCCTAGCAAGATCAGGACGCCGCCGCCGGCTTGAATGGGGGCAAGCGGTTCCTCAAACAGGCGCCAGGACACAGCGGCGGCCACCACAGGCTGGATTAAGACCATAACCCCTGCCAGCGCCGTTGGGGTATGCCCCAAGCCCAATATAATCAGCCCCTGGCCACCGACATGCACCACAACGCCCAGGAATAACGGGACGATGAAACCGCTGAGATCCGCTGGGAAAAATCGCTCCTGAAAACCGATCACGATGAGACTGCCAATGACAATCTCGACGGCGGTGAGCCAAAAAATCGCCTCCAACCCTCCCAGCGACCGACGCACCACTTTGGAGGCGACAATATAGCCAGAGACGCAAACCGCAGCGGACAAGGCCAGTGCATCGCCTTGCAAGTCACTTTTCCCGTCTATGCCGCCGAGAGAGAGCGCCGCAGCGCCGGCGATCGCGATCAAAACAGCCAAGGCCCATGTCCGGGTGGGACGTTCCTTGAGGAAGATCCATGCTGTCAGCCCCACGCAGACATTACCCAAGTTCACAATGAATGTTGCGTTCGCGACCGTCGTATAGGTCAGCGACCAATGCCACAGACTCATATTCAGAGCGAAACAGAGTCCGGCCAACACGACAAACCGGTTCGGACGCCTGGGCAAACGGCGATCAACCAGTAAGACCAGAGCGAACAGGACCGGTAATGCAAACGCATAGCGCCAAAAGGCAATCGCTTGAGGTCCCAAGTCTTCCAAACCCAAACGAAGGCCAATCGGCGCAAACCCGATAAACGTCCCACCGATGAGCATCATCAAAGGTCCAAACCAGATCGGAAGTGAGGATGGGGCACTATGATCTTTCATATCAAGCGAACCCCAAACGCTGGCGAACCGCGTCCGCCGTGACACCATCGGCCCGGAGGCTGGCAAGTGTAAGGCTCTTCTGTCGTTTGGAGAGCTTTCTGCCGGTCTCATCCAACACCAGGGGATGGTGCTCATAGATGGGCTGCGGCCACGCCATGAGCACTTGCAGAAGGGTCTGAATATGGGGGGCATCGATCAAGTCTTCCCCGCGCACAATATGCGACATGCCTTGTATCGCATCATCATAGGTCGCCGCCAGATGATAAGCGCTTGGACTGTCCTTGCGCGCGATAATGATGTCGCCATGCCGCGCCGGATCGGCACGATGGGAGATTTGGCCCGCTGGAGTTTGCTCTGTGTAGGATAAGTGTTTCCAAGCCTTGCCGAGCTCCGCCTCAGCGGCCGCCAAAGACAGGCGCCAGGCATAAGGCTGACCTTGGTTGAGATAAGCCGCCTCTTCGGAAGGCGCATGCGGACCGGGTCGGAGCGGATCTGGGAGCTCGACAAGATCGGCCCGCGTTCGAAAACAGCGATACGCCAGGCCGCGCGCCCGCAAGCCTTCAACGCATTTTTCATACGCCTCAAAATGATCCGACTGCACCCGAACGGGTTCGGGCCAATCCAGACCGAGCCAGCGCAAGTCCTCATAGATCGCTTGCGTGTATTCAGGGCGGCAGCGTGTCGTATCGATATCTTCAAGCCGCAAGAGAACTTTGCCACCAGCCCGTTCAGCAGCGTCCCACACATAGAATGCGGACGCAGCATGCCCCAAGTGCAGATAATAGGTGGGAGATGGCGCAAATCGCGTGCGAAAATCGCTCAACTTTGACCTCCAATCCCCAATCACACCGAGATTCGTGACCTAACAGTCATTTTGCGTTGCGAAAACGGTTCTCTGTGCGGTATCGAATTTGCACGGTACATTTCTAGGCCCAACCATCATGCCAGCGCAGCTATCCCTTCTGACCGAGTGGTTCAATTCCACCATCGCCGGATCCCCGATCTGGAGCGCAGTTGGCTTTGCCGCAATCATATTGGCAGCGCTTTACGTAGCCTACTTAGTGATCCGCGTTTTGATGGCGCTGGGCACGCGAATGAGCACGGCATTGGCGAGCCAGAAGCGGCGCTCAACGCAAGGGTTCGGCATTGCCATTTCACCCTTAAAAGGCCCCAAGGGCGCGGCGCAAACCAAGGCGATCATCGCGGCACTTGAAGAGCATTTGTCGCTTTTCACCTTCGGATCCCCGTATGAAATCGTGCGCGCCCCGAAACTTCGCGTCAAAGGGTCGAAAGGTCTGCGCGCCGCGGCAACCGGCTGGCTCGAAAAATCCTCAACGGATCTGATCATGTGGGGCTACCGACCAAGCGGGAAAGAACAACCTGCAGAGGTCGAAGTCTTATCGCTGGGCGGCTCGCTCCCGCCAAGTGATGCGATGCATTCAGAAGGCCTGGTGCCTTTTATCAGCAATACGAATAAAGAGACCACAGAGCGGGCCGTAGCTTACCTGGTCGCTCGGGCGATGCAACCCGGTCTCGCGGATGGAACCGCCTTCCGACCGGATAAACTGGAACCCGTGGCGGAGATCTTGATGGCGTGCTTGCAAGAGCGTGATCATTTGCCGGAGCGCACGCTGCACACCCTTGAAAGCGATTATTGTTCCATGGCGTTGGCGCTAGAAACGAGCACGCATTTGCAACGGGTTGTCGAGCTCCGTCGCGGTCGCCTGGCAAGTGATGAACCGATGCACCCGACCTTTGAGGTTCAGGCGCGTATCGATCTGGGCCGGGCTTTACTGATGCAATCCAAGGTCAATTTTGACCCTGTCCGCGTCCGTGAGGCGATGGACCACTTAAAAATCGCGATTGACCGCTTGAAAAATGATCCGATCCTTCGCTTGGCACAGGCGACGAACATCGCCGTGCAGCAGGGACAGGCAATGTTGTCGAACCGCAAACGGTTTTCTGTAACAGGCGGATCGACGATTTAGTCGAGCGCGTGCGCGCCCGGCATCGGACAGCTCACGCCGGTTCCGCCAATCCCACAATATCCGCCTGGATTCTTGGCCAAGTATTGCTGGTGGTAGTCCTCGGCAGGATAAAACGCTTCAAGCGGTTTAATCTCCGTCGTGATCTCCTCGCGGCCTGCCTTTTTCAGCGCTGCGGCATACATGATCTCGCTTTCTTTCACGACCGCGAGGTCTTCGGCGTTGAGTGTATAGATCGCAGATCGGTACTGGGTGCCAACATCATTACCCTGGCGCATGCCTTGAGTTGGGTCATGGCTTTCCCAGAAGAGTTTCAGAAGTGTCTCCAGCGACACCTCCGATGGGTCATAAGCTACGCGCACCACTTCTGTGTGGCCCGTCTGTCCGCTGCAGGCTTCTTCATACGTTGGGTTGGGCGTGAGGCCGCCTGCATACCCCACCTGTGTGATGTACACGCCGGGCGTTTGCCAGAACACGCGCTCTGCACCCCAGAAGCAGCCAAGCGCAAACACAATCTCTTTCATACCTGATGGCAGCGGCGCATTCAGTTCGCGACCATTGACGAAATGCGTGGCCGCTGTTGGGATTGGCGCGGCGCGACCAGGCAAGGCGGTTTCGCGGCTCGGAAGGGCCATCGGTTTGCGAGAGAAGAACATGCTGAGCGTCCTGTGATTGCGTTCGGCCCTCAATATGGATCTTCTGCAGCGAACTGCAATGACATGACTTGCGATATCGCGCCTGTGAAGTATACAGCGCGGCTTATGGTGAGGTGGCCGAGTGGTCGAAGGCGCACGCCTGGAACGCGTGTAGGCGGTATCCCCGTCTCCAGGGTTCGAATCCCTGTCTCACCGCCAGAGTTTTAGCTCTAGGCCTTAAGTGTCCTCCGGGGGACCTGATGCGCAAAACTTGCTTCGCCCACAGGTTCGGGATCAACGATGGTTTGACCAAAATAGCGCGCCCAACCGCACTGCATGGTCAGGCCGCTTATCCACTCTTTTTCGACTCTGACATATGCGCAGGATAGCGTGCAGCGGCGTCGCCAATCAGGTCCAGCCAGAGTCCAGATTCGATTGGCTTTTGATTGGGATTCAGAGTTGATCGCGGTGGCGCATTCTCGACTCAATTACGTTCGATAGCCCTTTATCCATTGAGATTTTTCTCGCTCGCCGGAACGATCAACCTATGTGCTGCTAAGACACCGTAGGAGGCTGAAAATGGCGAGAACCGATTCCAAGGAAGCTGCGCTTGAGCTTTTAAATCGTATCAAAGCATATTGGCTTGACCGTGGGTTCAAAGTCGAAGGCACCATCAAGAATGCAGGATATAGTGACCGTCTCAGATCAACGGTTTTCGAAGTTGAAACAAATATCATCTCTGGCATCCCTTCACATCGAAAAGACGCCGCTTAGACATCGCAAACTGACTTCTGCTGAAAAGAACGTCTTCCCGGAATTTCACAGGATTCTCGGAAGCCCCACTTTCCTTTTTGGCCTCGCCGATTACGGGTGAAATCGCGAAATCAATCTAAAGTTTGATATTCGCACCGTCGAAAGCCCCGCGCACTCTGGACAAGTCGCGGGGCAAATTCGTTTGTATCTGAGTGAACCGAAGAGCCTCCCGCCCCCCACGAACTGGCGAGATCCCAACGAAGATCTACAAACCTCCTTGGCCGCAGTCTTCTTTTAGGTAGCCAATGAGGTTTGAGTAAAGATCAAACTGGTGTTCGTAGTAGAGCGTATTTGAAAAATGATCGGCGCCCTTTAGCACAACGAATTGAACGTCTTTATCGGTTTTATCAACCTGCCGTTTGAACTTTCGGTAGTGTTCAAACGGTACGCGTTGATCGACGTCTCCGTGGATCATTAGAAGCGGAATATTCAGGTTATCAATCTCTTCAATTGGCCGAATGCCAGTGGCGCGTTGACGACCGAAACGGTCTGCGTAACTCCCTGGCTCCCCGCGACGATAATTGTACTGCATCCAGGGGTCAGCGACCGCCGCACCGGCGATTGCGCACTGATAAATATTTCGTTCCCGCGCTGCCGCAACCAAGGCCGCATACCCTCCATAAGACCAACCAAACATAGCAATACGATCTGGGTCCACGAGACCTTGCTCGACCAAATGCAGCGCCCCATCATCCTTGTCATCTTGCATGGCTCGCCCATGCTCATCCCAACTCGACATGAAGTGATCGACCCCGTAGCCCGTGGATCCGCGATAGTTTGGCTCGAATACCATGTAGCCATTGTTCGCGAGGATCTGCCCCCATTCATCCCAAACTGGGATGACATTCACATAGGGTCCGCCGTGCGGCATGACGACCAGTGGATAAGGCGCCTCGCCGTGCGCGGGGATTGTGATGTGACCCGGCACTTTGCGCCCATCGCGTGCATCATACCAGAACTTTTCGACCGTCGCGAGGTTCTCGGGCGAAAGGAGCGGATTGCGACTACCCAGCTTTTGTAGTCCGCCTTCAGTCACCAGCCAATATGACCCTGGATCCTTCGGTCCAGAGTTGTAGACCGTAAATCGCCGACCATCTTTTGACATCGACGCAATCGTGATGGAGTAAGCGTTTGGGATCGATGCCTTGAGCTGTTCGTCCAATCGAAGTTCGGCCTCATCGAAAAAATCCGATTCATATTTAAGGCCCGGATAAAATACGCCCGCAATTCGCTCTGGTTCGCCCCAAAAGTTAGAGTTTCTGCGAACGCCTAATACGTCGACATCGTCTCGCCGATAAATCAGCTCTCCGAATTGCAACGTGTCGAAGTCAAAGCTCCAAAGGCCAACTTTATCATGCCCGTTGTTCGCCAATACGTAGGCGATGGATGAGTCGTCGCTATCAAACATTGCCACTTCAAAAGTGTTGGTGAAGACTTCCTCCTCGGGAACGCGTTTGAACTCGTTCCAAGATCGATCACCAGGTTTTCGATAATAGTAGATTAGTTCATTTTCTGGTGCATCGAAGCCTTGCGTGAATCGAGGATAGCCGTTGCGATCAAAACTGGCAGCTCCGAAATCTTCACTACCTTTTAGCACCAGAGACTTGCGCCCGGTTTCTAAGTCTAAGCGATAATAGGCACGAGGTCGAAACGCTGCAAAAGGATCATCATCCTGAATGGTTCCGATTGCTCTCGATTGCTCGATTAATATGAAGTTCGGCTCGTCCGGCAGTAAGCTGGCAATGCCAAAATTCTCGCCATATTGATTAAAAGTGCCCGATGACAGCGTGTAACCCGCTAGTCGAAACTCGTATACACCGCGATTGTAGCCTTCAATTTTGTTGCGCACCTTTTGGCGCGCCGACATGACCAAGTGATTGTCGGAGACCCAGCTTACGTTGGTGAACTCCATAGGATCTGCAGCCAGCCTGGTCGGCTTAGCAGACAGATCAGCGATATCGTAAATCTCGATGATCGGATTCCCATCTCGGCTTTCCGTTTTCATCAATGCGAGTTTCTCGCCATTGGGAGAAATTTGTACCGATTGGATGGCCTCACGGACAGCCCAGTACTCTATGGGATAGGGCTGCTCTTCTGCAGCGACCCTGCCTAAAGCACTTGTCACCATAAAAACCATCATTCCCGCGCGTAACATCTGGAGCATTGTCAGGTTCCTTTTGTATAAGCGTTGATAGGCGCTCGACTGGAGTGCGAAACGCGCCTGTAGAAGCGTCAGAAAGACTTCGCGACGTTGAAGAAGAACGTACGACCTTGAAGATTGTATCCGACCCCGAGTGGTGTGTTGTTGAACGCCGTAACTTCGCTTGAGTCCACGATGGGTGGCTGCTGATCAAAGACGTTTCTTACACCCGCGCCGAATGTCCATGTGTCACCCCGGAAATAGAGCGATGCGCTGTGATTGAAGTAAGCATCAGCTTCCGCGAAGTCGCGACAATCGACCCCACCATTCTCAACACCGATGCATGTATTACCTATTCCACCGGTTGCGACGCTGCCGAACTCATCCACAAAATCTGGGTCTTGCTCCACGGCGCCGAGATAGCTCGTGCTCCAGGTGAAACGATAATCATTGTAGTCAAGATTGACCGTATTTACGAGGCGCCATTCAGGAAAGCCCCAGTATCCTTTAAAGGTTTGAAAATCCTCATTGCCCTCTTCATCCACAAGCAGTGTAGACCGCTCCTCAAGCCTATTCCCGCGAAGATCGACCCTCAATTCCACAGGTTCACCGAAAACCGTCAGGTCTTTGTTGAACGCAACATTAATGTCGAATCCAGATGCTGTTTCTTCATCTCGGTTGATAAATTCGGTTCCGATCATTGTGATCAAGTTCTGTGAATCGAGACTTATGGCCGCGTTCGTACCGCGGGTAATGCGATCGCAAAACTGGCTTCGAATGCCGTCATCGCGCAAGTAACAATCCGCAATGATAAAGCCGCCACTGGGTCGTATAATCGAATCAACAATTTCGATATTGTAATAAGTTAATGAGACCGCCAAATCGAAGCTCTCGAACCATGGTTGCTCAAAAGAGAAACCATAGGAGTACGAAGTGGACGTTTCTGGATCGAGCGTTAGCGAACCACCGCGCGTTGCTTCAACAGTGTAAACGCCATTCGTGATCCGGTCCCCGTTGGCATTCAGCCCTAACGTTGTCGGATCTAAACCTTCGCGGATACAGTTTTCAAGAACGATTGGATCTCGTTGGTCGAGGTCTGGGTTGTACGCGCCAGACCCTCCACCGATAACGGACTCCAATGCTGTTTCAGGAACGACGCATGGATCACCAATGTTAAAAAACCCAGTTTGCGCGCCGAGGAAGTTTTCCGACAGGCTCGGAGCTCGGAAAGATGTGCCGTAGGTTCCTCTCAGCAAGAGCGAGTCATAAGGACGCCAACCAAACTTCGCATTATAAGTATCATTCGTGCCGTACACTTCGTCGTCGGTGACCGTATAGACATTGAAATTCGACGCCGTGTCTACGTTCGTGCCAGAAGTCAGCACCGTGTTTTGCGCGTCTTTGAAGCACCGGCCTCGTCCTTCGACTTCGCTCAGGATGAGGCCTGGGTCAGATCAGCTTGAGGCCTGAAGCCGCTCAGTCCCCAGCCTTCTTCTTCGGATCCGCAGGCGCAGATTTCGAGACGGACGCAGCTTTCAAGGCCGCGAGGTCTCCGCGGATATAGGCCTCTTTCTTGGCCCGGCTCCAGCCTTTCAGGCGGCGCTCGGCGGCCACCATATCGCTCGGATCGGCAAAAGCCTCGCTCCAGATCAGCGTCACCGGACGGCGGCGATGGGTATAGGCGTTTGGGTATTTGCCGAGATTGTGCTCGTGCACACGATAGGTGAGATCTTCACCGCGATAGCTGCCGACATAATATGCGCCATCTGCACATTCGAGCATGTAGACATAGAAGGGCATACCGGCGGGTTTATCACTCATCTTGAGCGAAGTCGCCCTTCGGCTCCGCTCAGGGTGAGCGCTTTGGGGAGGACGCGGCAAGTGCTGACTCATCCTGAGCGAAGTCGAAGGATGATATGTTGGCGACACGGCCTCGTCCTTCGACTTCGCTCAGGATGAGGCCTGGGGAAACTCAGGATGAGGCCATATGGCGACGGGCGCAGGCCCCAAAACAAAAACCCCCGCGCCGGGGCGCAGGGGTTTTGGATCATTTATAAAGACCGGAGGCGTCGTCTAGACGAGGCCCTCGCGCTGGGCGCGCTTCCGAGCAAGTTTGCGAGCGCGGCGCACAGCTTCGGCCTTCTGGCGAGCCTTCTTCTCAGACGGCTTCTCGAAATAGGTGCGAGATTTCATTTCACGGAACAGGCCTTCGCGCTGCATCTTCTTCTTCAGTGCGCGCAGGGCTTGTTCGACATTATTGTCGCGGACGGTAATCTGAATAATGGTCAACTCTCCATAAAAGTCGGGGCAATCAGGGACTGCATGTGTGCGGTTGTGGCCTATGGGGCCGAAATCAAAGCGCGCCTATAACATGTGGATACCGCCTTGCCTATCCCTGGACTCAGATATGTCGACCCCTTCCCAAACCCTTAGAGATCGCTGGCTCCAAGCCCTGCTGCCGCGCGTGCCCCAAACCGGCTGGACCCTCGCCAGTGCCAAACGCGTCGCGCACGAGATAGAGCTGACCGATGGCGAACAGGCCCTCGCCGCGCCGAACGGAATCACCGACCTGATCGATCATTTCTTCGAACGCGCCACGGATGAAATGCTCGAGACGCTGTCGACGCAGGATCTGGATCGCTTGCGCACACATGAGCGCGTCGCGGCCGGTTTGCGGGCCTGGCTCGACGCGCTGGCCCCAAACAAGGCCGCGGTGCGCAAAGCCGCGGGTCATGGCCTCTTGCCCTGGGGCGCTGGCGCCGCCGTCAAACGTGTCTGGAAGATCGCCGATGCCATCTGGGACGCGGCTGGTGACAGCGCCACGGACTATAATCGCCAGACCAAACGCGCGCTGCTCAGCGCTGTGATCCCGCGCATTGTCATCTACTGGCTAGATCATGAAGACCCAGACCGGCTCGACGCGTTCATTGCAAAACGCCTGCAACGCGCGATGAAAGTCGGCCAGGCGGGCGGCAAGATTGTTGGTCCGGCCCTGGATTTCATGGAACGCGTCCGGGCTCGCCGCTCGACGTGACATCGCCTGCACGGGGGAAGTGGCGGACTAATTTCCGCTGACCCGTTGCAAAACTCACTTGAGGCGGTCTAGAACGAAAGGCCGTGGAAATTCAGGGCTTTGGGAGAAGCTATGCCGCGCCCCGCCGGTGTTCGAAATCATGATTTTGAAGCGAAAAAGACCGCGCTCCTCGACGCGTTGTCTGAGTTTGCCCTGAACGATGATTTGCGTCGGCCATCTTTGCGCCAGTTCGCGATCGCGGCGAAAGCCTCTGAGCCGACCTTGCGCCACTATTTCAAGGACCGCCAGGGTCTGGTCATCGCCATCCTGACACATATCCATGCGCGCGCCATCCCGCTCTGGGATGTGATCGCGACCGGCTCGCCCGACACTGCGACCGCTGTAGAAGAGTATTTTCGGGTCACCGAAGCCGGTCTGACGCATGGCGGCTTCGCCCGCGCCCACGCCTTTGGCATCATCGAGGGCATGGCGGACGAAAAAGTCGGGCAGGCGTATCTGGAATACTTGCTCGACCCGGCGCTCAAAGCCGTCGCTGACAAAATGGAGGCGACGCCGGGCAAGCCTGAAACCCCCGACGAGCGCAGAGCCTCGGCGTTCATGATGCTGTCCCCGATCCTCGTGATGACGCTCCATCAGCAATTGCTCGGCGGAAAAGACGCCTCCCCGGTCGACACGCAGGGTTTCTTGAAACTGATGCAGGGCTGGCTCGCCTCAGGCCTCGGCCAGTAGCGCGCGCATCGCGTCCAAATCGCGCTCCGCCGTCGCCCAGGAACACACAAACCTATAAGACCCACCCGGCCAGGGATAGCATTTCACGCCCGCCTGCTTCACGACCGCTTCGATCGACGACGGAAGCACCGCAAAGACTTCATTCCCGTGGGTTGGATAGGCCAAGCTCACCCCGGGCTTCGCACAGAGCATATTGGAAAGCTCGCGCGCCTTGCGATTGGCATCCCGAGCAAGGCTCAACCATAAATCATCGCGAAGCATCGCCTCGGCTTGAGCCGCAAGGTAGCGCATTTTCGGCGGCATATGCCCCGAGCGTTTCGCCCGCGCTTTGAGAACATCGAACTGCGCCCGCATCTCGCCAAACAGAATGATAATCTCGCAGCCAATCGCTCCGGTCTTGGTCAGCCCCAGCGTCAGGACATTCACACCGGCCTTCCAGCTCATCTCTGCAGGTGTTGCACCGGTACTGATGAGCGCATTGGCAAGTCGAGCGCCGTCCAGATGAACGTTCAACCCGCCCGCTTTAGCAAGCTCTGCATAGTGAGAAATCGTCTCGGGCGCATAGGCCGTGCCGCACTCTGTGAGATTGGTCAGGGACAAGGTTTCAAGCGGCGTCTCATGGACAAAACTCGGATCGTTGAGCGCCAAAGCCTCGCGCAGCGCCGTCTCGTCGATCTGAGCACCATGGCCCGGCAACAAACGCAGCTTCGTACCCCCGGTAAAGAACTCCGGAGCCCCGCGCTCATCGCGCTCAATATGCGCTTCTTCATGACACGCGATCGCGCCAATCGGAGAACACATTGCGGAAAGCGCCAGCGCGTTTGATGCCGTTCCGCTCGCACAAATCCAAAAGTCAAAATCGTCGGTTTCCAGCGTCTGGTCCAAGATCGATCGCACGCGCGCGTTTATGGGATCTGCACCATAGCTCGATGCATCGCCTGAATTGGCCGCTGCAATGGCATCTATCACGAAAGGGTGCGCAGGCGCGGTGGTGTCAGACGCGAAATTCATGACCTAAAGCATGACATCCGGCGTTTGCCACATCAAATGCTGCCCACCATCGCTCGCGATAAGCTGGCCGGTAATGCTGTCTGCTTCGATGAGGTAGCGTAGCGTTTTGACAATTTCGCCGGGATTAGAGCCTTGTTGAGTCAAAGTCGCTTGCGCCTCTGCGGCAAACTCACCCGGCTTTTGATGGACGTTTTCCAAGGTCGGACCCGGACCAATCCCGTTGACGCGAATGTTTGGCGCAAAAGACTGCGCCATCGTCCGTGTCGCGGTCCAAAGCGCGGACTTCGCCAATGTATATGTAAAAAAGAGGGGGTTGAGCTTGAGCACGCGCATATCGACCATATTGATGATCAATCCAGCTTCTTCTTGCGGCAATGCGCGGGCGAAGTGTTGCGCCAGCAAGACCGGCGCGCGCAAATTAGGACCCATATGGAAGTCCCAATTTTTCCGGGAATGCTCAAGCGCAGTATCGTCTTCAAAGGTTGAAGCGGAATTCACGAGCAGCGTCAGCGGACCGCCCAACGCCTCATGGGCCGCACGTTCCAGCGTCGCCGTTTGCTCTTCATCCGATAAATCGGCTTGCACGAGCTCCGCATGCCCGCCCGCTGCGCGGATTGTTTCAGCGGTCGCTTCAGCTCCCGCCTTTGACTCACGATAATGGACTGCGACAGACCAACCGTCCTGCCCGAGGGCTTCGGCCATGGCTTTGCCTAGCCGGGCGCCAGCGCCGGTAACCAGTGCCCGTTTCGGGCCTTCCGAGACACGAAGAGTCAAACAGTCCTCCTCATTTCAGGCGCGGACTGGAGCGGCAGGGCCCCAATCGCATTGGGCTGCCGCAAGAGGTCGGTTCGATTAGTCGAAACGACGGAAATCGATAATGTTCAAAATGCCAAATACGGCGACGGTCGCAAGAATGGCCCAAACAGAAGCGTGGATCATGATAACAGCCCTTTATAAGTCTGGCGTCGTGTTAGACGCTCTTTTACGATTTGGCGACCCCTTATTACCGCGACAAGAGGAACACCTGTGACAGATCTTCGTACGCAACTGTTTAGGATTTGGTTTCGTTTGTCGCGTTGGACTACGCTTGGCGCGCGCGGTGTGGTTGAAAATGAAAAGGGTGAAATCCTGCTTGTGCGGCAGACATACACGAAGGGCTTGTTGTTTCCGGGCGGCGGCGTTGAGCATGGTGAGACGATGCAAACGGCGCTTGGGCGAGAACTTGAGGAAGAAGGCGGCGTTCGGTTAACGGCGCCAGCAACCCTATTCGCCATCTACTCCAATCATAAGCTCATGCGCAACGATCACGTGGCCTTGTATCGCGTCAAAGCGAGCGGCTGGGCGCCGTTCGGCGACCCGATTGGTCGGGAGATTTCGGAAATCATCTGGTGCGACCCATTAGCACCTCCGAGCGATACCACACCCGGAACACAGCGCCGCTTGGCAGAGCTGTATGCCAACGCGCCGATCGAGCCCTATTGGTGAGCCTAGCTTTCCGCGAACGCCATCATCGCCGGTAAAGCCATGAATGCGAGCGCACCAAGCAACAAGAACAGGGGGCCGTATTTATTCCAATCCAATCGTCTCATAGTTTTGGTTAGACGGGGCAATGACGGCACGAATACGGATGAGACCGGGGCACAATTTAGGCGGGAAAATTAAGTCGATGTTAAACCCTGTCTGACACTTCTGAAATTGTGCTGGGGGTCCCCTTTCTCGGCACCCAAAGCAGGAACCTGGCGCATCGTTCCCCCCTTTTTCGATGCCGCTAGACCGGAACGAAACGGCCGCGCTTCTCCCCTTTAGCGCGGTCGTTTTTCGTGTGCGATGAGCGCCCCAACATAAAGACCGAGCGTATAAACCGAAAGCGCTGCCGCGACCCAGACCAAGACGACGCCGAGCGACCAAATCCAAACGGTTGCGAGGGGCGCAGCGGCCAGCAATGCACCGATACCGATCATTTCAAGCGCTGTCTTCCACTTTGCCAGTTGAGACACGGGCATCTCCACATTTGGCACTAATCGTAGTCCAGTCGCAATCACGTCGCGCGCGATGATGGCAAGTGTTGGGATTAGCAGCATGAGAGCCCAGCTCTCTAAAAGACTGAGCGCGACCAGGCTCAGCCCAACCAGCAGTTTGTCTGCAATCGGGTCGAGAAACGCCCCAAAAGCGCTCTCTGCCTCAAACCGGCGCGCCGCCCAGCCATCAACATAATCCGTTAGAGCCACGAATATGAACGCGAACAGGGCGACAAAGGATTCGCGTGGTCCCGCTATAATCAACCAGGCGACAACAAAAGCCAGGCCGCAACGCGCGATCGTCAACGTGTTTGGCAACCAGGCTAGAGACATCGCACACTCTTCATCATCGCCTCATACGAGGCCCGGTGAGCTTGGTCCAGAACAGAGTCGATCACTGCCCAATCCTCCGGCATGTCCGCAGATAACAACTCAATGTGAACGTGCACGCCTTGATGGCGACATGGTGGGTTCCTAGATTCAGGCTAACACCGATCCTCCTGTGGCGGGGCTGCCAAGATGGGGCTTCGTGAGGATTGCGTGTTCTGGTCCTGTCTGAAAACGGAAGGAGTAGACCATGAACGACCTAGAAAAGCCGACCGCCGGCGAACAAGACTTCAGCCGGTTTGTCTATTTCCGCAACATCAATGAGCGCGAGCTTGCTGAATTGCCCGCTGACGCACTGCGCAGTGTCGACGACGTGGAAGACCTCGTTGTTGTCACCAATGGTGAGGGCCAAAAGCTCGCGATTATCGAAGGACTCGCTGCCGCTGAGGCTGCGGCCGAAGCCTATAAGCTTGAAGCTGTGAGCGTCCACTAAGCGGACACGATTTCGATCACAAAATTGCAGAGATCACGCGATCAGGTGGGCGATGCCCATCGGCGAAGGTTTTGATATTGATGATTACCTTTTCGCCCATCTCATTGCGTCCCTCGATCGTGGCCGAACCCATATGCGGCAGCAGGATCACGTTGGGCAATCCGACCAAATCCGGATTCACTGTCGGCTCGCGTTCGAACACATCCAGTCCCGCGCCTGCCAGTCGTCGATTTTTTAGCGCGTCTGCGAGCGCGGCCTCATCTATAACTTCCCCGCGAGCTGTATTCACGATGAAGGCGTCTGGCTTCATGAGCTCTAATCGCCGCGCGTTCAGCAAATGGAAGGTGGCGGGCGTATGCGGGCAATTCACGGAGACAATGTCCATCCGTGACAGCATCTGGTCGAGACTGTCCCAATAGGTGGCATCGAGTTCTTCCTCGATCAGGTGCGAGACCTTCTTTCGATTGTGATAGTGGATCTGCAACCCGAAGGCTTTGGCGCGGCGTGCAACCGCCTGGCCGATCCGGCCCATCCCAATAATCCCAAGCCGCTTTCCCGCAAGGCGACGCCCCATCATCCAGGTTGGCGCCCAGCCATCAAACTTCCCGGCTTTCATAAGTTCGATGCCTTCATGCATGCGACGCGGCACGGCCAGGATCAAAGCCATTGTCACATCGGCGGTATCGTCTGTAAGCACGCCCGGTGTATTGGTGACCGTAATGCCGCGCTCATTCGCCGTTTGGACATCAATATTGTCCACTCCGGCGCCGAACTGCGCGATCATTTTGAACTGATCCCCGGATTGACTCAGCACCTGTCCGTCGACTTGATCCGTAACGGTCGAGACCAGAACGTCAGCACGACTGACGGCATCCGCCAGTTGCGCGGCGGTGAAGGCTTCATCCGACGGGTTCAACTCAGCATCAAACAGCTCCTTCAGGCGCAGCTCGACCGCGTCCGGCAGACGGCGGGTGACGATGACCTTCAGGCGCGTATCTGACATGCTTCCTCGCTTTCTGCCCAGCGCTTAGCAGAGCAAATGCACCTCGCCAATGCGCTGTTTTACGGTCGATTCATCACAATGCGCAAAAAAGCCCTCATGACAGCGCTGTTCATCCGGTCTCTGATTTGTCTCGCCCTGTTGGGGAGCGCGAGCGCGGCGCAGGTGAACGCACGCCAATCTGCAGACGTCGTCAAGATCAGCCGGTTTTCTGGAAAGCCCCTGCCAAGGTTTGAGTCCTTGAGATATTCCGCAGTGCACGGGCGACAGGGACCGAACCTCGATCACAAGATTCTCTGGCGCTACGAACGTGAAGGCCTACCCATGCTCGTGGTGCGCGAAACGCATGGTTGGCGCCGCGTTCGCGATCCGGACGGTGACGAAGTCTGGATGCAGGCCCGCATGTTATCAGACACAAGAACCGCCATGATCACGCGAGAGGTAGAGTTGCGGCGCGCTCCCGGAACCGACTCTCGTGCAAAAGCGCATTTAAGGCCGGGCGTGATTGCCGAACTTGGCGACTGCGAGAATGGCTGGTGTGAGATCGAAATCGATCGCAAAAGCGGATTTCTTCCAGAATCTGCCCTGTGGGGAAATGAAATCGCCACAGGCAATCTCTGATTTGCCAAACCTTGCGATGCAGTCGACAAGCGTATAAGGGCGCGGGCTATCCCGTCTGCGTGCCTGCAGAGATCACGAAAACAACAAAGAGCGAGGCCAGTTCTATGAAGGGACCGCACGAGTTTCACACCCCGCAATCGTCTTACAGCAAAGAGGACCTGCTGAAATCTGGCGCGGGCGAGCTGTTCGGCCCTGGGAATGCCCAACTCCCTATCCCACCGATGCTGATGATGGATCGGATCACAGAGATCTCCGAAGATGGCGGTGAGTATGGCAAAGGTCATGTCATTGGCGAGTTCGACATCAATCCCGACCTCTGGTTCTTCGAATGCCACTTTCCAGGGGACCCAGTCATGCCAGGCTGCCTCGGCCTTGATGCAATGTGGCAAGCCGTCGGGTACTGGCTTGGCTGGTCAGGATCTTATGGCAAGGGCCGCGCTCTCGGCGTTGGCGAAGTTCGCTTTACGGGCGAGATCACGCCCGACACAAAGCTGGTGCGCTACGAAATCGACATGAAGCGCGTGCGCCGCGGGAGGCTCATTCTCGGTATCGCGGATGGCCGCGTGTATGCCGATGAAGACAAGATCTATACGGCGAAAGATATGCGCGTCGGATTGGTCGATAAACTGGGACTGAAAACCTAGGGCACGTAGACCGTGTAAACGACCTCGACTTCGAAATCGAACGTTCCAAGCGACAGGTCGTATCCCGCCAGGTTGGCTGCTGAAATCGAGTATTCCGCATCAAATCGAACCGACTGGTCCGCGATTGAGCCAGGCGCGATCGCGGTGCGCTGGTCCCCGGTAAAGACGTTCTGCGGCGTTCTGAGATCCCAAAGCCGCAAGCTTGACGCGACCCCGCCAGTGCTCCCGCCTGAATGCGGGAGCTGTGCACTTGATCCGAACGCAAGCCCATCATCCCCAGCTTGCGTCATAGACAATTGCATACGGGTGATCAGCAGCAGGATGAATTCTGTAAACGTGCTCGGCACAAAGGCCTGAGCATCGATCGCAAAGGGCACATTCGAGGCGACATAAAAACTCGACGATTGCCGCACCGCGTCGACCTGCGCATCGGAGATGTTCTGCAACCCGAATGATGTGAAGGCGTCCTGATCGCTGACCACGCCATCGCCGTTCGTATCTGTGTCGATGGTGCCGCGGTCGGTATCGGTCAGCAGGAATGGCATCCCTCCTGTCGCGTTCGCGACGCCATCCTGGGTCGCAACAAGTGTGCCCGTCACCACAGTGTGGACGTCTGATGCAATCAAGTCTGTGTCGCCTGAACCGGCCGCCGAAGTACCCGCGCCAGTGTCGAGGATAAAGTCAGAGACAACGGGGGCTCCGCCGCTCGCGTCCGCGGCCCAAACAATCACAATGCCTTCGCGCTCAAAATACGGTCGGTCGACCACATCTGCGTGTGCGTATGGATTGCCCAATAAAGTGTTCGCGACCATTCCGCTCAGGATGGTAAGATAAGTTGTTTGCCGCCTCATCAGGGCAGGGTTAATGCTGGCGGGCTAAAAAGCTCTTAAGTCCTATGCAGACAATCATAGTCATGGTTCGTCTATCAGGTACGTGTTGTTCGAACGATCAGGTCTGGAGCAATGTCGCCGGTCCAACGGATCTCAAGCTTGATCGCCTGGCTGCGCGCATTTCCTGGGCGGACTGCCGTTTTACCAACCTGCTCGAACAGGACCGGCCCCGGTTCATTTCCGGCTCTCGTGTTAAGCTGGGCATGTTCTCCGGCGTCCAAAACGGCGACTTCGGCGATCGTTCCAGTCGCTGGCCCATCGACAACCAAAACAAACCCTGAATTGCTCGCGAGTTCGAGAATAGTCGACTGAGTGTTTTTTGAACTGGGCGCCAAGACTGGCTCCAACGCCCCAGATCCAAAAAGAGGTGCCATCGCAAGGTGATCTTGCGCCGTTATGAAAACTTGCGCGCCAGAGCCAATTGGTTGTCCATCCTGCCAAACCATAACGGTTTCACTTTGAGCAAACCGCACTTGATGCCTAGTCCCGGCATAGGTCGATTGCACACACAAGGCCGTAACCAGTGCCAGCATGCTCAACCGAAACAGACCCATTTTATCCCCCTGATCCAATCGATGTCGATTTAGATATGATTCGGACTGCACGATCTATGCCGCGTCTAAGGAAGGGTGTGAAATGACATCGCGCAGTCGCTTCGCTTGACGCGCTGGCCGTGCCCGCATAGCCCTCTCAGGCAAAGACAGGACAGCAAGGAGCCTCCAAAATGGCGGACTACGGCGACATGCCCACGGGCAATTTGATGGCAGGCAAACGCGGCATCATTATGGGGGTCGCAAACAAGAACTCGATCGCTTGGGGCATCGCCCAGCAATTGGCGGCCCAAGGCGCTGAGATCTGCTTCACCTATCAAGGCGAAAGCCTCGAACGCCGCGTCCGCCCGCTCGTTGAAAGCATCGACATGGATTTCATGGTTCAAGCCGATGTGACGGATGATGCCAGTATGGACGCCGCGTTTTCGGCTGTGAAAGAGAAGTGGGGCAAAATTGATTTTCTCGTTCATTCCATTGCCTTTGCTGGCAAGGATGAGCTGATGGGCTCCATGGTCGCGAACACGTCTCGCGAAGGATTCCGGCGCGCGATGGATATCTCCGTCTATAGCTTTATCGACGCCTCGCGCCGCGCCTCTGAACTGATGCCTGATGGCGGCGCGATCATCTGCATGACGTATCTTGGCGCTGAGCGGACGGTTCCAAGCTACAATGTCATGGGCGTTGCCAAAGCCGCGCTTGAAGCATCAACGCGCTATGCCGCTCGCGATCTCGGCACACAGGGCATTCGCGTCAATGCAATCTCAGCAGGAGCCATGCGGACACTCTCACTGGCGGGAATTCGCGGTGGCAAATCTCTGATGGGCACCGGCAAGGATTGGTCATTGCTGAAAGAAGACACAAGGATGGAAGGTGTCGCTGGCTGCGCGCTTTATCTCCTGTCGCCGCTTGGTCACTCCATTGCGGGCGAAGTCCTGCACGTTGATGCGGGCTTCCATGCGGTCGGCGTTCCGGAGTTGCCAGAGGAGGCGTAAAGTGGGGGCAAAACTCTTTATCTGGGTCGGGCATCCCCGCGAGTCCTCGCTCAGCCATGCGCTGGCGGATGCGTATCAGCGCGGCGCCGAATCCCAAGGCGCGGAAATCCGACGGATGAATCTGCATGATATGGATTTCGATCTCGACCTCACGCATGGCTACCATCAGCGCAAGGAGCATGAGCCGGCGCTCATCCAGTTTCTAGAAAACCTTGAATGGGCGGAGCATCTGGCTTGGGTCCACCCGCTCTGGTGGGGCGGCATGCCAGCCAAGATGCAAGGGGTCATCGATCGCGCGTTTTTGCCCGGGATCACTTTTGCTTATCGCGAGAACAGCTCGCTCTGGGATAAACTGCTAACCGGACGCACGGCGGATGTGATGGTCACGGCCGACACGCCGGGTTGGTTCCTCAAATTCATGTACGGAAACGCCCATAAGCATCGCATCACAAAACAGGTCCTCGGTTTCTGCGGCGTGAAAGTAACGAGTTACTCGCACTTTGCGACCGCCAAAACCGCGTCAGAGGCGAAGGTCAAAACCTGGATCGACAAGGCATATAATATCGGTGCGGACTCTGGACGGCGATGAAGACAAGCCCTGAAACTCACGTGCCTCTCAGCGACAACTTTCCGCATTATCCAGAAGCGGACATGCAGGCCCGCGCGATCGCTTTTCACGAACAGATGGCGTCACGACGTTCCATCCGAGCGTTTTCAGACAAACCCGTTCCGAAGGGCGTGATCGAGCACTGCGTCCTGACAGCTGGATCTGCGCCCAGCGGCGCCAATCACCAACCCTGGTATTTTGCGTGTGTCGGTTCGCACGAAAAGAAAGTCGAAATCCGGGAAGCTGCTGAAGCCGAGGAACGCGAGTTTTATTCTGGTCGGGCAGCGCAAGAATGGATCGATGCGCTCAGTCCCATCGGGACCGACGCGCAGAAGCCATACATGGAGATTGCGCCTTGGTTGATCTGCATTTTTGCGCAACGCCGCGGGGGTGTTCGCGAAGGTGAAGACAAGAAAAACTATTACATCCATGAGAGCGTTGGCATTGCCACAGGTCTATTGATCGCCGCCTGTCACAATGCCGGGCTCGCGACTTTGGTCCATACGCCCAATCCAATGAAATTCTTGAATGGAATTTGCGGGCGGCCTGAAACGGAGAAACCGTTTTTGATCCTCGTCGCGGGCTATCCAGATGAGGACGCAAAAGTGCCCAAGCATGCGCTGGTCAAAAAACCAATAGAAGAGATCGCTAGCTTCTTGTAGAGGGCGCGATTTCAAAGGCCGGGCCAAACAGGTCCAGCCATTCCGTTCTCGTATATTTGCGCCCAGACCGCCATTCCACAATGTTGTTTTGCCCCTGGACGATCAGTCGTTTCAATCCAAGGTCCAACGCGCGCAGACGATTTTCTGCGAGTTCAATGCGCTCATCACCTGCATTGAGTACAGAGAATGAGGTCGACTCGAACCCATCAATTTTTGCCTTGATTCTGAGTTTGCCTCTGGCGCGCATACGTACCGGAAGGGGCGCACTCAACTCGCCCATCTCATTGGCAAAGACTTGCGTGACATAAAACGCCGTATCTTTGCGGGCGACGCCAATGGCGACATGCGTGGAGTGCTCCGCCAGGATGTTGGCGCGATGTCCGTCACTGAGCATCAATTCTTCATGAAGCGCATCAACGACAGATGCAGGCGTCGGAAATTTGAACCCGGGCGCTTTGAAACAAGAGACTTCATTCTTGAACTGATCTGTACAAACCGCCGGGCCAAATTGCGCGACGTTCTCGGCCGTGCTTTGCGCCAGCAAGGTTCGGTCAAAAGCAGCGATGCGGTTCCCGGCATTGCGACCGTCAGGACTGCGGTGCGCGAAAAATGCATTGCTCAGCATGTCCAGACTATGAAACCGCGCCGCCGGTAACAGTTCCTCACGCAAGCGCAGGGGGGCCAAGCCTCGCGCGCGGCGTTCGGCATTTACGCGCTTTAAGAAAACCTGCTCCATCAACGAGTCGAACCGAGACTGATCTGGCGGGGTCTCTAAACACGCCACGCCATTTTCGTAATACTCCGCGAGCGAATCTGATCGCGACTGCAAATCCATATCGCAAGCGTACCCCGCAAGCGCGCAGCAGCATGATATCAGCACCAAGGTCAAAAAACGCAGCATTGAGGAGAGTGTACCCTCAATTGCGGCTAAATTACACCCTCACTTCGCAAGCGCGTTTCAATCGGGGCAAGCATGCGATCAATTGCGTCAGCGCTGGGCCGGACCTGCCCATAAGCAGGCAGTCCCTCATCGGCGATGACGAGGTCGGCCTGAAACATTGAAGGATAGGTGTATCGATAATGCGCGGCCCTGACGGTGCCGAGATACTGCGCGAGCACGCTCTCAACACTGCGGTCACGTTCGACCACGTCTCGGCGCAAACGCCGCGCAAGCCGTAAATCGTCCGGTGTGTCTACGTAGATTGATAGATCAATCAGCGGTTTAACCTCTGGAACGGACAGGGCGTGGATGCCTTCCAGAATAATGATTGGCGCCGGTGATATCGTGAGCGTTTCTGTTTTTCGGTCATGCTGATCATAATCATACATGGGTTGCTCAATCGTGCGGCCCGCCTTCAGGTCCGCCAGATGGCGCGCCATGAGCGCGGTCTCTTTACTGTCTGGGCTATCATAGTTGACCCGCGCAATGATGGCTTGTCTCTGGGCGTCGGAATCTGCCGGGCCATAATGGCTCATCGGCCAATAGTAACCGTCCTCGGGAAAGACCACGATGCCTCTATCTTCGTACCGCTCGACAAGGGCTTCGGCCACAGTCGATTTGCCGGAGCCGGACCCACCGGTCATGGCAATGAGATAGGGACCTGAGCGGCTCACGATGGTTTAGTCTTCACCCTCAACCAAAGGGACAGCGTATAGCTCCAATCGGTGATCGACGAGCTTGTATCCGTGCGCTCTTGCAATCTCGATCTGCAGGCGCTCAATTTCTTCATTGTGAAACTCGATGACTTTACCCGACTTCACATCAATCAGATGGTCATGGTGCTCATCCGGCACTTCTTCATAGCGGGCCCGTCCGTCCCCGAAATCGTGGCTTTCAATAATGCCATATTCTTCGAAGAGTTTGACGGTTCGATACACGGTCGCGAGTGAGATATTATTGTCCACCGCATTGGCACGACGATGTAGCTCCTCGGCATCGGGATGATCATCCGCCATTGAAAGTACGCGAGCGATGACCTTGCGCTGCTCGGTCATACGGAGGCCTTTTTCGGCACAAAGCTTTTCCAAACGATCCATGAGGCACCCTCTAGCCTTTTATTAAGTGGCCTGTCCAGCCAACGATTTGGACATCAAGATGGCGTCAATC
This sequence comes from Pseudomonadota bacterium, assembly GCA_038527765.1. Classification (GTDB taxonomy): domain Bacteria; phylum Pseudomonadota; class Alphaproteobacteria; order Caulobacterales; family Hyphomonadaceae; genus Henriciella. The sequence continues at coordinate 267,943 of JBCBFK010000001.1, forward strand.
CGCTGGCCTTCAAGGCGTTTATAGTATTCAGGTCTGCGCCCATCGACTTGAAATCCCAATTTCTCATAGAATGCGATGGCGCTTTGATTATCTGCCGCCACATCAAGAAGCCACGTTTGCAGTCCCTCCATCGGAGAATGACGTTCAAAAAACGCGATCAGTCTCGCTGCGAGCCCTTTGCGCTGGCGCTTGGGGTGGGTCGCGATGGTGAGTATTTCGGCGCAATCAACGGCGACCTGTGCAATCATAAAACTTATCAGCAAAGCGTCCGTATACACACCAAGCGCATAGATATTCGGTTGCCTGAGGAGATCTTCAATTGCCGACGCCTCCCACGCCTCGGTCTCGCGAAACGCCGCCGTGTGGAGGGCCGCCATGTTTGTGGCCTCCGAGACCGAGAGCCAGTCAATCACTTCACGCGCAGTCATCACGTGCCAGCGGGCCGAACCGCGTCCGGAGCACGGGCATAGGTTGGCCTTGCTGGTCGCTGCTCCGGATCAAGGTGTGAGGCGCAAATCGCGGCTCCAACCGCACGCGATGTCGCTTCGTGGATTGTTTGGTGACCAAGATGCGGGCCGAGCAAATCTGGATCACCATAGACCATATGGGGATGTTCCTGCAGCAGAGTGTAAAGCGCCTCCAGCGACATTTCCTGTGCTGCTCCGGTTGCCATTCCCGACCGAAATGTCTGGGTCCAGAAAGTGATATCGGGGGGGCGCTTCTGCGCCGGCATCACAACAATCGCTGAGCCTTGCTGTCCAGGCGGCAAAGCGGCTTCCAAACTTGTCACACCCACGCATGGCACGCCTGTGGCAAGCGCCAGCCCTCTGGCAAATGAGACCCCGACGCGAATGCCGGTAAAACTGCCAGGGCCCGTCACGACGGCCAAACGGTCAATGCTGTCAAATCCTATCGCATTGGCAACAAGCATATCGCGAACCAAGCCCGGCAAGCGTGCGTCTTGGCCGCGCATCATTGTTTCTTTGTGTTCCGACAGAACTTGGCCTGCCTTTACCAAAGCAAGGTCACATGCGGGTCCCGCGGTGTTCAGGCCGAGAACGATCATGAGCAATTATCTCACAGAATGAGGCAAGCCTCTTCAAAAGAGAGCCGCGGGCTACGCTCGAAAATCGTTGAGTCATCGCCATGGCCAATATTGCAAAGCCAATTTGACCGCCACGTCTTGGTTTCCTCGTTTCCAAGGAAGAACTCCTCATCGACGCCAGCATTGTTGAACCCAGACATTGGGCCGCAATCGAGGCCGAGAGCACGGGCAGCAAGCATTAAGTAAGCCCCTTGCAGCGTGGCGTTCCGGAACGCCGTGGTGTGACGGTTCTGCTCGTCGGCGAACCAGTCTTTCGCCCCCGGATTATGCGGAAACAGCTGCGGTATCTTTTCGTGAAACTCTAGATCATGCGCAATAATCACGACCCAGGGAGCGGACAGCGTTTTTTCGACATTGCCCTCCATCAAGTGGGGTTTCAACCGCGTCTTTGCGTCCGAACTCTCGAGGAACACAAATCGCGCGGGGGAGCAGTTCGCGCTCGTCATGCCCATTTTTGTCAGATCATAAGTTGCCCGGATTAAAGTCTCCGGCACACTCTGATGGGTCCACCCATTATAGGATCGGCCATGGCGCCAGATCTGATCCAGGGCATGATCGTTGACAGGGGTCTTTTTCATTACGCGCGCTCCAGAACCAAAGAATTAAGGGTCTCAAAGCGCTTGTTCGCTGAAATTGGCGCGCTGGCAATAGGAGATCCCCGCCGATGCGATAAAAGCCATGCGCTAAGCGGCGTTTAGCCGACCGTGGATTTGATCCGCCAGTTGACTTCCATGGACCCAACCTCGGCGCCCTGCTCATTGGTGAGCACAACATCGACCATGTAATTCACCTCACCATCCCGATTGAACTCATTCATCAGATCTTCGCCGGTCCGACGCAACCGTCCTTCAGCGGTGATCACGCCGCGCGCAGCTTTCTTGTAACTTATTTTCGCCTCGACAATCGCAGCTCGAACCATTGCGATCTTATCCGCAAACAGTGAAACAGACGCTGCGCCGGAGGCCGCTTCCGCGAGCGTAAACAAGGCGCCGGCATGTTGTGAGCCCATATGGTTCTGCGTTTCCTGTACATCCGGTAAGCGCGCCTGACCGTGGCCATCCTCGATGACGAGGAGCTCAATGCCCGTGTGTTTTGCGTATGGCACGTTTTGTTCGAAAAACGCTTTCATGAGAGTGTAGATCTGATCTGTGTCGCCGCTCATAGCTTTCTACCCAGTTCTTGTGTTCGTACTCACTCGTCTGATGTTTTTTGCCTTTGCATCAGTAATTTAGCAACCTCAAACTTGGGAATATAAAAAATATTCCACTATTCGCACGTCAGCTGCCAATTTAATCTTATGCATAACACTGAGTGAGGGGGGATAGGTCCTTCAACCCGCGCCCGCCATTGCATCAAATAAGTATGAGTCCTTTGTCCGCCATTTCTCCACATTTGTGGAACGCTGGGAGAAGCACCGAACCCCTTGCTACGAGGTTAACTTTTGCGGTCAAATTGCTCGAATTCACAATTCAGTAAGCTTGATTGATCCTTTCTCAACAAAATGAACCGAGATTAACCGCAGTCGCGACCATTTTTTCAAGACATCTGTGCCAATAACGAAATCATGCGCATTTCGGCCTATTCCGTACTAAAGAGTATCGTACACGGCACCATGGAGTTGCCTGAGGGACGCTTGAAGCAAGCCGTCCTGCGCGAGCTGTTCGATCAGCTGGCCTCAGTGATGAAACCACTGGCTCTGATCACGGCAATTAACAGTACCGTCGTCACCCTGATCTTCGCTCAGTTCACCTATTGGTGGCTTGCGCTGATCTGGTGGTTCCCGATCATGTACTTCTCCTACTTCCAATACAAAGGCGCCATCCTTATGGGGGCGGTGCCAAAAGACGCGAAACTGTCGGGCGGATTCTTGAGAAAGGGCGCGCGCAACAATTTCCTTTTCGGCGCCTGGTGGGCTGCGAGCTGTTTGATTTTTGCAGGCCCTGACCCTGCCGCCAACATTACGTTGGCAGCCCTGTCCGTCGGCATGTGCGCTGCAGCCGCCGCCTGCCTCGGATCAAATGCGGGCATGTCGGGACGTTTCCTTGCGGGGGCGCTTCCAGTCACCGTCTTTTCTCTGTTCTTCATTGATGGTGCCGCGGCCACGATCACGTCTGCTATGGGCGGCACGCTCGGCATCACCATGGTCTATATGGCGCACCTCAAGTATCGCGATACGGTCGAGATGCTGCGGGTTAGACTTGGTCTTGAGCTTTCGAAAGCACGCCTGGAATCAGCGGTTAAAACGCTCGGTATTGGACTTGAGATCAAAGATAGCCATGACGAGGTCGTGTTCTCAAACGCAAATATGGAAAAGAACCGCGAAGCGGTGGCCATGGGCGGACGCACGCGCGAGGGCTTTTCGTTCTGGGAGGGACGCTATTATCGCCAAACCGAGTTCAATGGGGTTGAAGGCGATAAGATCGAGCTGATCGAAGACGTCAGTTCATTGGTTGAGTCGCAACAAGAAATTCTCGAGTCGCGCCAACAAGCCGAACAAGCGCTTCAGACAAAATCAGCCTTCTTCGAATCGATTTCGCGGGAAGTGATCTATCCGATCAAGACGATCATGCGCTATGCGCGCCTGCTGCAGCCCGATTCTCGTATCGAATTCGATCAGAAAGAACTCGGGAACCTGGCCAATCTTATCATGAACGCGTCGAAAGACCTTGAGCGACTCATGTCCTCCATGACGCGCCATTCGCTCGATGATAATCAATATCTGGTCGACGCCGAAATGGTTCGCTTACGTGAGATCTTCCACGAAGAGTTATCAGGAATGGCACAGGGAACGCTGACGGATGACGACGTTCAGGCGATTTCCGAGGCCGTGCCAGAAACCCTTTTGGTCAAGTATTCTGCCAGCGGCTCCCTCACACGAGCCCTCGGTCAGATGTGCCTCAAGGCGCACCGAACAGTTGGGGGCCGCGGTCGTATCTCCCTGCACGTGCGCGCGATGCCTGATGGATCAGGGGCAATCTGCTTTATCGTACGCGGCCTCTATCGGGACGGCGTACCGGTGATGAAAAACCAAATCATGGTGACACACCCTGAGAATGATGAAGATGTGACCTTGGACGCTTACGCCTCATACATGTCCGCAACTCATATCGAAAATCTTGGCGGTCAGTATCGCGAAGACCTGGACGGCGATAAGTCTGTCAATCTGATCGCGATCGTCCCGTCAGATCATGTGCAAACCAGCAAATCGCTTAAGCCATTACCTTCGGCAGTAACTGCGCATTAAACGCGCAAATCGTCGACACGGCCTCATGAGAAAACGTTGAACCCGTATGGAACGTGTTCTGCTCACCCTGCATTGTTTCCATGGTTTGCAATAAACCCGATCGAATGCTCTCAGCGGAATAGGTCGGCATGTATTGCCAGATCGCCTGTTGAACGATCCTCGGGTTTTTGGCGCCGCGCTGTTCGGCATCAAACGTCACGAGCTCGGCAAGTTCATCCTTTGAGTAAGCAGTCGATAGCTGTCCGACCGTAAATAGCGCCTGTCCCTCTTCGCTCTCGCATTCGTAGCGGTGGAACAGTAGTTTGCCATCATTCTGATCGGTCGCGCAGGTGTCGCTCCAAGCATTTACCGGCGCGCTATGGGCCCACTTATCGACAGCGATCAGGGTCGTCGTGTACCCCGACCATGAAACCGAGTCAGCCACATGCTGTTCTGCCTCCGTCGCCTTCGTCATCTGGCAAAAGTCATTGATCGGGATCGTATTGATAAGGGTGTCAGCACGATACGTGTCGCCCGCTTCTGTAGTCACGCTTACGCCGTCAGTGTCCCGATCAATCTGTGTGGCGCGCTGCTCCAGCTGGACGTCTAGCCCATCGGCAAACCGATCCCAAAAGTGCTGCCAGCCTCGATCTGGCATCACAGTGAATTTCAACAAGCCCGTGATGAGCATATCGAGGTCAACCCAGCGAAACGCATGGATCAAAGGCAAGCGATCCAGATATCCATACCCGATCGATGTCACCACGCGGTGCATCATGTTTTCAATCTTGCCGAGATTGTTGGCGCGCAGCCAGTCGCGCGTCGATTGCGCAAACACGGCATTGGTTGAGGCATCGCCTTTGCGCGCTCGCGCCATGAGCTGTCCGCGCAGACGTGCGTATTTCAGCACCTGGAGCATGAAAGACGGACCACTCCCGTCGCGGATATAGTCCATGAGTTCGCGATCATCGATCCGCTGCGCCTTAAGGAAGTTGCGTTTGATCCCGAGCTTTTTCATCTGCTTCAGAACATATTTATGCGACCAAACCGCGTAACACGTTCCGAACTCAACGACATGGTCGCCAATTTCACTGGTGAGACACTTTCCGCCGATCTTTGGCGATGCTTCTAGCACGACAACACTTTGGGCGCCGCGGTCTTTCAACATGCGCGCCATCGTCAGACCCGCAGGTCCGCCGCCCAGAATCAAAAAGGATGAAGTGTTCATCAAAAAAACTACTAAACGCTCGGCTTTCGCATTGACGTGAATTCGTTTACGTTTCGTATGCTAGGTTTGAAACTCTCGGACAGTATCCGAAGAAGTACCCTGGCGGGGTCGCGTATCATGGATCTCTTTTTTACCCTCCTCGCAACGGTTTTGCGTTCGTATACCAGCCTGCGGCGTGCCCGCGTTTGGACCGGGACAACTTACACATTCAAACCAAAACCCTGGGATAGCGATCGCAATGGGCAGCTATTTACCTCACGCATCCCCTCCTACATTGATATCTCGCTGATTAAGTTCTTCATCGAAACACGGATGTCGGGTGTCGTCAGGCTCCACGGCTGGATTCCAATCGTGTTGAGCTCCGTACAAGTCAGATCACAGCCGAAAATTCCGCCAGGGCCACTGAGCATTCACACCTGTGTGGTCGGTTGGCAGGATCAGTATGTCGAGATCTGGCACACCTGGCACGATCAGGATGGAAATGAGGTCCTCCGCTCCATTTACCTCACACGGGTCACCCATGCGAAAAGAGAGAAGGTCACCGGAGCTGACATGCTGATCGCGCTGGGGGAGGACGTTGTCGAGAAGCCTCTATCCGATATCGCAGCGCGGCAGCTGTCGGATTATTTCCGGATCAAAGACGCCAATCGACAAGCCGAAAACGTGTCCGCAGACTATGCAAAGTCTTTAAAATTGAAAGAACAACCGTAACGGGATTCAAATCCACATTTGATACCGCTTGAGCGTTCCCAGAAAGAGGCGCTCAATGGCTGTTCAACGCTCCCAGAATCCGTTTTTCATTCGTGAAACGAATCTCGATCTGAATGAGGGTCGATTGCACGAGAAAGTATCAACTGCTCTCAATGAGTTCGCTGATCATCCTTTCCTGACGACCGCCCTGCCAACGGGTCACGCTCAGACGACAGATTTTAAAACCGCCATTGGATCAGCCCAAAAACTCGCAAATTATCTCCGCGATGATCTCGGCTATACAGAAGGCGATGTGGTTGCCATTCAGTCGCCGAATTGCACCTCCTACATCGTCGCTATGCTGGGTGTATTCCTGGCTGGCTTGACCCTGACCAATGTTAACCCGCTCTACACCGCAGCAGAGACACGTCGCCAGCTCAAGGATAGCGGCGCCCGTTGTCTAATTGGCTCCACCATTTTCTCTGAAATGATGGAAGAGGCGATCGAGGGCACACACGTTGATCAAGTGATCGCTGTTTCTGTTACAGATTTCTTCCCAGGTCTGACCCGCCACGTCCTGAACTTTCTGCTGCGCACAGTCAAAAAGCTCGATCGGCCCTTCCAGGGACCGCATATCGGCCTGACAGAAATCCTCGCCAAAGCACCAAAACAGGTTGAGCTGGATGTCAGTCGCGTCGCGGATCTGGCGCCAGATCGCGATACTATTTACCAATATTCCGGCGGCACGACGGGAGTCTCGAAAGGCGTGCGCCTAACCGAACAGGGGCTGATGAGCAATATTGCGCAATATGCCCTGGCCTGCCCGGACCTCTTGCACACGCAGCGTCAGACCATGCTACTGGCGCTGCCCGTTTATCACGTCTTCGGCCTCCTCGCCTCTGTGATCGCGATCACCAATGGCGGCCATCTCGTGCTCATCCCGAATCCGCGACCGCTCACGAACATGAAGCCCGCATTCAAGAAATTTAAGCCGGATATCTTCCCAGGTGTGAATACGCTGTTCGAGAAACTGCTGGAAGAGGACTGGTTCCTCGAACATGGCACCAGCATAAAGAACACCATCTCTGGCGCAGCAGCTCTGCATGATCATGTCGCTGAGAAATGGAAAGCCGCCACCGGTTCCAACATCGTAGAAGGCTATGGCATGACCGAAGCCACAACTCTGATCGCGATCCGTGATCATGCGAAAAGCACCGCAACTGGGGCTGCGGGCACCGCATTACCGGGCACTGAAATTGGTATTCTGCAGAACGATGCCGTCACGCAATCGCCAGATATTATTGGAGAAATCGTAATTTCAGGCCCTCAGGTAATGAAAGGCTATCTCGGGCGAGAGCAGGAAACGGAATTGGCCTATCACGGAGACTGGTTCAAGACCGGTGATATGGGCCGGTTCGATGCCAATGGAGAGCTTCATATAGTTGACCGGTGTAAGGACATGGTCCTTGTCGGTGGGTTCAATGTCTTTCCAAACGAAGTCGACGGCGTTCTCGGCACCTGCCCAGGTCTTGCGGAGGCCGCAAGCGCAGGAATAAAATCCGAAACCGGCGGGGAAGCACTGCACGCGTTTGTGGTCAAACAGGACCAAACCCTCACTGAAAACGCCGTTTTGGAGCATTGCCGAGCCCATTTGACCGGATACAAAGTCCCTCGAAAGGTACATTTTATCGACGAGTTGCCAAAGAACCCGATCGGCAAAATCCTGCGACGCAAACTACAGGACTGCCTCTAACCGGTCAGGCAGCCGCCTTATTATTGCCCCATCTAAAAAGGAATTAGACCATTGCCAGCGGGGGTTGGATGACCTAAGTGCCCCGCGAACTTGGTTAATATTGCTGATTGTTAAGCGGACCACCCTTCCCCAAACATATAATAACTATTGGGTTTGGACGTTCCGTAATTGATTAACGATCCAAGGTGGGATGAGAGTTGTGGTGAGTTGGCAAACACGCGTTGCGTCTATTGCGCGCCATCCGAGTACGTGGCTGATCGCCACCTGCTTAGTTCTTGCGGTCATGCACCTCCGGAGCTCTCCGACGCTGCTGAGCCAGCTGCGTGCCGTCACAATGTACGATTACTCCCTAGCGATGAGTTTCGTCGGCGATGATCGCGATGTCGATGTCACTACATTTCTGCCAGCCGATGACGAGCGCCAGGACATTGTTCGTGAGAACATCATTTCCGGGCAATTGCAGTTTGACGACCAAACGGATCAATCCGGGCGTCGAGGCATGTGGTCCGGTGATCAGGGCCGGGAAATTCGCTATCACGCGCTGATCACATCGAAAGAGCTGGTTTACTCGCTCGATCCATCGCTCCAGGTCCCGCAATTCCTCCCGGAACAATACAATCAGTATCTCGTGGAAGAAGAAGGGATTCAGGTTGGACACCCTGAAATCCGCGAATTGTGGTCCAGCATTCAACCCGACGATAGCCGCGAATTGGTCCCGGTGTTGAACGCAATATACGACTACACCTATCAAGGCATTGAAGGCGCCCCCTTCAAAGGCTTTACGGATGCCCTGACCGCACTCCGCCTCGGACGCGCCAGCTGTAATGGCAAAGGCCGCTTGTTTGTTGCGCTCGCCCGCACAAACGGGATCCCCGCCCGCCTGGTGGGGGGTGTGATCCTCAATGAAGGCTCGAAGAAGACCTCACACCAGTGGCTGGAAGTCCTCATCGAGGGGCGGTGGGTGCCTTTTGACCCAACCAATGGACACTTTGCGACGCTCCCGGAAAACTATCTGAGGCTGTACACAGGCGACCACGCCTTGTTCCGGCACACCCGGAATATCAATTTCGATTATCTCTTCACGATCAAGCCGGTCAGCCAGTCGCCCGCCCTGTTCGAGTTCGACGAAAACGAACCAACGCTGAACCGATTCAACGCCGCTCAATTGATGCGTCTGACAGGCCTGCCGGAAGAAATGATTGGAGTTTTCCTCCTCTTCCCACTCGCCGCATTGGTCACCATTTTCTTGCGCAGCGTGGTCGGATTGAAGACATTCGGGATCTTTATGCCCATGTTGATTGCCGCCGCCTGTGTGAACACTGGGCTATGGCTGGGCCTCGCGACCTTCTCAGGGATTGTGGCCTTCGCGATCATCATGCTCGCCTACTTCAACCAGTTTAATGTGCTGAAGATTCCGCGCCTCGCTGCGGTGATTACGATCTGTACGGTCCTCTTCGTTGGCGTCCTGCTTTGGCTCGGTCACCGCACAAATATGCAATTCGGCATTCTGGCATTGTTCCCGGTCGTGATCATCTCATTCCTGGCCGAGCGCATTCACAACATGCTCGAAGACGAGGATTGGAAAGGACTTGCGATTTCAGGCGCCGGCACGCTGGTGACGATCGCGGCTTGCTACATCGTGTTCTCTTCGGTGCTGCTCAAAGGAATGTTTGCGCTGATGCCTGAGCTTCTTCTGCTTGTGCTCGGCGTGCAGCTCGCAATTGGCCAATGGTCCGGAATGCGCTTGCAGGAATTCTTCCGCTTCCGCTCAATCCTCGACAAAGGCCCTGTGCTCGGGATGAACGCTCGCAATCGGCTATTCATCAACACGCTCAATTCCAAAGAGATGCTCGAGCTCGCCGCAGATAAACTGCGTACGAAAGAAGCCCTTCAAGCCGCTGATGTCCCAGTCGCGAAGACTTATGCAACCTGTACCTCCTTCCGCGAGTTACCTGAGTTCATGGAAACGCTGACCGATTTCGGTGCCTTCGCGCTGAAACCTAATCGTGGATCACAAGGGAACGGCATTCTCATTATTCGAGGCCGCGAAGGCGATAATTTTGTCACCGCTGGCGGCCGGGTTATGAAACCCGAGCAGTTGTCGCGCCATGTTGGCGACATCCTCAATGGGGCTTATTCTCAAGGCGGCGAAGAAGACTCGGCCTATGTCGAGCCATTGCTCCAGCAACACGAGGCTCTCAACAAGCTCGCCGATTTTGGTCTGTCCGATATTCGCGTCATTCTGCACAAGCAAAAGCCTGTCTCGGCGATGCTGCGCCTGCCGACCAAGCGATCCGGCGGAAAAGCCAATCTGCACCAGGGCGCCGTCGGTCTTGCGATCGATATCGAGACGGGCAAAATCACGAATGCCGCGCAAAAAGGCAACTCCATCGAGAAACACCCGGACACGGATGTGGATCTGATTGGCTTCAAAATTCCGAAATGGCGCGAGATCATTGATATCTCCAAGCGCGCGTCGGATGCGATCCCGCTTGGCTATATCGGCGTCGATATCTGCATCGACCAGAACCGGGGACCGCTCATTCTTGAAGTGAACGGGCGCCCCGGCATTGAAATACAGAATGTACAGCAAAAAGGTTTGGTCGAAGGCCTGACCGACAAGGAGCTTGCCCATGCATGAGCAATCGCCTTTCTTTTCCGCCCCTGTCTTAAGTATTTTGGCTTTGGCGATCGCGGGATTGACGTTCGCCGCGGAGTTTATTGTCCGCGCTGATGAAGACACGACGATTGCACGCGCAATCTCATCCGATGATCAGCAAGAGATCGAACTGATTGATACCACCGATTTGTCCGAAGATTTTCAATCAGACCTGATCGAAATCGTCCAAGACACATCGCTGGCACCTCTGACCTTCGACCGGTTGCAGACGACCCCCTTCTTCCGCCGCGCGGATGATACGGAAAAACCGAAATTTGCCGCGCATGTAGGCGAATTGCTGACATCGCGCAAAAGATTCGAAGAAGCGATTGATGTGCTTCGCGGTCTGCCGCCAGAGCAACGCATTGAACATGGCGCATCATTCTCATATGCGCTGGCATTTCGCGGAGCAGGACGCATTGAGGCGGCCATTGAAGCGTACGCCACCCATCTGGCCGCCAATCCGAACCATAATCCCGGCTACGTGAATTACGGAATCCTGCTGGCCGATACAGGCCGTCACGAAGAAGCTGTTCGTGTATTCGAACGGTCTGTGGAGATCACCAGCAGCTCACGCAAAGGCAAATCCTTATCCCTGCTTGGGCAATCGCAAGTGACCCTTGCCCGCTATGAGGACGCCATCGCTTCATTCGATCGTTCGATCCAGTTCCGCCCCAATAGCGGGCCAACATGGCGTCGTTTTGCGACCGCAAAAGCTCGGTCGGGGCAGTATCCGAGCGAAGAGATTGAAGCCGATTATCAACGCGCTCTCGCGCTGTCGCCGGACAGTGCGATTACAATGCGAGAATGGGGTGAGTTCAACTTCTCTCTCGGCCGCTTCGAAGCTGCGCTGCCTTTGTTCCGGAGTGCCAGTGACGAAGCCCAAAACAGTTTCACGGTCTTGTTTTCGCGATCCGTGAACTTGCTGGCATCAGAGCGTCCACGCGCAGCCCGCTCCGTCATCCGCCGCATGGCAAATGTAGAAATGTCGTCTGAACAGCAATTGCTGCTTCGCGCCCTTCAGGAAGCCAGCGGTGTCATTCGTCCTCCAACCATCGAAACGCGCGATGAGATCTGCGCGGCCCGGAATGGCAACGAGCAACTGACCTATATGTGTCTCTTGTTGCAGCTCGAAACCGGAGAAATGGACGCTGCGAACGCAGTGGCGACAGAATTGCCCGCGACCTCAATTTTCGTTCAACCCGCGGCATTTGCGCTGGCCAGATACGAGTATGTTCAAGGATCGCCAGAGACTGCGTCCGAGCGTCTGGACTTGCTGCTATCAAACAATCCGACCAGCCCACTGTTTTGGCTCTATAAAGCGCGAAGCCTGGCGGTCGCAGAAGCGAACGAAGAGGCGCTGCTGGCATTTGCCCGAGCGCTCGAACTCAACCCGGAAAGCCGCAAAACTACTCTTGAGATGAGCGACCACCTTGTCGTTATGGAAGAATTCGACGCGGCCGAGCAATTGCTTTCAGCTTACGTCGCGCTCAATCCTGTTGATGCGCCTGTTCTGACCGCGCTGGCCCGTGTCTATGAAGCCTCCGGTAATCCGGAAAAAGCTGAAGAGACGCTGCTACAGCTGATGGATATGAACGAGGAGAACGACGCAGAGATCACCGAACAATTGCTGGCAGTTCAAGTCACGCTTGAAAAATACTCAGACGCTCTGACCTTCGCCGATGATCTCTTGGAACAAAACCCGGCGAACGTTGCTGTGCGTAGACTGCGTGTACAAGCGCTCACGGAGCTTGGCGAGGAAGAGGAGGCCGCTGCAGAGCTTGATCGCATCCAACGTCTTTTGCCTGACGCTGACGCCACGGTCGAAGTGGAAACAGCCGATGTGGAAGACGGAGCACTGGCAGGATCAGGCACCGAATTCGCCGCCGCAGCGCCCTAAGTTCTTTTTCGCGCAGATCGAACGTCGCGCTTAGGCCGTGGCGCGCGCTGCTTCTGCATCCGCCGCCAGGCGTTGCAGGTTACTGATCGCCGTCTCACCATTGCCAAGGATGGACATTAAGGTCTCAGCAACGCTCGGGTCATTCATGTCCGCATTGCTGATCAGGCTATTGAACCCGTCGAGCCGACAGGTGGCGCGCCAATCGCTGATTTCAGGTGAGCTCATCCAGGCTAACGTGTTCTCCATGGCCGCAGACAGCACGAGGAGCACATCTTCCACTGTATCAATGCCCGGCGCAGGACGCGCATAATTATTTTTGTCGGCTTCAGGGATCCTGGCTTCGATCGCAGCAATCAATGCCGCGCTATAACAGGGTTGGAACTGTCGAATGGCCTGAAGATGTATCTCTCCGGGCTGGAACACCGGCACCCGGAAGTTCACATAATTAGCAAAGGCGCTGGCCGTGCAATCGAGATAGAGCGTATCTGCCGGCATCTCAACTTCACCTTCCGCCATCACCATTTTCCCTGGCTCAATGCGCTGAACCCGGCCTTTGCGAATGACGTTTTTGATCTGCCGCAGCGTTTCGACTTCTTTCTCTGTCATAATCGCGGCGTGAAACATGGTCGGGCGGCGCGTTTTATCGATGCGCTGCCACAAATTCGCAGCCTCCATCCGGTCTTCGAGATCTTCTATCGACTCCGCAGCGGCATAGATTTCAACGGCGCGAGCCTGTCCGCCAACCGTATCGTCAAAGAACTTTTGATCGATCGTTTGGAAATTCACGCGGTTCAAGAACCAGGCTTCTCGCGGGACGACCCACGATATTCGATCCGGCGTACACCCGTGGCCGAGCAACCAGATGATCGAATCCATCGCGGTTTTACCGCTGCCGAGAACACAGAAATGGTCATGATCACCAGCCTTCAAAGGCAAGTCATTGGGCGGGATGCAGGCGACGTCTTCAGCAGTTTCAAAGTTTCGCGTGTGCGTCGCCGGTATGCTCGTCGTGATATGCGTCGCGAACACGGTCTTTTTGCGCACGTTCACAGTGTGCGTTTCACCTGTCAGCGTCGACTGAATTGTACCGTCTTCATGATAGCGCGTGAGCGGTAAGAACGTGACACGCCCGGACGGCAAAAATGTCTCTTCCATGAGCTCGTGATAGTAGCGCGTTATCTCCGGACCCGAGGAGAGCTCTTCAAATCCGGCATTGAGGCCGGTTTCTTCAACCCGTCCGCGGCCAAGGTCTTTTGAATTCACGCCATAAGTCGACGCAGATTGGTGCAAACGGACAAAAGGATAAGTTTCGTTCCAGTGCCCGCCAGGGACGGCACGATCATCCAGCATGACGATGGTGGCGTCTGTCTCGGTCAGAAGTGTGTCCACAAAGGCCATGCCGGTCGCGCCACTGCCTATGACTAAGTAATCTGCTTCGAGTTCCATGTCCGTCCTTCCAAAACACGCGTCCCCTGACGCGGATACAAAACCTTGATAAATAACACTATATTGAGCGACACCTTCGCATTCGCCGACCCCAATCACGCAAAAAGCGTTACCAGCAAATCTGAGAGTTTCCTACTCTTGTTCTTGGAAAACTATGGGCTAACTGGCGGAGAGAGAGGGATTCGAACCCTCGGAACGCTTGCGCGCTCAACGGTTTTCGAGACCGTCCCGTTCAGCCACTCCGGCACCTCTCCGATCCGTTTGGCCCTACCCCGCGCAAGAAAAGGCATCAAGCCCTGCTTTTCATGCTGAAATCGATTTGACTCTGTCGACTGTTTGGTGTTTACCCGCGCCTTCATGTCCGCGCCGGAACCGGCAGCGGCCAAAGTTTCATTTTTTGAGTTCTGAGAAGGACGAGCGTCATGTTCGCGGTCATTAAGACAGGTGGCAAACAGTACAAAGTTGCCGAAGGCGATGAAATCGTCATTGAGAAACTCGCCGTGGATGCTGGGGAAAGCGTCACGTTTGAAGACGTTCTGATGCTGGGCGACGAGAAAAAAGTAACCATTGGCGAGCCCATGGTTTCTGGGGCCAGCGTGGTCGGCACAGTCGCCGAGCAGCGCAAAGGTGCCAAAGTGCTGATCATGAAAAAGCGTCAGCGAAATACTTACCGTCGCAAAAAAGGTCATCGCCAGCTGGAAACCGTTGTGACGATTGAATCGATCCTCGCTGACGGAAAGAAAGCCCCGGCGAAGAAGAAAGCCGCCCCTAAGAAGGACGAGGCTCCGAAGAAAGAAGCTGCTCCAAAGGCTGAAGCGAAAGCCCCGACAGCCAAGAAAGAGGCAGCGGAAAAACCTGCCGCCAAGAAGGCCGCTCCGAAGAAAGAAGCAGCACCGGCAACAGCTGACGACCTGACCAAAATGAAGGGTCTCGGCAAAGTGTTCGCTGGCAAGCTCGAGGCTGAAGGCATCACCAGCTTCGCGCAAATCGCGAAGATGACCAAAGCTGACATCGATGCGCTCGAAGAGAAAATCGGCGCGGCAGGAAAATTTGAGAGCAATGACTGGGTCGCCCAGGCGAAAGCACTCGCGAAAGGCTAAGCATTCGGGTATAAGTCCGAATTAGAGATTGGAGACCGGTTATGGCTCATAAGAAATCAGGCGGTTCGTCGAAAAACGGACGCGATTCAAATCCTAAATACCTTGGCACCAAGAAATATGGTGGCGAGCATGTGATCCCAGGTAACATCATTATCCGTCAGCGCGGAACAAAGACCTATCCCGGCCGCGGCGTTGGCATGGGCAAAGACCATACACTGTACGCGCTCGTGGAAGGCAAAGTGCAGTTTACGCGTAAGCGCAATAACCGCCAGTACGTGTCAGTGACACCGCTCGCGGACGCAGCAGAATAACGCGGTCACGTCCGGCCGCCGAGGAGGTGGCCAAAGAATTCCAAAGGGAGGCAGGCCACTGCCTCCCTTTTTCTTTGCCTCCCAATGGAGACCTCAAATGGGTGGATCATTCGAGTTCAAATCAGACCGGTTCTTAATGCGACCGCCAGAAGCCAAGGATGCGCGCCAGATCGCTTGCTGCGTGAATGATAAGGATATGGCCCGTAATTTGGCCCGCCTGCCGCATCCTTATGCGCCGCAAGATGCACTCGACTGGATCGCCTACGCTCATAAAGCGCGCCTGCAAGGGACAGAATATGCGTTCGTGATCACCCATGCCGAGGCCGGAGTCATTGGCTCAGTGGGTTTTAACCGCGCGGTCGGGGACGCTTGGGAAATCGGGTATTGGGTCGACAAAGCCGTTCAAGGCAAAGGCGTCGCGACCGAAGCTGCGCACGCGCTTTTGGCCTGGGGCGAGCGGGAATTTGGCGTGACCCATTTTGCCGCGGGTCACTTCAAAGACAACCCGGCTTCAGGGCGCGTGCTGGAAAAACTGGGTTTCATCCGAGTGGGTGAAAAAATGATGTTCAGCAGTGCAAGGGGTGGCAAAGACCCGGCATGGCGCTATGCGCTCGACACAGGCTTGTCATTTGCGCAGGGCGAAGCGCATTAGGAGCACGAAATGGCCAATCCATTGATCTTGCGCACGCAAAGGCTGATCCTGCGACCGCCTTTGCCAAATGATGTGCGGCAAATTGCTGAACGGATCGGGCAGAAAGATGTGGCCTGGAACTTAGGTCGCGCGCCATTTCCGTATCAGATTTCCGATGCGGAGGAGTGGCTAGAGCGCGTTCCAAAAGGATGGGTCGAAGACACCGCTTACGTCTTTTTACTGACGCGCCCGGAAGAAGGCGTCATGGGCTGCGTCGGTCTTGATCTAAAGCCAATGGATATCTGGGAAATCGGGTACTGGCTGGCCAAACCTTGGTGGGGCCAAGGCTATATTACCGAAGCAACGCAGGCCGTTATGACATGGGCCGAGGAGACAATGACCATCCGCCAATTCGCCTCCGGTCATTTCACTGACAATCCTGCATCTGGTCGTGTCTTGGAAAAGCTCGGCTTCAAAGCGGTCGGCGAGGTCGAACTCTTTGGAAAAGCCCGCGGTAGAAAGAGCCCCGCCATCCGCTATACTAAAGGCGCAGATCCCGACTTGGCCTTGCGTCTCGCAGCACATTAGCGAAAAAGAGCCAAGATGAAGTTCCTCGACCAAACCAAAATCTACGTCAAAGCCGGGCATGGCGGAAACGGGTGCGCCTCGTTCCGGCGCGAGGCTTATGTCGAGTTTGGCGGCCCAGACGGCGGCGATGGTGGGCGTGGGGGTCATGTCTATGTCGAAGCGGTTGAAGGCCTGAACACGCTGATTGATTACCGCTATCAACAGCACCATAAAGCAGAGCGCGGCGGGCATGGTATGGGCAAACAGCGGCATGGCCGCGGCGGCGGCGACAAAGTGATTAAGGTGCCCGTAGGGACGCAAATTTACGAAGAAGATCGTGAAACCCTCATCGCGGATCTGACCGAAATCGGGCAACGTGTCATGGTCGCCAAAGGCGGCAATGGCGGATGGGGCAATTTACGCTTTAAAACGTCTACGAACCAGGCCCCGCGCCGCTCCAATCCAGGCGAACCTGGCGAAGAGTTCGTCTTATGGCTTCGGCTTAAACTGATTGCAGATGCGGGACTTCTAGGGCTGCCAAATGCCGGGAAGTCGACCTTTCTTAGCCGCGCCACCGCGGCGAAACCAAAAATCGCCGACTATCCGTTCACCACGCTCCATCCTGGTCTTGGGATTGTAGACCTTGGCGCAGGATCGCGCTTTGTGCTTGCGGATATCCCGGGCTTGGTTGAAGGCGCCGCGGACGGCATTGGGCTGGGGCACCGGTTCCTTGGCCATGTCGAACGCTGTAAAGTGCTCTTGCATCTGGTCGATTGCACTCAAGACAACCCGGATGACGCTTACCGCACAATTCGTGAGGAGCTGGAGGCCTATGATTCTGGGCTCGCCGCTAAACCGGAACTTGTCGCGCTTTCAAAAGTTGATGTTCTCGACAAGGAACTGGTGGACGAGCAGGCAAACCTCTTAAAGCAGGCCTGCGGGCAAGAGCCCTTACGAATCTCCGCCGTGACGGGGGAAGGCGTAAAACCAGCACTGGGGCTGATGCTGAAAGAGCTTGGCCAGATCGCAGCGGATACCATGGATGAGGGTGAAGCGGATGCAAATTGGAGCCCGCTCGGATGACCGATCACGCGCCGCTTGATCTCGCAAAAGCAGCAAAACGGATCGTCGTAAAAGTTGGGTCCGCCTTGATTGCGGACGCGGGCAAGGTCCGCCAGGCTTGGCTCGATGGACTCGCAGAAGATATTGCCGCGAGACGCGCCGCAGGACAGGAGGTGATCCTGGTCTCCTCCGGTGCTATCGCGTTGGGACGAGGGCATCTTGGACCAGACCGCCCGCGCAAGCTCGAAGAAAAACAAGCGGCCGCGGCTCTGGGTCAGCCCTTGTTGATGGCCGCCATGTCGTCGGCCTTCGCCGATCAAAAGATCCATGTGGCGCAAACTCTGCTGACTTTGGACGATACTGAAAATCGACGTCGCTGGCTGAATGCGCGGGCGACGCTCGAAACGCTACTTGGTGCGGGTGCCGTGCCAGTAATCAACGAGAACGATTCCGTTGCAACAGACGAAATCCGCTACGGGGACAATGACCGCCTCGCAGCCCGCGTCGCACAAATGATGGGCGCAGACCTGCTTATCCTGTTATCCGACGTCGACGGTCTCTACACAGCGGATCCGAGAGTGAGCGAAGCCGCGGACCACATTCCAGTTCTGACGACTCTGACCGCCGATCACGTTGCCATGGCTGGCGAGAGTAATCGCCAGTCAGATGTCGGCAGCGGCGGGATGGCGACCAAACTCGCCGCCGCTCAAATCGCTCAAAGTGCCGGTTGCGCGACTGTGATTACGCTTGGCAGCCCCGAACGCCCGATTAGAGAGCTGTTAAACGGCGCGCGTGCGACTTGGATCTTGTCTGACATGACCCCCGACAAAGCCCGAGAAGTTTGGCTAAAAGGGCATCTGTCTCCTGAGGGAGCCGTGCTGGTTGATACGGGCGCCGCTCGAGCGCTCCAGACCGGCGCAAGTCTGCTGCCCGTCGGTGTCGCGGGCACGGAGGGGCGCTTCCCTCGCGGAGCGGCTGTGGCGATCAAAGATCCTTCAGGTCAGGTGATCGCCAAAGGCATCACCGCCTACAGCTCTGAGAACATTTCCAAAATTTCTGGGCTCCAGACCGACCAAATTGAACAAGAACTAGGCTATCGTGGGCGACCAGCAGTGGTTCATCGAAACGATTTGGTTCTCGAACGCTAGTACTTGACTTCGCGCTCTATCCTCGGCCCAGTGCTGAAATGGAAGGTTCGGCGAGCTTAACAAAACGTATAGGGCTCTATCTAGGGCCGTTAGCCGCCGCAATCATGCTCTTGATTGGCGCGCCGGAGGATTTGAGCTTTTCCGCCTGGGCGATCGGCGCCCTGATGGTGTGGATGGCCGTCTGGTGGGCAACAGAGCCCATTCCAATCCCGGTCACATCATTGCTTCCATTGGTTGTGATCCCGTTGATCGGTGCCGGAACGGCGCGCGAGGCGAGCGCCGGATACTCCAGCCCGATCGTCATGTTGCTGTTGGGCGGATTTATCATTGCCCTGGGCATAGAACGTTGGGGTTTGCACAAACGAATTGCTCTCAACATAGTATCTCTTGTCGGATCGCACCCGACGGCGCTGATTTTCGGGTTCATGGTCGCGACGGCGCTTTTATCGATGTGGATCTCGAACACAGCGACGACACTGATGATGGTGCCGATTGCAATCTCCGCCGCTGCGGCCTTGAACGATAAATCTGGAAAGTTCGTCACCGCCTTGCTTTTAGGTGTGTGTTACGCTGCCTCGATTGGTGGGGTCGCGACTCCGATTGGCACCCCGACCAATCTGATCGCGATCGATTGGCTGGTTGAGAATACAGGCACAACGATCGGCTTTGGCCAGTGGATGAGCTTTGGAATTCCAGCGCTCGCTTTACTGATCCCGATCGCTTGGTGGTCCGTGACCCGCGGATTGCCAAATCTTGGTGATGGCTCAGCGGCAATGAGCGCAGTTCGCGACCAACGAAATGCTCTCGGCCCCGTGACGGCGCCTGAGGCACGGGCCGCAATGGTGTTTGGCGTTGTGGCCTTCTTTTGGGTCGCACGCGTGCCCGTCCAACTTGCCGCTGAAGCTGGCGGTTGGGACTATCCATGGCTTATGGCGGTTGGAGATATGGGGATCGCGATTGCCGGCGCGGTCGTGATGTTTCTTGTGCCGGCTGGAAAAGGGCAGAATCGGGCGATCTTGCGATGGGATGAAGCGGTGAAACTGCCTTGGGGTGTGCTGATCCTGTTCGGCGGCGGTATCAGCCTTGGCCAAGCTGTGACCCGCACAGGCTTGTCCACCTTCATCGGCGATCAGCTCTCTGCGCTTTCGGTCTTGCCCCCGATTTTCTTCATCGCCGTGGTCGTGGCACTGGTAATTTTCCTGACTGAGCTGACCAGCAATGTCGCCACGATGACAACACTTGCGCCTATCCTCGGAGCCTTGGCCGCCGCAATTGGCGCCGCGCCATCCAGTCTGCTTGCGCCTGCCGCGGTCGCTGCGAGCTGCGCCTTCATGCTGCCAGTCGCGACGGCCCCAAATGCGATTATCTATGCCACCGATAAGGTGCCGATCGGACAAATGATCCAGCGAGGGGTCCGTATAAATTTAATCGGAATACTGATCATCACCGCGATCGGATTTTGGCTCGCACCGCTTGTATTATAACTATTTGCAGGCGCAGGCCGCGTCCTCTTCAAGCTCGCCAAATCCATCCATGAACAAGGCCGCGACAGCGTCGAGTGCGCGCTCTGCGTCATCCCCTTCAGCACTCAAAGACACAATGCTGCCAATCCCTGCTCCAAGACAAAGAAGGTCCATGATCGAACGCGCGTCCGCTGACTCACCCTCGAAACTTACGGTAACCGTGGTGGGAAGCTCCAGGGCCAATTCCGCGAGCTTTGCGGACGCTCGTGCATGCAAGCCTTTTCGGTTCACGACCTCAATTTGACGGATGAACGCGCTCATTTTGTACGACTCATGACTTCTGAGCCGATCCGAATATAGCGCTTGCCGGCGTCGCTCGCCGCCTGGACCGCTTCGGTCAAGGTGAGATCTGAACGGATTTGCGCAAGATGAATCAGCATTGGGAGGTTCACGCCGCCAATCACGTCGACCTTGCCAGGAGCGAGATTGGAGAGCGCGAGATTTGACGGTGTGCCACCAAACATATCCGTCAGAATGATAACGCCTTTGCCCTTATTGCAGGCTTTGACCGTGTCACGGATTTCATCGCGTCGATCATCGATATCATCTTCAGCTTCGATGGAGAGCGCTTCAAACGCATCTTGTGAACCGACCACGTGTTCCGCCGCGCGCACCAATTCGTGCGCAAGTTTTCCGTGACTGACAACGACGATTCCGATCATGGGACCGTTTCACTTCTGCAGCGTACAGATCGAAGCTGACACCACAAAGGTTAAGGTCAAGTCAGTTTTTTCAGGCTTTGAGACTCACGGAGATTGATTGTGTTCCTTGTGTCACGCTCAATCTGTCGCCTGAGCGGCGAAAAATTCCTCATAAATTTCATCCGCTTCGTTCTGGAGAACGCCGATATCGACTTGGATACCGGCCTCTCGCAGGCGAGATGCACCACCGCTTCCCAAAGGGTGAGGATCACGCGTCGCAATGACAACTTTGGCGACCCCGGCATCGATGAGCCGCGTTGAGCACGAGGCTTCGCTCGTCGATCGCTCCCGACACGGCTCAAGGGTCACATAAACCGTTCCACCCGCAGCGGCCCCAACCGGGAGATCCGCCAGTGCCAGCTGCTCTGCATGTGGCCTGCCGCCATCGCCCGTGGCCGCTTCGCTAATTTTCATCCCATCGCGATCGAGAATAACACATCCGACGCTCGGATTCGGTGTTGTACGCCCTGATTGAAGTTTCGCGAGCTCCAGGGCCCGGCGCATATGCAAACTGTGAACACTCATTCGAACACCACTGTACGTGAACCGTTTAAAAAGACGCGGCCCTCAGCGTGAGCAGTAACCGCGCGTGCCAAAACCCGAGCTTCAATATCTCGTCCAAGTTCCACCATACGCTCGGCGGAAAGTCTATGGTCAACCGGTGTCACATCCTGAGCAATGATCGGACCCTCGTCGAGGTCGCTGGTGACATAGTGCGCCGTGGCACCAATCAGCTTGACGCCTCGATCGTGCGCCTGATGGTAAGGCCGGGCGCCTTTGAAGCTCGGCAGAGCGGAATGGTGGATGTTGATACACCGCCCGGACAGGCGCTCACTCAGGTCGCCGGATAGAACCTGCATATAGCGCGCGAGAACAACAAAATCTGACTCTGTTTCTTCAATTACCTGAAGCAGCGCGCGTTCAGAGTCTGGCTTGGTCTCTTGAGTGACGGGAATATGATGAAAGGCAAGCTCGTTGCGGTCTGCATGCCACTTCGCGTCCGGGTGATTAGAGACAATTGCAGTGATATCGGCCCCAAGCCGGCCTCGTCGATGGCGGTACAAAAGATCATTCAGGCAATGATCGCCTTTGGATGCCAGCACCAGCGCGCGCGGGAGCGCGCTTTCCGGTCGCAGCGACCAGTCCATGTTCCGCCGCGTCGCGAGTAGACCCAAGCCATCGCGAAAGGCCGTTTCGTTGAACCCCTGCTCGGATTTAAACTTTGCCCAGATGAAATAGCGCTCGGTTTGAGGATCCCCGAAATCGTGACTCTCAGTGACATTCAATCGATGACTGGCAAGGTGCCCCATCACATCAGCGAGGATGCCGATACCGTCTGGCGCTGCAGCTCTCAGAATGTACCGGCACTCAGTCATGGCAGGTCTGGGAGACCCTTTGCGCGATCAGTATCAAGATAGCGCGCGCTAAGCGGTTTGTGATCTGTATCGAGCTCTAACAAAAGGGGATTACCGGTTGGAATTTCCAGCCCGGTTATCGTCTCGTCCGCAACCTTAAACAAATGCTTGACCAGCGCCCGCAGCGAATTGCCATGCGCGGAAATGATCGTGTCCTGCCCAGTCTCCAGAACTGGGCGAATCGCGCGCTCCCAATAGGGCAGCACGCGCTCAAGTGTCAGCTTCAAGCTCTCGGCTTCCGGGATTGGAACGCCATCATAGCGTACGTCGGAGGTCAGATTGTAAGGACTGTCTGCGGCAAGGGGCGGTGGCGGAATATCATATGAGCGCCGCCAAATGTGAACCTGGTCCTTGCCATGCTTCTCGGCTGTCTCGGCTTTATCCAAGCCTGTCAGACCACCATAGTGACGCTCGTTGAGGCGCCAGTGTTTTTCCACTGGTATCCAGGCGCGGTCCATGGCCGCAAGACCCAACCACAAGGTCCTGATGGCGCGGGTCTGGTAGCTGGTAAACGCAAAGGTTGGCGCCAAGCCTTCCGCCTTTATCAATTGCCCGCCTTTCGTGGCCTCGGCTTCTCCTTTTTCAGTCAGGTCGGCGTCCCACCATCCGGTAAATCGATTCTCGAGATTCCATTGGCTTTGGCCATGGCGGGTTAAAATCAGCTTGGGCATCGGACAGCTTCCATTAAAAATTCGACAGTCTGCGTCAGACGCAGTGATGAGGGTCGCGTTTCGTTGTGCGCGTTGCTATCAGAGCAAGATTAGGATTACTAGCCTAACCCGTTCATGTCCGCTTTTCTGGGATCATGCCTTTGAAAGACATCGTTTTTTATCCCCTGATTGCGCTCGCGTCGGCCGCTATGGTGCTGTCCGCTATGTACTTAGGGTGGCAGCAGCCCCAATGCGGACCTTTTGGCGGTGCCGATGGGCCAGCGGATTACAGTCTGATTGTTTTAAACGGCCAGGATTTGTGCCGGATGCAAGACTATCTCGGCTATGAGCTCGACCTCGAAGAGGATGTGTTGACGATACGCGCCCAGGAAGATGCGATTATTGCCGACGTTCAAAAGAACGCACACTTCGAGCTCGGTCCAGATCTCGAGACGGTCTATTCTGGTCATAAGTTGCGGGTTTCGCTGACCGTGAAACCAACCACTGGCGCAGGCGCGGAAGCATTTGAGTTCAATTATTCTGCGGGGAAAGCCGGCGATACAGGCTGGATCAGGTTTGACCTGAAACCAGAATGGGAAACCTATACCGCTGAGATCGATGTGCCGAGAAAGCTGCTGGAAAACTCGGCGGCGCTTGACTATCTCGCTGTCCGTCCGGTTGTTCCTGAAAAAACGCGCGGGATTGAGCTGAGTGAAATCCGGTTCCGCCGGTTGGGTAAATGGTGACCGCGGCTCAGGTCAGCCAACGTTTCTCAACCACATCGACCACATCATCCATAATGTCCGTGATTTGGAAGTCTTTCGGCGTGTAGACGCGGCGAACCCCCATTTGCCGCAAGGCCCGCTCGTCTTCGAGTGGAATGATCCCACCGACGACCAAGGGAATATCTGACATGTCGGCTTTCTGCATTTCGGCGAGCGTCTCGCGCACAAGGTCGAGATGGCTTCCGGAGAGGATCGACAAGCCAATCACATGCGCTTTGGCGGCTTTGGCTTGGGCAACGATCTCAGACGGTGTGAAGCGGATGCCCTCATAAACAACCTGCATCCCACAGGCCCTGGCGCGGGCTGCAATCTGCTCGGCGCCATTGGAGTGCCCATCGAGGCCCGGTTTACCGAGAACATAGGTAAGATCGCGGCCCAAACGCTCGGAGACGGATTTCACCCTGTCTCTGGTCGCCTCGATCGCTTCATCGCCTCCCGTTTCGATCACAACGCTTACGCCTGTCGGGCCACGGAACTCCCCGAACACATCGCGAAGAACTCCGCCCCATTCTCCCGTTGTGACGCCCGCTTTTGCAGCTGCGATGCTCGGCTCCATGATATTTGAACCGGTGCTTGCAGCTGCGCTCAGATCGGCCAGCGCACGTTCAACCGCGATCGGGTCACGCCGCGACCGCCAACTCTTCAGTGCTTCAATTTGTTGGCGTTCGACCATGGGGTCTACGGTTTGGATTGCATCGTTTCCAGCCCCGAGCGGACTCTCCTCGGATTGGGTATAGGCATTCACACCAACGACTTTCAGCTCGCCGCTTTCTATGCCTCGAATGCGATCTATGTGCGCCCCAACCAGACTTTCTTTCATGTAGGCGACGGCCTCAACGGCACCGCCCATATCGTCTATCTGTGAAAGTTCAGCACGTGCCTGATCTTTGAGCGCATCGGTCTTGCCGTCGATGACGTGGCTCCCATCAAACAAGTCTTCATATTCGAGTAAATCGGTCTCGAAGGCGAGGATTTGCTGCATGCGCAGAGACCATTGTTGATCCCAAGGCCGGGGCAGGCCAAGCGCTTCATTCCAAGCCGGCAATTGCAAAGCGCGGCACCGCGCACGCTTGGAGAGCGTCACCGCCAGGGCTTCGATCAGGATACGATAGACATTATTCTCAGGCTGCGGTTCTGTGAGACCGAGTGAATTTACTTGAACCCCGTATCGAAACCGCAGGGCTTTTGGATCCGTCACGCCATATCGATCGCGTCCGATCTCCTCCCACAAATCAACAAAGGCCCGCATCTTACAGAGCTCTGTAACGAACCGAACGCCCGCATTCACAAAGAAAGAAATCCGCCCGAACACCGTTGGGAAATCTTCCTCAGGCACCTGTCCCCCCGCCTTGACCGTATCGAGAACGGCGCAGGCGGTCGCCAAGGCGAAAGCGAGCTCCTGCTCGGGCGTCGCTCCGGCTTCCTGGAGGTGATAGGAACAGACATTGACCGGATTCCACTTGGGAACCTCAGTGTAACACCAGCTGATCATATCACTGATCAGGCGCATGCTCGGCTGTGGAGGGAAGACATAAGTTCCGCGCGAAAGATATTCTTTGATGATATCGTTTTGGGTTGTCCCGCGAAGTTTCGCGCGGTCATCCCCGCGCTCATCTGCAAGCGCAACATAGAGCGCCAGCAACCAAGCTGCGGGCGCATTGATCGTCATAGACGTGTTCATTTCTTCCAGAGGAAGCGATTCAAACAAGGTCCGCATGTCGCCAAGGTGGCCAATCGGAGCACCGACTTTACCCACCTCGCCGCGCGCCAAAATATGATCCGCGTCATAGGCCGTCTGGGTGGGGAGGTCGAAGGCGATTGAGAGCCCCGTCTGGCCCTTGGATAGATTGCTACGATAGAGCGCGTTCGACTTTTCGGCGGTCGAGTGTCCCGCATAGGTCCGGAAGATCCAAGGCCGGTCTGGCGCGTGTTGATAATCTGTGTCAGCCATAGGGTCTCCTCATCGCGCGCAAAATGCGGGAAACATCCCTCAACCGCAAGGGACATAGGCGGCGCACAGGTGCATGCATTTTTGCATGAATGCATTGGCAAGTTATGCGATGTGAAATGATGCAAATCTGCTAAATGACAAGCTCCCTAGGAGCTTTCTAAAAATGACAGACATGATCGGACTGGTCGCAGCAATGCTGACGACAATCTCTTTCCTACCACAAACTTTGCTTGTTCTGCGCACAGGACGCACGGATGGCATCTCCTTGTGCATGTATGCTTTGTTCACGACCGGCGTGGCCGGGTGGTTGCTCTATGGCTGTTTGATGGGGAGTCTGCCGATCATTCTCGCGAACGCGATCACGCTGGCCCTCGCCGCCACAATCCTCGCTTTGAAAGTGCGCGCGGTGTGGGATTCCAGTCGCACGCCATTGCCAGCGCGCCCGTGATCGCGCTAGGGCGGTCGGCATGCCCGCCGCTCTTTTCCTTCCGTTACTGCTGAGGCTCGCCGGACCGCTTTCATTCTTGAGTGCGGCGATGATCGCGGGCGTGATGAACCGCAGCCTCCTGCTGATCCCCTTGATCGCTTTGGCGTCAACCGCAGCCACCGTCCTGATCCGAATCATCGCCCCCTCTCCCGTTACGGATCTGAAGACCATGCTGAACCCTGACGCGTCCCCGCAGAAACCAAGCCCGTTTAAAGGCGTAGGCCGGCGCTTTGGCATCAGCGTTCTCGGGTTCGGACTGATGTTTGGGTTTTCTGCGCTCATTGCAGCGGTCTTCCAGACCACGGAATTTCAACAACAAGTTCAAAGCCTAGATTTTGGTTTTCTTGCGATACCCGCTTTGATTGCGATCATCGGCGCATGGCTCTCCGCACGTCTTGGGATCAATCAAATGGCGGGCATGATGCAGGACATGCAAGGCATCTTCGCGCAAATGCAGGCAGGACAAACGCCGCGCGATCCGGATGAAGACGCTTTCACCGTTGAGGGCGAGATCATCGACCCCGACGACCGAAACTTATAGCCAGTTAAGCTGCCGGAGATCGGCGCCAATGTACCCGTAATAAGCGGACTGAACCTGACGCGTGACGGCCCCCGGCTTTCCGGACCCAATCGGTGTCCCATCCAACGATAAGACGGGCGCGATGACGACTCCGGTGGAACTCGTAAACGCCTCCTGTGCGCTTAACAGTTCTTCGAGCGAGAATGCACGTTCTTCTATGCGCAAGCCATCGCGGCCGAGCAACGACAGTAAGCGCGCACGCGTAATGCCGGGCAGAAGCGCAGACGACAATTCGCGGGTCACGAGCAAACCGTCTTGCGTGACGATCCAGAGATTGGCGGACGCCGCTTCTGTGACGAGGCCATCTTCATGCATGATCGCTGTGTGTGCGCCTGCGCGGCGAGCGGCGCGATAGGCAAGCGTCTGGGTGAGAAGCTGCGTCGTCTTATAGTCTCGGCGCGCCCATCGGGTGTCCTCATACGAAATCGCCATAATACCATCGCGGGCGACATCGCCAATGAGCTGTTTGTGCGTTGCGAACATAAACACAGATGGCATCAGCGTTTCGGGGCCATAATAGTCTCTTGGACCTTGGTCGCCTGCGCTGGCTTGCAAATAGACCAAGCCTTCCGTCAGCGCATTCTTTTCAATGATTTCGTGATGAAGGGCTGCTAAGTCCAAATCCGGGATTTCGACTTCTATTCCTGCAAGAGACCGCTCGAATCTCGCTAAATGGGACTCCAGATCGATAAATGCGCCATCATAAACTGCCGTTACCTCATAAACGGCCTGCGCGAAGAGGTAGCCGCGATCAAAGGGCGAGATCTTGGCCTCAGACGCGAGTAAAAACTCACCATCGAGGAAAACCCAATCGGCACGAGTCATAGTTTTAGCCTTCTCGATCCCTGCACAGACGCCAAGAGCTAAACCGGTTTGACCGCGTGTTAAAAGAAAATTCTACGAGCTGGCTGTACTGAACATGGAACGCGAATTGCTTCTCGGAATTGAACGAATTGGAACATTTAATGATTGCTGGACACTCACTCGTGGCGATGACATCGGGCGGCCCGCACGCCTGGATCATGATCAATGCTCTGCGCCGCCGCTTCGGTGACTTTCCGATCATCTTAGAAGATGGTGAGTCATCCGAAACCTTCTGGAAACGTCGTCGCAAACTCTTAGGGTCGACAACGGTTGCAAGCATGCAGGCCGCGCGGATACCGATCCGACTGACCAAAGGTAAAAGCCCCGCCTTAGTTCAGGAAATGATTGAGACGGAAGGGTTGCAACCCGACCCACCTGCCTCGATCAGCCCGATCAAAGTCCCTTCGGTCAATAGCGAGGCCGCGCGAGATATATTGCAGGCGCTCTCCCCCAAAGCCGTGTTTGTGGTCTCCACACGCATGATCGGCCGCGCCACCCTAAACGCCACCAGCGCACCTTTCATCAATTATCACTCGGGGATAAATCCGGCTTATCGGGGGATGTATGGTGGATATTTTGCGCTGGCCAATGGCGAGCCGGAGCATTTTGGCGCAACGGTCCACCTCATCGACGATGGCGTCGATACGGGCGATATCCTCTATCAGTCGCAGGTCGAGACCGATCCGCGGGATAATTTCCATACTTATCTCTGGCGTCTCGCGGCTGGCAGCCGGGAGATTGTGATCTCAGCTATGGAAGATGCTTTGAACGACACCCTGAAACCGCGGACCGTTGATTTGCCGTCAAAGCAGTATTTCGCACCTACGCTGGGGGGTTATCTCTGGACAGGATTGAGCAAGGGCGTCTGGTAACACTGAATGATGTGCGCAAGGCGCTCTGAGACGATCTCACGCCAGTCTGAGCCAGATGGCGCAGTGGCGCGCATCAGGAACGGCAGATCTTCCGTTTTTGGAAAGTGTCCGGAAGGATCTCGCACATATCGGCCATCATGAATGGCGCCAACCTGCTCAAGCCCCTGCCCGGGATCTCGCCCGATTATCATTCCCTGAGTGCGTTTTTGAAACCAGGCTCCATTCAGAGTGCGTCTCTCTCCGCATGAGTTGATCTCGGCCAAGAGCTTCGTGATGGCTCCATAACGCGGGTTGGTGGCAGTCCCACTTGCACATCGCGCCAGAATCTGAAGTAAAGACGGCGTCAGCGCGACATCATCCGTCTCAATCAAGCCGCTAGCGTCGACCCGAATGCGTTTGAGCGCCTCAGCCAATTGGACCCGATCTGAGGCAGCTGTAACTTGCGTCCCCCTTACGTGTTCAGTCGCCAATTCTGCCAAACGCGGGTGTCGCTGCAAGAAGGTTCGGATTCGGACCCGCTCGAACTGGCGATCCTGGTTCGACGGATCCTCCACCCAATCTTGATGGCGATCGGCCAACATACTTTGGAGGTCCAGCCGGTTCGAATTGATCAAGGGACGCACCAGAGCGACACCGCGCCCAAGCGGCCAGCTGGGAAGAGGCGAAGCGAGATGGGGTCCGACAATCGCGGCTGTTCGAACGCCGCGGCGGCGGCGAAGGAGCGCGGTCTCTATGACATCCTCAAAAGTGTGCCCGGTTAGCAGAATCGTCGCGCCAGATGCTTCGGCGGCTTGTGCGAGAAGCTCGTACCGCGCCCGTCTCGCCGCGTTTTGACTTACCCTGGGCGTCTTCCATAGGAGCGTTCTATGGGGATGCCCGAGAGATCCCGCCAGTTTCGCAACCCATTCAGCTTCATCCGCCGCTTCAGGTCGCAGGCCGTGATCTACGGTCAAGACGAGCAGCGATCGCTTGCTCCGGTTGGACCAGTCAGACGCCAAACTCAGCAAAGCAACAGAATCGCTGCCGCCCGATACAGCCATTGCGATGGGAGCGTCTGAATTTGGACTAAAGCGCTCGATCAGCGCGTCAAAGTCCGGTCCAAATTCCACGTGGTCTAGCTATCGCATCCGGACCGGACACGCTCACCCGCCGCCAGGTTCCTTGTCACACCGGATGCGTTCGGATAGCGCTGCGGGAGGAGATCAAGCGCATTACAAGCTTGCGCCGTGTCGCCAACAAGTCGCATAGAACGCGCCAGCTTGGCGAGGGCTTCTGGGGCTCTCGGGTCATCTGGATAAGAACGAATCATATCCGTGTAGGCGGCACCCGATTCTGCGAACATCTCTTGCTGATAGAGCACTTCAGCAAGCCAATACTGTGCTTCACCAGCCTGAGGATCATTGCCAAACTCGGTCAAGAATGACCTGAACGCGATTTCAGCGCCGGCATAATCAAATTGCAAGAGTCGAGATTTCGCCTCTGCGAATAATGGGCCCGCATCTCCGGGCAATGCCGTCGCCGGGAGCGTTCCGAGAGATCCTTGCGGTAAAGGGGCACCGTCAGGGCCTGTCTGCGTGATCGTATCCAGCGGAACTTCAGTGGATTCAACACGTCGAACGATCCGGGTCGGGCCTGCGTTCGAGGCCGCCGACGCGACCACGTCTTCATCTCCGCTTTGCGCCATTTCAAAGCCCGTCTGTTCCTCAATGATCGTGGTTTCCGAGGTCGTAGACGATAGGAAAGCTGGTTCTGGTCTGAGTCCGGCAATTTCCTCACGCAATTCGGCAATTGTTGTTTCTTGCTCTGAAAGCCGACCTTCGAGACGCGTAATCAGACGACTGATTTCAGCATCATCAGACTGCATCCGATTGATCTCATCGCGACTTTCCGACAGCAAAAATTCGAGCGTTTCAAGTTTCCCATTCAAGCGGGCTTTGTCGGACTCGATTCCGGTCATACGCGCGCGGAGCTCTGCATTACTGACCCGCAGCTCCTCGACCGTTGCCGCGAGCTCTCCGCTGGTGACGCCCTGAATGATATTGGCTTGATTTCTCTGCGCCTCAGACGGCTGGAGGGATGCCAACATAAATGCGGCGAAGACGGGGATCAGGGCAAAACGCAACATATTGAACGGGCTCCAGAGTCGGGAAAGGCAATGTGCGTGACATATGAAAAGGCCGGGGCCAAAATGTGACGCCCGGCCAATTCTGTAGCAGTTTCTGCAGTTGGCTTAGCCGACCACACCAGAAATCAGCTGTGTAAAGCCATTCCGGTTCTGGGCCCAAGAGGCCTCGTTTGAGCCGAGCGCGATCGGGCGCTCTTTTCCGTAAGACACGGTTTGGACGCGTGCTGGGTCAACGCCGAGGTCGACCAGGTAATTCTTTACAATCGACGCACGGCGTTCGCCGAGAGCCAGGTTGTATTCGCGTGTGCCGCGCTCATCGCAATTCCCTGCAACGAGAATGTTCACGTCCGGATAAGACGACAGCCAAGCGGCTTGGCGCTTCAGGATGTTCTGAGCGTCTGTGGTCAGGCGATACTGATCAAGATCGAAATAGACGCGGTCGCCAACATTTACCTGAAAATCCTCGAGTGATCCTTCAACAGGACCCGTCACGACAGGCATTGGTTCTTCGACGATTACGACTTCTTCTGGTTCTTCGATCACCACAACCTCTTCCGGCTCATCTACGATGACCGGCTCTGGCTCTGGGGTTGAAGAACACGCTGCGACGCCGATAAAGACGGCAATCGACGCAGATGTCATCATAAGCTTACGCATTTGGGTCTCTCCTTGCTTACAAGCACATCACGTGCATTGAGTGGGGTTTTTGTCAACTTCGTGTCACCCTATAGTCGAATTTTTTCGGTTTTGGGAAGATTACTGTGTTTTCAGAATCCACGTGACCAGAAAGCCCTAATCGAGAAGGGGCGACCAGGCGGGATCTGAAGCATCTGTTGGGGTTGGGAGCGGACGCAAGTTTCGACCCGTCAGATCCACCGACCATAAAGTCGGAGACGCACCGGGCGAAGCTTCGCGGAAAAACGTGATCACACGGCCATTTGGCGACCAATCCGGACCCTCATCGAGATATGATTCGGTGAGCAGCCGTTCACCACGGCCGTCAATGCCGATGACTCCGATGTGGAAACGACCACGACTTTGTTTCGTGAAGGCGATGAGGTCGCCGCGCGGGCTCCAAACCGGCGTCGAGTACCGACCCGTTCCAAACGTAATGCGGCAGGCAACATCACGTCCTCCTGATGGACAGGTTCGCGGGGTGCCATCCGTGTTCATAACATAGAGTTGTGGGCTGCCGCCGCGGTCTGAATTGAACACGATCTGGCGGCCGTCCGGGGACATGGATGGCGAGGTATCAATGGCAGGGTGGTCGGTGAGCCGTCGGCTTTGGCGCGTTTGCAAGTCCATGAGATAGATATCGGAATTACCGTTCGTCGCCTGTGTCAGCAGGACTGAATCGCCATCCCGCGAAAACCGAGGGGCAAAGGTCATATTTCGGAAATTCCCAAGCACTTCTTGGCGGGCACGTCGCAAATCGTAGAGGTAAACTCGCGGAATACCGCCTTCATACGACATGTAAGTGATTTGTTGCGCCTCGGGCGAAAATCGCGGGGTTAGCACCGTGAACGCACCGCTCGTCAGATACTTCACATTCGCGCCATCCGCATCCATGATCGCAAGACGCTTCACGCGCGCATTTTTTGCGCCGGTTTCGGCGATGTAAACGATACGCGTGTCAAAATAGCCATCTTCACCCGTCAAACGACTATAAATGGCATCAGCAATTTTATGGGCGATCCGACGAACATCTTCCGGCGTTGTGGTGAAGCGACGACCCGAGACCTGACGACCGCTGGCATCTTCAAAGCGCATCAATTCTTCGCCATAGACATCCCACATCCGCACGGACCCGCGGATCAGGTCGTTGCCATCGCGCGTGATCTGCTCAACGGTGCCGACAACAAGCGCATCTGCCTGGATGATCTTCCAGTCGGCAAAGCGCGGTGCTACCTCAATATTCAGATCTGTTTGGATGAACGCATCTTCGGGGGTGATTGTGAACAGGCCGGTCGAGGCGAGATCTGCCCGAATGACTTCACTGATTTGCTGCGCCGTCTCAGGATCAACGCCAATCGCCTCGAAATCCGGAATCGCGATGGGTACGGGTTTCAAGTCGGCGCGATCGACCACAACTTGCAACTGCGCCGCAGCCAAGGACCATGTGCCCAAGAGCCCGATAAACGCAGCCAAAATCAGTTTTCTCAACATTGCAAAACTCCTGGTCTCAAAGTCACCTATCGCCAAACCCGAGGCCGAGATAGACATCTATTTCTTTCCATTCTTCATAATCATCCCGCGGCAAACGGAACGGATCACACTTTCTCACCGCACTTAGCGCACGTTCCACGGCCTGGCCCATATATGAAGAACTGATGGGTTTTCGCGCGGGGCTTACAAGCGACAAGTCTGCGATGCTACCGTTTTCGCTCAGCAGAAGCTTCATTTGAACATTATAGCGCTCGGGGTTCGGGAGATCATCGACACCTCTCCAACACTCGTTTCGAATGCGTGAGACCACCAATGCAGAGAGACGCGCCGAGTTTGCATTACGCTCCCCACTGCCACGGCGGTCGCGGGTTTCTGCTGGAACTGGCGCATCCTCAAGGGCGGTTTTAGGTTGCTCTTCAGGCAGTAACGGTTGCGGTTCGGGACGCTCCTGACGCGTTTCAATTTCACTCTTAAAGGTCGACTCACTCTGATTCAGAAAATCTGCGAGCGGATCGCGCGGCGGGCTTGGACGAGTGTCAGGCTCCCGTTCCGGCTCGGGCTCAGGTTCGGGCTCTTCTTCCGGTTCTACCGGCTCAAAGCTGGGCAGTAATTCCTCAGGGTTTTCAGGCTCAGGCGCGGCGTCTTCGTTCGAGACGTCTTGTTCCGCTTCGGGAAGTTCTTCTTCAACTGGATCCGCCGGGGGCTCCTCGATCTCCTCCGGGGGCGCCGGCTCTGGCTCTTCTTCCTCGGGCTCTTCCT
Source organism: Pseudomonadota bacterium (assembly GCA_038527765.1). Taxonomy (GTDB): domain Bacteria; phylum Pseudomonadota; class Alphaproteobacteria; order Caulobacterales; family Hyphomonadaceae; genus Henriciella. The sequence goes on from JBCBFK010000001.1 coordinate 301,644, forward strand.
GAATCAGGGGCGCGATATTGGTAATCTCACCAATTTCGGCAAATTCCACGTCAACCGCCTCAATGTCCACGATCGCAAGACTCGTTGACCCCCAATAGGGAAAGGTCAGATACGACGCTCCGAAGAACGCTGCATGCGCGAGGATGGAGGCTGGCAGACCGCGGATCATCGTCTAACCATCTCGCTCCGGACGGGTCCGCGGATCCGTGACCAGCGCGATATTGGTGAACCCGGCATTTTTCATCTGGGTCATTACCGACAAAACCTCCCCATAGGCGGCATCGGTGTCGCCTTGCAGGAAGATTCGCTCCTCATAGCCTTCTTCGGCGATCGCCAGCAGCTTTGTGGTCAGCTCACCTAGTTCGATCTCCGTTTCCGAGATAAAAACGCGAGCATCCGCAGTGACAGTGACCAGGAGCGGCGTCGTTTTCGGGACGGATAAATTCCCCGTGGCCGCCTGTGGGAGATTAACTTCTACGCCTCGTTGCAAAGCAGTTGCCGTGATCATGAACACAATCAGCAATACAAGGACAACATCAACGAACGGCGTCACGTTGATTTCCGCGTTGAATGACCGCCGGCCGCGCCTTGAGCTAGATGATCCGAGCTGCATTCCCATCAGACAGGTCCATCACTGGCGCGGCGAGATAAACGGACGAGCAAATCCTGGCTGAACGCGTCGAGATTATCCGCGTAGCGATTCAGGTCACCGGAAAATTTGTTGTAGAAGATAACGGCCGGAATGGCTGCAATCAGGCCGAGACCGGTTGCAAAAAGGGCTTCTGCAATGGGGCCTCCGACCACGGCAAGGCTTGTATCTTCCTGAGCGCTAATGTTCAGGAACGCATTCATGATGCCCCAAACGGTTCCGAACAGACCAATAAAAGGCGACGCGGACCCAATCGTGGCGAGTGCGCCGATGCCGTTTGAAATCTTGCCAACTTCGCGGTCGACAGTCGCGCGTAAGGACCGTTCAGCGCGGGAAACCAAAGCGCCGTGTTCCGCCGGAGTCACCGATTTAGCATCGCGCCATTCCCGAGAAATCGCTGCAAACAGACGCGCGCCAGCATTGTTCGGGGATTGCCCGGGACGCATTTCGTAATCGTCAGCGCGGCCGTTCCAGAAGGCCTCTTCAAACTCATTTGCTTTTTTCCGAGCCCCGCCGATCGCGAAGTACTTTTCGACAACGACGGCCCAAGACCAGATACTGGCGATCACCAATGCCACCAGAACCAGTTTAACCACTGGGTCAGCCGCCAACAAAAGCTCGACCATGGAAAAGGCTCCGGTTGAGTGAACGTCGGCCAGCGCTTGCGATTCCATAAGCGTAATCCAATCCTTCTGAATAGCGGTCATGCCGCCCTGTGATAGCCCGTGTTTCTATCTGCGGAGAATCGGGCGGAAACGTGACAATTATGCCGTCTTATCTGCAATGTTCTGGGCATTGCCGCGATTGGGTTAAAGAATCATCGATTTTGGTAAACTTCTTTGTCACTGGCCTTCTCATCAACGCTGATTATGCTGCGATCGGGGGTCAGGAGGAGTAGGTCGATGAGCGGATTGGTGCTTTTCGGAAACGAGATGAGTTATTTCAGCGGCAAGGCGCGCGCCTACCTTCGCTGGAAGGAACTTGAGTACACTGAAATTGCGCCGACCCCGGATGTCATGAAGTCGGAAATACTCCCGCATGTCGGCTGGCCGGTCATTCCCGTTCTGAAGACCGAAGATGGGCGTTATGTGCAGGATACCGCAGACATCATTTCTTATTTGGAAGCGCAGTCTTCAAGCCGGAGGGCCTTGCCGGAAACACCGCTGCAATTGCTGGTAACCTACTTTATTCAGCTCATCGCAGATGAATGGATGACGCTGCCAGCGATGCATTATCGCTGGAACCACAATGAAGAGTGGATCTATGGCGAATTCGGCAAGAATGCGTCGCCGGACGGTACACCCGATGAACAATATGCGGCCGGTAAAAAACTGGGGCAGCGTTTTAAGAGCTTCGTGCCGATGCTGGGCATAACCCCTGAAACGGCCCCCGGTATTGAGCGCGCTTATGAACAGTTTCTCGCGGATTTTTCGGCGCACCTTGAGAAACTGCCCTACCTGCTCGGAACGCGAGCGAGCTATGCAGATTTTGCTCTGATCGGGCCGCTTTATGCGCACCAGTATCGCGATCGCTTCACCGGGAAGCATATGAAGCGGACTGCGCCAAAAGTCGCCGACTATGTTGAGCGAGTGATCGCTGGGCATGGAAAAGACGGGGCGTTTCTCCCAAACGACGATATCCCCGAGCCTTTGCTGCCGATCCTCAAAGTTGCAATTGGAGACTTTTTGCCCGTCCTCACAGCGACTCTAGAGCGCTACAAAGAATGGGCTGAGACTGCAGAAGCCCAATCTGAGATCCCGCGTGGTCTTGGTATGGTTCCATTCCAGACCGGCGGTTGCGAAGGTATGATCGCGGCGCGTATCTTCCCATTATACCGCCTTCAAGATGCTCTTGATGCGTATCAAACCATGCTCCCTTCGGATCGAAGACGCGCTGATGCCTTTTTTCACGCGATGGATGCGGAAGCATTTTCCAGCATGCGCATAGACCCACGATTGACCCGTCGAAACTACAAACTCGCTTTGGCTTGACGAATTCCCGTTCCACAAGCGTCTCGAATCCGCTATTTGTTGCAAGAACAACTAAAGGGGACATGCGTTATGTCAGCGATATTGCATCTCGCGATTCCAGCCGGAGACCTTGAGCGGACTGTGAAGTTTTATACCGATGTGCTCGGATGTGAACTTGGCAATCGCGAGGCCGGGCGATGGGTCGATGTCAACTTTTGGGGCAACGAACTCACGCTTCATCAGAGTGAAGAGCAGCTTCCATCCGTCCGACATGACGTTGATATGGGCGCCGTGCTCGTCCCTCATTTCGGCATTCATCTGACGCAGGAAGACTTTGACGGCGTGAAAGACCGGATCGCAGCCGCCGGTCTGACGTATATTGATGACCCCTATCGTCGCTTCGAAGGCGACAAGTATGAGCAGGAAACCTTTTTCATCGCTGATCCGAACAATAACATCCTGGAGATCAAGACGATGAAAAACCCTGAAGTGCTTTGGCCTGAAAACGCTTAGTCCGCCAGCCAGGGCGCCGGCTTATCCGCCTCGTACCTGGTTCAAGCGAGCGACCGTCGCATCGAACTGGTCCATCGTTTCGTTGAGAATATCTGCAACCGGGCGAACGCCCCTGATGCGCCCTGCTACTTGTCCGGTCAGAGCGATCCCTGCCTCGAGGTCGCCACCGAAATAGACATCTTGAGTTCCAGCAAACTCGCCAAATATGTTCTCGACACCGTCTTGTTCGATGCGAGTTGTGCGCTCGGTACGCAAGGCCCGCAGCGCCGGCCCTGGCCCGTCTCGATTTAGAAAAACCGTATCTGTGGCATCTGCGTCGACAATGGCTTGCTTCCAATTGTCGTGAACTGGGCTTTCCGCGCTGGACAGGATTCGCGTGCCCATGAGGACGCCCTCTGCGCCCAACGCAAACGCGGCGGCCATTGTCGATCCATCCATAATCCCACCGGCCGCCACAATCGGCACATCAACCGCTTCACATACTTGCGGGATCAAGACCATTGAGGCGACATCTTTCGGGTTTTTAAACCCGCCACCTTCGCCGCCCTCCACAATCAAGCCGTCCACGCCAGCGTCGATCGCGCCGAGCGCAGCCTTCAGGCTGGGCACGACGTGAAACACAGTCAGACCCGCTTCTTTGAGCTGCCCCGTATATTTCTTGGGGTTCCCTGCCGACGTGGTGACAAATTTGATGCCCTGGTCGATCACGAACTGGACAATGTCAGGGTCGCGCACAAAAGCCTGAGCGACGTTCACGCCGAACGGTTTATCAGTGAGGTCTCGCATCTTCAGGATTTCTCCACGGATCGCATCCAATTCGCCAGAGCTCGTCTCAATGATCCCCATGCCGCCTGCATTCGAAAACGCAGACGAGAGCTGCGATCGGGCGATCCAGCCCATCGCGGCCTGAATGATCGGTTTCTCGATCTCGAGCATGTCAGTGATGCGAGTGGTGAGGGTCATGCCGGTTCCTTCCTGCGTGTCTTTCGCCGAGATAGCGCCGCTCTCGCTGCGGAAGCGCAAGAGGCTCTATCGCGATTGGAACAGGCGGAACCGCTCAGTGATAAATATGATCGTCAACGAGCTCACACCGAGCGCCACGAAACCGAGCATGAAGGGCGCGACTGTGCCATCGAACTGACCTGCCACCAGGTAACCGATAAAACTCGCAACCGTCGTCGATGAAAAGCCATACGCCGCGCTCGCCGTCCCCGCAATCTTGCCCTGCGGTTCCATTGCGAGCGCCGTGAAATTCGCCCCCAACATCCCAAAACACCCAAAGCTCAGACAGAACAGCGGATAGAACAACCAGAGTTGCTCGCCGACCGTGTTCAAGGTGATGACGTTCACTAAGGCGAGAACAATGAAAAGGATCAGAACCGAATGGCTGATCCGGCGCATGCCGAATTTCTCTACGATCCGGGAGTTCAGGAAGTTTGACGCTGCCAGCGCCGCAGCCACTCCGGCAAACCAAAGGGCAAAGGTGTCATGCTTCTGGAAAACATCGGTGAAGATCTGCTCCGACGCTGCGACAAAGGCAAACAATGCACCGAAAATAACGCCGCTCGCGCACATGTACCCAAACGTGATGCGCGTTGTCAGCACTTGCCAATAGGCGCGGCCAGTTTGACGCGGATTGAGCGGTTGGCGATCTTCCTCTGCCAGCGTTTCGGGAAGGCGTATCTGAATCCAGAGCAAATTCAGGATCGCCGCCAAACTCAACACACCAAACGTCCATTGCCAGGGGGCGATCAGCATGACGCCTGCACCAATGGTCGGCGCCAGAATTGGCACGACCATGAACACAGTCATCACCAGGGACATGATCCGCGCCATCGCCCGTCCGGCAAGCAAGTCACGCACGATGGAGACCGCGATCACCCGGACACCGCTTGCGAACACCCCCTGAATGAACCGCGCAATCAGCAAGGTCATAAAAGAGTTCGTCATGATGCAGGCGAGCCCTGCAATCGCATATCCGACGAGGCAAATGCTGAGCAGACCTTTGCGCCCGAACCGGTCTGAGATGGGACCGAAGATTAGCTGCGGTGCCCCAAATCCCGCAATGTAAGCAAAGATGACGAGCTGCTGATCATTGTCACGCTGGAGGCTGTAAAACTCCGAGATATTGCTGAGCGCCGGCAACATAATGTCGATCGCCATGGCATTGAGCGACATCAGGGAGGCCACCATGATGACAAGCTCCCATTGCGGCATCGGCAACGCCCGGGGCGCTTCGATCGCAGCAGATGAGTTTGTCTGGTCCACCGTGACCCCTCGCAATTCACCAAGGCGCGGGTTGTGAACCTGCCACTTGGCGATCGCAAGCTTTTTCTCGGGATAGGCTAAGCGCAGGGCTCGATTTTGTAGAGAATGACTTCAGACGTTGCTGAAACCGCACAGACCGGGTGCCTGGAAAGATCGACGACGCGATCTCCTTTAAACAGAAGAATGTAATCCCATCGCTCGGGCCACCCGCTCGCAAATTCGGGCGACCAGTATCCGTTCTGTGAAGTAGCCGGCGGTCTCTGCGCCCAATAGTCAAGCTCGCCAATTAAAAGCGGAAGCGACTGAGGCATATGCAGGTCCACCATGCCCGCCGCAACATCCACCGGCGACGTATTGGTAAACAGGTTCGGCACAAAAGCCGCGCGTTCAATGACGGCAAGGGTGACGGCATGCGCGGTGAAGGCAGAGTCGATCTCCGGGTCTGCAAAGACAGAGAGCACTTTCGACCCTTCAGGTAAGTCGGCCAGAATTAGCTTGAATGCGGTGGCTTGCTGATCGTTTTCAGCCATATGAATCGCGCCGTTGCCGACCGAGGCCGCAAACACCAATGAGAAGCCAGCAACCATGGCGGATCGGGTGCGCGCTGTCATGGCGGCGGTGGGAACGATCGAGGCTGCCGCTAAAATCAAAAGCGGCGCGGTGAAACGTAAGTGCAGCCCCCAAATTCCGAAGATGGCGGTCGGCATCACAATCACCAATCCAAGAAACACCGCGCAGAGCCAGCCTGCTTTGTCTGCGAAAACGAACCACTTCTGACGCACACCGACCCAGAAGAACGCAATCACCGAAAATGAGGCGGCGAGCGCAACGAGGACATGCCCGAACTGCGTTGCGGCCAGCAGCGTCCCAGCTTTTTGCCCAAAATGATAAAGCGGCACGACGTCTTGTGGGAGATCCGTGGCACCTTGCATCGACACAGCAAGGAAGGCCAATCCACCCAGCATTGCCGGCAGATCAAGACACACACATTGGCGCGCAAAGTCGGTCAGCGATCCGCGCTCGCCCTTGGCAAAACTAATTGTTTCCCAGGCAAAAGCCAGAAAGCCGAGCAAGAGGAAGGCAATCGCGTGATTGATGACGAGCGCAAGGCCAATCGGAAAGAACACGAGGGTTCGTCGCCATCCAGGCGGCATTCGGATCCAGAGGGCGAATGCCAGCAGCGCCAAGCCACTTGAGACCGTGTAGTTTACGAACCCGAGATCTATATTGGCGTTGAACATGGTCAGAAAGCCGAGAAGCGAGACCCATGTCACACGCCCATGTAGCGATTTCGCGAGCACCAATCCGGCCAGCGGCGGCAGAGCCAAAGCGAGCCAGACGGTGAAGGCCCCGGCCGCATAAATACCGATCACCTGCGACAACCAAGGGACGATGAGGTCCATAGTGAGATCGGGGATGAAGCCGAATGACACCGCATAGTATTGTTGAAGCACTGCATCCGAACCAAGGCTGGCTTGAATGTAGGTCCGCGCAAGGTGGTTCATATAGTCCCGCCCAATCCCAAGCGGCCAGAGCGCTACGAGTGCGGCGATCAGGGCCACAATCGGAAGCGCAATGTGCCAAGGCTTGAGACGCGTCAGGCTCATTTGCGCGGTTTGGCGACGAGGATGACGAACGGGAACCGCGTCTCAACCCGAACGATGTCGGCATAGGGTTCCACAAACTCGGCAAAGGTCGCCTTATTCCAATGATTGATGTGTTCGGGATGATTGCCGAGCCGGATAAGATCGCGGCCGCGCACCAAGTTCATCAATTGAAACCAAGGCTCGTTTGGCACGGTCAGCAGGACATATTCGTCCGCCATAGACACCAGGCGGCGCAGAACCTTTTCAGGTTGAAACAAATGCTCCAGCACTTCCAGAGCCATGACCGTGTGATAACGCTTATGATCATATGCAGCGTCGAACAGATTCGCTTCGACAAACGATGTTTGAGGCCACCGACGACGCGCTTCGGTCAGCGCATCAGCGCGAAGGTCCAGACCTTCATAAGACTGGAACGCAACATCGCGCTGCGCCATCATGTCGAGGATGTAGCCCTCTCCACAGCCAAAATCGAGCACCGTCGAGGGCGCGATCGCCGTCAAGTGCGCGGCAACGGCGTCATAAAAGCGCCCGAGGCTTAACCGGTGAATCGGGTTCGGGTTGGAGTATTTGCTGACGTGTCGCTCTGTTGTGTCTGAGCGGATGGTTGTGGCTGCCATGTCGATGTTCCTGCTCTTAGGCGCGCGGAGGCCCGCTTGAGTTCTGTGATCAGCTCGTCTGTGGTGACGCTATTGTTTTCGAGATTGCGTAAAGTGCGGATCGTGAACCGCCGCTTCGGTTGCGCGCTCTGACGTTGGATAAACTCGCCAAGAAGGCCAATCGTCACAAACTGAAAGCCTGTCATGACCATTAGCATGCCAAAGAATAGCAAAGGCCGGTTTCCGATCGGACCTGCGCCGACCATCCACAACGCCGAGAGATAAAGAAGGGCCGCCGCGCCGATGGTTCCGAACAGCATGCCGACGCCGCCGAAGACGTGAAGCGGACGTGTCGCGTAACGCGTGTTCAGCATCACGCCCAGAAAGTCTAAAGCGCCTTTGAACAAGCGTCCGACGCCATATTTTGATTTGCCGAACTGACGCGCCCGGTGATTGACCGGGATTTCGCCAACTTTGAAGCCGTCCCAGTGCAACAGGACCGGGATAAACCGGTGCAACTCGCCATAGAGAGACAGGTCTTTCACCGCTTCATTACGATAGGCTTTGAACCCACAATTAAAGTCATTTAGCTTCACACCGCTGACTCGGCTGACGACCCGATTGAAGAGCTTAGACGGTAAAGTCTTGTCGAGCGGGTCATGCCGCACATGCTTCCAGCCGGAGACGATATCGAACCCTTCCGCCAGCTTGGCAAGGAAGTTTGGGATCTCTGCTGGGTCGTCCTGAAGATCGGCATCCATAGTGAAAATCACATCGCCGGTCGCGACCTGAAACCCGGCATCCAGAGCTGCGGCTTTTCCAAAATTGCGGCGAAACTCGATGACGCGGATGTGCGAATTGTTTTCGGCTAGGACTTGTAGAGCGTGCGCGGTTCCATCTGTGGATCCGTCATCAACAAAGATGAGTTCGTAAGCGCAGCCAATCTCATCGACCGCGTCTGCAATTTGATCCGTCAGAATTGCAACGCTATCTTCTTCGTTGAAGGTCGGCACAATGATTGACAGGCAATCCGGGACCGCCGACGCTGGCAACTCGCCCATATCGTCCTCTAAACTCTACGCAGCCCGGACGGGTTCCGGGGTTCAGACAAAGTTGCAGAACTTGATTGAGGAATGGTTAGTTTTGATGCAGATGGCGCGGCGAGCCTCTCGCACCTGGGACCTGAGCCTTTATGCCCGACCAAAAACCCTATGATCCTGATGCGCCTCTGAAGACGTTTGGACGTCGCGGCGGACGCCCCCTGTCCGGTCGGCAGAAGCATTTGATGGATGAGGTTCTGCCCAATCTCGCCATTCAAATCCGCTCGAGCGAAACGCTAGACCCAAGCTCGCTTTTTCCCGCGGCAAGAGAGACGTGGCTGGAAATTGGATTTGGCGGTGGGGAACATGTGAGCGGACAAGCGGTTTTAAATCCCGATATCGGTTTCCTTGCGAGCGAGGTTTTCTTTGAAGGGATCGCTAAACTGCTGGGGCAAATCCAAGACGCGGCGCTCTCAAATGTTCGGATTTGGCCGGAAGATGGCCGCGATCTATTTGCTGGCTTGGCCGATGCGTCGGTCGATCGCGTGTTTATCCTCTTCCCTGATCCATGGCCAAAAGCACGTCACCAGAAACGACGCATCATCCAAGCCGACTTTCTCGATGAGCTCAGCCGTGTGATCAAACCAGGCGGGCGGTTGCGCTTTGCGACAGACGTAAGATCCTACGCCGATGAAGCGCTGGAGCGGTTTCTGGCGCATCCTGCTTTCGAATGGACAGCGTCGCGCGCGCAGGATTGGCAAAAGGCGCCAAAGGATCACATAGAAACGCGCTACCAGATGAAAAAGCTCGGCGATATCGCGCCTGTTTATTACGACTTCAGAGTGAAACAAGAAGTTGATTGACCTGTTGTGGTGACAATCGCAAACTGAACCCCTCATGGAGGAGAATGCAATTGCGCCTTTTATTGCTCACATGCCTGTCTTTGTTTGGGGTTTTTTCGGTCTGCGCTCAAACAGGAGATATCTCTCAAGTTCTCGCCACCAAGGCGAGTTACGATGCAAACACGAATGACGATACACGCGCTGCGCTTTTAGACGCGCTGAGCGCTTATAATGGCCCACCGACCGTTGAGACCGTGCAAGCGCATTGGGCCGTCATGATCAATGACTCCATAGACGCCGACTATGAGAATATGCGCGAATCTGCACTCGCTGTGGAGGCACATATCACCCCGGTATCAGAGATTCTTCCGCAGCAATACATCGAGGCGAAGTATGTGGCGGCGGTTGCCCTATTCAATGACAAACAGGACACAGACGCGATGCTGGAAATGGCGCACGTCGAGGGGTTTTCCAAAGGATTCTATGATGAACTGGGAGAACAGCCGGACTGGGCAGAGAGCTTAAAATGGAAATCGGAAGCGTGGGGTTTGGCAATGGATGCCTACTTTGTGAGCGCAGGCGAGCGCCATCCTTCGGAAAACAGGATTGAGGAAATTATCCTCAGCTACGGGTACGATCGACAAAGGATCAATGATGGCGCCATGGAAAAACCTGGCGCCACAACTGGGCTTCCCCATTGCGCAGGCAAACTCATTCAACGCCCGAAACTGAGGTATCCCGCTGGTGGAGTGCGAAAGGGGCTTTTTGGCGCGGTCATTTTACAGTTCGATTTCGATCCTGACGGGAACGTCACTGACCCTGAAGTAATGGCCTCGGTTCCATTCGAAGAGTTTGAAGAACGGTCTCTAGAAACGGTCGGGAAATGGAAATACAAAGCAGACCAATCCCGCGACGTCGGGACAAGTTGCACGCTGGAGAGATCAAATGTTGTTCTCCCGCTCGTATTCCAGCTCGATTAGCCCGGTTTTGCTTGACCAATGGAGCGTATTGTGCGCCTGCTAATGTCATCGAATACGGCCGGTCTGAAATGAGAAGACCCCCGCCAGACCGGCGGATAATGAATGTCCCTACCTCACCGTAATCGACTATCGCGACCTCCTACACGGTGTAGGGTCGGCGCGGCTAAGCGGAAAGGGGCGGTAAATGCCCACTGGAAAAGTGAAGTGGTTCAACGCCACAAAAGGATTTGGATTCATCCTCCCAGATGATGGCGGAAAAGATGTATTCGTGCACATCTCGGCTGTTGAGAAATCCGGTCTTCAAGGCCTACAGGATGACCAAGCCATCGAATATGAGCTTTATAATGACGAACGCCGTGGCAAGACCTCTGCGGTTGATCTGAAGCCTCTCTAGACAAAAGGCTTTATTGGGCCTATCTAGGCGCCAAGTCGAAACATATCGGCGGCGGTTCCGGGAACGGGGCCGCCGCTTTTATTTGTCTGAAAGTCTATCTTTTTGATCACACTGAGCCCCCAAGAAGACCGCATCTTCGCCATGGCCGATCCGCTTGCGAGCGAGCTCGGTCTGGAAATCGTGCGCATTCGGATCATGGGCGGCAAGCGGCCTTTGCTGCAAATCATGATCGAGAAGGCCGGCGGGGCCCCAACTGATGTCGAAGACTGTGCGACCTTCTCCCGGAATTTGTCTCCAGTCCTCGAGGCCGAAGATCCAATCAGCGAAGCCTATCGCTTGGAAGTTTCAACCCCGGGCATTGATCGTCCGCTCACGCGTGTTGGGGATTTTGGCCGCTGGATCGGGCATCTGGTCAAGATCGAACTGACCATGCCGCTCGACGGACGACGGCGCTTTCAAGGCATGATCCAACGCGAAGATGAGAATGGCGTCGCGATTGAACTCGATGATGAAAGCGAACTCATCGCTAAAGTGCATGAGATGAGCAAAGCCAGCCTGATCCTGACCGATGAGCTGATTGATGCCGCCGCGAGTGACGGCACCCTGCCCCCGCAACCGGGTGACGAAGATTTTGTAGGCTTCGAGACAGATGGAGCCGAAACAGATACAATAGAAGATAACCAAGAGAGTGGAGCCTGAGCCTATGAGTAATGTTGGCGTTTCCGCAAACCGGCTTGAAATCATGCAGATCGCAAAAGCGGTCGCTGAAGAAAAAGCTATCGACCGCGCCATCGTCATTGAGGCGATGCAAGAGGCGATCGAGAAAGCCGCGAAGTCTCGCTACGGCCAGGAGCACGACATCCGCGCCGTGATTGATCACGACACGGGTGAGCAAAGCCTGTGGCGCGTCCAGACCGTGGTCGATGCTGAGGAAATGGAAGATCCAGCTCAGCAAATCACTCTGAAAGATGCTAAGAAGATCGATGCTGACCTGGAGCTCGGCGACGAGATCAAAGAAGAGCTGCCCCCCTTCGATTTTGGCCGAGTTGCTGCGCAGACCGCGAAGCAAGTCATTATGCAAAAAGTCCGCGATGCTGAGCGACAGCGCCAGTTCGACGAATACAAAGATCGCGAAGGCGAGGTCATCAATGGCATCGTCAAGCGGGTTGAGTATGGCCACGTAATTGTGGATCTCGGCCGCGCCGAAGGCATCATTCGTCGCAATGACGGTATCCCGCGCGAGAATTTCCAGCCGAATGACCGCGTGCGCGCGTATCTCTATAAAGTGAGCCGCGAGATTAAAGGCCCGCAGATCTTCCTGTCGCGCGCGCACCCCGACTTTATGGTCAAACTGTTCGCCGCCGAGGTGCCAGAGGTCTATGAAGGCGTCATCGAGATCCGCTCCTGCGCCCGTGACCCAGGTTCACGCGCAAAGATTGGTGTGATTTCAAATGACAGCTCAATTGATCCGGTTGGCGCCTGTGTCGGTATGCGCGGCGCCCGCGTACAGGCTGTTGTGGGCGAGCTGTCCGGCGAGAAGATCGACATCATCCCTTGGAATTATGACGATGCGACCTTCATCGTGAACGCTCTTCAGCCGGCAGAAGTATCTAAAGTCGTGCTCGATGAAGACGAACATCGTGTTGAAGTGGTTGTCGCCGATGAGCAATTCCCGCTGGCGATTGGACGCCGCGGGCAAAACGTTCGTCTCGCCTCGCAACTCACAGGCTGGCAAATCGACCTCGTCACCGAGAGTGACGATTCAGAGCGTTATCAAATTGACTTTCAGCGCCGCACCGAGCTGTTCATGCAAGCGCTCGATGCTGACGAGACGCTGGCACAACTGCTCGCCTCTGAAGGTTTCGAGGCTGTTGAAGACATCGCCTATATTGCGGCGGAAGACTTTATGCAGATCGAAGGGTTCGACGAGGAAGTCGCCGAAGAAATCCAGGAGCGCGCGCGCGAGTATCTTGAAAAACTCGCGGCCGAGCAAAACGCCAAACGCCTTGAACTCGGCGTCGAGGACGCGGTCATGGAACTTGATGGCATGTCACCCGGGTTCGCCGTTAAGCTGGGTGAAAACGAGGTGAAAACGGTCGAAGACGTCGCCGGCTTGGTGCCAGACGATCTCACCGGTTGGCGCGAGAACAATAAGGAAGGAAAGCCCGTCTGGCAGGACGGAATCCTCAAGAAAGGCGAAATGCGCCGCGATGATGCTCAGCTGTTCATCATGAAAGCTCGTGTCATTGCAGGTTGGATTGAACCTGAAGCGCTTGAGCAACTGGAAGCAGAGATGGTCGCCGAAGCCGCTGGCGAAGAGCAAGCGGACCTGACTGAAGAAGAGCGCGCGTTGCTCGCACTCGGAGAGCTTGGCAAGTCGGACGACGGTGCCAGCTCTGAAGCGGTCGAAGAAAGCCTGGACGTGAGCGATGAAGATATTCTTGCTGAATTAGAGGGATTAGATCTCGACGAAGAACTTCTCATGGAGGGCGGCGACGATGCCGCAGAACCTCGATGATAGCGGCCAGCGCCTAGAGGCGCGAAAGGACACGCGCTCTGGCGGACCTGTTCGCCAGTGTGCGGTGACGCGTGAGCGCTTAGCGGCTGACGCGCTTATCCGCTTTGTGCGCAGTCCGGATGGCACAGTAGTGCCGGACGTATTCGGGAAACTGCCGGGGCGGGGCGCCTGGATCACAGCAAACCAGACTCATTTGGTAGAAGGCTTGGAGAGCGGCGCGTTTTCTCGCGCTTACAAAGCTCCGAGCTTGCCCATGGACGGTTTGATCGATGAGGTTGAGCGCCAGCTGTTGCAAAGGTGTATTGGCCTTTTAGGCATGGCCAAAAAGAGCGGGATCGCGGTTCTTGGATTTGACCAAGTTCGCGCTTATATCCGCAAAGCCGAACCGGGCTGGCTGATTGAGGCGCGCGATGGTGCAGAAGATGGCCGGAACAAGGTTCATTTTCTTGCCAAGGCGATATATGAAGACGTGAAAGTCGCAGGCGCGTTGTCGTCTGCTGAATTGGGCGTAGCCTTTGGGCGGCAGCATGTGATACATGCGCTGCTTGAACAAGGTTCCCTCTCGGATGCTTTTTCAATCGCTTATCGGCGACTGATTGGATTCAGAGACGCGCCTGAGACAGGCTGGTTCTCCGGCAGACAGGAAATTTTGTAGACAGGGACGTCCGGCAAACGCCCCGAAAGAAAGGTTAAACACCAGGGTACGCATGAGCGATACGAAAGACAAAGGTAAGACAACTGGGCGCAAGCCCCTCACTGTTTCGCGCGGCGGCGGATCCGGCACCGTGAAGCAGACCTTCAGCCATGGGCGCTCGAAGCAAGTCGTTGTCGAAACCAAAAAGCGTCGCACCGTGGGGGCGCAAACAAAAACTGGAGGGGCAGGCAAGCAGCCTCCAAAGAAACCGGCGTCTTCTGGGGCGGGTGGAAAAGAGCCATCCAAACTCGAAGCCGCCGCCGCGAAGCTCGGCATCACGGTAGAGGAACTTGTTCAACGCCAAAAAGTGCTATTGCAGCGCAAAAAGGCTGAAGAATCTCGCAAAGCCGAACAGGAAAAGCAGCAGGCTAGAACAAAAGCTCTTCAAGAGCAGCAGGAAGCCAAAAAGCAAAAAGAAAAAGAGCGCGAGGAAGCTGAAGCGCGTCGAAAAGCCGAAGAGGCAGATCGCAAAAAAGCCGAAGCCGAAGCGAAGAAGAAATCCACTACAGAGGCCAAATCTGGTGGCCGCACGGACCGCGGCGGCAAAGGACAATCTCGCGGTTCAGCGCCCAATCAAGCAGATTTGGAAGCCGCTGCGAGCTCCGGCGGCGGTCGTCGCAAAGGCGGCCGGAATGAACGTGATGACCGTGATCGGCGCGACCAAGGCGGTCGCGGCGGTGGTCGCGGAAGCGATAATAAACGGCGCCGCGGAAAGCTGACCATTGCCTCTGCGCTCGGAGATGATGGTGACCGCCAGCGCTCCCTCGCTTCTGTAAAACGGGCGCGGGAACGCGAGCGCGAACGCCGGATGGGCGGTGAACAGCAGGAGAAAGCCTCCGTCGAGGTCACGCTGCCTGAAACCATCACCCTGCAAGACCTTTCCGGTCGTATGAACGAACGCGTCGCTGACGTTGTGAAATTCATGATGCAGCAAGGCGAAATGATGCGCGGCAACGATATTGTCGACGCCGACACGGCTGAACTCATCGCTGAAGAATTTGGCCACACCGTGAAACGCGTCTCAGAAGCTGACGTGGAAATTGGCCTCGAAGGCGTCGAGGATGATCCCAAGGATCTCGAAGGTCGCCCCCCGATCGTTACGATCATGGGCCATGTTGATCATGGTAAGACCTCTTTGCTGGACGCCTTGCGCTCAACCGATGTCGTCTCAGGCGAAGCGGGTGGCATCACCCAGCATATCGGTGCCTATCAGGTACAGCTGAAATCAGGCGATAAAATCAGCTTCCTGGATACACCGGGCCACGCCGCCTTCTCAGCGATGCGGGCCCGCGGAGCCAATGTCACGGACATCGTGATCCTGGTGGTTGCCGCGAATGACTCAGTCATGCCGCAAACGATTGAGGCGATCAGCCACGCCAAAGCTGCTGAAGTTCCGATCATCGTCGCAGTCAACAAGATCGACCTGCAAGATGCGGATCCAAATCGCGTCCTCACAGATCTGCTCCAGCATGACATTCAAGTCGAAGCCATGGGCGGTGAAGTGCAAGCGATCGAAGTCTCTGCGCTCAAGAAAAAAGGGCTCGGTGAACTGACCGAGGCCATTACGCTGCAAGCAGAACTGCTCGAGCTGAAAGCGAACCCAACTCGCGTCGCCGACGGCATCGTGGTGGAATCGCAGCTTGATAAAGGTCGCGGCCCTGTTGCGACTGTGCTCGTGAAACGCGGCAGTCTGAAGCGCGGCGATATCGTCGTCGCGGGCGGCCAATGGGGTAAAGTCCGGGCGCTCGTAAACGAGCGTGGACAGCAAATGAAGGAAGCCCTTCCTTCTATGCCGGCCGAGATTTTGGGCCTGGATGGCACGCCAGAACCTGGCGACGCTTTCAACGTCGTCGAGAATGAAGCGCGGGCGCGTGAGATCACCGAATATCGCCAGCGCATGAAACGCCAGAAGCAGGGTGTTGCAACGCAGCGCGCTTCGCTCGAGCAGTTCATGACCAGCCTGAAAGACGGATCGGCCGACATCAAAGACCTGCCAATCGTCTTGAAAGGCGATGTGCAAGGCTCCGTCGAAGCAATCACGCAATCGCTGGAGAAACTCTCAACCGACGAAGTTCGCGCCAATGTGGTCTATGGGGCCGCAGGCGGGATTTCAGAGAGCGACATCTTGCTGGCCCAGTCGTCTGGTGCCCCAGTCTTCGCGTTTAATGTTCGCGCCAACAAGCAAGCCCGGGATCTGGCCGAAAAAGAAGGCGTTGAGATCCGTTACTATTCGATCATCTATGAGCTGATCGATGATGTGAAAGCCTCGCTTTCTGGCATGTTGGAGCCAGAGAAGAAAGAAACCTTCATTGGCTATGCAGATATTCTGGAAGTCTTCAACATCACCAAGGTCGGCAAAGTTGCGGGCTGTAAGGTCACCGAGGGCGTCGTGAAGCGTGGCTGCGGTGTGCGCCTGCTGCGCGATGATGTGGTCATCCACGAAGGCATGTTGAAAACGCTGAAACGGTTCAAGGATGAAGTGCCCGAAGTTACCAACGGCATGGAATGCGGTATGGCGTTCGAAAAGTACGAAGATATTCGCGAAGGCGACAAGATCGAGTGCTTTGAAGTCGAAATGATTGCCAGAACACTCGACTAAGACGGACCGTACGTTTTGTTCTTTAGGCCGCCCTTTTTGGGGCGGTCTATTCATTTTGATCGATTTGTTTTTCAAAATCAAAAACTGTTGCGGCCTATGCTCATCACATGGAGACTTCGCACAGCATATCTGGCGCGCTCTCGAAACGGGACGCTAAACGATTAACCAACGCTATTCGTGGCAGCACGGTGGGGCCGACAACGCTCTATTATGCGGGTGTAACCGCGCCAATTATCGGGGCAGGCATGGCCCTGGTCGCACGCGCGACCATAGATAATTTTATCACCAGTTCCTATTGGCTGACCCTGGGATCCGCGTTGGCGGCCGCCATGGCGGGCATCGCCTGGTACTTGATTTTCATGCGCTGGGCGTATCGCCATAAGCATGGCCGCGCCGCCGAACTCGACTCGACGACAGAGATCAACCTTCGGGACGAAGCTTTGATCATTCGTCGCGGTTTGGTGGAGACTCGTATCGATTGGGACGCCATAGACGAGATCAAAAGTACGCGCAGCTACACGCTGATCTCTTTTGATGGGACGGAACCACTCATGATCCCGCATGACTGGTTTGGCGAAAAAACTGCGTGCGAGATCTTTATGCGCCGGCTCGGACAGGGCATTAAGGCGGCATGAGCCGCAAACGAAAACCAAATCACGGAGCCCATGCCCCCAGCCAGCGTCAATTGCGGGCGGGCGAATTGGTGCGGCATGCGCTGGTCGAGATACTGGCGCGCGAAGAGTTCCGTGATCCGGCTCTGCAAGGCGTCGCCATTACAATCGGTGAAGTTCGATCTTCCCCGGATCTTCGGCACGCCAATGTCTTTTGTTCAGCGCTCGGCAAGTCGGGTAAAGAAGAAATGGACGAAATTGCCCAAGCGCTCAATCGTGCTGCCGGTTTCCTGCGGGGGCGATTAGGTCGCGAGATCGAGATGAAGTTCACGCCGCAGCTCCATTTTATTGCCGACCACTCCTATGACGAGGCTGCAGAAATGAGCGCCGTTTTTAAGCGAGCTAAGGTGGCGCGGGATTTGGACGGGGAAGACGACTAGTCCTCTAGTACCGCATCCCAGACGCATGTCAGGGTCTATAGTGGCAAGGCAGGATGAGGGCTTTACTCGTAATGCAAGGTCACCCCTGCGTCGCCCGGCGGACGGGCAAATGCTTCTTGCCCCAGTCTTTGAAAGCGATCAGCGCGGGCGCGAATTCCTGGCCTTTTTCGGTCAATACATACTCGTAGCGTTTCGGTCGCTCCGAATAAGCTGACTTTTCAAGGATTCCGGCATCAACCAAACGCTTAAGGCGGTCGGACACAATGTGCCGCGTGGCGCCCGTGCTTTCAGCGAATTGGTCAAACCGCGACAGCCCTAAAAAGCAATCGCGCAGTATGAGAAGCGTCCAGCGATCGCCCACCAAAGACAGGGTTCGCGCCACAGGACACCAGTTATCGTCGAGATCCGTCCATTTCATACTTGTGTCTTTAGACTGATTTGGCTTAAGTTCCAAATCAGAACTTGGGTGTCGTAAACGTTTCACCCAGACAGACTTGGGAGACCCCGAAATGGCGAAGACCTTAGAGTTCTTTTTCGACTATATCAGTCCAACCTCATATATTGCTCGGGTGCCCCTGCAAGGCGTGCTAGAGCGGACCGGCGCTGAACTGAAGCTTCGACCTCTTTTTCAAGGCGGTGTAATGAAAGCGACAGGGAACTCACCGCCAGGAATGGTCCCCGCCAAAGGAAAGTACATGGCCGCGGATATGGCGCGAATCTGCAAGCGGTATGAGATTGAGCTGCACTTCAACAAACACTTCCCAATGATGAACACCCGACCGCTGACTTGCGCGACGATCCGCTTGCAAGACGATCCAGAAGAACAAAGAAAATTCTTCGAAGCGACTTGGAAACATGTCTGGGGGAACCCGGACGGCGGCATTGATTCCGGAGATGAGGCGCAATTCAAAGCCGCTTTCGCGTCCGAAGGCTTCGATGCAGATAAACTCTGGGAACTCGGCAATGATCCGGAGTCCAAGGCCATGCTGCGTGCGAATACCGAAGAGGCGGTCGAGCGCGGCGCTTTTGGCTCACCAACCTTCTTTGTCGGAGACGAGATGTTCTTTGGCCATGATCGCCTCGACTATGCCGAACAAGAATTGATGGCTTAAGGCTGGTCTGCCGACGCCGGATCAACTGATATCTCTTCGACGATGTCCGGCGCGAGATCCGGCAGACGCGCAATCACCGACGCCGCTAATTCCTCCACGCCGTGGTTTCGCGCGGGAGTGAACCCAAACCGCGTAATCACAAGGCGCTCTGATGGAATAACGATGACCATCTGTCCTTGGAATCCGCCAAAATAGTACATGTCCTCGGGCAACGTTGGAAAAAGCCGGGAACGGTCTGGGTCATCCGGGTTGCGGTTCAACCAGACTTGCGCGCCATATTCGTTCCCCGGTGTTGTCGGAGTCGGCGTTGTAAGATAGGTGACCCAACCTTCGGGCAATCGACGCTCACCCGCCCAAACCCCGTCTTGCAGGGTAAATTGACCGAGCCGCGCCCAGTCTCTGGCAGAGGCGTAGAGATAGGATGAGCCAATAAAATTACCGCTGCGATCGGCTTCGAACGTCGCGGTGCGGATTCCGAGCGGTCGAAACAAACGTGTTTGCGAAAAGGTGTAGTAGTCCTGCAGCGTGTCCCCGACCGTGCGCCGAATGATCCCGGAAATGATATTGGTTGTGCCGGATGAGTAAGACCAGATCGTATCTGGGTCACCAATCAATGGCTTGGACGCGGCAAAGGCAGCCGTGTCCGGTTCATTCGATAGCATATGGGTGACATCGGTTTCGGCTTCATAGGTCTCATTGAATTCCAACCCACTGCTTTGGCGGAGCAATTGGTCGAGCGTAATGGCGGCGCGTGGATCGTCCGACTCCGTTTGCCATTGCGGAACGTTTGCAGGAGCGTCCACCACCAATGCCTCATCCGCAACCAAAACGCCGACCATTAGGGCGGTCACGCTTTTGGCCATCGACCAGCCAATCAAGGGCGTGTCCGGCGACACTCCATCCGCATAGCGCTCAGCGACCAGCTTACCGTCATGGCTGATTGTGATGGCTTTGGTGTTTTTTGGTTGACCCGGCGCGTCTTCGGCAAAGGCGGCGTCGAGCAAGTCATCATAGGCGTCTGTCAGTTGCGGCGCCGCACTGCCCATTGGCCATGCGAACTCTGGCGAGAGCTCTAGAGGCGGCAGCGCGATGACACCCATATCGACCGCTGTCTCACCTGGTGATAGCAGCGTGCACCCGATTCCCGGCGTGAACACGGCGCGGCGCTCGAACAAGCCATACAGTTTGGTGGTCACACTTCGAGCTTCGGTGTCCACAGCGTAGGAGACATTGGCGAGCGTTTCTGATGCCCCGATCAAGGCCTCGTCTTGGACCGTTTGCAGCGGGAAACCGCTGAGAAAATGTCCGGAGCAAAGATTCTTCGCCGCATACCCGCTGCCAGCGCGTGCGATTGAACCATAGCTCATGTACACATAGCTAATCGCGGCGATCAAAATGACGGCCAATCCAAGCGCAAACCTTTTGAGCACGCCCACCTCCCAGAACCTGTTTTCTCTTGAGGAGATTGATTTCATGCGCGCGCAAGAAGGACAAGTTCAATTCTGTTTCGCCCGGGCCTCACACGGCAGCAGGTGAAGCGGGGAGAAGATCGACTTTCGCTGCAAAGCAGCCCGGCTTTGCATTGTGCAAATGGAGATAGTCCATGTCTTCGACAGTGGCCATGTCCTGAATCTTGGCCGCTAGATCCGATCCCTCGCAAACATCCGCTGCAATCATATGATGATCCTGATTAAAACCGCGCACCGAGATCAGCCGTGTGCGCAGAACATCCGGGATTTCATTGACCGCCGGGGTCACGTCCTCAGCCCCTTCAACGACGAAAATGGCGTGAGATGCGCGATAGGGGGAGTCTTCACCAAGATGCTCATAGTTTAGAAGAAGGACGGTTTCGCCGACCTTCGCATCTCTTAAACTCACTCGGCAGGGATAGCCGGGGCTTTGCTCCACATGGACGCGCGCCACGCCCGCTTCAGATAACTGTTCATCTGGCGCGCCGAAGAGATGGGAAAATTGCTCGCGGGGAAGCGCTCTTATTTGGAAGTTCATCTCGATCACCTTGTTACAATAGCGGCAACTTGATCGATGTTGCGAAAGCGCGCGACCCGGATCTTGCTATGCGGCGATTCCAGCCGCTTTTGCGAGGTCAGCCAAGGACGTCTCAGGGCGCGGGCCATAATGCGAAATGACTTCCGCTGCCGCGATATGGCCAAGTTTCGCACAAGTTGCGAGAGGCAGACCCCGCGCAATGCCAAACAGGAAACCCGCCGCATATTGGTCGCCTGCACCGGTCGTGTCGACGACTCCATTGACTGGTTCCGCTGGCACCGCAATTGGATCGCCATCGCCGATCACGACCGACCCTTTCTCGCTACGGGTGACGGCGGCAACGCCTGTATCGGCCCGCAATTGTTCGACAGCGGCATCAAAGTCCCGCGTTTCATAAAGGCTCAACAGCTCTTCTTCATTTGCGAACAGCAGATCAACCTGGGTGCGGATCAGTTGCCGAAAGCTGTCTCTGTGGCGGTCGACGCAAAAACTATCTGACAAAGTCAGCGCCACTTTGCGCCCAGCCGCATGCGCGATCTCTGCCGCGTGGACAAAAGCTGCCTTGGCGTCCTCTTTGTCAAACAGATACCCTTCGAGATACAGGATGCCCGCCGCTTCAACAGTCTCTTTGCTGACGTCAGACGGAGAGAACTCAACAGACGCCCCGAGGAACGTGTTCATGCTGCGCTTGCCATCTGGCGTCACAAATATGATTGATCGCGCTGTGGCAGGGCCGCCCACGAGCGGATGAGTGCCAAACGGCACACCAATCTTTTCCATGTCTTCTTTAAAGACTTTCCCGAGGCGGTCGTCTGCAACTTTCCCAATATAGGCCCCGCGACCCCCGAAGCTCGCAAGGCCCGCAATCGTGTTGGCGCCTGATCCACCGGACGTTTCAAGCGCGTTAACAGATGCCTGAGTGAGCGCATCAGCGCGATCTTCTTCGATCAGATTCATTGCATCCTTGTTGATGCCCCAGCTTTGCAGGAATTCATCGTCCTGGCGCGAGATTACATCGACGATCGCATTGCCGAGACCGACCACATCATAAGTCGTTGCTGTCATGAAATTATCCTTGGGAAGTATCCGCCGCGGATGTGCCAGATCTGCAGGGTGGACGCAACAGATATGGCCAGTTATGGCGCGCTCATGATATCGATTGCCTATCTCTCCTCCAAAGCCACTTTGCCGGGTTCACCCACGCGGCGCAGCGACGCGTTTGAACATGATCGGATGATGGATGCCTTGCGAGACCCATTTGCTCAACGGGGACTGGAAATTCTGGATGTCGACTGGGCGGATGAGAGCATAGACTGGGCGACGTTTGGCGCGGCGATCATCGGCACCACCTGGGATTATTGGGATCACGCGGAGATGTTTCTGCGCACGCTTGAAACAATTGAAAGCCAAACCAAGCTTTTCAACAGCGCCGCTCTGGTGAAATGGAACAGTGATAAGCGCTATCTGCGTAGCTTCGAACAAAGTGATGTCCGATTGATCCCGACCCTGTGGATCGACCGGGTGGATCAACGTGCATTCGATGAAGCGTTCCAAACCCTCGAAAGCGAAGATCTTGTTTTCAAACGCCAGGTTGGCGCAGGCGCGGACGGGCAGTATCGGTTGACGCCCGCTGATGCGTTGCCCGACCTACCGCATCCAATGATGGTTCAGCCGTTCTTGTCGACCATTCAGACCGAAGGCGAGCTCAGCTTCATCTTTATCGATGGGGCATTTTCACATGCCCTACTGAAACAAGCGAAACCTGGCGACTATCGCATCCAATCGACCTATGGAGGCTTTGAGACCGCCGTGACGCCGAGCACGCACGACCTAGACCAAGCCGCTCAGGTTCTGAACGCTCTTGACGAGACGCCACTCTATGCGCGGGTCGACATGCTTCGGGATACAGAGGACAGCCTGCAGCTGATGGAACTCGAATTGATCGAGCCTTATCTTTATCCGCTTGAAGGCCCTGAGCTTGGCCCACGCCTGGCGGCGGCTATGGCCAATCGGTTAGGCGTCTAAACGCGACCGGTTCGCTTCATAGAACGCGATCGCAGCCGCATTGGACACATTGAGGCTTTCCATGTCAGCGGCAATCGGAATCTGGGCAAGTTCTGCACAGGCTTTGGCCACGCCCGGACGGATGCCAGGCCCTTCCGCGCCCAGGACGATGGCAAGTCTTTGAGCGCCGGAGACCGCGTTATGGATCATCGAAGCGCCACCCCCAGCCAAGCCAACCGTATGAAAACCCGCCTCATTCAGCGCTGCCAATGCCCGCGCGATATTGACGACCCGACACTCCTGGACCGTTTCAACGGCGCCGACGGCGGCCTTGGCCACAATCCCGGAGATCGGCGGCGCGTTGCGGGTTTGCAGCACGATCGCCTGAAAGCCGAACGCCGCGGCGGACCGGTAAATCGCACCGAGATTGTGCGGATCGCTGACCTGGTCGAGCACGACAATACGCGATGGGCCGGCCGCGATCACGTCCTCAATTTGCACCGGTTCGAGCGGCTCAAACTGCGCGGCAAGGCCTTGGTGAACAGCGTCACGAGGCAGTAAGGCATCGATCGCCCCGGGCTCGAGCGCTTCTGCGTGAGGGAGCGCTCCTGGCAATCTCGCCAAGCCGTTCTTGGTGCCAACCAAGCGCACCAGTTTGCGGTTTGGATTGGCCAGCGCAGCGGTCACGGCATGCACACCCCAAAGCCAATTACCGCCGGTGTTCGGGGGCCTCGACGAAGATTTTCGCCTGTGTGAATTAGGACGGTTGCGCGGGCGGGGCTTGCTCATTATAAGGCCGGTTTCCGGTTGAAAGGCGGAGGTGTCAAAGCCCCCTAATGACGGTCGGAACCAGCGGCGTCAAATGGCGTTGTGTAAGTTGCCCCGGAGGGGTGGGAGAGTGGTTAAATCCAGCAGACTGTAAATCTGCCCGCTTTGCGTACACTGGTTCGAATCCAGTCCCCTCCACCACTTACACAAAGCATGCTATAGGATGCTGCGACCCTGAGCGGGTATAGCATAGTGGTAATGCACCAGCCTTCCAAGCTGTGTAGCTCGGTTCGATTCCGTGTACCCGCTCCAACTCTTTTCCCCAATAATGACCGCCGATCTGAGCTTTCAGGTACACAGCTTTCGTGGACACCCCCACGGTAGAATGGAACTTCGTTTAAACTGCGCTGCTTTTTTAGCCGAGCACCGGCAAATGCCATGGCAGCTCGTTCAGGTGGATTGAGTGCTGCGCGGGTTTACATCGCACATGATGGTAAAATCTACCAATACACTCAAACGGAGCGTAGGACTTATACTCAAGATCCGATCCGAGGTAATCCTGTTTTGCCAGACTCCTCGAATGAGCTCGATAGCACGACAAATTGTTTCTAAGAGGCAAATATGACCTATCTAAAATCAACATTAAGCGCACTTTCACTCTTGGGACTATCAACGCCAGTTTTAGCTCAAACCTCAGATTCACCCGCCGGGCAGAAAAGTGCCCATGAATTGCTTTTTGGCGATTATCTGAGTTTAGGGGCCAAAAATAGCACCAATCTGGTCGAAAGGACATTCCACGACGGCACATCGATTGTATTTGAGATTGGTCACGAAGCCGTTGGGACGGGTGAGTTTGTTAAAGGCATTGAGCTTACTAAAGCCCCAACAAAGGTGACACGTCTGGAAGTCAATAAACTAGCTTTAGCGCCGCGAATTCTGGAAAAGATCAACGCATTTCTGGAGAGCAGTGTTTCTGGTGCTTTGCCTCATTATGCGGCCGTTATGTGCTCCAAGTGGGGTCAACCGACTGCGGAGGGAAAATGGCCCCCATGCCAAGAAATTCGGCTCAAATTTACCGCTGCATTTGCCGACAATGAAACGTTTCGCGATCCCAAAACCAATCAATTGGTGGCGGGCGAGGCGGGTTATTATGGCGCGTGTACCATCTTTGTAGTGGTGAAGGACCGTGATGCCTCGATCTGGTGTCATGCCAACCCACAATAACAGTTTAGCTTATGAGGGTTCGCCACGAGTAAACTCTCTGTGAGCAGGGAACGTTTCCCAGCGTGTCCCTCTTTCCACCAGACGACCGACGTGCGAAAGCGCCCTCTATGGACCTTTCGCATTCTCAAACCGTCAAAACGATCGCTGCCTTACTTTTGGTGGCTGCGATTACCCAACCAATCTATACCGCACTTTACCTGGCCGCGCCGGAGGTGGATCGGCAATTCTTGTGGGGCTTTGAGGCGCTGATTTTCGTCGTGCTCGCTGCGGTGGCTGGATCGGCGCTCGTGACGGCAAAACGCTACACGTTAGGCTTTTCGGCGATCGCCTTTTCGGCCGTGCTGAATGTCATACAAGTTGGCGTGGGGCTTACACAGTTCGGACCGTTCCGAGCCGCTGCAGAACTTAATGCGGATCTTGGCGATGTGGCCTTCTCCGTCGTCGCGTTTTCCTTCTTTGGTTACAATGCCGCGAAAATCCTGCTCGGCCTTGCCGCCTTGGTGTTCGGCTTGGCGAAGATGGGAGACGGCGGCAAGCTTTTGGGTGGCCTGACTGCTTTGGTTGGCGTCGTCGCCTTCATCGCCAACACACTTGTCATGATGTTTGGCCTGCAAAGCTTCTTGCCATCCCCGGTGGCGGGCGGATCCGGCGTCGTGGCGACATTGCTGCTAGCGATTTGTCTGTTCAGCCTGAAAGACTCAAACGAGGCGCATTAGCCCCCCAGTTAAAATGCACCGGCGAGTTCAACCTCACGGGTCTGGCCCCCGTTTTCCATAAACTGCTTCATCGCGGCGAGCGCGGCAGGGTGACGGGCACTCTCCATGAAGGCGCGATGCTCTTGGTAGAGCGTCTCTTCGAGCGACACTTGCGATTGACCCACCTGTTTGATGAGAGCGGTCGCATGCGGAGAAAACCTCGCCATCCGGGTGGCGAGGGTCTCGACAAAGGCGTCAAGATCTGCCGCCGGCAAAGCGCGATTGACCATGCCGTACTTTTCAGCCGTCTCTGCGTCCACATCAGCGCCGCCCAGCATCAGCTCCATGGCGCGGGCATATCCGATTAGTCTCGGCCAGCGCGATGACCCGCCGCCGCCTGGAATGATCCCAACCGTAACTTCAGGCTGAGCGAAAACTGAGGTCTCGCGCGCGCAGAATCGCATATCGAGCGCGGCGAGCAATTCCAGACCCCCGCCGCGTGCCACGCCGCTGACTTTCCCGATGGTCGGTTTTGGCATCAAACGAAACCGCTCGGTCATTGCGTGGAAAAAGGAACTGTCAGGGTCGTCGATCGGATCGGTGTCGCCAATGTTCTGGATCAAGGTGACGTCTGCATGCGCGATGAAGAAATCCGGATCAGCGCTTTGCAGCACCACAACATGAACATCGTCATCTGCGGCAAGTGCGGCGCCTGCAGCATCCATCTCTGCGATTAAGGTCATATCGAAAAGATTGATCGGCGGGTGGTCAATCGTCAGCCACGCCACATGATCGACCACCTCAATCTTGAGCGCGGAAAACTCACTATAAGACATTGGACACACCTTTCCTTTTTGACCGAGTAGAGCGTATCGCCAGGTCGAATGGGAGTCACTCGCATTCCGCCCGGCATGATCTAAGTCCGTGAGATGATGTTTAAATCACTCAAGCTCTACCACTATCCTCTGACGCGCAGTGTTCGAGTCAAATGGATGCTCCACGAAGTGCTGGATGAGGGCTTTGAAGTGGAGGTCGTACCGGTCATTCGCGGCGCCATGCAGACCCCGGACATGCTGGCAAAGAACCCAAATCATAACTTGCCTATGCTGGATATCACGTGGGCCGACGGGTCTGAACAAACCATGCTGGAAAGCGGCGCCATGGTCTTGTGGCTGGCAGACGCTTTTCTAGATAAACAGCTTGCGCCTCCGGTCGAAGCGACTCAGGCGCGCGCAGATTATTTGCAAATGATTTTGTTTAACGCGAGCTGGATGGATATGATCTTATGGCAGATACGGCTGCACCGCGACTTGCTGCCTAACGGGCTGAGACAAACGTCAATTGTTGAAATGAACACCCGCAAATGGGCAAAAGAAATCGAACCGCAATTGGCAGAAAGACTGAACAAGTCCAGGTATATCTGCGGCGATCAGTTCACTGCGGCGGACTGCATTAGCGGGCATAATGTTCGCTGGGCTCAATCTTACGGACTGTGCGAGGGTGCAGTCTTCCAGGCTTACTTGGACAGGCTCGCAACGCGTCCGGCCTATATTTCTGCCTACAGCGATGCAGATCAATTCGGACAATAGACCGAGCGCTAGTCGTAGTCTGTTTCAATAAAGCTTGGGCGTGCAATCTGTTTTGCATACCAATCCTGCAGCGCGCTTCTACCCGTCCGCCACGCCGTTTCGGGTAGACGAAAATCGAGATAACCGAGCGCCACCGCGCACGCGATCGCCCCGACATCAAATATGTCACCACGCGCCTCAATATCACGGTCCATAGCGTCAAGGCCGCCGTCGAGACTGGCCTGCCAGCGCGCGAGCCAGAAGTCGGATTGCTCAGGTTTCGGACGCCGCCGCTCCATCACTGTACTGAACGCCGCATCCATGATCCCATCCCCCAGAGCTTGGGCGTGTTCACATGCCCAACGCGCTTTGCCGGTCTGTCCGGTCAGGGTCGGCGCACCATCGAGAGCATCTAAATAGGCACATATGACCGGGCTATCGAACAGCACGCGATCATCGGACAAGATAAGGCTCGGGACTTTTCCGAGCGGGTTCCGAATAATGGCCTGGCTACCCTCGGCAAGCGGGCTCGCCTCAATCACTCGGACGCGGTCTTGAAGACCCTTTTCTAGCCGAACGATCCGCGCCTTTCTGGCATAGGGCGATGTGACCGATACAATTAAATCCATTTTTCGGGACTCCAGCATCTGTGTTCAGGTCTGCGGAGGGAGTGTGGGAAGGACGTCTTTACGGGCGAGATAAACTCCAACGACCATAATGAGAATCCCTGCGACTCGCTTCAGCGTAATGGGGGACTGAATCGTGTCCCACCACCCAAAGTGATCGATGATGGCAGCGCTGATCAATTGACCCAACAACACGTAGAATACCGCATTCGCCAATCCAATCCGCGGCGCGGCGAACGTGATGGATGCCATGTATAGAATAAACAGAGACCCCGCCAAAAAGTAGATCGGCGGAATCGACCCGATGTCCGAAAGATCCGGCATCCCCGCGAAAATCAAAAGGCCACCGCAAAGCACCAGCGCGACGATGCAAAGAATCAAGACCGCACCGATTGGATTTTCGATACGGGTTCCAAGTCCCGCGTTCCAGGCGGCCATGATCGGAATTCCGATCCCCGCGAGCAACATCAATCCCGACAGAAAAATCTGAGTGGTGGTCATCGCAAAGCCCTCTTGTCGATCAGCTTAGGCTGATGCTTCGAATACGGGCCAGAAATCAACGATCTCTCCGTCCTCGTAAACCGCGATATCACCAAATTGCAGGAATACGGCTTCACTCTGATGCGGACGGAAGAAGACAAACTCATCTGCAGCGATATCTAAATCGGGGCCCCCGTTCAGCATCTCCTGGTTCGATGACCGCCCGAATGTAGAATTGTATTCGAGGCCCGGCGGATCGACAGGATCGGCGAGCCAGTGCCCCCCATAGATGAATACCGTCTTGCTATAATTCGGATCCCAGGCCCGCTTGGCGCTATCGGCAAACTCCAACCCAGGCATACGCGTCACAGGCAGCGACTTGATCACAGGTGTCGCAATAAAACTCGCCGGGAGATGCGGCTCCAACAATTCGCTATCGAAATGCGTTGGTTTGACCAAACAGGAGCCTGCCGAGATTTCATTGGCGAGATTTGTGTCTTCATAATAGCGATATGTCGGGCTGCCGGCAGCGTTCCGCGTTATGCCTGTCATAAGCTCAGCGCCAAATATGTCAGACGCTTGGTCGAGTGCTTTTTGATACTTCTGCCAAGCTCCCGCCAAGGCGCGGTCTCGCCATCCGAGCGTTGTCGGAAGCGCTGGGATGTGTGGCTCATACCCCATAAAGCCGCCAAACGCTAAATGCTCATCATCTTTGATGGCTTCGAGCACAGATTGCAGCTCAGCGCCCGGCTCGAACCCACCACGATGCAACCCGACATCCAGCTCGATGTTGATCCGCAGCGATCTCGCAATGGTCGCCGCCAGATCGCTATACTGTCGCATCCGCTCGGGTGTATCGATCAGCCATTGAACGTGGTCAGCAGCATGCGCGTACTCTGCTGGTAAGGTTTCAAAATAGGATTTGGCCGCTTGCACCGGCAAGGGTTTGCCGAGGAGTTGGTTCGCCTCCGGCATGATCCGCGTCAGCTCTGACAGCATTGGCAGATTAAACGTCATCAGGCGGTCGGTCTGAGCGCGCTGGCGAATGTGGTCGATCAATCCAAGCGAAGGCAGAGACTTTGCGACGATCCGGTACCCCATCCCGTCGGGCAAGTGTGCCAAAAGCGTATCGACATTCGCGTCCAACCTCGCGCGGTCGATGACCAGCGTCGGGGTGGCGATTTCCGCCGCTCTCAGAGCTGATTGCACTTGCAGGAAATAAGGATCACGCGGTCCACTCTTATCGCTGGGTTTAGACATGAAGGTCGCAGCTCCGATCACAGCAGTTCCGCCCAAAATCAAGTTACGCCGACTGGGCTTAAGCATTGAACGTCTCCCCAAACACATCGGCAAGGTGGGGATTTAGAAATTTCCCCGACGGATCGAGGCTGGCCCTTAAATCGGCGAACGCGCGGAACTCTGGATAGAGCATCTCGAAATCGATCCGCTTCAGACTGTGCCACTTGCCCCAATGAGGGCGCCCGCCATTTCTGAGGAAAATCGGCTCGAACTCAGAGAAAAAATAGTCGTAAGGCTCATCAACCGCAGCATGAATGGCAATCGACATTCGAGGCTCTCCATTAAAGGGACTGAGCCATGCGTCGTCGGCCGCAATGAACCGAATTTCCATTGGAAAGAATGCAGATTTGCGCCGGTCCATTTTCGAGATCACTTCCCGAAGCGCCCTGACGCCTTGGTCGCGGGGGAGATGGTACTCCATCTCGTTGAATTTGATTGGTCGTGTCGTGGCGAGCAATTCCATGGACGCATCGCTGACATCCTCAATCACGCCGTTGGGTAATGCAGATTGGGCGAGGCGCCGGCGCAACCAGGGCCACCATCCAAATTGATCCCGGAGCTGTTTCAACCCCTCAAGAATCTCATCATCGTCGGACGGCTGAACACCTGTGAGATCTCCTTCATGCAGATCGTGAGACAAGCTCGCCGCCATGCCTGTACCGGGCAGATAGAAGACTTCGAAATTGCGGTGCGCTGCAGCCCGGGCCTCAAGCTCATCCAGCACCACCTCAATCGGTTCCGCCGATACGATGCGCCGCAAGTTGAAGGCAGGTATGGTTTGGAGATCATATTCGGCGATCACACCGAGCGCCCCGAGAGAGACTTTGCCAGCACTAAAGAGGGCTGGATTGCTTTGTCTTGAAACGTCGAGCACCTCACCGGAGGCTGTGACCAATCGGAAGCCACGAATATAATCGTGCAAAGCTGTCAGCGTTTCGCCGGTGCCGTGCGTGCCCGTCGAAAATGAGCCGGCCAACGTCTGGTCGACAATATCTGGAAGGTTGGGAAAGGCGCGCCCCAAGTCTTGAAGCGCAGAGGCGGTCTGCATCAACGTCGTGCCAGCGCCAAATGTCGCGATCCCTGTTCCGGCGTCATAGGCCTTGAGCCCAGACAGGTAGCTGACGTCGAGTATGATGCCTTCGCTTGGAACCAAGCCAGAGAAGGAGTGCCCGCTGCCCCGCGGGCGAACATGCTCATCTGCCGAGGAAATGAATTCCGAAAGCTCCGATATGGAGGTTGGCGACGCAAGCTGCTTTGGCGTTGCGCGCTGCGCCCCAGACCAGTTCATCCAGCTCTCTTCGCCAGCTGCAGCGTCGGGATAGTCTGGAGTGTAGCCTTTGCGTTCAAAGTCTCGCATGCCCCAGGCAACGTGCTGGCCGGCCGGGATGGCAGCAGCAATAGTGAGCGCCGCGCCGGTTTGCAGCAATCTGCGCCTCGAAACCCCCATTGCTTCCCTCCAGATTAAATGATAGTCTTAACTATCGTTATGGTGCGCGTGGGCACCTGTCAATCCTGAGACCCTCGAATGACCACTCGTCTGAAGCCAGTGACCGATCGACGAACGGCCCCGCATCAAAAGCGCAGCCAGCAAACGGTCGACCTGATCCTCTCAGCTGCGGCGCAGCTATTGGAAGAGGTTGGCTTTGAACGTCTGTCCACCAATTCGATTTGCAAGCGGGCTGGTCTAACACCCCCCGCACTCTATCGCTATTACCCGAACAAATATGCGGTGCTTAAAGACCTTGGAGAGCGCCTGATGCATGATCAGAATGCGCTCTTGGAAGAACAACCCTGGATCACGCGCGATCTCGAAAGGACGCGCGAGAGTATCCGGACCTTACTGATCGATACGATCAAAGTGACGCGCGCAACGCCAGCCGGCATCTGGATCATGCGCTCTCTCCACGCGACACCGATCTTGACCAATGTACGCCTGGAATCCCATCGCGTTGTGGCGCGTTACCTGACAGATCAAGTAATCCAGCTCTGGCCTCAAATCGATCAAGCCCGCGCCTTCCATCATATGCGCTTGGGTGTGGAATTGGGTTACGCCACGATCGAAATGGTTTTTGATGAATCAGAACTGGACGAACGAGCAATTGTAGAGACTGCCACCAATCTGCTGAGCCGCAATCTGCAGGATTTAATTGCTCAGTCAGGCTTTGGGATGGCAGATGACCGGTAGCCAGGAATAGCCTTTGACGAAAGAGCTCGACACTCGGCTTGGCTCGTCAAGAACCTCAATATGCTCAAAGCGCTCGAGAATTTCTTCCCAGAGTATGCGAAGCTGTAATTCTGCAAGACGATTCCCGACGCAGCGGTGAATCCCGAACCCGAAAGACACGTGCTTGCGCGCTTGCTTGCGGTCGATGATCAGTCGATTGGGGTCCTCTTCCCAAAAACGTTCATCGCGATTTCCGGAGACATACCACATGGCGACTTTATCGCCTTTGCGGATGATCTTGCCATGCATTTCCACGTCTTCAAGCGCGGTGCGGCGCATGTAAGCAAGCGGTGTCTGCCAGCGAATAATTTCCGACACCATATTTGGGATCAGACTGTGGTCTCTTTTTAGCTTTTCATATTGGTCCGGGAACTTGTTCAGCGCGTATACGCCACCGGTCATGGAGTTACGCGTGGTGTCGTTACCCCCGATGATCAGCAATAAGACGGTTCCAAGCATAGCGATTGGATCAAGATTTTTCGTCGCGTCCCCATGCGCCAGAAGACTCATCAAATCCCCTGCCGGGTCGGCTGCCTTACGCCGATTAAAGATCTCCCAAAAAACCTGTCCGCACTCGGTCAATTCTTTGCGCCATTGATCCATTCCGCCCGGACAAATGTCTGGGTCCGCGGGGTTGGTGGTGACATCCGACCATCGGGTGAGCTCTCGCCGCCGGTCTTGCGGATAATCAAAAAGTGTTGCGAGCATCATCGCTGTGAGCTCGATCGATACGGCATGCACCCAATCAAAAGGTTCACCGACTGGGAGCCCGTCGAGGAGTGTTTGTGTACGCCGCCTGATCAAGGGCTCATAATCACGCAAAGCCGTCGGAGCCACGGCCGGTTGAGCGACTTTGCGCTGCGCCGAATGGAGCGGTTCGTCTGATGAAATGAAGCTACGCCCAACCAGGCTCTCGGTCATGTTGCTCAGCGTAATGCCACCCTGACTGGCATCCGATGAAAAGCGCTTATGATCGGAGTCGACGGCCAGAATATCTTGGTGACGTGTGATCGACCAATAAGGGCCAAAGAAACTATCCGGGGTCAGATGAACCGGGTCCTCATTGCGGAGCCGCTCGAACCGATCCCACATTTTGTCCTGCCGCCAAATCTCTGTGTCAGCAAAATCGATCTCTTCCAAAGCAAGATCGCTCGCGGGTGGAACGCGATCACCCCGTTCCAGATATCCGGCATGCGCCGGGACTTTGTAACTCAATTTCGGGCGCTGCAGAGATTGTGCGCTCGATAAAGCTGTATCTGCCATTGCTCTGCCTCCGCATCGGCACGTTTGGCTCGATCATATATGTAGCCTATGGATTTTCGGAGGCTTGAAAACCGAAATCAACGCTTAGCAGCGCGTGTCGCAGCGGAAACAAATGCCCGACCAATGGCCTATCAAGTCGGAGGAGGTTCGATGCTCTTCACCCACGCAGCTGCATGGATAATCTTTATATTACAGTGGCTTATGAACGTTTTGCTGTCAGACGTCGGCACAACTCATCTAGCTGTTCAAGGTCACCATATTTGATCCGCAATTCTCCACCCTTGGAGCCTTGGCGAATATCGACCCTTAAACCTAGCACACGAGCAAGATCGCTTTCGAGTGCTTCGGTATCGACATCTTTATCACTTTGCTGAACTTTCTTGGCGACGGCATCGAGGGCGCCGCCATCTTTCAGGCGCTTCACCAAAGCCTCGACATCTCGCACCGACATGCCCTTTGCAACTGCCATGTCAACCACAGGATCTGGATCGGGCGCGCCTAGCGCAGCCCGGGCATGCCCGGCCGAAATCCGACCTTGCCGCAAATGCTCACGTGCGGTTTCGCCGAGGTTGAGGAGGCGAAGCGTATTCGCAATGTGCGCGCGCGATTTACCAACACTCTCCGCAAGGTTTTCCTGCGTCCGACCGAACCGCTTCATCAGCGCGCCATAGGCTTCGGCCTCTTCAATCGGATTGAGATCCTCGCGTTGAACGTTTTCAATGATGCCAACTTCGAGAAGCTGGAGTTCATCCATGTCGCGAACGACCGCTGGAATGGTCGTGAGCCCGGCGCGTTGCGCAGCGCGCCAACGGCGTTCTCCGGCAACAATCTGATACTGGTTGGGAGCATCAGGATCCGGACGCAATAAGATCGGCTGCAAGACGCCGCGCTGTTTGATCGACGCGACGAGGTCTTCAAGCTCAGTCTCCGAAAATGTTCGCCGCGGTTGAGCCGGGTTCGGGCGAATATCAGACACAGCGAATTCAGAAATCGCGCCCGAACTGGCGCCAGGCTCCGCGGTTTCACTGGATGCGGGCGCTAGGCCAACACCCTCGACTTCACCGATTAGTGCCGAAAGCCCTTTCCCCAGCCGGCTTTGTTTTCCACGAGAAGGATCGGGTGACATGATTACCCTCGCAAGGCCCGTTCGCGTTGCAGCATTTCAGACGCAAGCCGGATGTAGGCTTCACTGCCTGGGCAACGATAATCATAAAGCAAGGCGGGCTTCCCGAAGCTCGGTGCCTCCGACAGACGAACATTCCGTGGGATGACCGTATTATAAACTTTCGCACCGAGCACGGACCGCACTTCGTCAGCGACCTGATCCGACAGATTATTCCGCCGATCATACATGGTGAGCACAACGCCCTGGATATCAAGATCTGGATTGAGGCCGCTGCGCACCAGCTCCACCGTTTTCAACAATTGGCTCAAACCCTCCAACGCCAAAAATTCGCATTGCAATGGCACAAGCAAAGAGTCAGCGGCCGTCATCGCATTAATGGTAAGTGCCGAAAGCGACGGCGGACAATCAATGAGGATATAGTCATACTCCGTCTTACCGTGAGACGGTGCCTCAGCGATGTACTTCCGAAGGGCATTTCGAAGGCGGTAAGACCGGTGCGGATCACTGGAGAGTTCGGTTTCGACACCGGCGAGATTCTCATCGCCTGGAACGATGTCGAGACGTGGCACCAAGGTGCTGAGGACAGCATCGCCGAGGAATTCGTTGTGAACAACAACGTCATAAGTGGTCAGTTGACGCTCAGGTCTTGTAATTCCAAGGCCGGTTGAGGCATTGCCCTGCGCATCAAAATCGATGACCAGCACTTTGCGACCGACGGCGGCAAGCGCTGTTCCAAGATTGATCGATGTCGTCGTCTTGCCAACACCGCCCTTCTGATTGGCGATTGCAAGAATGCGTGTGCTAGCGTTCGACACGTGTGACCTCCCAAACCTTCAAAATAGCCCCATCCCCTGTAACACTGGGAATCGCTTCGTGGGCGAATCTCCAAGATTCCTGCGCTGCCGTCAATTCTTCTTGCCAGCGCCGCCCTTTTGGAAACACGCCTAACGCCCCTTTGCCAAGCCAAGGTTCTGCATAGTCGAGGAGTTTCTGCAAGGGGGCAAGCGCTCGGGCCGTGACACAATGGGCATCAACAGGGTTAACAGCTTCCACGCGGCCTTGGATGATTTGGGCGTTCACTTTTGCCCGTTGCACCGCGGCGCGGAGAAACGCGCACTTCTTTCCTACGCTTTCGATCATTGTGATTTCAGACTCCTCATCGGAGAATCCCGCCGCGATTATGAGCGCTGGAAATCCAGAGCCTGAGCCCAAATCAACGACCTTTCCTGGAAGCGATAAGTGCTGAAACAACTGCCAGGAATCTAAGACATGCCGGCGCCAGACTTGGCCAAATTCCGACGGTCCCATCAAATTGATCTTGCCGCGCCAGACATCTAATTCGTCGACAATCGCAACGATCTTGTCGAGTGTTTCACGTGAAACATTCGTATCCGCTTGAAACTGGTCAGGTCCGTACCCGTCAAGATCAGTCATTCGCCGCGCGCTTTCGGTCTGGCCGCCGCCGCACGTATGCGAGGAGCGCCGTGAGTGCGCCTGGAGTCATACCCTCAATCCGACCAGCCTGACCCAGTGTGGCGGGTCGGATTTGCTGGAGTTTTGCTTTGACCTCATTGGTCAGACCGCCAACCAAATCATAGTCGAGATCCCGAGGCAAAATCAGGGACTCTTCTCGCCGAAGCGCCGCGACATCTTCCTTTTGACGCTCAATATAGCCCGCGTACATGGCTTCAATTTCCACTTGATTTTTGGTCTGACTGTCGAGATCTGCGACTCCCGAAAAGGCGGCTTCGATATCAGCCATGGTAATGGACGGATAGGCTAGGTATTCCCAGGCGGTCCGACGTTGTCCGTCTTGGTTGACTTTCCACCCGAGTTTTTGCGCCTCATTTGGAGTGAGCGATTCAGATTGAAGGCGATCGCGTGCAACTTTCAGTCTATTCTGTTTCACGTGAAACATTTCTGCCCGCGCCGCTCCGACCAGGCCAAGCTCGACGCCTCGTTCGGTGAGACGTTGGTCGGCATTATCTGATCTCAATGACAGACGGTATTCAGCCCGAGATGTGAACATTCTATATGGCTCAGTTACACCGCGCGTAATCAGGTCATCAATTAAAACCCCGATATAGGCTTCGGCCCGGTCAAAGGTCACAGTGTCCTGGCCCCGCGTATAACGAACCGCGTTTAACGCGGCGACAAGACCCTGTGCCCCCGCCTCCTCATATCCCGTCGTTCCATTGATCTGCCCAGCCAGGAACAGACCCGGCAACACTTTCACTTGCAATCCGGCATCAAGCGCCCGTGGATCTACATAATCGTATTCGATGGCGTATCCGTATTCCAGGATCTCTACGTTCTCGAGGCCAGCGATACTTCGAACAAACCGGTCCTGTACCACTCGAGGCAATGAGGTTGAAATTCCATTTGGATAGACGGTATCGTCCTCAAGGCCCTCGGGTTCTAAAAAGATCTGATGCCGCGTCTTCTCCGGAAATCGATGGATCTTGTCTTCAACCGACGGGCAGTATCGGGGCCCACGCCCGGCGATCGCTCCGGAATAAACGGCAGATTGCTCCAGGTTTTTAGCAATGATGGCGTGCGTGTCCGCATTCGTATATGTGATTCCACATGAAACTTGCGGAACGTCTATCTGCTCCGTGGCAAAGGAGAACGGGATGGGCTGCTCGTCGGCCGGCTGCATTTCGAGCCTTTCCCAGGCGATAGTTTTTCCGTCGAGGCGCGCGGGAGTTCCCGTTTTCAATCGACCCATTGGAAGATCCAAAGCGTAAAGTCGATCCGCCAAGCCAATTGCAGGCTTTTCCCCTACTCGACCGGCTGGGATACGCTCGGAACCCCGATGGATGATTCCTTTCAAAAATGTGCCCGTCGTGATCACCACCGCTTTTGCTCGGTACAGCGCTCCATGTGTTCCAGCGACGCCGGTCACCCGATCATGCTCTGTCGTTAGGTCCTCGATACCGTCAGCAATCACGTCGAGATTGTCATGAGTGAGAATTTCGCGCTGCATGGCCTCGCGATAAAGTTTCCGATCTATTTGCGCACGCGGGCCCCAAACAGCAGGACCCTTTGATCGGTTCAACATACGAAATTGGATTCCGCTTTGATCTGCGATCCGAGCCATAAGCCCATCAAGCGCATCAATTTCGCGAACGAGGTGCCCCTTTCCCAAACCACCTATTGCGGGATTGCAAGACATCTCTCCGATCGTTTCGATCTTGTGCGTGATGAGGGCTGTTCGAGCGCCCATGCGTGCGGCCGCCGACGCGGCCTCGCACCCCGCATGGCCGCCGCCGACAACGATCACATCATATTCAAGCGAGTTGCTCATCTTCCAGACCTCTTGCTCGGCGCGTCATATCCTATTGGATGCGCGAGAAACAGGTCATTTGCCAATGCAGAAGGAAGAAAAAACAGCGCCAAGCACCATGTCCGGGTCCACATGTCCTGTGAGCGTTCCGAGCTCTCGGCTCGCCATGCGAACTTCTTCAGATGTAAATTCTGCGCCTGTTCGGTTCTCCAGATGTTGTCGCGCTTGCAGCAAATGAAGGAGCGCTCTCTCGATCCCCTGTCGATGCCGCGCTCGCGTAATCATCGGCGCGGAAACACGCGCGGTGAGGTCACCGATCCGTTCAATGATCTTCGCTTCCACGCCTGAAACGCCGTCGCCTGTCTTGGCGCTGAGCAAAAGTGTTTCACGTGAAACATCAGAAGATACCACCAGGTCGGACTTATTGGCGATGACGATATCACCGGGTTGGACGTCGTCGGACTCAAAGGACTCCCGCGCGTCATACATCCAGATCCGAATATCGGCGTCTTTGGCGGCTTTTCGTGCGCGACGAACGCCCTCGGCTTCAACCACATCCTCTGTGTCTCTAAGTCCTGCGGTATCCGAAACCCAGACCAATAGACCTCCAAGCACAAGTCTGACTTCTACAACATCTCGGGTCGTACCAGGGATATCAGTCACGATCGCGGCATCGCGCCCAGCGAGTTGATTCAGCAAAGTTGACTTGCCCGCATTAGGTTTTCCGAGAATTGTGACTTTGAATCCATCCCGGATGCGTTCCGTGATATTGCCATCCTTCAATGCGTGCTTAAGCTCTGATTCTAAACGAGAAATCATTTCATAAACTGGGCCGTCAACGCGATCTGGTGCGTCCTCCTCATCCGGAAAATCAATGCTCGCTTCCAGCAATGCCAGGCAATTGGTGAGTCGCTCGCGCCAACCGGAATACAAGTCCTCCAAGGCCCCATCCAATTGCTTCTGGGCTTGGTTCAATTGCGCTTCTGTTTCCGCATCGATCAAATCGGCAACGGCCTCGGCACGCGTAAGATCTAGCTTCCCCGCTTCGAAAGCGCGCCGTGTAAACTCACCGGGCTCCGCGAGACGTGCACCTGCCGACATGATTGAGTTGAGCGCCTTTTCTGTGATCACCCGGCCCCCATGGAGTGACAGCTCGAGTGTGTCTTCACCTGTGTAGCTTCCCGGACCTGGCATGAAGACCGCTAACCCCCGATCGACCAGGTCTCCCTGCTCGGTGCGCAGTGTAACCAGTGTTGCGCGCCGCGCCTCCAGGCCAGACGATGAAATGAGATTTGAAATAATCGCGCGGGTCTGCGGGCCAGAGATACGAAGCGTTGCAATCGCCGCCGGCGGCTGTCCGGTTGCAAGCGCGCAAATTGTATCGCGGCGCAGGGCCATGCCTAGTTCTTCATTGCCTCGAAGAATTCATCATTGGTCTTGGTTTGCTTCAGCTTGTCCAAGAGGAAGTCGATGGCATCGGCGGTTCCCATCGGATTTAATATCCGGCGCAGCACATATATTTTTTGCAGTTGCACCTTATCCGTGATGAGCTCTTCCTTACGAGTACCCGACTTCATAATGTCGATCGCTGGGAAGGTACGCTTATCCGCAACTTTCCGATCAAGCACGATCTCTGAGTTACCCGTACCTTTAAACTCTTCGAAGATAACCTCATCCATACGAGATCCGGTATCAATCAGAGCCGTTGCTACAATCGTGAGAGATCCGCCATCCTCGACATTCCGGGCGGCACCGAAGAAACGTTTCGGGCGCTGCAATGCGTTTGCATCAACGCCCCCGGTCAAAACTTTACCGGAGCTTGGCACCGACGTGTTATAAGCTCGGCCAAGGCGTGTGATCGAGTCGAGCAGAATGACAACGTCCCGTCCATGTTCAACCAGGCGTTTCGCTTTCTCAATCACCATCTCCGCGACCGCCACGTGGCGGGTTGCTGGTTCATCGAAGGTCGAGGAAATGACCTCACCTTTGACCGAACGCTTCATGTCAGTCACTTCTTCGGGGCGCTCGTCGATCAAAAGAACGATCAGATAGCACTCCGGATGGTTCTCTTCGATCGAGGCGGCAATGTTCTGAAGCAATACGGTTTTACCGGTCCGCGGCGGCGCCACAATGAGGGCCCGTTGTCCCTTACCGATCGGCGACACAATATCGATGACTCGACCGGATCGATCTTTTTTCGTCGGGTCTCGGCCTTCCATGAGCAGACGCTCTTCAGGGTAGAGCGGCGTCAGGTTGTCAAAGTGAACTTTCTGGCGCGCCTTCTCAGGGTCCTCGAAATTGATCGAGCTGACATCTGTCAGCGCAAAGTAACGCTCGTTCTCTCCAGGTTCCGCGATCGGACCCTCGACCGTATCCCCTGTTTTAAGGCCGGCTTTTTTAAGAACTTTTGGACTGACATAAATATCGTCCGGGCCGGCCAGGTAATTCGATTCTGGCGACCGCAAGAACCCAAATCCATCTGGCAGAACTTCGACAACACCACGCC
Source organism: Pseudomonadota bacterium (assembly GCA_038527765.1). Taxonomy (GTDB): domain Bacteria; phylum Pseudomonadota; class Alphaproteobacteria; order Caulobacterales; family Hyphomonadaceae; genus Henriciella. The sequence continues at coordinate 341,553 of JBCBFK010000001.1, forward strand.
CAATGATCTCAACTTCCTGTTCGGCGAGCTCTTTGAGAATTGCGAACAGCATATCTTGCGTTCTCAATGAGGAAGCATTTTCAACTTCCAGCATCTCGGCATAGGCTAAGAGGTCTGTCGGGGACTTCGCCTTAAGCTCACGCAAATAGACTTGGGTCGGTAGTTCAATTTCAGGTACAGTATCAGGCATAGGGTGCCGGGTTCCAAATTTGAGATTGGGAAATCAGTGTGCCCATGTGGGGACGTGCGCCGGACGGCGACTTGACCTGCTTATGCGCAAATCATTCCGGTTGGTCAAGACATCGGACTGTGACCGCTTAGAAAGGTTTCACCACCGCGAGAATTACGACGCCGATCATAATTACAAATGGGAGCTCGTTGAGCAGCTTCAAGGTTTTCGCGCTGACAGCATCACGGCCTTCATCTATTTTTCGCCCCATAGAGATGAAGTAACCGTGGACGCCGCTCAGGCCCAAAACCAGTAACAGTTTCGCGTGCATCCAACCATTGCTGAGCAAGGCCGGATTCAACACGAGCATTGTAATCCCAAGGCCCCAAACAACTAAAAGAGCCGGGGTGAGAATAATTCGGCGTAGCCTCGCCGAAGCATCTTTCATCGTATTAAACAGCTCACCCTCGGGCTCTGCATTTGCCTGATGCAGTTTGTACCTTGGGAAGATCAGCAGGCCCGCCATCCAAGCGACGACGAAAATGATATGAATCGCTTTCACCCAGATATAGAGCGACATGGTCTAGCTATGCTCCCGCACCAATTCCACGACGCGTTCAACATGAGGAATAGGCGTCTCTGGCCGAACGCCGTGCCCAAGATTAAAGATGTGCGGCCGCCCTTTATACGCGTCTAGAATTTCCCGAACTCGACGGTCCATAGCATCTCCTCCCGCGATCAACAGCAGTGGATCCAGGTGACCTTGCACTGCAATCGTTGGGGGAACCGCCTGAACAGCATGCGCAGGGTCAATCGCCGTATCGAGACCGATACCGTTCACCTCAACCTGCTGTGCATAGGCACCAATCATCGTCGCTGCCCCGCGCGGAAACCCAATGATTGGGACGTTCACGCCGAGCTCTCTCAGACGCTTTACCAAAGCCTGGTTTGGTTCGATAACAAGCGTTTGAAACAGGTCAGACGGCAAACCCTCCGCCCAGGATTCAAAAATCATGAGGGCATCGGCCCCCGCCTTGACCTGAGATGCCAAGTAATGTGCGGATATTTCGACCAGCCGGGCGAGTAACGCATCGAGCAGGTCCGTCCGATTGTACGCCCATCCGCGTGCCGAGCTCTTATCTGTCCCGCCGCGACCCTCGATGGCGTAGAGCGCTACGGTCCATGGCGCGCCGCAAAAACCGATCAACGCCTTGTTATCGGCCAATCCATCTCGAACGCGATCAACCGTTTCGTATACGGGGGAAAGGCGTTGAACCGCCGTCTCCAAACTCGTGCGTTCCAAATCCGCCGTCGTGTCCACGGTTTCAACAATTGGACCCACACCTTTTTCGAACCTGACATCTAGACCCATTGCGTCGAGCACGAGCAATATATCCGCGAACAGGATTGCTGCATCCATATCATATCGACGGATAGGTTGGAGCGTCGCTTCGGTGGCCATTGAAGGAGAGTAACAAAAATCGAGGAAGTTCTTCGCCTGACTTCGAAGCTCTAGATATTCAGGCAAATGTCGCCCGGCTTGTCGCATCATCCAGAGGGGAACCGGAGAACTCGGTTCGCCGCCAAGAACTTTCAGAAACCGTGACGCACTGCGATCAACCATATTCAAATCACCAACCCAAAAAATAACCTGAAAGGCCTTATCATTATTAAGCGATGAGTCTCGTGGAAAATGTCACTTTTCGCCAATTGTCCTATTAAATTTCACAGGCTGTCCCCAAATTCCCACACGGTTAAGATCTTATTAACCATCTGAATAATTTGTAAATAATTGGTTAACACTCACACTGAACGCGTGTTTGGAACAGGGTGCAAACCAAGGGAGTCAGATTCGGGCATTTGTGCGATTCAGAGTCAATTTTGAGGCTTTTGTGACAATTCCACAATGCATCCACAGGGCTTGTCGAATTCGTCCTGCTCCGGCAGAAACCTAAAGAAACGTAGCAGGATGACCATGCGGCTCGCGATATATTTCAACGTCCATCTCGTATCGGACTCTACGGGTGAAACTTTAAATGCGGTCATGCGTGCGGCCGCGGCCCAATTCGATCGCACCATTCCGCTCGAGCACAATTATTATCTCGTTCGATCGGAACGGCAGCTCGATCGTGTCATGGCAGAAATCGAAGCTGCGCCAGGGGTGGTTTGGTACACGATTTCTGATGAAAACTTGCGGCGCAAGCTCGAGCAGTTTTGTCGCCAACGCGGGATACAAACGCTTCCAGTGCTCGATCCGTCAATTCACATGCTGTCGCGCCATCTCGGGATTGCCGCGAGCGAGCGTATTGCTGGTCAGCATGCGCTCAATGATGATTATTTCAAACGGATTTCCGCAATCGATTTCGCCCTAAATCATGATGACGGGCAAAACGTACCGGGCCTGGTTGACGCTGATGTCGTTTTGCTTGGCGTTAGCCGGACGTCTAAAACGCCAACATGTGTGTATCTTGCCAATCGGGGGGTTAAAGCGGGAAACATTCCGCTTGTGCCTGGGATTCCGCTACCATCTTTAGTCGAGGATCTACAAATGCCGATGGTCGTCGGCCTCAAAATTGGCGTCGAGCGATTGTTGCAGATCCGCTCGCAACGCCTGAAGTCGCTCAACGAAGTGTCCAAGACCGACTATGTCGATGAGGAAGCGGTGCGCGCCGAAGTGACCGAAGCAAGTCGCCTGTTTCAGCGTAATAAATGGCCGGTCATTGATGTGTCACGCCGGAGCGTAGAGGAAACGGCAGCGGCTATTTTGAATAAACTCAATGAGCGCCGGGGATTTGTTTGATGACCGACGTGATTCTGGCCTCTGGGAGTGCTAGTCGCCGTGCACTTTTAGCAGGCGCCGGCGTCGCTGCGCGCTCGATCAAGCCGAATGTGGACGAGGACGCAGCCAAAAATGCCATGCGCGCAGACGGCCTGAGCGTTCGCGATCAAGCCATGCGCCTGGCCGAACTGAAGGCCATAAAAGTTTCGGCACGCGAACCCGGGCTTGTCATCGGCGGTGACCAAATGCTCAACCTTAATGGAGAAGCGTTTGATAAGCCGGTCGATTTAGAGGCTGCCTCGAACCACCTCCGCAAACTTTCCGGTCAAGAACATCGTCTCGAAACGGCCATCGTAATTGCCGAAAACGGTGAACCGGTCTGGCGACACCTTGCACGCCCGAAACTCACTGTTCGTCCGCTCACGGAAGCTTTTATTCATGGATATATCGAAGCGAGCGGCCCGTCCTTGCTTAGCACCGTGGGGGCGTATCAGCTTGAAGGGCTCGGGTCTCAGATCTTCACGAAAATTGAAGGCGACTACTTTTCGATCCTCGGCTTGCCGCTTTTGCCGTTGCTCGACTATTTGCGAGTTCGCGGAGTCCTAAAGCGATGACGAAACTCCTCGGTGTTATGGGCGACCCTATTGCGCACTCATTATCTCCGTTGATCCACAATGGCTGGATTCGTGAGCTGGGATACAATGCGACGTATGAGGCGATGCATGTGCGAGCTGCTGATTTTCCGTCTGCTCTCAGTACGCTCGCCAAGCGCGATGTTCTTGGCGTGAATGTGACGTTGCCCCACAAAACCGCCGCATTGGAGGTGGCGAGTGTGGCCTCAAAAGCAGCCCAAAAAATTGGCGCCGCTAACACGCTCACCTATCGGGGGAATGCCGAATGGACGGCTGAAAATACAGATGCTCCAGGGTTTCTCAAGGCGTTAGGACCAATTAATCCGCTCACGGAGCATGTCGTGATCCTGGGTGCGGGTGGGTCAGCGCGGGCAATCTTACATGCCTTGGTCAATCGCGGGGTCCGCGTGACGTTATTGAACCGCACGGTTTCAAAAGCCGAAGACTTGGCGGCGTCACTAGGGGATCGAAAAACCGCATACGGAGATATAACTTCGTATACTGAATATCTCGACTCCGCAACGATCGTGATCAATACAACGAGCATGGGTTATTCAGGCGATATCCTTTCCCTTCCGAGCGGTGGCTCACGGAGGTTTTTCGATATCTCATATGGAAAGATCTCTGCCCGTCAGCTCGATCACGCAAAACTTCAAGGCTGGGAGACGCAAGACGGGCTTTCGATGTTGGTGGCGCAAGCGGCCTTCAGTTTCGAGATCTGGTTTGGAGAGGTTCCGGATATTGAGACCGGCCTTGCGCGGTGTCGTCGGGCGATGGAGGCGATCGGATGATTATTCTCGGGCTCACCGGTTCTATCGGAATGGGGAAGTCTTCAACGGCTGAGATGTTTCGCGCGCTTGGGGTACCGGTCTATGATGCAGATGCATCTGTACACGAATTATATGAAAAAGGCGGCGCTGCGGTCGGACCTTTGTCCGAACGGTTTGGCGATATCGTCAAAGATGGCGCAGTCGATCGCGGTGTTCTTCGGTCAAAAGTGGTTGATGATCCGGAGGCCATGAAAGACCTCGAAGCGATCGTGCATCCGCTGGTCGGGCTCAGCCAGATGAAGTTTCGCCAGGAAGCCCTTGAATCTGAGTCTCATTTTGCGGTCCTGGACATTCCCCTCCTATATGAGACCGGGGGCGATAAACGATGCGATTATGTCGCCGTCGTCTCTGCCCCTGCGACCGTTCAGAAAGACCGGGTCCTCGCGCGTGGCGAGATGAGTGAAGAGCAGTTCGAAGCGATCAAAGCAAAACAAATGTCCGACGCTGAAAAACGCAACCGCGCTGACTTCTTGATCAATACGGCTTTTGGCTTTGACTTTGCGCGCGCACACGTCCAAGCCATTGCCAACTTATTGGATGGGTTAGCGACGGGTGAGAGTGATGGTGGAACTGGTTCGTGAAATTGCCTTCGACACCGAAACCACAGGTCTTGAATGGGACAAGGATGACCGGATCATCGAACTCGGTGCGGTTGAACTGATCAATCACGTCCCGACGGGAAAGACATTTCAGACCTATATCAATCCAGGACGGCCTGTCTCAGAGGCGACAATTCGGATCACTGGTATCACGGATGCAGACCTGGTTGATAAGCCGCAGTTTGACGATCCATCTATTGTTGATGCGTTTCTGAATTTTATCGGAGATTCGGTGCTTGTTGCGCACAATGCGAAGTTTGACCGCGGCTTCCTGAATATGGAGCTGGAGCGGTGCGGGAGAAAACCCATTCCCGATGACCGCTGGGTAGATACGGTGGAGATCGCCCGCAAAAAGTATCCCGGCGCTCCGGCGAGTCTGGACGCACTGTGCAAGCGTTTTGATGTGAGCTTGGAATCCCGAGCCTATCACGGCGCGTTGCTCGACAGTCAGTTGCTTTCTGAGGTCTATCTTGAGCTACTCGGGGGCCGAGCACACCGCTTTGACTTTGGCGCAAACAGCGCGGTCAGCTCGGGCGACCGCGCCCCTGCACAGCAGCGCCCTGCCCCACGGCAAGCTTCAATTTCGGCGTCAGACGCTGCGACCCATGCCGAGTTTATTGAAACCCTCGGCGATGAGGCAATCTGGAAGCGCTACGCCTGAGGCTCAGTCGGCGCGGCGGCTCCGGCTTGCTGCTGTGCCGCGGCAGCCGCACGTTGCTTCTGCGTGGTGTAAAGCTGCCCGAAATCGACGGGATCAATGCGCAAGGGCGGGAAACCGCCTTCTGCTGAGATATCGGCGATGATGCGCCGAGCAAATGGGAACAAAATGCGTGGGCATTCTATTAGCAGGATAGGCTCCATGTCGGCCGTCGAAAATCCCTGCAACTGGAAGAGGCCTGCATAGTCCATTTCCAGAAGGAACAAAGCTGTGTCCTGGGTGCCCGCGCGCGCTTTGAGTTTCAGCGTCACTTCAAAGAGGCCATCATCACCGGGCTTGGGCGCCGCGCCAACATCAATTCCGAGCTCAATGTTCGGTTGATCCTGCACCGTCGCCCCAGGATTCTCGAAGGACAGGTCTTTGATGTACTGATTTAATACCCGGATTGCCGGGCCAGTTTGTTGAGGATTGTTTTGGGGCGGAGTCGCCATGTCTGGGGTGTCTGTCATTGCACTTCACTCTAACGCTTTGGATTACTGGCGCGTAACATGTGCCATAAAGTGGCGCAACGGTGGGTGGCACTTCCGCGAAAGCCCCTATATGAGAGGCAGAAACCCTGTTAAAAGAGCCAATAATGTCCTCTTCTATGATTGAATTTTTAGTTTTGGCCGGGATTGCCTTGTTTGTCGGGTGGCGACTGTTCGTCACACTCGGCCAAGACGATGGCCCGCCTGATGGTCGAAACCGGATGCCGTCACCGACGCCAACCCCGACGCCGACCAATCGTGAACCGACCGGTGGCGAGGTCGTAGAACTACGACCCTCTTTCACGGGCCCAGCGGCAGCCGGCATGGAAGCAATCTTTGAGGCGGATGGAAGTTTCGACCCGCGCGGCTTTATGCAAGGGGCGCGATCGGCTTATGAAATGATTGTCGGAGCCTTTGCTCGCGGAGATCGCGATGCGCTGAAGCCTTTGCTCGACACAGACGTCTATGAAGCCTGGGATGCGGCGATTACAGAGCGCGAGAATACGGGCGCCCAGGGCATGCAATTGCTTCGGGTCAAAAAAGCCGAGATTACGGACGCTTCGCTCGATGAAACGGGTATGGCGCGCGTCACGGTTCTATACGAATCTGAGCTCGGAGATGGTGAAACGACAACCAAAGCTGCAGAGCTTTGGACCTATATGCGCCAGACCAGTTCTGATGACCCAAACTGGCTTTTGGACGACGTCGATACGGCCGACTAAAGCTTGCGGCCTCCCAGAGAATCGTAACTTGAGCCGGGCGCTGAAACCGTCCTAGACTCAAATGTATGCGAATCAGTGGACTTTTTTGCGCGGCATTTTTGGCGCTTTCGGGGTGCGTCTCTACGACTGAACGCGCACCCGGGCAATCCGTCATCAGCCAGCCCCAACCTGCAGAACCCATCGATCTTAGCATTTCGACGGCACTGGTCGCCTATGATGCTCTTCCCGGCTGGGAAACATCTGGTCTTGCGCCGGGTCTCGCGGCGTTGCGCCGCAGCTGCGAGGTCTTCGCGCAGCGTCCCCCGCAGAGCTTGCTATCAGAAAACGCTCCTTGGACCGGACGGGTCAAAGACTGGTTGCCGGCTTGCGCCGCGCTGGATGTGATTGAAGATGAGCAGAGTGCCCGGGCTGTACTGCAAGCGCTCTTTACCCCGGTTGAGATTGTTGATCCGTCAGGGACCTCTCGATTTACCGGCTACTTCGAGCCCACTTATGAAGCGCGATTGCGACCGGAGCCGCCATTCACGGAACCTGTTCCTGGACGCCCTGATGATTTGAGTACATCGTCCGGCCAGGTTTTTCAGACCTTGCCGAATGGGACGCGGCGGACCTATCCCACACGTTCTGAAATTACCCGTGATGGGGTCCGGGCATTGGCCTATGCGCACCCGGCGGACGTGTTCTTCTTGCAAATTCAAGGCTCAGGCCGTTTGGTCTTGCCGGATGGCCGCACGCTGCGAGCCGCCTACGCTGCGAATAATGGACAACCGTTTCGATCCACGGCCAACTGGTTATTAGAGCGCGGCTGGATTGAGCGTGGAGAGGCGAATATGCAAGGCATCCGTAACTGGATGGACCGAACAACGCCGCAACGTGCACGTCAGGCGATGAACGCCAATCCGCGGTTTGTGTTCTTCGATCTAGAACCGGAAGGGGATCCACGGCTGGGGCCAAAAGGATCGTTTGGTGTGCCCTTGACGCCGCTTGGTTCAGTGGCGGTGGATTTGACCTACCATGCGGGTGGAGTGCCGATGTTTGTGCAAACGACCGCGCCCGGGCTCGGCGGATCTTGGTCGGGTATGATGGTCTCTCAGGATACAGGCGGCGCCATAAAAGGTCCCGTACGCGGTGATCTTTATTTTGGAACTGGCGAAGCGGCAGGTGCTGGAGCGGACACTGTGAATGCGCCCGGCCGTATGTGGGCGATGTTGCCGCGCGCCGTGGCTGAGCGCTTGCGCGCGCAGAACACAGCAGGCGCATCAAATTCTGGACCCATCGTCCTTGCGCCCTAAAATTCGACGCATGAGCCGTCGTGACCTCTCCGACAAAGAAAAGCGCGCCTGGACTGCAGCGACCCGATCCGTGACGCCTTTAAAGGGGCGTCGCGGGACACCGGCCGGTAGTCCACGGAAACTCGGAGATCCGGAAGTCTCGTTTTCCCTGCCGCCGCGGAGCAAGCCCTATGCAGCCCCTCAGAACCGTCAGAACGAGCGCGGTGTCCGACGTGGGCAACAGGCGATCTCGGCTAGTTTCGACCTGCACGGTCATACGCGCGACTCTGCTTTCAAAGTGTTGCCAGCGTTTTTGGCGCGAGAGCAGGCCAATGGCTCAAAATGCGTGATTGTCATCACCGGGAAAGGCAAGTCGGGCGAAGGAGTATTGCGAAAGTCCTTCCTGGATTGGTTGGATCTTCCACAAGCCCGCGCGCTGATCAGCGGCTACGCGCCGGCGCACGCCAAGCATGGCGGTAGTGGAGCTTGGTACGTCTTTTTGCGTCGACGCTAGATACGAAAAAGGGGCCGCCCATGGCCGCCCCTTAATACGTCACACACTCTACTTGTGTGAACGTATATCGTTGCTCCGTTAATGAATTACGACTGTTTCGCGAGGAGATTGCGAATTTCTTCGAGCAACACTTCCTGGCGAGGCGGAGCTGGCGGCTCTGCCGGCGCCTCTTCTTCTGCTTTTTTCATCATATTGTTCATGCCTTTGATGATGAGGAACATCACAAAGGCCACGATCAGGAACGAAATCACCGCTGAAATAAACTCGCCAATTTTAATCGTGACGGCTTCGGTGACCACTGATCCGTCATCGGCGAGAACTGCCGGTGCCATTTCGTAGACCCAGCTTCCAAAGTCCAATCCGCCTAGCACTGGGCTGAGTGCGGGTAGGAAGACACCTTGAATGAACGCCGTGACTACTGTCGCAAAAGCCCCACCCATTACGAAACCGACGGCCATGTCGACGAGGTTGCCCTTCATGGCAAACTCTTTGAATTCGTTGAACATATTTTACCCCTTTAGTTGTCCAGACCCAAAAGTCCGTCCTAAAGAGTGTTTTAATTTTGCGATTTGGTCAAATACCGAGAACAGTCGTCTTTTCAGAGGCTTATCGGGATTCAGGATCAATTCCGTCGTTCACGCGCGCCCGCAATTCCTTGCCAGGCCGGAAGAATGGGACTGATTTTGCATCGACGCTGACGGCTTCTCCCGTGCGAGGATTGCGACCTTTGCGTGCTTTTCTGTGGCGGACAGAGAAGGCACCGAAGCCGCGCAATTCGACACGATCGCCGCGCGCAAGTGCGTCCGCAATCTCGTCCAAAATGACAGAAACGACTTTCTCGAGATCTTCCGGGCGCAATTCCGGATTCTCTTCTGCAAGTTTAGCGATCAGTTCGGATCTCAGCATGTCTTTGAACCTAAACGAAAAATGCGACGGAGACTAGGCCTCCGTCGCAAAATACTTGTCCATTACCTGTTTGTTAGGTTTGGACTTGCTTAGCCTTCCGCTTCGTCGCTCTCAGCGGCTTTTTTCTTAGTCGCCTTTTTCTTCTTTGGCTTCTCTTCAGCTGCTGGGGCTTCGTCCTCGCCGCCGGTCGCGAGCGCGGCTCCGAGAATGTCACCGAGAGAGGCGCCGCTATCGGCAGATCCGTACTGTGCCACAGCCTCTTGCTCTTCAGAGATTTCAAGCGCCTTGATCGAGACACCAATGCGACGAGAAGATTTGTCGACCTGAGTGACTTTCGCGTCGATCTTGTCGCCTACTGCAAAGCGCTCTGGGCGCTGTTCGCTGCGGTCGCGGGACAGATCTGAGCGACGGATAAAGGCTTTAACGGCGGGGTCGCCGAACTCAACCTCGATGCCACCAGACGCAACTTCAGTGACCGTACAGGTCACAATCGCACCGCGCTTGACGCTGGCATTATCCGCGATCGGGTCGCCGCCAACTTGCTTGATGCCGAGCGAAATCCGCTCTTTCTCAGTGTCGACGTCCAGAACACGCGCTGTGACCGTGTCGCCCTTGTTGAACGCCTGGATCGCTTCTTCGCCGGACTGTTCCCAAGAGATGTCATTGATGTGGACCATCCCGTCGAGATCTGGGCCAAGGCCAACGAACAGGCCGAACTCCGTGATGCCACGAACTTCACCGTCAATGTCGGTGCCGACCGGATGTTCAGCCATGAAGGCAGACCATGGATTGTCTTGAGTCTGTTTAAGGCCAAGAGAAATCCGGCGCTTCTCGCTATCAACGTCGAGGACCTCAACGAGGACTTCCTGAGAGGTTGAAACGATTTTGCCAGGATGCACGTTCTTTTTGGTCCAGCTCATTTCTGAGACGTGGATCAGGCCCTCAACGCCATCTTCCAGCTCAACAAACGCACCGTAATCGGTGATGTTGGTAACCTGGCCAGACATGCGTGTGCCGACCGTATATTTGGCTTCGATATCGTCCCAAGGATCGCTTTCCAGCTGCTTCATGCCGAGGCTGATGCGCTGGGTCTCTGGGTTGATCTTGATGATTTGGACCTTCACCGTGTCGCCAACATTGACGACTTGGCTTGGGTGATTGACGCGCTTCCAGCTCATATCCGTGACGTGCAGGAGGCCATCAATGCCGCCAAGGTCAACGAACGCACCGTAATCGGTGATGTTCTTGACGACGCCTTCGCGGGTATCGCCTTCGTTCATATCGCCAACGATTTCCGCGCGCTGTTCGGCACGGCTCTCTTCAAGGATGGCGCGGCGAGAGACAACAACGTTGCCACGGGCACGGTCCATTTTGAGGATGGCGAAAGGCTGAACTTCGTTCATCAGAGGGCCAACATCGCGCACCGGGCGGATATCGACTTGTGAGCCAGGAAGGAAGGCATTCACGCCGCCGAGGTCGACGGTGAAACCGCCTTTGACGCGGCCAACAATCGCGCCTTTCACAGGCTCTTCTTTGTTGTGATTGTCTTCCAGACGGATCCAGCTCTCTTCACGGCGCGCTTTATCGCGTGACAAAACAGCTTCGCCCATCAGGTTTTCGATCCGGTCGAGATAAACTTCGACAATATCACCGGATTCAGGTTGCTTTTCTTCAAGCAGGAATTCTTTGGCTGCAACACGGCCTTCGGTTTTCAGGCCAACGTCGAGCACTAGGTAATCTCCATTATTGGAAATGACGGTGGCGGGTACAACTTTGCCCTCTTGCAGAGTAGCGGCACCAGCGCTGTCCTCAAACATTGAGGCAAAATCCTCAGTCGAGGGATTCATTGAGTCAGTCATGGGGTCTCCAAAAGCGCAGCATTACGGGGTTTACGGCCAGGTGCACCATGCCTCCGGTCCGACGTCGCTGCGATGTCAGGGATAAGCTATTGAGCGCTTTTAGATTTGGGTTTTAAGACCCAGAGCTCTCAGATTTTTGGGCGATAACGGCCTCGACCGCTGCCCGCGCTTTATCCACAGCCGCGTCTATAGTCAGATGAGTGGTGTCGATCAAGACTGAATCTGCGGCTGCGATCATCGGAGCATCAGTGCGGTTTTTATCGCGCGCATCGCGCTCTCTTAGCTGGTCGATCATTAGTTCCAGGGAAAGGGTCTCTCCTTTTTCGGTGAGTTCTTTCCAGCGGCGCTCGGCGCGCACTTCGACGTCGGCATCAATCCAGAGTTTTACATCCGCATCGGGACATACGACTGTTCCGATATCGCGCCCATCCAACACCGCGCCCTTTGGTTGTCGCGCGAACGAACGTTGCAGTTCTAGGAGGGCGGCCCGCACTTCTGGGACCGCCGCCACTTTCGAAGCCGCTTGTCCAGCCTCACCAGTCCGCAACTCTTCTTCTGCGAAATCATTGAGATCTAAAGTGCGCGCAATGTTTGCGAGCGCGGCCGTGTCGTCAAAGTCTGCGCCTTTGTTGAGCGCTGCCACGCCCGTCGCACGATACAGTCGGCCTGTGTCCATGTGCGCCAGTCCATACCAAGCTGACAATCGTTTCGCGATTGTCCCTTTTCCGGAGGCGAGTGTTCCGTCTATCGCGATGATCATTCGCGGTGCTCCACAATGTCTGCGCCCAGCATGTGCATATGGTGCAAAAAATCAGGATAGCTGGTTGCGATCATGGCAGCATCATCGATTGAGACGGGGTTTTGTGCGGCGGTCCCCAATACCAACGTGCTCATCGCAATGCGATGATCATGGTGGGTTTCGACCAGGCCGCCCCCTGGGACAGCGCCTGCACAGCCCTCAATGATGAACCCGTCCTCAGTTTCTTCAACGGTGACACCGTTCACGCGCAGCATGGCCACGATGGCCTGGATTCGGTCACTTTCTTTTACGCGTAACTCCGAAGCACCCTTAACCACAGTGGTGCCTGTCCCATAAGCGGCAAGAACAGCGAGAATTGGAAACTCATCAATCATGCTCGGGACCAGATCGATTGGAATCTCCGCCCCGCGAAGGTCAGCGCTCTCAAAACTCATATCGATGAGCCGTTCCCCGGCGGCTTCACCGGTGTCTTCGGCGCCGACATGCGCGCCCATGAGCGCGGCGGCGCGGAAGAACCCATCCCGCGTTTCGTTCGACATCATGCCCTCAACGAGAACGCCGCCTTTAGGCGAAATCATTGCCGCTGCAGCCAGGAAAGCGGCTGAACTTGGGTCACCGGGTACGATGGTTTCCTGCGCAGACAGCCTCTGATGTCCTTGGATCGAGACAACATTTGCTGCGCCGTCGCGCCGACTTTGGACCTCTGCTCCAAATCCACGGAGCATGCGTTCGGAATGATCACGAGTCATCCGCGTTTCATGCACTTGTGTTTCACCGTTTGCGTTGAGGCCAGCGAACAATATGCAGGATTTGATCTGCGCTGAGGCATGCGGAGGTTCGTATGAGATCGCGTTGAGGTCGGCTTTGCCTTTTAGTGTCAAAGGCAGACGCTGTCCTGCACTTGCCTCGTACGTGATGCCCATCAGCGAGAGTGGGTCTAAAACGCGACCCATGGGTCGACCTGACAGACTTGCATCTCCAATGAAGCGAGCGTCGATGGGATAGCCAGCGACCACGCCAAGCATAAGGCGAGAGCCGGTGCCTGAGTTTCCGAAATCCAGGTCTCTGGTTGGGGTTTTCAAGCCCGCTGTTCCAACTCCGGTGACGCGCCACGCGCCTTCACCCGTGCGGTCAACTTCAGCGCCAAGCGCAGCCATGACACGGCCTGTGTTCAAGACGTCTTCGCCCTCGAGCAGACCAGAGATTTCAGAAGTGCCTGAGGCCAGGCCGCTAAGGATGAGCGCGCGGTGGCTGCATGACTTATCGCCAGGCGCACGCAGAGTTCCGGTGATCTGATTCACCGGACGGGAAGTCCACACCATGTTTCAGGGGTTTCCTTTAGTTACAGTACCTAGCGAAAAGCGCTTTGACAGGCGCAAGCGTTTCTGGCAAGCGCGCGGGCAATGAATTTCTCACCAATGGATGAAAAATATGGCTGATCCGGAACTTGGCACAAAGCAGGTTTGCCCGACATGCGAGGCAAAATTCTATGACTTGAACAAACGCCCAGCGCTTTGTCCAAAATGTGCCTACAGTTTTGATCCGGACGAAGAGTCTGCTCAGGCCACCAAAACCAAGGTCCGCACAGCCGCGGCTAAGGAAGCTGTTCCAGAAGACGAAGACGATGATCTGGAAGAAGAAGAAGCAGCCGCTGCCGCTGCCAAGACATCAGATGATGATGAGGAGTCGTCCGAAGACGAAGCCAAGGAACTTGGCGGAGATGAGGACGAGGTTGTTCTCGAAATGTCAGGCGGCGATGAAGATGATGATGCGGCGCCCGGTAAAATGCCCGCAGGCTTCAGCGAAGATGGCGTCGACGATGATGATGAAGACAGCGACGACATCGATCTGGATGAAGAGTTCGACCTCGGCGATGACATTGATCTCGACGATGGCAACGAGCTAGGCGAGCCCGATGCCGACGACATCGAGCCCCAGAACGATGACAAATAGGACTTGATTGGACGGGCGGGAAACTTTATGCCCGCCTTTCCCAAGAAGATGGGGCCATAGCTCAGTTGGGAGAGCGCTTGCATGGCATGCAAGAGGTCGTCGGTTCGATTCCGTCTGGCTCCACCATCCTCACTTATCGGAAATGACTGCGCGGCGAAGGCCCGAGCTATTTTCGCCGTGCCTTGAAGAAGGCGCGTAGCAGATCCCCCGCCTCTTGAGCGCGGGTGTGATCTTGCTTAACCTCAGGGCGCCAATGGCAGGTGGGCTGATCGAAGAATTTCGGGCCATGGACAATCCCACCGCCTTTCGGGTCGTCAGCCGCGAACACGACTTTGTCGATGCGGGCGAGACTGATCGCCCCGGCGCACATCACGCACGGCTCCAGCGTGACATAAAGGTGAAGACCTGGGAGCCGGTAGTTTTGCAGTTTTTCAGATGCCGCTCGTAGGGCCCGAATTTCAGCGTGTCCGGTCGGATCGTGATCGGCAATGGGTTGATTGTGCGCCTCTGCGACGATGTCACCCGTGCTCGGATCAATGATGACCGCTCCCACGGGCACTTCGCCGAGCTCGGCCGCCTGGCGCGCAAGTTCAAGGGCGCGCTGCATAGGGTCTTGAATGATCGTCATATCTTCCCCATCGCGCCGCATGCGCCTAAAGGCAACCCATGCGCATTGTGGCAGGACAGTTCAAAGGGCGGCCGATCCAGGCGCCGAAGGGGGATGCAACGCGTCCGACTTCGGACCGGGCGCGGGAGAGCCTGTTCAATGTCCTTGCTCATGCCGACTGGGCCCCGGACCTCGATGGCGCGCGCGTGATTGATCTGTTCGCAGGCTCTGGCGCGCTTGGCTTCGAAGCTTTGTCGCGCGGAGCAAGCTTTTGCCTGTTTGTTGAGACCGCTCATGCTGCGCGCGGCGCCATTCGTCAGAACGTCGATACGCTGACCCTGTTCGGGGTCACGCGCATCCACCACAGAAGCGCGACCGAACTCGGCGAGATACCCGCGGGTCTGGGCGCGCCCTTCAATCTCGCTTTCATGGATCCGCCTTACAAAAAGGGTTTGGTTGAGCCATGTCTAAACTCGCTCAAAACAGGCCATTGGCTGAGCGACGATGCTTTGGTCGTCATCGAAACCGCCGAGGATGAGAGCCTAGATCCAACCGGTTGGGATCTGGTTTCTGATCGCTCCATTGGCGCTGCGAAGCTTTGGTTCTTGCGGGCCGCTTAGTCCTGCAGGAACTCTTTTTGGAGATCGACGCTCGACTCGCCCGTCCCGAGATATTGCGCGCATGACCCCAACCAACGGTCCGCTTCCGCGCGTCCTTTATCTCTTAAGTCGGTCAGGAAAGTCCAACTCGTATCGTATTTTGTTTGCAGCGACAGATCGCGCAGAACCTGACCTCCGCGCAGCGCATGAATGGTCAGGCGTCGATACTTTTTGACCATCGGCTCTTTCAGCATGCCATCATCGAGAAGTTTTTGTACGAAAGCGATGGCCCTCAGCTCGCCGATGAGTGAGGCGTTGAAGCTGATCTCATTCAGGCGATCCATGATCTCAGGCACACGCCGCGGTACGCCTAAGCGCGAGATCGGGTTGAGCAGCACGAGAAGCACGTCGCGGGGCGCCTTCGCGTAGATGAGCGGAAACAGGCTCGGATTGCCCATGTAGCCGCCGTCCCAATAGGCGCTGCCATTGATTTCAACGGCCCGAAAGGTCTGAGGCAAACACGCAGACGCGAGCACGGCATCGCGAGAAATTTCGCCATCCTGGAATACTTTAACGCGGCCGGTTTCGACATTCGTGGCCGATAGGAACAGATCGACTGGCGCAGCATGTACAGCGTCAAAATCGACTGCCTCATCCAGCGCGTCGCGCAAGGGATTGATATCAAATGGGTTAAACTCATAGGGACTGGCAATGCTGGTAAACGCCATTGCCGCTTGGAATGGGCCGAACGGAAGCCCCGTGAAAGGCGAGTTCGCCCAGGAAAACGCAGAGAACGGCGCCCCTTTTTGCGAAATCGTGCGCCAGTAACGCTCTAAAGCGGCTTTTGCACCATCCTCGCCGCCCTGCGCGAGCCCCGCGGCGAAAGCCACCGCATTGGTGGCGCCGGCGGACGTGGCCGTAATCGCTTTGATGCTGAGCCCGGGTTCTTCAATCAGCCGATCGAGCACCCCCCAAGTGAAGGCGCCGTGCGCGCCGCCCCCTTGCAGGGCCAAACTGATCTCTCTGTCTTTTGATTTCGGCATGGTGGGCTTTCGTAAGAGTGCCGCTCCCATGGCACAAACTGTTTACGAGGTCTTCAAGACATTCTGTGCAATCTGCCTGCCATGAGTGCGCCTGCTAAACCTGTTGAGACCTTGCGACCCGTCCCCGCGGTTGGGGTTGTGTGCTTTCGCGACGATCAGGTTTTACTGATCCGACGGGGGACGCCGCCAAAGCAGGGTGAGTGGTCGCTTCCGGGAGGACGCATTGAGCCGGGCGAGCCCGTTCGGGTGGCGGCGTTACGAGAATTGCTCGAGGAAACCGGGGTCCAAGCGAGGCTCTTGGGGCTTGTCGATGTGGTGGACGCGATCTTCGAGAACCGGGCCGGAGATCTGATCACCCGGCACTATGTGCTCGTCGATTATTTGGCAGAGTGGTCCTCTGGAGAACCTGTCGCCGGCGACGATGCTGCAGACGCACGGTTTTTTCATCTTTCCGAGCTAAGCTCTCTTGAGATGTGGGATGAGACGTTGCGCGTCATCCACGCTGCCGCGGCTCGTCGAACAGGCGCGCAAGAGGACGAAACATGATCTCCTGGTTTGGATTCTTCCAATCGGTTCTGCCAAAATTGCAGGATGTGCCCGCACCGGAGGGCACAGATCCGACCGCGGATCCGATCGAAGCAATTACAGAAACCACGGCCCAGGCCACCGAGGCGGCGACGGAGTTTGTCGACTGGATCGGCTCAGGCGAGCTTGAAGCGCTGATTGCGCTTGGACTGGTTATCCTGCTCACATCACTCCAATGGCTGGCGCGATGGGCGATCCTGAAAGGGATTGTGAAGCTCCCGCAAAGCGATGATTATTCATTCGCGGCGCTGTTCCACCGAGTGATCCGCCGATTCCACACGTACTTCATGGTTGTGATTGCCTTTGCGATTACCGACGCGATGCTCGGTCTTCCGCAAGCGGTCTCGGTGATTGTGAAGATCTTCTTTGTGCTCGCGGCGATCCTGCAGATTGCAGAATGGGTGCAGGAATTTGCGGTCTCCTTCATCCGCCGAAACGTGGCACGCTCGAGCGGCGATGCGCGCGCGCTTGCCTCAGCGTTTAACATTATAAAATGGTTCATCACCGTCGCGGTCTGGTCGGTTGCGCTGCTGCTGATTCTCGACAATGTGGGCGCCGACGTTACGGCCCTGCTCGCGGGTCTTGGTATTGGTGGTATCGCGATTGGTATCGCGGCGCAGGGCACGTTCCGCGACCTGTTTTCATCGCTCTCTATCGTCATCGATAAGCCATTCCAAATCGGCGATACGGTTCGTTATGGCGAAAGCTGGGGGATTATCGAGGAGATCGGTCTCAAGACCACGCGTATTCGCGCGCGGACTGGGGAGCAGATGATCATCTCCAATACCAACCTCCTCGATTACGAGATTCATAATATGCAGCGCATGGCGCGCCGCCGGATCGAGACCGCTTTCGGCGTGATCTATCAAACCGACCCAGAGCTTGCGGAACGCGTTCCTGAGATTGTCGCCAAGATCGTGAAGGACGTGCCCGCGGTCGACTTTGATTATTGTGCGATGTCGGCGTTTGGTCCGAGCTCCCTCGACTATGACCTGGTCTTTTATTCTTTGCAGCCAGATTTCAATCGTTCGATGGCCGCACGCTCGCGCGTCTTGCTCGCTTTATTCCGAGGATTGCAGGAACACGGGCTTGAGTTCGCGTATCCCACGCAAACTCTGTTTATTGAGAATGTACCTGAGAAGGTCGCCTAGGGCCTTATTCGACCGTCCAACCGCGCGGTGTTCGTTTGGCTTCCAGGGTGATGGTGCCATTTTCAGCTGTTTCTTCGTAGCGCGTCTCGCGATCTTGCGAGGACGAACCAGACAAGCGCAAAATCAAAGCGAATGCCGCAAGCGCCAAGCCAGCTGCTGCCGTTGCGACCGCGATAAGCCCCGCCATGAACACAATGGCCACGGCCAAAACGCCTTTCGCAAATAGGTTCCCGATCCGCCGCAAAAGGGCGTAAAGGTTGTGGGGAAATCCATAGGGGGCGGTCTGTGAAGCAGTCATCTTGGTCCTCGTACCAAAACTAGATGGCGTGCAAGTGGGGTGCCGTCAATGTTTTGATCATGACAGATGATCAATTCGCCGCGATCAGGCCTCTTTCGGCGCGGATCCGAGCATATGCGCTCGTAATCGTGGCAGCTTTTTCGTGTGCCGCGTGTTCAAATTCGCGGGGCGCCCCGTTTTGGATCACTCGATCGGGGTGGTTGTCGGCCATGAGCCGGCGGTAGACCTTTCGAATTTCATCGAATTCGGCGTCATGCGCGACCCCCAGGATATGATAAGGGTCGTCGCGATCGGCGCCCATATGGCTTGCCTTGATTCGCCGAAACGTCGCGTCCGAGAAGCCAAACGCTTCCGAGACGGTCTGCAAGTAAGTCACTTCGTCTTCGGTGACGACGCCGTCCGCCGTTGCGATCATGAACAGGCCATCGAGCACGCCTTCGAGCAAACAGGGGCGCGCCGCGTATTTACGGCCAATTTTGCGCGCGTAGGACTCATAGCCTCTGACGGTCTGTTGCGCGAGATTGAAAACCCGACGCACTGCGGCCGCATCTTTAGGGGCTGTTTGGAAGACCCGCGAGAACACCATAATCTCATCATCCGTGACGCGACCGTCCGCCTTGGCCATCTTGGCGCCGAGGCCTACGACTGCCGCAGTGAAGCCGACATCATTCGGATCCGGCGCACATTCAATGTCCGCGGGGACCGGTTCGTCCACCACGTCGACATCGAACAAGCGTTTCCCGCTCTCAATGAGACGTTGCCAAAGATTCATAGGCACACCTATAGCGCGTATTTCTGAAAAGTGTGAATGAGCGATTCTGACACGCGTGTTAAGCCGTCGGAAAATAATTCATTAAAATCGAGTCATTTCGAAAACTATTTTATATACGATACCGTACTTAATACGACGCCGAAATAGTTCGGGTCGTAATTTGTAACGGAGATACCCCGTGAAATTCGCTACTCTTTTGATTTCTGCCGGCCTGCTTGCCACCCCAGCGCTCGCCGAACAGTGCTCTTCCAAAAAGTCTGCTAACTACACCAACGCAAGCTACGTCACCTCTGTCGCTGGCGAAGGCTACACCAAAGCCACAGCTGACATCGTCGACACTGCTGCTGCCGCTGGTTCCTTCGGTACGCTTTTGGCTGCCGCTGAAGCTGCTGGCCTTGTTGACGCCCTTAAAGCTGAAGGCCCGCTCACAGTCTTTGCGCCGACCGACGAAGCCTTCGCTGCGCTGCCAGCGGGCACTGTTGAGACCCTCCTTCTTCCAGAGAACAAAGATGCGCTTGCAGGTGTTCTGAAACTGCACGTTATCGCTGGCAAGGTGAAGTCGACCGACATTGCTGGTCAGCAAATCACCGCGACCACGCTGAATGGTGATCTGGGCGTTGATGGCACCGATGGTGTTGTCCTGACCGCGCCAGGGTCGACGGCAACCGTTGTGGCCGCAGACGTCTCTGCCTCTAACGGTATCATCCACGTGATCGATACTGTGCTCTTGCCAGCCGGCTAAATCGGCCCAAGTCATAATTAACTATAATGGGAAGTGTGCGTCCCCCCACCCCGCGCTTCCCAACCAAGTCCCGCCAGTCCCCCACTGGCGGGACCTTTTTATCAGGAAGGTGCTTTCGGCTTTTGCCCTTTAAGCTCTGCAATTTCGGCTTTGAGTTCATTTAAGAGCACTATGATTTCGTCGCGTTCTTTGTCTGCCGAATCAAACTCTTCGTCCATTTCGTCTTCGATATCGTCGAGATGTTCTTCGGTTGCGGCGCGTTGTTCGGCCGCAAGCGCATCGACGATGAGCGCGATGAACAAGTTCAGGACGGCAAAGCTCGCGATGAAAATAAAGATCAGGAAGAACAGCGGCGCGTACGGATTGCCATCATCGACAACTTTCTGGACCACTTCGAAACGCCAACCGTCCATGGTCATGACCTGAAACAGAGAATAGGCAGAGCTCGGCAAGTCTCCGAACAGTTGCAGGACCTCCTCATTGTCTGTGTTCCCGAACAGGTTGGTTGCCATAACCGCGCCGACATAGGTCAGCAAAGCCAGAACGGCCAAAATCGCGCCCATGCCCGGCAGGGCGTTGAGCAGAGCCTCGGTGATCCGCCGCATCATCGGGACGATGTGCAACAGGCGTAAGATCCGCAGAACCCGCATCGCGCGCATGACCGAAAACGCGGCCCCACCGGGCACCAGTGAGACGCCAACTACGAGGAAATCAAACCAATTCCATCCTGATTTGAAGAAACTGAAGCGATAGACGAACAGCTTTAGGGCAATCTCAACGCAAAATATGAGCGTGACCGCTTGATCGAACCAGCTCATCGACGCGACAACATTGTCTGGCATCACGCGCTCATAGGTCAGGATGCCCAGGATGACCGCATTCACGATGATCAGAGTCGTGATGAAGTTTCGAAACAGCTTGCCTTCAATGAAACTTTCAATGCGCGAATTGCTGGTCTCGAGATCGAGCGTTCCTTGTTTCATCGCATCAACCTTTGGCTAGCGCCCCACTCAGGCGAATCTCTTTGAGCGTTTTAGCGCTGAAACGAATTGGATCAATCTGCGACGAGAGAAAGCTTCACACCTGAGAAGTGGAAGCTTGTCTCCTGTGCGGAACACCCCAGGTCTTGCGCGCGGCGCACGCAGCCCGCTGGATCAGGATGCGCCAGCGTATACGATGTCATGCCGTCTCGATCACCCGGAACAAATTGAAGGGCCCCGTCAGCGGTTGGTACGGACCAGACTGCGTGCCCCACCTCGCTTGCGATGACCCCGAGAATAGACGCCCATCGCGCGGCCATGCCTCGCGGATCAATGGCGCTGATTTCTACACCCCGTAGACCCCCCGGTTTCGCATTTTTTTGCCAGTTCGGGCCGCCCCAGCGCCACGAAGCAGCTGGGCGCGCTTCATCGATCGAGACAATTGCAGCGCCAATATCTGCGGGATGCAAATGACTGGCGGAAATGTCTTCGACATCAATGTCCCAAACGCGCCGGATCTGTGCGGAATCGGCTCTCGATCGAACGCCGGCGAGATCGTCCGTTTGGAAAATCGCCATATAGCCGCCTATTCCCTGAGCCCGGTCGAGAAACCGACCCGCCGCTGTATTCTCTTCAGTTGGGACAACTATTTCGAGGAATTGATCGCCCAAGGCAAACACACCATTGGTCAGTCCAAAGACCCGGACACCGGGGTCTACAAACCCTTCACCGAGGTCCAGGATGTGTCGCAGGCGGGCAATGTCATCCTGTTCATACGACGCGAAAACAAGTTGTCGGATGCGAGGAAGGGTCATGATCAATCCGCGGACGTGGTGGTGTCGCTGACGATTTTCCATTCGCCATCGAATTTCCGGAATACGAGTGTGAACAGACCGGACGGTTGATCCGTTGCTCTCTCTAACGCCCAGGCTCCATGGACGACGGCAGCGTCATCGCTGAGCACTGTGACGTATAGCTCATCAAAGGAAAGTGAGCCCATCAAGCTTCGGTCGCTATAGTTCGTTTTGTACCGGTCGCGCGTGTCTTGCCAGCCTTTGGTCACGGACCCGCCGGACCCAAACCGAAGGTCTGGAGACGGCCAATACCCCTCCATAAACCCATCAATATTGCCTGCATTCCAGGCCGCCTGCTGGCTCGCAAGAACGCCTAGGATGCGATCTTGTTCAGAGGCGTACTGTTCGGTTAGCGGTGTTGCTTCGCTGTTTGGATTCGTGGTGCAGGCAGATGAAGCAATCGCCAATGCGCACCCTAACACTATCAAACGTAACTGCATTCGACTCTCCCTGGGGCTATTTATCAGATGCAAAATCATTTACCCGCTTTGACAAGTTGGCAAGGGTGTCCATATGAGCGCCTAACCCCTGGGAGCGAAATTTCATGATGATGGCGGTCTTGATCCTCGGTGGATTCGTTTTGCTGTTTATTGGCGGCGAAGCGTTGGTGCGAGGATCAGTCGGGATCGCTCGCAAAGTCGGTATGTCTGAGCTCGTCATCGGTCTGACCCTGGTTGGGTTTGGCACCAGCTTACCCGAACTTGTCACCAGCTTGCAGGCGCTGAGTGAAGGCGCGGTCGGTCTCTCAATCGGCAATGTGATTGGTTCAAATGTCGCAAACATCATGCTCGTGATCGGTGCAGCGGCCTTTGTCCGCGCAATCACAACCAATCCGGCCGCTCTGGCGCGCGATGGGGCCTTCATGATTGCGGTCACCATTCTTTTTGCGGTGATCGTCTGGTTTGACGCCTTTACCCGTACGACAGGGATTGCCTTCACAGTCTTGCTGGTCGCCTACCTCATCGTTTCAATTGTCCTTGACCGCCGCGCGAATAGCGCGGCTGCGAGCATGCATGTTGAGGAAGCTGAGGAATTTGAACACGATGATCCCATCTGGCTCGCCATCGTTATGACGGTCGGCGGGATTGTCGGCGTCATCTTTGGCGCGCGTTTTCTCGTTGAAGGCGGCTCAGACGCTGCGCGTTTGCTTGGTGTTTCAGAAACAGTGATCGGGATTTCAATTGTTGCCATCGGTACGAGCTTACCGGAGCTGGTCACGTCGGTTGTCGCTGCTCGTAAGGGCAAGGCTGATGTCGCTCTCGGCAATGTTCTTGGATCGAATGTATTCAACATTCTCGGCATCCTCGGTGTATCCGCGATCGTATTCCCGTTTTCCTTGATCGAGACGGGGGCTGCCGGCGTGCCTCTGGAGATCGCGGCGATGCAGTTCGGACAGGCGGCCAGCATGGTGACCTGGACGGACATGGGAGCGATATTCTTGTCGGTCTTCCTGCTGCTCGTATTCGCGTTTACGGGTCGAAAACTGGCGCGCTGGGAAGGCGGTATTCTGCTCACCGCATACTTCCTCTATATCGGTATGCGCTTTGACTTGATCCCAACGTTCGGAGGCTAGGCGATGGCAGACAAGGACATTTACCAGGGCCTTGATCAGCTCGGTCAGCAAATCGCCGCGCCAACATCTCCCGATGAGGCAAAGCTCGAACGTGTACCGAACCCGCATCCGGACACGCTTTATCTCGCCCGTTTTGTCGCGCCAGAGTTCACCTCGCTGTGTCCGGTGACCGGCCAGCCCGATTTCGCACATTTGGTCATCGATTATGCGCCAGCTGACTGGTTAGTCGAAAGCAAGAGCTTAAAGCTGTTCCTCACCAGTTTCCGAAATCATGGTGGATTTCATGAAGACTGTACGTTGCGCGTGGGAAAAGAAATCGCGGACCTTCTGTCCCCACGTTGGCTCCGCATTAGCGGTTATTGGTACCCGCGCGGTGGTATTCCGATCGATGTTTTCTGGCAAACGGGGGCCGTTCCAGAGTCGTTGTATGTCCCGGAAACGGGAGTGGCACCTTATCGCGGTCGGGGCTAAGCTTCTGTTTCGATAGACCTACTCAGCTTCTATTCACTTTTCAGAGGCTAAGCGATGACTATGAAATGGCTCGTCACAGCACTGTTGGGTTTTGCCCTGAGTTTCTCAGCAACGGCGCAGTCATGCGCGAAATCCGAAACGGCGTGTCTTCTTGATGCTGCCTGGAGTGCGGCGCTGGTCCTGCCGATCGAAAAACGTGAGCGCCTCGCCTCACAGTTTTTGGAACTCGCGCAACTTTCCGAAGAGCCCGAGCTCGAGCGGTTTTGGGAAACCAGATTTGAAAGCTCTGCCAATCGGCTCGCGCCCTATCCCGATTACGGCTGGCGAACAGCGGAGCCTCTCCTGGAAGCCGAAGGCGTTGAGGGTCTCATCGCCCGCGCGGAAGCGCGTGCAGCGCCTTTGAGTTTCGGTCGCGGCGATGTCCTTCTTGCCGCGGGTAAGCACTTTCGATCTTCGAATCCCGCAGCAGCTTTGCGTTTGAATCAGGCGCTGCTTTCGATATCAAATTCTGCGTCGAAGTTTGAGCGACCGAGCCTTGCGCATGCGGCTGCAGAATTGGCAATGGCGCGCTGCGACCGGGCGCTTTTGGATCAAGCGATAGCGCGTACCGATGCGCCGCGGAGCATTCGCTATGCGTTTTGGCAGGCGCGAATCGCGGGGAATGGCATGTCCTTACTTCCCCGTGTCAGAGACATCGATATGGATGAAGATACGCGCGAGGTGCGCCGAGTCTTGGACGGATATCGCGCGATTCTCGAGTATGGTTATTGTCCCATCGTGAAAACCGAGATTGGCGGCTGAGCGATTCAGCTTATACCAAACCTATGATGGAGCTGGACCAGGACCCACCCGAAGCGATTTGTGGCAGCGCCGAAGTCGGTGCCCTGGCACACTTGTATCGCGCGGAAATCTACCGTTCGACGATCTGGCGACAACGTCTCGACATGACGACCAATTGGGCGGTCGTATCGACGGGGATTGCCTTTTCGGTCAGTTTTGCGAACGAGCAAGCCTCCCCGCTGCCGATTGTTCTGGTCGGTCTGCTCTCGGCCATGTTCCTGATTCTGGAAGCCCGGCGCTATCGCTACTTTTACGTCTGGAAGTTCCGCGCGCGGATGATCGAAATCACCAATTATGTGCCGATCCTGCGAGGCAAAGGCGCGCAAATTCCGCTCGATAAAGGCACCGCGTTGTCGGACGATTATATGCGTCCCCGGCACCGTATCTCGGCCATGCGTGCGATTGGCCGACGCTTGCGCCGCAATTATGGCTGGTTGTTCGCCATCCAGGGCGCCGCTTATTATGCCAAGATTGGCATGCACCCCTCCGATGTAAGCTCTTGGGATGAGTTTCTTTTCAGGGCGCATATCGGCCCGATCCCTGGCTGGCTCGCGCTGTCCTCTGGAATTGCGTTTCATCTCGGCTGGATGGCATTTGCTTTTTACACATGGCGGCTCGAGAAAGCGGACAAGCGGATTACTGCCGACTATCTCGATCCAGAATTAGCGTCTGGGGTAGCCGATGATGGAACCCGTTCATAACGCGCCAATGCGGAAGACCCGCCGCCCTGCAAATTGACGTGCAGAGATTGCGCCTACTCGGGCGCTCAATCAGCCCGGCCCCGCGACATTGCCAGCGTCGCAATTATAGCCGAGCCGATAATCAAACGAGTCCGCGAAATCCCCTCGTAGGCCATGAAAGATCTTGCAGGTGCCGTTGCCGTTCAGCACGGCTTTCACCGCCTCGCAGTTTAAAGTGACCGGCGCAATCGTTCGATTGCTCACAGAGGTCACTTTGATGTTCTTGAAGTCTTTGTTCGCTTTTTTATCGATGTTCATCGCCTTATTGGCGGCCGCGTCGATGGAGAGGACATTGCCCGCGGTGTTGCCATTGTCTTTCTTGGCTTTGACTTTGATCGTCACCGCATAGGATCTCTGGCTGAGATCTGTGCCATTCCCAGAGCCGCTCGACTGGCCGGTCACATTGCGGAACTTGATATTGCATTTGCCGTCATTCACGACGCATTTGGTTTGCGAGATATCGCACGGCTCACTGCTCGCGATCGGCGCAGCAAGGCTAAACGCGGCGCTGACGAGGACAGTCGATAGGGTCATTCGGGTGCGCATAGAGGCCTCCTTGGATGGTATGCTTTGTCGGGGATTAGGGTCTGCGATCGTCATCCGGTTGGCCCTGAGACCTTGCCGCTATCGCAGCGATAGCCGAGCTGGTACTCAACGGATTCAGCTCCATAGGGCGGTTCGCCGTGGAAGACCTTGCACGTCCCATTGCCGTTGAGGACCGCTTGAACCGAGGCGCAGTTCAGGGTGGAGCCGGAGACTCTGCCCATCGTTGGCGACGAGAGCCGGACCCGGTCGAAATTCTTATTCGCCTTCTTGTCCAGGTTCATCGTCTTGCTGGCCCCCGCATTGATGCTGAGGGCATTACCGGCGGTGTTGCCATTCTCTTTCAGAGCTTTGACCCGAATGGTTTGGGCCGACGAGGTTCGGTCTAAATTCGTGCCCTTGTCCTTACCGGTCAGGCCGGTTTCATTGATGAATTTGATATTGCACTTGCCATCATTCAGCGCGCATTTGGTTTGCGAAATATCGCACTGGGCACTGGCAATTGGGGCCGAGAACGCGCCGATAAGCGCCGCGGATAGACTGGAGAATAGGATGTGATGTTTCATTCGAAACCTCTTCTTGTTGGACGCCCGGGACGTCACGCAGGCGTCAGTTCGGCCCGCCGACATTGCCGCTGTCGCATTGATAGCCGAGCTGATACTTGTACTTGCGGTCGTCGAAGCGCTCTCTGATTCCGTAAAAGACTTTGCACGTGCCATTGCCGTTCAGGACTTGTACGACATGCGCGCAATTCATCGTCACGCCATCGACATCGCTAAGGGTCGGAGAGGAAATCCGGATCTTGGCGAAATCCTTTTTGTATTTCTTGTCCAAGTTCATCGTCTTGGAGGAGCCAGCCTCGATATTGAGGATGTTGCCAGCGGCATTTCCATTATCTTTGGCGGCTTTGACCCGGATGATTTGGGCAGAACTGCGTTGGTCCAGATAGGAATCCCCATCCGATCCGCCCATATCGCCGGTTCGATTGCGGAACTTGATGTTACACTTGCCGTCATTCTGATAGCATTTGGTCTCGCGAATATCGCAATCCGCGCTGGCGGCTGGCACTGCGAGTACGCTTATAAGTGTGATGGCCAGACTTGCGCCTAGAGCATGCCGGTTCATTGGAACCCTCCATTGACTATGAGAATTGGAAAGCCGGGCGATCATCATTTCGGGCCTTTGACCGTGCCGCCATCGCAGCGATAGCCGAGCTGGTAATCGTAATTGAGGCCGCCTTGATGCAGCGCACCATTGAAGATTTTGCAGGTGCCATTGCCGTTCAGGACGATTTTCACCTCTGAGCAGCTCAACGTCACGCCATCGACCGAGGACATGGTTGGGGATGACACCTGGATCCAGGCAAAATCCTTCTTGAACTTCTTGTCCAAGTTCATGGTCTTGCTGGTATCGGCTTCAATATTGAGAATGTTACCCGCGGCGTTGCCATTATCCTTGACGGCCTTGACGCGGATAATCTGGGCAGAGCTTTGCTGTCTGAGCGCTGTATTGGCGCCAGAGCCATTCGTGTGCGACGTCACATTTCGGAACTTAATGTTGCACTTGCCGCCATTCTGATAACACTTGGTGTCCGTGATATCGCAATCCGCGCTGGCGGAAGGCGCAGCGACCCCTGCCATCAGGCATATCATTAGGCTAGCCATCAGCGTGTGGGGTTTCATCTAAGCCTCCATCGTCTGGAGGAGCTGGCAAGCCGGTCGACCATCATTGTGGGCCTTTGACCGAACCGCCGTCGCAATCATAGCCGAGCTGAGGCGACAAACTGTTCGCCATCTTCGACGTCACGCCGTTGAAAACCTTGCACGTGCCATTGCCGTTCAGGACGGCTTTCACATCCTCGCAACTCATCGTCACACCGCTCACGGACGCCAAAGTCGGTGACGAGATCCGGATCTTGTCGAAACCCTTTTTCGCTTTTTGTCCAGGTTCATTGTCTTGCTGGTGCCAGACTCAATATTGATGATGTTGCCAGCGGCTTTGCCATTGTTTTTGGCGGCTTTGACCCGGATGATTTGGGCGGATGATTTCTGGGTCAGTATCGTGCCGCCAGCAGAGCCGCCGCTCTTGTCCGTCACATTGCGGAACTTGATATTGCACTTGCCGTCATTCACGACGCATTTGGTCTGTGAAATGTCGCACTCGGCGCTTGCCGTCGGCGCTGCGAAAGTGAGCGCGGTTCCCACGATAAAAGCGGATACGGATATGTAGGGGCGCATAGGATTCTCCTAGATTTTAAAGGCTGAGGGGGTGTCGCTCTGTGGGGAAATTACTTCGCCGGGCCTTGGACTTTCCCGCCATCGCATCGGTATCCGAGCTGATTGACGACTGTGTCGTTGGCATTGGTCCGGAAGCCGTAAAAGACTTTGCACGTGCCATTGCCAGCAAGGACCTTGTTCACGTCCGCGCAGTTCATGGTCACGCCGTCGGTCACGGCCGACGTCGGGGCTGAAATCCGGATCTTGGCGAAGTCCTTATTGTATTTCTTTCCAAGATTCATCGTCTTGCTGGTGCCAGACTCGATGTTGAGAATGTTGCCAGCCGAATTGCCATTATCCTTGGCCGCTTTGACGCGGATGATCTGCGCCATGCTGCGTTGCGTCAGCTTGGTCTTACTGCTCGACCCGCTGGTCTCGGCAGTCATATTGCGAAACTTGATATTGCATTTGCCATTTTTGAAGCAGTCATTTGCCGTGATGTCGCAATCCGCGCGCGCTTCAGGCGCGGCAATCGTGCCCGCGAATGCGACCGCGAGACTGGCCATGAGGGTGTGAGGTTTCATCGAACAACTCCGAGATAATAGGGGATCAGTTTACTCAATTGGGGCCACCGACATTGCCGCTGTCACACTGATAGCCGAGGTAAAAATTGAACCCGCCTTTGGAGACATTGCGTAGACCGTGAAAGACTTTGCAGGTGCCATTGCCGTTCAGCACCGCCTTCACGTCCTGGCAGGACATGGTGACTTTACTGACGCTGTCGCCAAAGTCCTGAGATGAGATCTGAATGTCCTGGAAGTCCTTATTGGCCTTCTTCTCGATATTCATGGTCTTACTGGCGCCGGCCGCGATGGACAGTTTGTTGCCAGCTTTGTTGCCATTGCTCTTGCGGGCTTTGACAATGACGGTTTGCGCTGAGTAGGTCTGATTGAGGTCAGAGCTACCATCCGAGCCACTGGAATCACCGGTCCGGTTGCGGAATTTGATGTTGCACTTGCCGCCATTCACTGCGCATTTCGTATCGGAGATGTTGCACGCCGCGCTGGCGGTTGGAGCGGCGAAAGTGGCCAGGCTCGCAATGACCATACTGGCCATCAAAACATGTGATTTCATCGGGGCAATCCTTTCTGGAAAACTCGGGAGCAACGAAGAGCCATCAACGGGGGCCGCTCACTTTTCCGCCATCGCACTGATAGCCGAGCCCGAATTCATGATTTTGCCGCCCACCGGGGGGAGATCCGTGAAAGACGCTGCACCTCGCATTTCCATTCAGGACCGCTTGCACCTCGGCGCAGCTCATCGTGCTGCTGGAAATGGCTTTGATCAAAGGCGCCGAGATCCTAATTTTGTCGAACTTCAATCGCGCGTGCGTTTCGAAAAGCATCGGCTTTGTCGCGCCGGGAAGAATGACCAGCGGGATCCCCGCTGCAGCCCCACCATCCTCCAGAGCTTTCACTCTGATGACGATGCGCGACGCGGATTGGACTAAGCCCGTATTGTTCCTTGGTATCTGCTCGGCCTCCACGAGACTGTGAAACTTGATGCTGCAGATCGCGCCCTTCTTGGCGCATTTGGTTTGCGAGATATCGCACGCTGCATCTGCCATAGGAGCGCTCATGATCAGCGAGGCGGCCATAAGGCTCGGCACTGAGAGCGCTTTGAGATGCATTGCGGGCCTCCAATTTGGTCCAGCAAAGAAATCAAAACCTCCACCCGGGTGCCACTGTCAGATCTGGCAGCGCCCGTGTCGTCGCTGCGCCTGACTCAATTGTCTTGCGCATGCTGCGTGGTTCCTGTATGTCCGCGCTTTCGAGATTTCAGGGCCGGTCAGTAATCGTCCCGCACCAGATCAAAGAGGCACCCCGCGATGAAAGCCGAAGGCCATCCAGATTATCACTTCATCACCGTCGTTATGACTGACGGGACGGAGTATCAAACCCGCTCAACGTGGGGCAGCGAAGGCGACAAGCTCGTCCTCGACATTGACTCAAGCTCACACCCCGCCTGGACCGGAGATCGCAATGCGAACCTCGACCGCGGTGGCCGGGTGTCGCGCTTCAAAGACAAGTTCAAGGGCTTCGTGTAAGTCTCTTGCCAATCGGCAACGGAATAGAAATTGCCCGCATCCTTGGATGCGGGCTTTTTTTTCGCGCGCCAAAAGCTAGTGTCTTCTAGATCCGACAGGCAAGGGGACATGGATGAGCGCCAGCACATCATCGCCGAAATCGTGGACAGAATTGGAACGGCGTGATGGGTTTGCCGGGCTGCACGCCATTGCTGAAAAAGAGGTGTTACCACGTCTCGCCGAAGCCAAGCCGCGCCTGACCGAACAAAACCCAATCAATGCGCTCTATGGCGGTGGCTGCGTAACCGGGGGCTTCAGCCTGCTCTTGATCTTCGTTTTAACGTCGGCGCTCCACATTGTTGGCTTCATCATTGCCGTGGTCGTGATTTTCTTCCTGGCAAAACCCGCCATTGCGAAAATTGCGGAGCGGTTTGTCACGCGGACCATTGCAGATCTGGAGTTTCGACAATCTGTGTTCGAGCCGATCGCGGGCCATCTCAGTCTTAGTTACGTCGCAGCCCCCGGGGGCGGACAAGGCATTGTTCGGCAACAAAGCCAGGAAGGTCTGTTTCAAGGAAGTTTTGGCAAGCTGCTGGAAGCCCTCGACGCACACAGCGGCCAGGAAGAGGCCGTCGCCGCCGCCCGTTCGTCAGGCTTGGTTGAATTGGTCACGGTGATCCATATTGGAGCCGCAGATGAAGAGACGAAAAAAGCGCGCGAAACGGGGATGACCCGCTTGGAGGACGGATTCTCTGGGCAGCATGGCGGCTTGGCCTTTGATGCGTTTGAAGTGGTTCGAGCTGCACGTCGCACGGATGATGGGACGACATACCCGGCTGAGCATGCGCTTTTGCTCGTGCTGAAACTTCCACGGGCGCTATACGGCACCACACAAATCCGCTCGCGCAAAGTCGATTGGCATAAGCCTGGCGAAGCCGAACGCTTGGAGAAGGTCAGGTTGGAATCGTCGGAGTTCGAAGAGAAATTCCGCGTCCGCTCAAACGATCAAGTTGAAGCCCGATTTGTGTTTACCCCAGATGTTATGGCGCGCATGCTCGACCTCGCGCACGGCGAGCAAGTTCGGGCCACGGCGCAAGCAGAGCATCTTGTTGTTGCCGTAGAAGGACCAAACCGGTTCGATCTGACAAGCGAAGATACCGGTTTGAGCGGCGATGCAGCGGTGCGCCTTGCCATCCAGCAAATTGGGGAAATGCTGGATCTGGTCGAAGCCGTCTCGTCGACGTTCAAGATAGACTAAGGCGTCCGCACCACCGTTTGAACCTCATAAAGCGGCGTGCCCCCCGTGAGGTGAGCTTCAATAAAGTCGAGGGTCACATCGAGCGGGTCGCGGCCATTGATTTGAACCCTGTCTGGATCGACGCTGCCAAAGCCATGGGGTCCATTTTCTATCGTATAGAAGGTGTAAGGCAATCCTAAAGCTTCGGCTTCCGCGGCGAGTGGGATGGCTGTGTCTTCATAGACCTGCGTGCTGTCATTCGTGCCATGCAATATGTAAATTGGTGGGCCGTCGGCATCGACCAGACCGTCTAGAAAGAGGCTGCCCCAATAATCGACGGCGACGAGCGGTTCTGGACGATCTATGAAATAGTCATCGAGCGCATGGGCGACATGCAACGTGGTGATCGCTCCCGCCGATGAACCCCAAATCCCGAAGCGATTGATGTCGAGACAGCGCTCCTCCGCATTGTCGCGCGCCCATTCAATCGCGGTCACGGTGTCTTCGAAAGCGGCGACCGCAGCGTTTAGCTGATCGCGTTGGCGATCCTCAAGGTTGAGCCGATCCGCCATTGTGTTGAGATCATCCAATAGGGGTTGAAACTCTGCCGAGACAACCGGCAGGTCCCTGACCAGGCGATAGTCTATGGAGAGGCCAGCGATGCCGCGCTCTGCAGCCGCCTCCATATTGGTCACCCAAGGACTGCTGCTCTTGGAACCACCGGTGAAGCCACCACCGTGAATGCCCACGATAAATGGCCGCAGTTCCGTACATTCCCCCTCCGGCTGATAGATATCCAGAAAGAGATTGGCGGCGCTGTTTTGAACTAAGCCGCTGCCATAGATCACATCCGTCTCCGATTCGAGACTGTTGCTCGTCGTCGCAGGCGGCGCTGGAGGCGGCGGCGGAGATACCATTGCAGGTTGGATCGGTGTTGGGCTTGAGTCGTTACCGCCTGAACAAGCAGCGCAAAACAAGACCAGCAAACTCAAACTTTTGGTTTTCATATCGTGCTCACAATAAACAAATCTGCAGGTCTAACGCGTCGGCGGGCGGAGTCCGTCGCTAGGCCGCGAAAGAACAAAGACCACATTTGTAGTCAAAAGGCGTTGACTTATTGTTTTTCGATATATACAGAAACTCTGCGTTCAGGATTATCAGCAACATTTTTCGGAGCAATACCCATGATCCGCACTTTCACGGCCGCAGGCCTCATCGCTCTTGGCTTGGCCGGTACCGCCAATGCAGAGACTCGTACTTTTGATGTTGGTTCATTCACCAAAATCGATATTTCTGCGGGGCTCGACCTGACTTTCACTGAGGGCGGGACCCAATCCGTCACGGTAGAGAATTCAAAAGGTGATTTCAGCGATATCGATGTTTTGGTCAAAGGCGACACGCTCGTTCTGAAGCGCAAAAAGAACAATTGGGGCTGGAACAATCGTCGCCAGCGCTATGGCATCACCGTGACGGCGCCAGTGATCAGCGAAGTCGAGGCGTCTTCTGGTTCAGATGTATCGGGTCGCAGCATGTCTGGTGAGCGGATTTCCATCGATGTCTCTTCTGGCGCGGATGTTACCGTGACAGGAGTTGAGGGCGGTGTAGTCGTTATCGAAACCTCCAGCGGTTCAGACGCGTCTGTGTCCGGAACCTGCACGACCGTTCGAGCCGATTCTTCATCTGGGTCTGACATCGACGCTCGCGACTTGGTTTGCCAAAACGGCGAAGCCGACGCATCGAGCGGATCCGACATTGCGATCCACGTGACCGGCCGTGTCGAGGCGGATGTCTCTAGCGGTGCTGATGTTGATGTCTATGGCAGTCCGATAGATGTCACGACGGATAAATCCAGTGGCGGGACGGTCTCCATCCGCGGCTAATCAAAGTCGAAGTCTTCCAATCGATTGCCCGGGTCTGGCCAGGAGAGGTTCATATCCTCCAACGTGCCGCGTACGATCCGGGCGATCATTGCATTTCGGCGAGTCCGACTGTCCGCCGGCACAATATACCAAGGCGCATGTTCGGTTGAGCAGCGTTGCACTGCGGTTTCATAAGCGTCCATGAAATGCGGCCAGAGTTTTCGATCTTCGAGATCCCCCGGATTGAATTTCCAAAGTTTGTGCTCTTCTGTGAGGCGTTCGCGAAGTCGGATCCCCTGCTCTTCATACCCAACATTCAGCATGAATTTGAGGATGGTGACGCCATTCTCGGTCAGATGCTTCTCAAACGCATTGATTTGCTCATAGCGCTGTTCGACCCTGTCCGCGGGCGCGAAGTTTCGAACCCGTACGACCAGCACATCTTCATAGTGTGAGCGATCAAAAATGCCGATCCGTCCTTTGCGCGGAATCGCTTGATGAATGCGCCAAAGATAGTCATGCGCCAGTTCGGTTTTGCTCGGGGCTTTGAAGGCTTCGACTTGCAGTCCCAGCGGGCTGGTATCTGCAAAGACGTTGCGGATGACACCACTTTTCCCCGCCGTGTCCATACCTTGCAGCACGACTAGAAGAGCCCGGTCGCGATTGGCATAGAGCTTATCCTGCAGCTCATTGATGACCGCGGCATCTTTCTTCAAGCTAACGCGCGCTTCCTTCTTGTCTGGGAACAGTGAGCGATCGCCAGAGTCGCGCGCCGCCAGCTTGAACGGTTTCCCAGGCGTGGCGAGCAACGCGTTTCGGACCTCTGAGATTTTTGGATGTGTCACGCCCTGCCCTCCTGACCAAACACTAAAAAAGCCGCGCCATGACAGCGCGGCTCTTTAACTTTGGCAAGCAGAAGACTGCTTATGAAGAATAGTATTCGACGACCTGAGCCGGTTCCATTTGCACCGGATAAGGGACATCAGACAATTCTGGCATCCGCACAAAGGTTGCGGTCATCGCTTTGGGGTCGACCTCAATGTACTCCGGCAAGTCGCGCTCTGGTGAGCCGAGGGCTTCCAGGACCAGCGCCATGTTGCGAGACTTTTCGCGAACTTGCACCACGTCGCCCGGCTTCAGGCGATAAGAGCCGATATTGGTCTTCACGCCGTTTACAACGACATGGCCGTGATTGACGAACTGGCGCGCCGCGAAAATGGTCGGCACGAACTTGGAGCGATACACGAAAGCGTCGAGACGCGACTCGAGCAGACCGATCAGGTTCTCGGCAGTGTTGCCTTTGCGGCGGGCCGCTTCGACGAAGGTCGCGCGGAACTGTTTCTCAGTGATGTCACCATAGTGAAACTTCAGTTTCTGCTTGGCCATCAGCTGCATGCCGAAGTCAGAGACTTTGCCGCGGCGGTTCGGGCCGTGCTGTCCTGGCTTGTTTGGGCGTTTATTAACGGGTGATTTGGGGCGTCCCCAGATGTTCTCGCCAACACGGCGATCAATCTTGTACTTCGCCGAGTGACGACGTGACATATTAGACCTCAATTTTTGACGTGGGCTGGCCTCAAACCGTGTGTAAGAGGCGATTGCAACGGCAGCACCACACCGACCCGTCCTGAAGCGGCGTCTAAAACAGGATTAGCGGCCAAGAGTCAAGCACTGCGCACAGACCAGGATTTTTACGGCCTGTGCGCCTCGTGCTGCGACCCTACTTAAACTCGAACAAACCGATCGAATTACCGTCCAGATCACGGGCGTAACAGAATTGGCCAGAGGGAATTTCGATGGCATCAGACTCAACTTTACCCCCTGCGGCCTCAACCCGTTCGCGCGTCGCGGCGAGGGAGTCCGGTACAACAAGATGGACCGTGGATCCGTCTGCAGAGGGCTGTCCTGGGTAAAGGTGACCAGAGACGCCTTGGGCATCATCGCTGACAGGGAACATGACCAAGGGGTTGGGTCCCGTATTATCAGTCTCAAGATGCATATTGAAAACGGTCCCGTAAAAGGCTTTGGACGCTTCCAGGTCCGTGACCGGGATTTCGAACCAGCAGGCGAAGTGTGCGGGAGTGTGTGTCATGAGGATCCTCGTGTTGGTGTGAATGAAAGACCATCTGGTAACAGCTCGCCTTGCCAAACCTTGTCAGCAGGCGATTAACGCGGCGGCGTGCCTTGACGATTGAGCCCTGATCCCGCCCCATGCTGAAAAGCAAAACATCGGGAGGAAGGCATGACAGATCTATCCGGAAAAATTGCCGTCATTACGGGCGCGGCCAGCGGCATCGGCGCTGCGGGGGTCGAAGTCTTCGTCGAGGCGGGCGCGCGCGTTGTCGCATCGGACGTACAAGATGATAAAGGCGAAGCGCTCGTCGCTCGGTTTGGCGGCGATAAAGTTGCCTATCAGCATTGCGACGTGACCAACATGGCAGAGCTGGAAGCGCTGATGAAATCTGCGACAGACCAGTTTGGGGGCATCGACATTCTCTGGAACAATGCCGGGAGTGGCGGAACTTCCAGCACGGTCGAGGAGCTTGATCTTGAAGGCTATGACTTCACCATGGACCTGCTTTTAAAATCGGTTTTTGCGGGCACCCATTTTGCGGTGCCACATATGGTTGCGCGCGGTGGTGGCAGCGTCATCAACACGTCATCGATTTCAGCGATTTGCGCCGGTTATGCCCCAGTCACCTATTCGGTCGCCAAGAAAGCGGTCGCGCACTTTTCGAAACTCGCGGCGGCAGAATTGTCGAAACACAAGATCCGGGTGAACGCGATTTTGCCCGGGTTCATCGCCACATCGATCTTCGGGGCCTCACTCGGATTACCCCGTGAGCAGGCCGATCAAATGGCCGAAATGGTGGCGCAAGCGGGTGGCGCGATGCAGCCAATCGGGCGCACCGGACAAGGCCACGATATTGCGCAAATGGCGGCGTACTTGAGTTCAGATGCGGCCGGGTTTGTGACCGGCGGCGAATTCGTCGTCGATGGCGGGATCACTGTTGGGCCCCCGCACAGCTGGAATCAGGAGCTGGGCGGGCCGATCCTCGACGCGCTCGGCATTACGCCTGAACAAGCCCAGCAAATGGCCGAAGCCATGCGGGGCGGTCAGGGCAGTTAAGGAGGCTTTTGCAACGACTTTATTCTGAGCGAAGTCGAGGGGTGAGGGCAGATTCAACTCAGCCGATCAGGCCGGGAATCGCCTCAACTTGTCGCAAGAGTTCAGCGGGCGTGGTTGATCTTGCGACCTCGGTCCCACGATCATCAAACAGGACAAATTCGTCGTTTGACTTGCGTAAGGGAAAGCGGCGCCAGTGCGCCTGTGTACGGTACAGGGTAACTTCTTCTGGAAACTCACCACTCGCCGACCAGCCGGTCCAAACATGATCCGCTGGAACTGACCGCCAAAGGCGGTCTATAGCGTCAAGATCGGCTGCGGAGAAACGGGACATGACGGATAAGGGGGAAGCATCCGGTTACGAAGACGTTAAAAAGCCGAAGCTGTCAGGCAACCTGCAGGGCGCGCTGCTTATGGTCTTATCAGGTGTTGGTTTTACCTTTTACCTGTTGCTGAACAAACTTCTCTCCGCAGATGTTCATCCGGTTTTCCTGGCCTTCTGGCGGGCGTTTTTGGGCCTGACTCTCGCGCTGCCCTTCGTTGCGATGATCGGGTTCTCTAAAATGAAAACCAAGCGGCCCTGGCTGCTCGTCTTACGGAGCCTGTTCGGAACGCTTGGGTTTACGCTCGCCATCGTGGCGGTGTCAGATTTCTTCACTCTAACCTTGGCGCAGTTCAATGCGATCAGCTTTACCCGTCCTTTGTTTGTGACCTTGCTGGCGGCGCTGGCCTTGCGTGAATTTGTCGGGCCGCATCGATGGGCCGCTTTGGTCGTTGGCTTTCTCGGCGTTTTGATTATGGTGATGCCGGGCCTGTTCTTCTTTTGGCAGCCGGGCGCGCTCGATTTGACCGGTTTCGATCTTGGCAGTCTGGTCGCCCTGATCAGTGCCTTCAGCCTGGCGGCGGCCATCGTGATGGTAAAATTTTTAACCGCCGAGTTGCCCTCCATGGTGCTACTGCTTTACGCGAACCTGTTTTCAAGCATCCTATTGGCGCCCTTTCTTTTTATCTTTTGGCATGATGTTTCCTTGCAGGATTGGGGACTTATAGCGGCGATGAGCGCCTTTGGTTTCGCCTCGCAATTCTGCTTCATCTACGCCATGAGCATTGGCGATGCGTCCTTCTTGTCGCCGATCGATTATCTGAGATTGCCAATGTCGGCAGTGGCAGATTTTTGGGTGTTTCGCCTCATTCCGGGTGTCAGTGTTTGGGTCGGCGCGGCCATCATCGTGATTTCGACCCTCTATATTGGCTGGCGTGAGCGGCGGAACGCAAAAATGAAATCGTGAGCAGGACGCTCTTGTGAATGACGAACAAATCGTTCATTGTTTTCTAAACTGCAGAGGGCTTCGTATGACAAAAGTTTTGGTCACCGGTGCGACCGGCTTTATCGCATCACACACAATTCTCGCGCTTGTCGACAAAGGCTATGAGGTGCGCGGCACGGCCCGTTCGGCCAGTAAGGCCGACGCATTGAACGCGACTTTAAGTGCTTATGCTGGCAAGCCGATCGAGATTGAGTTGGTCAGCGCCGACCTCACCCAGGATGAAGGCTGGGCCGAAGCGATGGAGGGCGTGACCTATCTGCAGCATCTCGCCTCGCCAATCCCCAACAACCTGCCCAAAGACCCGAATGAGTTGATCATCCCAGCCAAAGAAGGGGCGCTACGTGCCTTGAAGGCAGCCAAAGCGGCAGGCGTGAAGCGCGCGGTGATGACCTCATCCTTTGCCTCGGTTGGATATGGTTGGGGCGACAGCCGACCAGATGTCTTGGATGAAAGTCACTGGTCGAACCCTGACAATATCAAAGATAACACCGCCTATACGCGCTCCAAAGCGATCGCTGAGAAGGCGGCTTGGGACTATATTGAAGGCGACGGCGCAGGCCTTGAGCTCTCGGTCATCAATCCGGTCGCCGTGCTCGGCCCAGCCATGAGCGGCGACGTGTCGGCCTCGCTTGAGCTCGTGACCCAGCCGATGATGAACAAAGTTCCCGCTTTCCCGAAACTCACATTTGGGATTGTCGATGTCCGCGATGTCGCTGCGGCGCATGTGGCTGCGATGGAAAAACCAGAAGCCGCGGGCGAGCGCTTCATTGTCGGCGAGCGGGTCTTGACCTTCACAGAAATCGGCGAGGTTTTGCGCGAGGCGTATCCGGATCGGAAACTCCCCAAAGGCGAGCTGCCGAGCTGGCTCGTAAAGATGTTGACCGTGGTCAATCCGACCTTGAAACAGATCGTGCCCGAGCTCGGCAAACATCGCGGCTTTACCAATCAGAAATCGAAGTCTGTTTTAGGGATAGATTATATCCCGGCGAAAGACGCGATCCTGGCCAGCACCAATTCTTTGATCGAACTCGGCGAACTCTAGGTTCAGTTTTAATCTGAGCATTGCCAAATCGATCATCGCGGCCTATGTCATCGCCAGCTTAAAGGAGCGCGCGATGCCCCGTCGCATCATCTGTTGCAGCTGTATTTGCGGCTAAGACCCGACCGTCTTAGCCGACTTCGCTATACCCTTTTTCCCAACAGATGAGCCCGACATGTCGATCCGCCTTTACGATACGCTGAGCCGCGAAAAGCGCCTCTTTGAACCCCAAGATCCGTCCCGTGTGACCATGTATGTCTGTGGACCGACCGTCTATAATCGCGCCCACATCGGAAATTTCAGACCGGTCATGGTGTTCGACACTCTGTTTCGCTTGCTGCGCAGCACTTATGGCGAAGACGCGGTCGTCTATGCGCGCAATGTGACCGACATTGAGGACAAGATCATCACCGCCAGCCAAGAGACCGGCGAGTCGATTGAGACCATCACCCAGAAATATGCCGCCATCTATGATGAGGATGCGGCCGCCGTGAACGCGTTGCCGCCGACCATTGTGCCGTGGGCGACCGACCATGTCGGCGAGATGCTCGACATTATCGAAACGCTGGAGCGCAAGGGCTATGCCTATGCGACCGAAGCGGGCGTGTTCTTCAATGTCCCGCAAATGGAAGAGTATGGCCGCCTGTCCAAGCGCAAGCTGGAAGATAATCAAGCCGGCGCGCGGGTCGATGTCGATCTCGGCAAGCGCGACCCGTCTGATTTTGCTCTGTGGAAGTTCGCTAAAGACGGTGAGCCCGAAGACGCGATCTGGGACAGCAAGTGGGGCCGTGGGCGTCCCGGCTGGCATATTGAGTGCTCAGCCATGGCGACCAAGCATCTTGGCAAAACAGTGGATATCCATGGCGGCGGCGTCGATCTGCAATTCCCGCATCATGAGAATGAAATTGCGCAATCCGAATGCGCCCATGGCCAGACCTGGGCCAATTATTGGATGCATAATGGCTTCCTC
Source organism: Pseudomonadota bacterium (assembly GCA_038527765.1). Taxonomy (GTDB): domain Bacteria; phylum Pseudomonadota; class Alphaproteobacteria; order Caulobacterales; family Hyphomonadaceae; genus Henriciella. The sequence goes on from JBCBFK010000001.1 coordinate 381,389, forward strand.
GATATGGGCGGCGAGAAAATGTCGAAATCGCTCGGCAATGTCGTCTTGCTCAATGATCTGCTCACCGAGTGGGATGGCGAAGTGATCCGCTTTGCCATGCTGAGCGGCCATTATCGCGCGCCGCTCGATTGGACCTCAGACTTGCTGGAACAGGCCAAAGCGACGCTCAACCGGATCTATGGCGCGCTGCGCCGCGTTTGGGAGGCCGAAGGCGGCGTGGCGGTGGATACCGGTGTGCGGGACGCTTTGCGCGATGACCTCAACACGCCGATTGCGCTGGCCGAACTATCGCGCTTGGCCGGAGCCGCCAATGGCGCGGCCGACCGCGAGGATGAGGCTGGCATGGCCGAAGCGCGCGCGAATTTGCTCGCGGCCGGGGCTTTGCTGGGCCTCCTGACCAAAAGCCCAGCTGAATGGGAACAAGGCGGCGATAGCGATGAAAACGCGCGGATTGATGCCCTGGTTGAAGCGCGCATGCAAGCGCGCGCCGAAAAGAACTGGGCCGAAGCCGATCGCATTCGCGACGAGCTTGCCGCTGAAGGCATCGAAATTATGGACAGTGCGGGAGGCGCAACATGGCGACGAACATAAAACACATTTGCCTGGCGCTCTTTGGCTTCGCTCTGGCCGCATGTAGCACGGCTCCCGAAGAGCAGACCGCGACCGTCTATCTTGTGCGGCATGCCGAAAAAGTGACGGGAGAGGCCCTGAGTGCTTTGCCGGATGCGAACGATTCTCCGCTCACAACGGCAGGGACGCAACGCGCGGAGCAACTCGCTGAGCTGCTCGTCGCGGCCGATATTGAGAAAATATGGTCGACCGACACGATTCGAACGCGCGATACAGCCCAACCTCTCGCCGACCGCATCGGTTTGCCCATCGAGATTTATGATGCTTCGGACCTGTCAGCTTTTGCGCAGATTCTTAAAGATGATCCCATGACGGCCCTGGTTGTTGGGCACTCCAACACAACGCCGAACCTTGCGGAGTTGCTTGGGGCAGATCCTGGAGCTCCGATTGTCGAAGCAACCGAGTACAATCGGCTTTACGTCATTGATCTAGCCTCCGGAGTCGGCGAGATTCAGAGGTTCGGAGCCGACTAATCCAAAATGAATGAGAGGCCCACCAAAGATCTCTCTAATGGCTACAACGCGATTGTAGACGACTATATCGCGGCGCGCTCTTCGAGCGGGCGGGATTTAGTGAGGAATTGGGCGGAGAGGTTGCGAGCAGGGTCGAGCGTGCTCGATCTCGGTGCCGGCTTTGGGGAACCTGTGACAGCGGCCCTAATCAAATCTGGCCACCAAGTGAGTGCGATCGAAGCGTCCCCTTCCATGGTCCTGGAGTTCCAACAACGCTTCCCCGACACTCGGATCGCCTGCGAGGCGGTCGAGAACAGCGATTTCTTTGGCGAGACGTTCGATGCGGTCTGTGCGATTGGATTGATGTTCCTCTTGTCCGAAGCCGAACAGCGACTTCTCATCCAAAGCGTTGCGAACGTATTGGAGCCCGGCGGGGCGTTTTTATTCTCAGCGCCGGTTGAGACCGGAACCTGGGAGGATTTGCTCACCGGCCGACAATCCACATCTCTGGGTGTCGATGCCTATCGGAGAGTATTGGCGGAGGCGGGGTTCACCGCGATAGAAGGTCGAACCGACGAAAATGGGTCGCACTATTACCTGACGAAGAAAGCCTAGGCGTCTTTAACACGCAGCTCCACGGCTGTCCGCCGAAGAGCGGCTTCCGCTGTTATCAATGAGCTTTCGAGTTCACGAAGCGTGTCGCTTGAAACGGGCAAAAGGTCATCTTTTGCCCATACGACCGCGCGCAACATGTCAGCGATGTATTCGATATCATTTGAGCTTAAGACTTGATCATTCATCGGACGTCCCTCGGCGATTTGGCTCGCCTTTTCTGCGACCGGGCCGTTACAGGGTTCGCGTAAAAGGCGAAACCCCCCGACTGCATGTATTTGTATTAAATTGCAGTCTGGATACGTCAAAAATGCAAGTATTTACTGTGATCCGTGTCACGAAACGGAATATGGATTGCAAAAAGCTGCAAGTCTAAGTCTCAGATTTCATAGGCTAAACTTGTATCCTATCCTCTTTGAGAACGGGCGCTGCGGGGTCTTGCTCCAAGAGCCCAAGATGCCTGAATTGATGACGACACCCGATCATGAGAGTGATCCTAAACCCTCGGCGAACAGTTTTTGTGCTTGTTCCAACGCCCAATCTCCTTCGCGCCCAAACAAATTGTCAGCTAGAGCGCTTTGGGCTTAGACAGGGCCATGGCTCAAGTCCGAAATTTGCGAACTTTATTGCAATCGCTTTGCTCCGAGACGGAGGGGGACACGGTCTCCGTAGGCGATCTGTTAAATGCGGTCGGGCGCCGGTCTTATGGGCCGGTTTTGTTATTGCTTGGCTTTATCTCGATCAGTCCACTCACCATTATCCCTGGGGCCAGTGTGTTGATGGCGGTCGTCACACTGATCTTCGCCGTCCAAATCGTCATTGGGCGACCTTATCCATGGATCCCAAAGAAGGCTCTAGCTTTCAAGTTTCCCCGAAAATACTTGATCCAAGGTGTCGCCGTGGCCGACAAATATGTCGTTCAGGTGGATCGCTTTTTGAAACCGCGCCTAGTCTTTCTGACCAATTCGCCATTCGTGCAGCTTGTCGCCTTGGCATGCGTCGGGGCGGCTTTGGTGACCCTGCCGCTGTCATTTGTGCCTTTGGGACCGCTCATTCCGAGCCTCGCGGTCTTGCTTTTCGGGCTCGCAATCACTGCGCGCGATGGATTTGTCCTGGTGCTTGCGGGCGCGAGTTTCGCGGGCGCCTGCTATCTATTAATGCGCGTTTGGGCGGTTTTGCCCTTCGTATAGGCCTTGATTTTAACCTATTTCAGCGCGACATGGGCGTCATGGTCGATTTGTACCACAACCGTGTTCTAGAACTTGCCGCTGACATTCCGAATGTCGGCGCGCTCAGCGATGCGCACGGTTCGGCCACGAAGGTCTCTCGTATTTGCGGCTCTACAGTCCGAGTGGATGTAAGACTCGCGGCAGATGGCGAGACGGTCTCAGCGATTGCGGTTGACCCAAAAGCTTGCGCGCTCGGACAGGCGGCGACGGCGATCCTATCGGAGCATGCTGTGGGTGCGACTTATGCCGAACTCGTAAAAGTTCGCGATCAGCTAAGCGCCATGCTGAAAGATGGGGCAGAGCCGCCTAAGGGCCGCTTCTGGGAGTTACGTCATCTTGAAGGCGTGCGTGATTATCCCCCGCGTCATGCGTCGACGATGCTCGCTTATGAAGCGATCTTGGAAGCCATAGAGACCGCCCGAACCAGTCGGGCTGCGGCAGCTGACGCGCTGCCCGCGGCCTAATTCAGCGCAAGACGGGGCCAACGCCCTATTCGCCTGAGGTCAAAGCGTTTAAACCTGTTTTCGAGTTAAGAATCGGAGAATTCCTCCATGTCCGGCCTTCGCCGTTCCGTAATGTATGGTTTGCTTAGGGTCTATAAAGTGACCCTATCACCAGTCTTCGTGATGTTCGGCGCCCGATGTCGGCACGTGCCAACATGCAGCCAGTATTGCGCCGAATGCGTCTCAAGACATGGCTTCTGGAAAGGCGGTTGGATGTCACTTGCCCGCTTCCAACGCTGCCGTCCGGGTGGATCGCGAGGATATGATCCGGCTCCCTTGGAAACGAAATCTGCACCCTTTTGGGCTCCATGGCGATATGGGGATTGGGCTTTGACAGAACGCCCGTTTCCTGATCATGGGCCAGACGAGAAATGAAAAGACAAAGAAGATGATTAAAGTCACGCTTCCTGACGGCGCGGTTCGAGACTATGAAGACGGCGCCAGTCCCTATGATGTGGCGGTGAGCATTTCCAACTCACTCGCCAAAAAAGCCCTGGCGGCAAAAGTTGATGGTGAGCTTTACGACCTGACGCGTCCTTTAGAGGGCGATGTTGAGCTCGCCTTGATTACAGCCAAAGACGAAGAAGGCCTCGAGCTGATCCGGCACGATGCCGCGCACATTTTGGCGCAAGCCGTTCAAGAACTCTTCCCCGGTACGCAGGTCACAATCGGCCCTGTGGTCGATGATGGCTTTTATTATGATTTCGCCCGCGAAGAGCCGTTCTCCTCAGACGATTTCGAAAAGATCGAAAAGAAAATGGCTGAGATTGTCGACGCCGACTATCCGATCATTCGTGAAGTCTGGGACAAGGATGAGGCGATCAAGACGTTCAAATCGATCGGCGAAGACTACAAAGCCCAGATTATTGATGACATCATCCCGCCTGGCGAAGCGATCACGGTCTATAAGCAAGGCGATTGGTTTGATCTTTGCCGTGGCCCGCACCTGCCAAGTACAGGCAAGCTGCCCAAAGCCTTCAAGCTTATGAAGCTCGCTGGCGCGTACTGGCGCGGTGACAGTAATAATGAAATGCTTCAACGCATCTACGGCACGGCCTGGGGCAATGAGAAAGATCTCAAGGCCCACCTGCACCGCCTGGAGGAAGCCGAAAAGCGCGACCATCGCAAACTGGCGCGGCAAATGGATCTCTTCCACATGCAGGATGAAGGACCTGGGTCCATTTTCTGGCATGCCAAAGGATGGACGCTGTTTCAGATGCTGATCGCCTACATGCGTCGACGCCAAGAGGGCGCGGGCTATGTTGAGATCAACACGCCGGACTTGCTCGATTACTCGCTTTGGGAAACGTCAGGACACGCCGAGAAATTCGGTGAGAACATGTACTCCACGGTGATGCCGGATGAACGCAAATACGCGCTGAAGCCGATGAACTGTCCGGGCGGTGTGCAAGTCTATAATTACGGCCAACGGTCCTATCGCGAATTGCCCTTGCGCATGGCCGAGTTCGGGAAAGTGCACCGCTATGAGCCTTCTGGAGCTTTGCACGGCATCATGCGCGTGCGCCATTTCACACAGGATGATGCGCACATTTTCTGTACGCCAGATCAGCTGCAGGATGAGTGTTTGAAAGTCGTCGATCTCATCCTCGATATCTACAAGGATTTCGGGTTCGAAGATGTGCGGATCAAGTTCTCCGACCGGCCGGAAGCCCGGATCGGAGACGATGAGGTTTGGGACAAGTCCGAAGCCGCACTCATGCACGCCCTGAAAGCCACGGGTCTGCCTTATGGCGTGAACCCAGGCGAAGGCGCGTTTTACGGGCCGAAGCTCGAGTTTGTCCTGCGCGACGCGATTGGACGCGACTGGCAGTGCGGTACGCTGCAAGTCGACTTCAATCTGCCGGAACGCTTTGATGCCACGTATGTCGGAGAGGATGGTGAGCGCCATCGCCCGGTGATGCTGCACAGAGCTTTGTTTGGCTCGCTCGAGCGTTTCACGGGAATTTTGATCGAGCACTATGCTGGTGCGTTTCCGCTATGGCTTGCACCCGTGCAAGTTGTCGTCGCGACGATTTCGGAGAATTCCGACGCTTACGCTTTGGAAGTTGCGGAAGAGCTACGGGCGTCGGGTCTGCGTGTGGAAACCGATCTGAGATCTGAGAAGATCAACTACAAAGTCCGAGAGCATTCGCTGCAAAAGATCCCGGTCATCGCTGTTGTTGGGCAGCGTGAAGCGGAGGAGCGAAAGCTTGCTTTGCGCCGTTTTGGATCAAAAGCACAGGAAATCGTGACGTTGGAAGAGGGGATGTCTATGCTAGCGTTTGAGGCGCTGGCGCCTGACCAAAAACGTAGAGTGGGTTAGTAGATGTCCATAGGCCCGAAGAGTTTTGCGCCAATTCTGGCGGCGACTTTCGTGGTCTGGCCTATCATGGCTTATATGGGCGCCCAAGGGTTCACTGGATCGGTGGCAATTGCGGCGCTCATTGGCTTGGCTTATGTCCGCGTTCAGACTGTGAAGGTGTATGCCGTCGCTGGCATCGCTTTCACCATGTGGGTGGTGGCCTCAACATTTTGGGCTCCAGAATCCAAAGACTTGCTGACCGGCAATCTGCTGGCTGGCTCCTTTTCGATGGATATGCCGGGCATTCGGTTCGGCCTCACAGCACTGGCCGGACTGGGTGTGATCGTCGCAATCGGGAGTGTTGTTCAGGGCTCAGCTCGTATAAGCCTCAACGTTATTTTCGCGGCCATCATCATTCAATTTATCGGTGTCGTCGTCACAGCGCTGTTTATGCCGCAAATTCTCGGTCTCCTGGCGCCGTTTAGTGATCCTGTAAGCGAAATGCCGCAAAACCTGATGCGCAACGCCAACGCGTTTGCCATGCTGCTCCCTATATTATTGGCATGGCTATGGTTCGGGCAGGATACCGCTCCACGCGGGAAACTGATTGCGGTCGCCGTTGCGATCATGACCGTGATCGCGCTGGCACAGACGGGCACTCAATCGGCGATGTTTGGTGTGATCTTGATGGTCCTCTGCATGGCTGTGGTTCGATTTGCGCCGCAGAACGGGTTCAAGATCATCTTCTCGACTTTGGCGTTCTACATCGTCTCAGCGCCAACGCTCATTGGATGGGGCGTCACGCAATTACGGGTCTCAGGCATTCCGCTTCCCAAATCTTTCTTTTCGAGGACCTATAGTTGGGAGCTGGTGGGGTCGAAGATTGGAGATGCTCCGGTGATAGGTCACGGACCCGAGGCCTCGCAAATTTGGCGCGACACGTTTGGCGATCATCCAGAATGGTTGAGCGATGCTGCGACGCGCTACGGGGATGCTTATGCGTGGGAGATATACCGTGTGATTCCCATTCATCCTCATAATATGCCGCTGCAAGTCTGGGCGGAAACTGGCATGGTGGGGGCGATCTTGGCTGCGGTCTTTCTGTTCCTTGTCGGCTGGCGGATCAAGGCGCCTCAGGAATGGTCGCGGACGGCGCTATATGCGGCCGCTGGTCTGATTGGCATGTGCACCGCGATTTGCAGCTTTGCCTATAGTATGTGGAACGAAGCTTATTGGGCGAGTGTCGTGCTCGCTGCGGCCTTGGTACTGCTGATTTCGCGACATAGGGGCTGGCCGCAATCATGACTCGGCCTGCGATTTCCGCGATCGTGGTTTCATACAATACCGGAGGACGCCTTCGCGAGTGTCTTTATGCGCTTTGCGCTAATCCAGGCATTTCCGAGATTCTGATTGTCGATAATGGAAACCCAGAGACCGATCAGGCATGGATCGCGCGCTTCGCCCGCGACAGAGACACTGTTCGCGTCTTGACCGGGCACGGCAACGTCGGATTTGGCGCTGGGGTCAATCTTGGTGTTCAAGCGGCGAGGGGCCCACACCTTCTGATCATCAATCCGGACGCTGTGCTGCGCTATGGATCGCTCGAGGCGTTACAAGAAACGGCAAGTCATACCGGGACTCCTTGGATCGTCGGCGGTAAGATTTTCGATCTCTTCGGCCGAGAAGAGCGTGGACCTCGACGCCGCGAGCTGACTCTTTTTCGGGCCGCCACCAGTGTGCTTGGTGTCAACACGTGGACATTGGAGGCCAAGCCAGCGCCCAGCAACCCGATTGAGATGCCGGTCATATCGGGCGCCTTTTTCCTGACCGACCTGGATAGCATGGCGGTCCTTAACGGCTTTGATGACGCGTATTTTCTTCACGTAGAAGATGTGGATCTCTGTCGTCGTTGCCGGGTTTTGGGCGGAGAGGTCTGGTATGATCCGCGGGCGGGGGCTTTGCATTACGGCTCGACTTCGGATGCGCCCAGTGGGTTTGTCGAGCGCCATAAAGCCGACGGTCTGGCACATTATTTCCGGAAGTTCGCAGAAGGGCCATTCCATCGTTTGATGATCGAGCTGGCTTTACCGCTCATGCATCTGGGTCGCTATTTGAGGCCGCGCTAAAACTCTCGATCAACAATGCTGCGCACATTTGGCGTGAAATCCTGGAAGTCATAATCCGTGATACGGAACGCCCAGCCTTCAGCCTTCTCATTAATGGCTTCTGCACGGCGTGCACCTTCTCCGGCCTCCACTGCGCGAAGCGTGACCCAAAGGCCTGTCGGCTCACGATAGGCCAGAAGATTCACCTCAAGTCCATCAAACGTTTCGCTAATGTGTTGCGCGATGGGCTGACTGGTCAGGTCATCCGCGGGTTTTACATCTGATGGTGTCAGCCTGGTAATCGCGAGCGCTGTCGTCGATGCGGCGAGGCGGGAAACCAATCGATCATCTTGGTTTGGAGGCGCTGGAAGAAAGCTTCGCGTATCCCCACCTTCCGCCCGTCTCAGATACAACGTTTGATTGTTAGAGTCCGTTATCCGAACGGAGCGAATGGCAGAGGGCTCAATTGAAATGATGTTGAAGTCCAACCAGGCCCGCCGATTGTAAAATGGCGGTAAATCCCCTTCGGCACGGTAGGTTTGAACGTCATTAGGGTCACGGACATAAATGATCTCATTTTTGCGTCCAATAATAAGACTGTGCATAAGAGTGGCGTTCGGATCTAACACTTCGATCAAGGCGCCGTTTCCGCCTTCGAGCGGGTCGCCCAGCCCTATGCGGTCATGCTTGTACGGATCGTCGGTCCGCTTTTCGTCAAAGCTCAAGGTCTCAAGCCCGCTGGCGAGGTCGGCCAGTCGGTCTGGTCGGACTGGGTAACCCCCTGTTTCTTCCAGCGCCCATCCAGCGGCAGTTCTGCGGAGCGTGTAACGCTCGTCCGCTAAGGTGAATCGAATACGTTGAGCGTCGATCCGGCTCGCCCCAAATCCGTTCAAAACTGGCTGCCCCATTTGAGCATGGGTGGTCCGCTCCGCTCCGAAGGTCCAACTGGTCAGACCCAGGACGCCCCAGAGTCCGATTGCCAGTCCCGCGAGTATGTAAACACGCCGCTTGCGAAGATCCGAATGGGCATTTGTCACTGCTGTGCCCTCCGGCGGTTTCGAACAAAGAGGGCGATTCCAAGAATCCCAATCAGAAGCGGGCCACAAAGTATGGTGAATAGACGCAGCTGAAGTTCGAGTTGGTCAATATCACTTCGGAAGTCGCGCTCAATCTGTCTCAAACGACTACGGGTCGTAACTATGTCTTCGCGCAAACGCGCCAGTTCCTGACGTTCGCCTTCGCTGAGCTCTGCGCTGACATCTCCGTCGAAGAAGCCTCCTGTCGCGCCAACAGATTGTAGCTCTTCCAGACGCTGCTGGGAGCTCGCGAGACGGGTTTCAAGGCGGGCTTGTTCGCTGAAGAATCGCGTTTGTGCGGCGTCCCGCATTCGATCCACGGTCTCCATTGGGCGTCGACCGGGCGCGCGCGCCCGCAAACTCATCAGCTCCGAGCCACCTGATAAGCTATCCAAAGCGTTCAAAACAAAAGTGATATTGTCCGCAAAAGCGACGCCAGTCTGTAAGTTGAGATGCAGCCCATCGTCGAGCATATCCGCGTCGGAGACAATAATGATATCGGCGTCCACTGAACTCGTAGATTGATGCGGCGGGGCTTCTTCAGCCGCGGCCCGAGCCAGTTCTGCATAGATCGGGTCGTCCGGGATGTCCGCAACGGGTGCCCCGTCTGGGAACGCGCTGACCAAAGCGCCTGATATCCGTACCGCGAGCGGCGCAGGTCCAATGTCGCCCGCTTCATAGAGGGCTACAGTGTCGCCTGCTGAGAGCTCCATCGCGGCCCGCTCAGAAGGGATCGCGCTGGGCGTCGGGCCAGTTTGCATCAAAACCTCTCGCGTCCCCGGCGCGCCATCGTTGAGGATCAATCGACCTGCTGCGCCAAGATTTACGGTGCGGCTGAGGTCTGACGTCACGATATTGCTTCTCGACATCAGACCCGGGGGCACGGCGAGGAAAAGCGGATGTTGGAGCACGGTTGTACGACCTTCGCCTGCGTCGGCTTCAATCGACAAGGCGGTCTCGGTGTCGGCAATTGCCTCCTCCGCCAAGCGGACACCCCAGACAGAGGCGAAGCGATCCAAATCCGATCGGGTTTGCCGATTGGTCATATTGAAAGGCCCGGTGCCTTGAGCGGTTTTTGCAGCGGGATCCAACAGGATCAGCGCACGCCCCTTGCGCAGAATGAATTGATCAATCTGCCACAGCTGCCAATCGGTGAAGCGCGGAGGATGAACCATCATCAAGACATCGATTTCTGGCGGTAAGTCGACAAACGCCTCTTCGATCAGCTCGACGGTGAAGGACTTGCCCATTTCTCGCCGGATCGTATAGCCCGCCTCGTCGGTGAGGGCGCTCATGCCGGGCAATGTAGAGATCAGACCAATGCGCGCCGGTTCCGGGCGATCCAAACGCACCAACATGCGCGTGATGTCATACTCAAGACTGGTTTCCTGCTCGGGCGCGAGGAAAGGAATAACCCGCTCATCGTCGACAGTGTTTCGACCGATGAGGCCAAAATAAAGCGGGTCGCCGCCGTTCGTGTCGACGGCGATCAAGCCGGCAGCAAGCGCCTCGTCTTCGGCTTCGGAGAACGGCGCGGGATCAATCTCTCGGAGCCGAACATTCCGACCCCCGATCGTATTATAGGCCTGCAACAGCTCACGAACCCGCACGGCATAGGCACGAACGGCTGGGAAGTCCTGTCCGACACTGCGCGTGTAGACAAAAGTCAGGTCGATCGGTTCCGCAAGCTCGTTCAGCGTGGCTTCGGTTCCGTCAGAAAGCGTGTAGAGCCCGTTCTCCGTGAAATCCGCACGGGCACCCGCGAACCAGCTTTGGGACAAGAGGTTTGCCGCTCCAAAAATTGCACAGAGCAGCAGACTGGCGAGCAGTAGATAACGGCGCGGTGTCATTGAGCACCGCCGCGTCGATGGCTCACGAATAACGTATTCAGTGCGATGCAGAGCGCGATGAAGCCGAGAAAGAAAAAGACGCCTCTGAGCTCAAGAACACCGCGTTGCGCCGTCTCGAAATGCGTTAAAAATGAAAATTGCGCGATGGCATCACCGGCGCCTGGACCTAGGAGGCCCGCCACAGCGCCGGAGACCAACGGCCAGCCGGCTGCGGTGAGCAAGAAGGCCACGAGGACTCCAATCACGAACGCCAGGACGGCGCTGCGTGTCAGCGCTGAGACGGCGGCCCCGATCGCCAAATAGCCTCCGGCCATCAGCAGACTCATGAGGTAGGTGAGGGCAATCGCGGCATTATCTGCGGGGCCAAGAATATTGACGGTAATCCACCACGGGAGGGTGAGGAACAGGGCCAGCGCCGCGACGGTCCACGCGGCCAAGAGTTTTCCGATCACCAATCCCGGCAAGTTCACTGGCAGTGATAGCAACAACTCCGAGGTGCCTTGGTTTGCTTCCTCAGACCAAAGGCGCATGGCGAGCGCCGGCATGAACATCATGAACAGCCAGGGGTGCCAGTAAAAGAACGGACCCAAATCGGCCGCGCCGGTATCGAAAAACCGTGACAGATCCCATGTGAAAATGCCGAGTACGAGCAAGAAAATTGCGACAAATACATAGGCAAGCGGGGTGGCGAAATAGGCAGAGATTTCGCGGCGCCAAGCTGCGCGAAGTCCCGTGAGTGTTCCCCGCCAGTCCGACATCATGCGGTCGCCTCGCGCGTGTCGGCGAGGGCTATGAAGGCTTCCTCGAGCCCGCCAGGTCGGCTCGCAGCAAGTGCTTCTGGAGTTTGATCCGCGACCACGCGTCCCTGGTCGATGACCACCACGCGCGAACACATGGCGGGCACTTCATCCAGTGTATGCGTCGAAATCACGATGGCTTTTTCCGGGGCCATTCTCGCCACCAAGGCCCGTACGGCGCGCTTTTGAACGGGGTCGAGGCCATCGGTAGGCTCATCGAGTAAGAGCACAGCGGGATCATGGATCAGAGCCGCGGCAAGCCCCACACGGCGGCGATAGCCTTTCGACAGAGATGAGATCGGTTTGCCTGAAACAGTCGCGATCCGCGCGTCAGCTATGACGCGTTCGACCGCATTTTTACGCTCGGCGCGGGACAAACCGTGAGCGTCAGCCATGAAGCGCAGGAAGGTCACCGGGGTCATGTCGCGATAAAGCGGCGCGCCTTCTGGGAGGTAGCCGATCTGGCTCTGAGCTTCACGGCGAGCCGAGACAATCGAGTGTCCGTTGACGATTGCGTCGCCGGAATCAGGTTCCAGAACGCCCGACACCATGCGCATGGTTGTCGATTTGCCAGCACCATTCTGGCCGAGAAAGCCGAGCACTTCGCCTTTTTCCAGGTGAAAGCTCAAATCCGCGACTGCGATGTGTTGGCCAAAGACTTTTTTGAGATTCTGAAGGTCGAGCATCCGTTGTTCGCAGCTTGGTTCCGCTTATCGGTTAGAGCTATTTTCTAGCGCTGGCCAGTAAAGGGATCACCAAGAGCGTGCAGCTAAATTTCTGTTCATGCGAAATTTATCGCGATCGCGAGGATGTCAGGTTGAGGGGGGTTCAGAAGGGGTAGAGTGTCGAGCGGCTCAAAACAGTCACCCCGGGGGGCTGGGGGGGCTGATGGGTCCGGAAAGACTGCTAGACAGCGCCGCCCGACAGTTGCAAACTGATGCCAATCGGTGACCGCCGCAAGGCGCGAATGGGGCAAAATTGCCCCAATCTGTATTAAAAATGCGTCACACCTGTCGGCGCTGTAACGAATACGAGTGGTATGAGCAAAATTACCCCTTTGAAAAAAGCCCGTCAAACGCCGAAAATCGCGTTTCAACGCGATGAAATGGGCTTAATTCTCGATGTTTACGGACGTTTGGTCATGTCAGGACAGGCCAAAGACTATGCCGTCGGAGCGCACAAGGATCAGGCGGTTTTCGCGATTTTTAAGCGCCATGCTGAGACGCCCAATTGGACGGTTTTGAAAACGCCGGCTTTGGCGCGCATGCAAGGGGCCTATGCCGTTTTGGGGGCGCAAGGGCAGATTTTAAAACGCGGCCGAGATCTCAAACAGGTCTTAACCGTGTTTGAAACCCGCAAGTTCGAGATTGTTCGCTAGTTACTGGCCCACCAATCGCTGGACCAGGCCCATCACGCCCGTAAAGCGCAGACCGCCGTCGCGCACAGCGAGCGCGTAGCAGACACCGTCATCATCACCTGTGGGTTGATGAGTATCATTCGGGCCCTTGAGGCTGATATCGCCCGGACCATAATTGCCGCTTTCATCGCTGAAACCGCCCGCAACAACGAGTGTAAACTCACTGCCCGCATGGCTATGCCGCGGGACCGTGCACCCGGGTTCAATGCGATAGAGTTCGACCTCTGCATTGCTGCCTGCATCGATTTTAAGGCGGCGGATCCCTTGGGTGAGACCTTGCCACTTACTTTTCTGGAAAGATGTCAGCGCTACTTCACGCAACGGCTCTGGAAGGCTTAGAAGTTCGTCAAGCCCTTCGCCGGCCAGATGGATCGCTTGGGCCCGCGGTGTCGGACGCTCGCGGGCCTCAAATGCGTCAATCATCGCGAGCGCCGTCTCGATTGCATTTTCGCTCAATGCAGACTTTGCTTCTGTCTCCAGAAACACGCCAGCAATCGTTTCGGCCCGGGCAACGGCGCGGCTCACGTCTGGGCGCAGCGCGGACTGCGTTTCGACCAGCAAGCAAAAAGCAGGGTCCAGGCACCCTGCTGCATAGCTGCTATAAATCTCGCCAAAATCACTGATCGTCGCTTTGCCCATTGGCTTGGCGCGCTCCTCAACACTTTCACTCATTTTGAGCGATATGTTCGGATCACGATTATCGTCAAGCAAATGCAGCTCCAGATTGCAGTGTTCTACTCAGTGATCGCGTTCAAGTGAGCCTCTAAGTCGCATGAATGCGAGGCGGATGCGCGATTTCACAGTGCCTAATGGTAAGCCATAGGTCTTAGCAATTTCGGAATGCGATAAGCCTTCATAAAACGCGGCTTTGAGCAAAACGAGTTGCTCTTCCGGCAGCGTTTCGATGACTTCGCGCACCTTCACCTCGATTTGGCTTCGGTTCACGGTAATGTCTGGCTGTTCGGCGGCAGCCGGTTTCAACATCGGGTCTTCGGCATCGAGCTCCGGCTTGTTGCTTCGCCGCAGGCTGTCAATCCGGCGATTGCGAGCAATCCGGAAAATCCAAGTTGAAACAGAAGCTTGTCGGCGATCATATTGCTCAGCTTTGCGCCAAACATTGAGCATGACCTCTTGCATGATCTCCTCGGCGCCCGACGCATCGCTCCCCAAGCGCACAAGATAGCTCTTTAAGCGCGGGGCAAAGTATTCGAAAACTTCCGCGAACGCCGGACGAGATCTTGCGCCCGCGATTTGCTCAACGCAATCGGCAAGTCGCTCCCGTTCAGATGGGTCACTTCCGGTGGTTTCGAGGGACACTTGGCTCCCCTGAGCGGCTTCATACTCGTATAAAGCGCCCAATTGAGAAGAATTGCAACCTTTACGGGACAACAAAGTCATAATCGCTCGTTAATCATGTGTGTCTTAATTCAGCCCCATCAGACTTACATAACAATCTCGCCTTTGGCTAGATATTTTATTGCATGTAGGAGAGTTTATATGCAACGCGTTGTTCTGGCGCTGTTTTTCGCAGTTTTTGGGCTCGAAGCATGGACCGCTTCCGCCACACCGAGCGTGGTCCGGCAGTATACCGACTGGGTCGTCTTTACGGAGGATATTGGCGGTGAGCGGTTGTGCTATGCGGCGACCCAGGCGACCGACAAAGCGCCTCGCACCGCCGATCACGGCGATGTTTGGTTCTATGTCTCTAATTGGCAGTCAGGCAAAGCGCGCAATCAGCCGAGTCTGAAAGTCGGATACGAATTACGAGGGGATCTGCCGGGCAAGGCGCGAATTGGGCGATCTGACTGGACTTTGTTTGGCGTCGGACGAGAAGCTTTCGCCCAAGATAGTGATGATATACAACTTGTGCGGCAATTAAAGCGCGGAAATGAACTTAGAGTAGAAGCGACATCCGCGCGTAATACTCGTGTCACTTACCATTTCTCATTATCTGGCTCGTCTGCAGCAATAGATCGCGCTGCTTCAGCGTGTCGCTAAATACAACTGCACTTTGTGCGCTTTGCTTTTGCAACCTGTTAAGGAGTGTGTGCGAATATTGCCGCAAGCTTTAAAAATTGGAGCGGGCGGAAAATGAAACTCACTAAGGCGCGGGAGCACCTCTCCCGCTTGGGCCTTGCTGCAGCATTGTGCTGTGGCGTGGCTAGCGCTGCTCACGCAGACAACACTCTCACCGAAGCCGGTACGTCTGTCGCGAATACGTTTACGCTGAGCTATAGCGTATCCGGAACGACGCAACCCGACATCACAAACGATACCGCAACTACGGATCCGACAGCCGTCGTCCAAGGAACGCCGACCACGTTTACAGTTGACCGGAAGATCGACTTAACAGTGACGGCCACGAACTCAGTACTGTCGACCCCGCCAGGGGCGGATGCGACATTGACCTTCGAACTGGTCAATAATGGCAACGATAACGCCGCCTATTCCTTCTCGATCGAGGACCTGGATTCAGGCGGAACCACGTTTGACGCGACAACGCTCATCGTTCGCTATCTTATAGATGCCAACAATAATGGCTCTGATGATGATGGTGCTTACACCGTGATCGCCGAAACTGCGATCAATGCAGCAGCGGGATCCGCCAATGTGACCACCGATGTTCCAAAAGGCGATCGCGTTTTCATTCAGGTCCAAGGTACGATTGCGGCCGGAATTGATGACGATTCCTCGGATGACATTACGATTGTCGCTGAAACCCGGGATCCAGCCGCCTTTGCCAATGTGGGTGAAACCTCAGCAACACCTGCTGCCGTGACCACGGCGAGTGGTGGGGCGAACATTATTGATGGCGTCGCTCAGAACATTCTGGCGGATGGAACGGGTGTCGCAGCGTCTTCCGATGGGGACAATGATGGTCTATTCGCCGCGACAGGTACTATCGAAGTCCAGTCTCCGGACCTAGAGGCCGCGAAAACCGTTGAGGTGATCAAGGAACCGGATGCAACAGGCCCGATCACGGATTGTGCAACAGCCTCATCTGTTGCGGACTCCAAAGCCGTGCCTGGTGCGTGTGTCGAGTATGTGATTGAGGTCGAGAATACCGGTGATACGGTTTCAGCGACGGACCTGACCATTTCAGACGTCCTACCCGACGAAGTCGTGTTCATCTCGGCCACACAAACAGGGTTCACCGACAATGGCGGCGGCACCGGCCCGACCCTGAACGCGCCAGCTACTTCGACCAGTTGCGATGGAACCGACACGACTTGCGAAGTAGAGCTGACAGATTCGCAGCTCACAGCCGGAAACACCGGAACAATCACCATTCGCGCTTTGATCGAATAAACGATAAATCCTTCGATAAAGCCGCTTTTTCCAATGCCCCGGCGCTGTCATGGCGCCGGGGTTTCTTTACGATGTCGTAGGCCGCAGCCGCGCGGTGAGAAATCGCTCAAAAAACTCTGTGTTAACTGCATTTTTTGGCGAGATAGATCAAATTTCACGGATTATCCGAGCCGGATGATAACCATACTCCCTTACCGTCTCCACCATAGGGCAACATCAGATTGCCCACGTTGAGCTAGCGGATTGACCCCACAAAAAAAGAGGTCTGCCGCATGATGGTGGAGATTTGGGATGAGCTTCGGGCGGAAGCACATCGTAGGTGCTATGTGGCTGCTCGCTTTGGCGTGGACGGCAGCGATACTGCCGACGCTAAAAGCCTATGCGGACCTGGGCGATCGAGTGACAAATGTCGCCACAGTTTCTCAAAGCACAGAAAACGGCGTTCTTGTTTTTCCAACCAATGAGGCGGTTTTCACCATTGAGGCCCGGCGGACGCCCTCTGACATTGAATTCTTTCGTATTGTCGAATCAGCTCCCGATGCGACCCCAGTCTTCTTGAATGGTTCTGACTACAGCCCTTCCGGCAAGCCTTTGGGGCCGTTCTTGCCGATCGGGGAGTCGCCTCTTCTAAACTTTAAATCTGAGACGTCTTCAAACCGAGGCTCTGGCGGAGGGACCTCCGCCTCACCCGCTGCGAATTCCTCTGGGAAGGCAGATATTACGAAGAAATCGCTGAATTCATCAACTGAAGTCAGCATTGTTCCTGCGCAAACCTATCTTGCGGGCGAGCTGATGGTCATTCGAGTGATTGATGAGGGACAAAACGGCGACCCAAATCAGATCGAAACCGTGGTCACAGAAGTTACGGCGGACAATGGCGACCGCATTACGCTTCGTTTGTACGAAGACACGCCAGATTCAGGCAATTTCTATGGCTTCTTCCCAACCACGGCGTCGCCGACGCCGTCGAACGATCGGTTTATGACGGCGCCGCAGGACACGATGCTGACTGCGAAATACGTCGATGCGTTCGATGCCACAGAAGTCTCTGTGGATACTGCCGCAGTCGATCCATTTGGGCGGGTCTTTGACAGCTATACAGGCGAACCCCTGAATGGAGTCAGCGTCACTATTTTAGATGCAGATACAGGCTTGCCGGCTGAGATTATGGGAATTGACGGCGCCGGAACGTTCCCGTCTACAGTGCAAACTGGCGTCCCGTTAAGCGACTCTTCTGGCATTACCTATCCGGTCACAGATGGTGTGTTCTTCTTCCCCCTTCTTGCGCCAGGACGCTATCGGTTAGAGGTACGCACGCCTGAGGGTTATGTTTACCCATCATCTAGATCCATTTCAGAGATCCAGAATATTGATAACGCGCGATATGAGCTGCGGTCCGATGCATCCTTCGCGCAGAGTTTTGAGGTCTTCTCCTCCGGGCCTGTCAATATTGATCTGCCGATTGATCCATCGGGCGACTTGGTGATCCGCAAGCGCGCCGCAGAGCCGCAAGCGGCGATTGGCGACTTCATCGGCTATACGATCGAGCTTGAGAACTCTGGAACGATCCCGGCGCCGTTCGCACTGTCGGATACGCTGCCAACGGGGCTCAGATATGTGCAAGGCACGGCGCGGGTCGATCAACAACTATTCGCGGATCCGGATACCTCTGCTGATGGCCAGGTGCTGACCTTTGCAGGCGGACTCGTACTTCCAGGCAGCACAATAAGGCTGACCTATCTGGCGGCGGTCGGTCCAGGCACACCTTCAGGGATCGCGGTCAATCGGGCCGTCGCGCTCGATGGGAATGGGGTGCCTGTCTCGAACGCGACCGAAGCCGCGGTGCAGATTGAAGAAGACTTGCTGACCTCGCGGCTTACCATTGTAGGCCGGGTGGCTGAAGCGGCCTGCGCGCCGGATCAATCCTGGGCCCGCTCGATCCTGGACGGGGACGGCGTCGGGGGTGTGCGTCTCTACATGGAAACAGGCGAGTACGTCGTTACCGACGAAAATGGTCTCTACCATTTTGAGGGCGTGACACCCGGGACGCATGTCGTTCAGGTAGATGAAGCCACTCTTCCAGCGGGGTATGAACCCGTTGTCTGCGAAGAGAACACGCGATACGCGGGCAGCGCTTTGTCGAAATTCGTGGACGCACAGGGCGGCAGCATCTGGCGTGCGAATTTTTATCTGCGCAAAACAAATGCAGTGACAAAAGTCGATACGGTCGATGTGGGCTCTACGCGCAGCGAAGACCTATATGACGAAACCTGGCTCAATGCTCAGGAGAATGATGGTCTGGAATGGGTTTATCCGGCCTTGGGTCAAACGCCGAATGGCAGATCTGTTGAGCTGGGTATCCTTCATGGATCGAACCAGCGGGTTCGCCTGGAATTGAATGGCGTCACCGTGCCGCGTCTCAACTTTTCGGGACGCGATCTGGCAGACACCCGTGATGTTGCTGTTTCTCGCTGGGCCGGCGTCGATATTCAGCGCGGCCAGAATAAATTCGTCGCGGTTTTGCTCGACCTTGACGGGAATGAACTCGAGCGTATGGAGCGGGACATTTGGTTCGTGGATGAGGTCGACCGGGCTTATCTGGTCGATGACCAGTCTGTGCTTGTCGCAGATGGTCGGACCAAGCCAACAGTTGCGGTCAGACTGGAAAGCGGCGATGGGCATGCCGTCCATGAGGGGCGAATCGTTGATATCCAAGTTGCTGAGCCATATCGCCTCGCCCAGGAAGCTGAAGATGAATTTGAATCTCCCGTCGACGCTGGCTTCTCTGCGGTTGCAGGTGTGCGCGTTGGGCCGGATGGTATCGCGCGTGTTGAATTGGAGCCGACACTAGAATCTGGCCGGGTGCGCCTGCAGGTGCGGTTGCAGGATGGTTCTCTGGAGGACATCAATGTCTGGTTGGCGCCTGAAAAGCGCGATTGGATTGTTGTCGGCCTTGCCGAGGCTGATGGTATGGCTGCGAAGCTCGAAGACGCCAGCGGTCGAAAGGTCGATGATTTTTCGAGCGATGGACGCCTCGCCTTCTTTGCGAAAGGTGTGATCAAAGGCGATTGGCTGCTGACCGTGGCGATTGATACGGCCAAGCGTCGCGGTGCCCAGGATGGCGAGATCTTCAATCGCATCGACCCAAATGCCTATTACACACTATATGGCGATCGCACGTGGCAGTATGACGACGCCGAAAGTCGATATCCTGTTTATTTGAAACTGGAAAAAAACACCTTCCAGGCCGTGTTCGGTGACTTTGAAACCGGCTTTGCAGAGACCGAACTCGGGCGTTATTCGCGGCGACTCTCGGGACTGAAGGCTGATTATGATAGCGAAACCGCCAGCATTACGGCGTTTGCTGCCGAGACCAATCAGACCTTTATGAAGGACGAAATCGCCGCCGATGGAACGTCTGGTCCCTATCGTCTGCGATCAGCGCCCTTGGTGCGGTCTTCTGAAGTGATCACCGTTGAAACTCGTGATAGGCTGCGTCCAGATCAAGTCCTTAGCATCTTGCCCCTGAATCGCTACATCGATTATGAGATTGACTATGTGACGGGCGAGTTGTTTTTCCGCCAACCGGTCGCTGCGACGGATAGCGGGCTCAATCCAAATGTGATCGTCATTGACTATGAGACTTCAGATCAAGGCGATCGCGGTGTGACCGCGGGTCTGCGCGCGGCTGCCCGCATGGCGGATGGGCGGATTCAAACGGGGCTGACCCTGATCCATGAGGAAGATGGCTCAACGCGGGATGCTGCCGGCTCCGAGCTCCTGGCGGCTGACCTAACGGTCGCGCTCAACGAGAAGACAGAAGTGCGGGCAGAATACGCCACCAGCGAGTCGCGTTTGGAAACCGGTGATGAGTCCGGAGAGGCTCTTTTGGTCGAAGCCACGCGCCGGTCAGAGACGGTCAGTATGACCGGGTACTTCCGCGAGGAATCGGCTGGCTTTGGTCTCGGTCAGCAGGCCTCGTCCACATCCGCTCTGCGCCGCGTGGGCGCTCAGCTAAGCGCTGAGCTCGGCGTTCTAGATGCGGTTGATGGAAGTGATCGCACAGTACGAAAAATGAATGCACAGGGGTACTATGAGCGGAACCTGAGCCAGCTGTCTGAACGCAGCGTTGCCGATATTGTATTGCAACAAGACAGTCAGACTCTGGGTGTGTCTGCTGGACTCCGAGCAGTTTCAGAATCATTCGACGGCACGGACGAAACGCGCCAATCCGTTCTGCTTCTTGCAGGGTTGCGCAAAACATTCGTCGAGCAAGGACTAACCATCAGCGCTGTCTGGGAAGAGCCAGTCACGAGCAATAGCAAGAATGACGATGAGGCAACGCTGTTCCCGGGGCGTGCTGTTCTGGGCGTCGACAAAACACTTGGAAATCGGGCGACCGCCTCCATTCGACACGAGATTACCGACGGACAAAACGCCTCGGGGCAAAACACGGTCGCAGGTCTGACCTGGGAGCCTTTGAGCGGCACACAATTGCGCGCTGCCTCAGATATCATCACCAATGAAAGCGGTCGGCGCATTGGCGCCACGGTTGGGGTCGATCAGGTTTGGCAGGTCAATGATGCTTGGACGCTTGGCGGTGGACTGGCACGCCGTGCCAATGTCGATGGGACGGAAACTCCGCGCGACGTGACTGCAGATGCTGCGATCAGCCCGCTCGCGGATGGTGTCCGAAGCCCCCTCACGCTGTCTGACCAATTCACCTCGGGCTATGTTGGAGCGAGCTACCAGGCGGCTGGTATGGCCGGGTCGGGCCGCGTCGAGCTGCGTGATAGCACCGAAGGAACGCGCTTGGTCGCGACCCTTGGGGGTGCCCGCGAGATTACCAAGACCCTGTCATTCTCCGGCGCGGCAAGACATCAACAAGAGAACCTATCCGGCCAGGGCAATCGCGACGAAACCGATGTGCGACTGGGCGCAGCCTGGCGCCCGCGCGGAGAAGGCGTCGTCGTCTTGAACCGGTTTGATGTCGGCCGCCTGTCAGAACAAGGCGTTCAAGAACGGTCTAAAATCGTCAATAATCTGGCCGTCAACGCAATGGTGACAAAGCAAACGCAGCTCTCCGTCTATCACGGGGTGAAGCGCGTCGAGACTGATTTTGAGGGCGCGAGCGCCGAAGGCACCACCCACTTGCTGGGCGCGGAGGTCCGCCATGATGTCTACAAAGGCGTCGATGTTGGTTTGCAGACGACTTGGGCGTCGAGTGATGCCAGCGGCACAGAGACCTGGTCCTTCGGTCCGAGCGTCGGGTTCAGCCCCGAAGACAATATCTGGGTCAGCCTTGGCTGGAATGTCTCCGGCTTTGACGATGCCGACTTTGAAGCCGCGAAGTATCGCAATGAAGGCCCATACATTAAGCTACGAGCCAAGTTCGATCAGAATACGGCCAAGGGCCTGATTAAAAAGCTAGGATTGGGCGCGGAGTAAGGTCGCCAAACGGAACCGACATTAAAACCCGTAGGACACATTGAACTTCAGGATACGATCGAGTGTTTCTTTGTCTGCTGGCGGATTTTCTTCAAATTGAAGCTCATATGAAAGACCTGCCCGCAATGCGTCGGTCAGGGTTGTGCTAAGCTGAGACCGTGACGTAATCGTCGTGGTTGGCTCCGACAACGTGACTTTCGAGTCATGGTCGAGACTCCAGCCCTCCAATAAGTCCCAACTCGTATCAATTGCGCCGTAGACAACCCAGTCATGCGCTTCTTCGCCATCCACATCGATTCGTGAGTAGCGGTAGCCCGGTCCGATTTCTCCGCGCAGTGATCTTGGACCCTGATTGATGAAATAGTATCCCGCGCCCGCGCCCAAGAAGGCGCGATAATCAAAGCCCGTAAACTCATCGCTATCGAAAGATCCCCGGACATACCCAAACACGTCATCTGTCCACAACGTGTCCATTTGGTAAGAGGCACCCCAATTCTCCTGCGTCCGCTGCTGATTGGCGCTGCCAGTGTTCGCGAAGGCTTCAATACGGTGGATATTGGTACGGATTTTCGAGCTGACTTTTAGATGCGCACCGAGCGTCGATGTCTCCGTGTTGCCTTCGGCATAAGCCGCGTTTGTGTTCAAGCGACCTTCTAGGTTTTCAAGGAACTTAAACCTGGAGGGCTCAGGAGCGGGCGCCGTGACCACCAAAGGGGTCACTTTAAGCGGCTCGACCGGGGCTTGCAGGGCCGCAACCTGAGCTGCAATTGCCGCGCTATGCTCCGGATAAGCTAGATTGGCGGCATTGATCACCGCCTCAAGTTGCTCGGGGTCCTCCAAGCGCACGGCAGCCGACAGGATGCGCCGCGCACCTTCGGGAAGCGCGGGCAATGCCAGGTCGATGGGGTCAACCAGAGCGACCTCTTCGACCGGCGCCAGAACCGCTTCGAACATGGTAAACCTCTACAAACGCAATTGGCGGATTTGCGCATCGGCAATCCGTGGGATTGTTTTAGCTTCTCGCACTGAAGTCTTTGAAGGATGCTTAACGAACTGTGCCCGGCGCAATCCATGCTTGACTCACGCGTCCACCCCCCGCACCAGACGCGCCATGGCACAGGTGAAGATTTGCGGACTTAAAGATACGGCGCACATACGTGTAGCAGCGGAAGCCGGTGCCGATTGGGTTGGCTTCGTCCTGTTTCCAAAAAGTCCGCGAAACCTGCTCGGCGACGGGGAAGATGGCTTAGGCGAAGTCATCGAGCTTAGCGAATTCGCACAAGAGCTTGGTCTTCTATCCGTCATTCTTCTGGTCGATCCTGATGAGGACCTTTTTGAAGAGGTGCTGCATGATGTCGAGCCGGATGCTATTCAATTGCACGGCAAGGAAAGTCCGGAGCAAGTTGTGCGCTGGTGGCGAGATTGCGCTGGCATTTGCGAGCTGTGGAAAGCGGTCAGTGTGGCCAATGAAAACGATCTTGAAGAGGTCGATCGCTGGCGTGTTGACCGACTTTTGATTGACGCTGTCGCGCCGGCTGACTCGGAAACACCGGGTGGCAACGGCGAGTCCATCGACTGGTCCTTGTTGGAGGGATTTGAACCCGATGTGCCATGGCTCCTTGCCGGCGGCCTCACAGCGGACAATGTCGAGGCGGCCATTACAGCGACGGGGGCGCATGCGGTCGATGTGTCCTCTGGCGTCGAGCGCGCGCGCGGCGTAAAGGACGAAGACTTGATCCGGGCGTTCATCGACGCCGCTAAATCTGCCTAGAGACAAAAACTATGGACTTGAGAAATACGTGGGACCAATGGCCCGATGAGAATGGGCGATTTGGAGAGTTTGGTGGCCGCTATGTCGCCGAAACCTTGATGCCGCTGATCCTTGATCTTGAGCAAGAATACCGCGCGGCGAAAAAGGATCCGGCCTTTAAGGCGCAAATGGACGATCTCTGGACGCACTATGTCGGGCGGCCGAGCCCCCTCTATTTTGCAGAGCGGCTGACAGAGCATTATGGCGGCGCCAGAATCTACCTGAAGCGCGACGAGCTAAACCATACCGGCGCGCACAAGATCAATAATTGTCTCGGGCAAGTTTTGCTTGCGATGCGAATGGGCAAAACCCGGATCATCGCGGAAACCGGGGCGGGCCAGCATGGGGTCGCGACCGCCACAGTCTGTGCCCGATTTGGGTTGAAGTGCGTCGTCTTCATGGGTGAGACCGATGTTGAGCGGCAGAAACCTAATGTTTTTCGGATGAAGTTGCTGGGTGCGGAAATTGTACCTGTTTCTTCTGGCACCGGAACGCTTAAAGATGCGATGAATGAAGCGCTTCGCGATTGGGTGACCAATGTCGAAAACACGTTCTATTGTATCGGGACTGCGGCAGGGCCGCACCCCTATCCTGAACTTGTGCGGGATTTTCAGAGCGTCATTGGGAAAGAGGCCCGCGCACAAATCCTGGACCGCGAAGGCCGTCTTCCTGATGCCGTCATGGCGTGTATTGGCGGTGGATCGAACGCGATCGGCCTGTTCCACCCGTTCATCGAGGATGAAAATGTTCGGATGATTGGCGTTGAGGCGTCTGGTCATGGGATCGAAACGGGGCAACACGCGGCGGCTCTGAATGGCGGCGCGCCCGGCATCTTGCACGGAAACAAGACCTATCTTTTGCAGACAGATGACGGCCAGATTATTGATGCGCATTCTATTTCTGCCGGGTTGGACTATCCGGGCATCGGTCCCGAGCATAGTTTCTTGCGGGATACCGGACGCGCTGAGTATCTCACCTGTACGGACGAAGAGGCGCTCGAGGCATTCCAGCTCTGTACACGTCTAGAAGGTATTATTCCGGCGCTGGAACCCAGTCACGCCTTAGCGCGCCTGGGCGACGCGCTTGATACGATAGATCCAAACGGCTTGCTCATTCTCAACATGTGCGGGCGCGGGGATAAGGACGTTTTCTCGGTTGCTGAGGCACTTGGCGTAAAGATGTAGTCTGTTCAAAATCGATAGATCGGAAACTATCTATCGATTTTAATACATCAGTATATATCTACAGATATTGATAGATACATGGACAATCAGACGCCATATTATCTCCTATTGGCCGATTTGAAAAAGTCGAGCCGCTTGACGCCTGACCAAAGCCACGCAGCGATGACGCGCTTGATCCCAGAGCTCGAATGGCAAAATCAACGGGCATCGGCAGACCTCGTCTATCCTCTGGAGGTCAATTATGGCGATGAGTTCGCCGGTCTATTGCACCAGCCCGATCTGATTTACCGCATTATCTCAGAAGTTCGGGACATGCTGCGCCCGGTCGCGGCGTTCAGGTTTGTCGTTGTTCGGGGACGGATCGGCTATGCTGGAGGCACGATCCGCGAGATGGGCGGCCCTGTTTTCGAGACTGCAGCGATGGAACTGACGCGGCTAAAGAAGCGCCGCGCGCATGGCGCCTGGTTCGTTGCCGATGCGGCCACAGATAGCGCGCTCACCGCAATGACCAATGCGGCCGCGACTTTGGTCTCCAATATGACCGACTATCAGCATGCCGTTTTTCTGCTCCAGAAAGCGGGACTGTCCGGAACTGAAATCGCCGAAAAACTCAAAAAGGACCCGCGATCGGTTTCGAACGCAAAGCAATCCGGTCATGCCAAAACCGTCCTCGAGATTGAATCCGCGATGGATGGGATGTTGAAAACCGCTCGCTTTGAGGACAAGGGCTCTAAGCCAGTCTAACACAAACGCGCACCTCCCCTCATGTACAGAATGTCGTATTGGACAGATCCGCTGGTTGACAGGCAAGCTTAGACGCAGGAAGTGGCGTTCATGTCTTCTGAAGAGCTGACCCTATATCGCATTACCTGCCCACGTCAGCGCGTGGCGCGCGCGATTGCCGATGAGGCGGTCGAAACACGCGCAGTAGCTTGCGCGAACATCGAGGGCCCGATGGCGTCGACCTATCGCTGGAAAGGGGTTGTCGAGCAGGCCTTCGAGTTCATCCTTTGGTTAAAAGCTCCGACCTCAAATTTTTCGCGTGTTGAGGCGATTGTTGCAAAGCATCACCCATATGATGTGCCTGCCATCGTGGCGCTCGAGATCGCGGAGGTAAATGCGCCTTATGCGGCATGGGTAAAAGAGAATACGGACAGCGAATAA
This sequence comes from Pseudomonadota bacterium, assembly GCA_038527765.1. GTDB lineage: Bacteria > Pseudomonadota > Alphaproteobacteria > Caulobacterales > Hyphomonadaceae > Henriciella. Next base: position 407,277 of record JBCBFK010000001.1, read on the forward strand.
ATGCCGACATCCCGAATAGTATCGCGCTTCGACAAGGTTAAAGCGGAGGGACGCGCCGCTTTGGTCGCGTATCTGATGGCGGGCGATCCAGACCTGGAAACCTCTTACCAAGCGCTTTGCGAAGTGCGTGATAATGGCGCCGATATCATCGAGCTTGGTGCGCCCTTTACCGATCCGATGGCAGACGGCCCAGCCATCCAAAAAGCGGCCTTGAGAGCCCTCGCGAACAAAACCACGCTCCGTGACGTTCTGGCGATCGCTAAGCGATTTAGAGTCGATGACCATGACACCCCATTGATCCTTATGGGATATGCTAATCCAGTCCATACGCTGGGTTACGACGCCTTTGCCGCAGCGGCGGCAGAGGCAGGTATTGATGGGACAATTCTGGTCGATCTGCCGCCTGAGGAAGATCAACCTATTCGTGAGGCGTATGCCGATCACGACTTGTCGGTGATCCGGCTTGCCACGCCTACGACGAATGAAGCGCGCATGGCGAAAGTCGCCGATGGCGCCAGCGGTTTTTTATACTATGTTGCTGTTGCGGGCGTTACCGGGTCTGGCTCCGCCGATCCAGAAGATATTCGCGCCGGAGTCGAAATGGCTCAGCGCGTGTCAGGCCTGCCCGTCTGTGTCGGTTTCGGCATCAAAAACGGCGATCAGGCCGCTGCAATGGCTCAGATTGCGGACGGGGTTGTCGTCGGATCCGCTTTTGTGGAACAAGCAAGACTTGCAACCGTGGCCAAAACGCCACAAATTGCAGTAGATAATATGGGTAAATTGGCCCAAGAATTGAGCACGGCGCTGAAGGGTGGAGCGTCCGCTACTTAACGTCCGGGATCGGACAAAGGGATCATGACGTCATGAACTGGCTGACGAATTTCCGCACACCTGGCCTGAAAGGCCTGCTCTCAGGGACGAAGAAGGACACCCCGGACAATCTCTGGGTGAAGTGTCCGGTCTCAGGTGAACTTGTTTATCGATCGGACCTGGAGGAAAGCTGGTATGTTACGCCTGCCGGTGCGCATTTGCGAATTTCCCCGCGCCGACGCTTCCGTTTATTCTTCGATCATGAGCGCTGGGAACCCATTCCCTTGCCGCCCGTGCCCGCAGATCCGCTGAAGTTCAGAGACGATAAAACCTATCCCTCCCGGATCAAAGGCGCGAAGACCAAAATCGCCAAGCGCGACAAGGAAGAAGCGCCAGATTCCGGTGCGGTTTCGCCGATTGCGCAAGATGACTGCATGGCTGCAGCATTTGGCAAAGTCGATGGCATACCGACCGTCATCCTGATTCAGGACTTTGCATTTATGGGCGGGTCGCTCGGCATGGCGGCAGGTGAAGCCTTCATCGCTGCCGCGCAAATGGCTGTCGCGCGTAAAGCGGCCTTCATCATTTGTACCGCTTCTGGCGGCGCTCGGATGCAGGAAGGGACACTTTCCCTGATGCAAATGCCGCGGACAACGCTCGCAATTCAGGAGGTCAAAGATGCGGGCCTTCCTTACATTGTTGTGCTGTGCGATCCGACGTCTGGTGGCGTTTCAGCGTCTTATGCGATGCTGGGCGACATTCATATCGCCGAACCAGGCGCGATGATTGCCTTCTCGGGGCCGCGCGTGATCGAACAAACCATTCGAGAGAAATTGCCCGAGGGTTTTCAGCGCTCCGAGTTCCTGCGCGAGAAAGGGGCCGTCGATATCGTCACAGATCGGCGCGAGCTCAAATCAACCTTATCGCGTGTCCTCAGCCACTTGATGCCGGCCCGGAAAGCGGCGGAGAAAGATGTTTCCACGCTGCCCGTAGAGGCGCCATCTGCTGACGCGCCTGCTCCGAGACCAGATAAGGCTTAAGGCGCTCATGTCCGCCACACTCGAGGCGGCCCTAAATCAGTTCGAGGGCCTTTATCCAGCGACAATTGATCTTTCACTTGGCCGGATCGAGGATTTGCTCGAAACACTTGGCCGACCACAAGACAAGCTACCGCCGACCATCCATGTCGCTGGGACAAATGGCAAAGGCTCCACGTGCGCCTATTTGCGGGCCATGGCGGAAGAGGCGGGCCTCAAAGTGCATGTCTACACGTCTCCGCATCTGGTGCGGTTCAATGAGCGAATCCGGCTTGCGGGTGACTTGGTCACCGACGAGGCGTTGATTAACTGGCTGGACCGGGTTTATCCCGCCTTGGAAGGTCGTCCGATCACACGCTTTGAGGCAACAACGACGACGGCCTTGCTTGCGTTTAGCGAAGTTCCGGCGGATTTGCTGATCTTGGAAGTTGGACTGGGCGGTCGGTATGACGCGACGAATATCATTCAAACCCCTGCACTCAGCGTCATCACGCCCGTTGATTTCGATCATAAGCAGTTTCTAGGGTCTGACCTTGCCAAAATCGCAGGTGAAAAGGCGGGCATTATCAAATCACGGCTTCCGGTTGTCTCAGCCATGCAAGCGCGGGTGTGCGGCGATGTCATTGCAGCGCGTGCAAATGAACTACAAGCGCCGCTGACCTCCCTCAGGATTGAGGATATTGAGCGTGTCCCAGAGCGCGTCGCCTTACCGGGAACGCATCAACGTTATAATGCGGCGTTGGCGGGGCTCGCCATGCGCACATTGAACCACCCCACGATCAACGACGCTGCGATTTGGCGCGGCGCGCAATCCGCGGTTTGGCCCGCGCGGATGCAAAAGCTCGAAGAAGGACCACTGACGGCGCTGGTCGGCGACGCAGAGCTCTGGCTCGACGGTGGACATAACCCACACGCCGCCACCGCGATTGCAGAATTGTTGCGCGAAATGGGCGGCACGACTGTGATGGTTTCAGCCATGATTGCCAGCAAGGACCATGGTGGCTTCTTCCATGCCTTCAAAGGCGTGGTGGATACGGTTCATACGATCCCAAACGCACCGGGGCATGCCGGAGCCGATCCCGCAACTTTGGCGGAGACGGCTCGGCAATTTTTGCCAAAAGCAGAGGCGTACTCATCTTTGGAGGCGGCTTTGAGCGCTGCCGCAGAGACAAAGCCAGACCGCATCCTCATTGGCGGCTCGCTCTACATCGCGGGCGAGGTTTTGGAAAAGAACGAGCAACGTCCCAGTTAATACACCTGTCTAATCTGACACTAGCGATGGGATGAAATTTCTAGAAGCGTGATGGGCTCACGCTTTTTGAATGGGTTGTCGCATGAAACTGTCTCGTCTTAGTGAAATTCTATCCGCGGTTTACGTGCTTTTGGGTCTCCAGATTGCCGCTGCCGATGCCAACACACCGACGCAACTGGGTTATATCGAGTTCTTCAACAAGGGGGCCTACACGATCGATAATGTTTGGATTAAGTGGAAAGTCGGCGGCGAGACGAAGCAGCATCGCTTTACTCAAAACCTGTCCGGAGGGGCGGGGCTGAGTTCTGCCTGTTATGATCTTTCACTGGTCAAATCCTCGGATGGCGCAGGGATCCCAGATGGGGCTGAGGTTTGGTTGACCGCATCCATTCAAACTGGCGAGACCAAAAGCTGCCGCAAAGATACGAAGCACTATTACAAGGCAGGAAGCACCGACGTCTGGAAGCTGCGCATAGGCGGTGAAAGCTATACAAATAATCGCTGTAAGAATGGCATATCGGACGACCGTGTGGATTCCCAGCATGGCAATTCCAAGTTCTGCAGCTGATCGCTTAACGGGTGTCGCGCGGCGTCCTCACGCGTTCTTAACGGTCAAACCCCCGTCCACGGGGATCGCCACGCCATTGAGATAAGACGCCGCTGGCAGACAGCAGGAGAGCGTGATGTGTGCCACCTCTTCCGGAATGCCATAGCGCCGAAGCGGCACCCGGCGTTTGGCGAAGATCACTTTGTGCTCGTCTGGAATTTCAGCATTGATATTGGTCTCAATCGGGCCGGGACAGATCGCGTTACAGGTGATCCCGTCGCGCCCCAAATCATTTGCCATGGCGCGCGTCAGGCCGATGACGCCGTGTTTAGCCGCAACATAAGGGCCGTTGCCGGGTGTCGCCCCCAGTCCTTCGGTGGAAGAGATGTTTACAATTCGACCGCCCGTTTCGGTTTTTAACAGATGCGGCAGCGCCGCCCGGATGAGACGCTGATGTGCGGTCAGCATGACATTCACGCTGTCATCCCAAATGTCCTCATACTGATCCTCTGAGGGATGTGAGAGGCGTGCAAAGCCCGCATTGTTGATGAGAATATCAAGCGCGCCAAACTTCTCCACGGTCTTGGCGACAGCCGCTTTGATCGCGTCGTGATCTGAGACGTTGAGCGCCAAGGCTGCGACCTCTGCGAAGCCGGCATCGCGGATCTCCTGCGCGACTGCTTCGACGCCGTCAGCATTCATGTCAGTCGCCATCACCTTGGCGCCTTCGCGGGCGAACAGGTGGGCCGTGGCCCGTCCCATACCGCTCGCGGCACCCGTGATGAAGACGGTTTTTCCGGCTACAGAACGGCTGAGATCTTGGTAAGGTTTCATAGTGCGGATCCTCCTTGGATCAGGCTAGCGGTGTCTCGCGCACAAAAAAAGCCCCGCCGTCGGGCGAGGCTTTTAAGAGGGCTAGACCTTCAGACCTTACGTGTTCTCTTTGATCCACTCGGTGATCTTCTGTTTCGACATCGCGCCTGGATGGGTCGCTGTGACTTTGCCGTCTTTGAAAATCATCAGGGTTGGCAATCCGCGGATTCCGTATTTTGACGCCGCCATCGGATTGTCGTCGACATTTATCTTCGCAACTCTAATGTCGCCGCTCATCTCGTCAGCAACAGCGTCTAAATGAGGTGCCATGGCCTTACAGGGGCCACACCACTCTGCCCAGAAGTCAACAACGACAGGCGTGTCGCTGGCGACGGCGTCGTCGAAATTTTCGTCAGTAATATGTTCAGCGGCCATTTCGACCTCCTCTAAAGTCATCGTGCGGCATAAAATAGGGACTCTTTGCGTGCGTCAAACCCTGCTTTCAACACGGTTTAGGGATTCTGACATCTGGTCGGGTGAAAGCTCGATCAATCGCGGTCCGTCCGTGTAAAGCAGTGCGCAGCGAACTTGCCGGTCAGGGTAAATCGATTGCAGGACTGATCGATAGGCGGCCATCTGCACGAGGTAAGCGATCTCGACCTCATCCGCCGATTGCGGCGCGGGCCGATCGGTCTTGTAGTCAATAATCTGAACCTGCTCATCTTCGATGAGCAATCGGTCAACGCGGCCATTCACCATCTGACCCGATGGCAGCGTGCCAACAATCGCCGCTTCGCTGCGCCCGGTCGTTGCAAAGACGTCGACAAATTCTGGTGTGGTGAGGGTCTTTAGTGTGACAGCAAGCATTTCCGCCCGTTCCGTAGGCTCCAGATCTGCTTCGCGCAACAAGAACTCAGCGCCCCGCTGTTCGCGCGTCTGTTCAGGCAGTTCGGGGAGAATTTGCAGCAAGGCATGGATCAGGCGCCCGCGTTGCAGCGCTGACTTGCGCACCGAAGAAAATGGCCGGCTGACCTCAGACTGATCCTCAGTTAAGCGCGACGGCGCGGCCAGCCGCATGGGTGGGCGAGCCACGGGCGCAGGTCGCAGAAGCCAGTCTGGAGCGGGGGCGTCCATGTCATCGTTCGAAAGTGATGGCTTAGACAGCGTGGGCGCGCCCTCACCGAATGACAGGATCTCTTCGGGCAGTTCTTCTGTGCTGTCACCGCCCTGTAGAGCACGCATCGCTTTGACGCACCACCGGTACCAGGACGAGCTTGCGTATCCGGCTTTCACATTGCCCATGCCCGCACCAGCGATGATCAACCGATCGGATGCCCGTGTGAGCGCGACATAGAGGAGCCGCCGGGATTCTCGCTCGGCGGCCGCATTTGCGGCGGCGCGCAAATTTGCCGTCGCATCGGCATCAAGCCGCGAAGATGGACTGTAGAGCGGCACACCCTCTGAAGTAAAAAACACATGGTCGCTCACCGGCTTTGTCGCGCTGGTCGTATCCGGCAAAATGACGAGAGGGGCTTGCAAGCCCTTTGCCCCATGCACGGTCATGACGCGCACAGCCCCGTCCGGTTCGCCCAATTCGCGCTTCAGGACTTTCGCCTGGCCTTCTGTTTCATCAAGGAAGCGCTGGAGGCTATTGGCTTGTTTCATATCAAACCCAAGTGCGCCCGAAATGAGAGCTTGGACAGGGTCTCGTACCGGCTCTCCCAAGCGTTGTATCAGACGGTCCCAACCGCTGAGGCCGGTTGAATCTCGTTCCGTGAGGGCGCGTGTCAGAAACTCAAAAGCAGGTAGGTGTTTTTGCTCGATCAAGCCTGCGCAAAAGGTTTTCGCCGGCCCGAAGACATCTGACGGACTGGATTTCAGGCGTTGCCAGAGGGTTTCTCCGTCTGCACGTCCATGGGCGAGCACAAAAAGGTGCTGGTCATCATCCACCAATCCACAAAACGGCCCGCGCAGGATCTCGGCGAGCGCGAGATCATCGCCGGGTTGGAGCGCAAAACGGATGAGGTTGAGGCAATCCTGAACCCCAATATTATCGAGTAAGCGTAACCGGTCTGCGCCAGCCACTGGAACCTTCTGCTGTTTGAGACTCTCGATCAGCGCATCGAACAGTTCATTGCGGCTGCGCACCAGGATGAGGATGTCTTCCGGCTTAACACGGGTTCGCCGCCAGCTTTGGTCGGCCTGCTCCTGCCATATCGTTTCTCCGCGATCGAGAAGTTGTCGCACCGATTGAGCCACAGAGCGCGCGAGACGTCTGCGCGGTGCGTCCGCCGGGATATGGTCGGTCGGCGTCGTCCATGCATTGTCTTCGCCCTCGCTTGGCGTCGGGAGCTCCAATGGCCAAATCTCTACACGCCCGCCCTGATTTGCGCGCCGAGGTGCATGGGGCACAATCTCTGCTTCTCGTGGGGGTTCACTCTGAGTTGGATCGTAAGACAGCGGCGCACTGGCGCGCACCTGGTCTACGAATTTCAAGACTTCTGCGGTTGAGCGAAAAGACATCGCCATTTCAGGCAGGTTGATGCGACGCCCGTCTGCGTCAGCGACGATTTGCTCACGGCGCAGGAATTCGCGTTTCTCAGCCTCAAATTTCTGCTGGTCGGCACCCTGGAAAGAATAAATTGATTGTTTGGGGTCGCCGACGACAAACTGCGTACGTGGCTCGACAGATCGCTCGCGCCCGAGCCCAGATTGAAACTCTTCCACAACTGCGTTGATCAGCGCCCACTGCGAGGGACTTGTGTCTTGCGCTTCATCGAGCAGCAGGTGCGAGAGCCCGCCATCAAGCTTATACAACACCCATTCCGCCGCATTGGAGCGAGTCAGCAAGGCATGGGTGCGGGCGATTAAATCGTCAAAATCAAGCGCACCGCGTAAACGCTTTTGCTCTGCATAAGCGTCGATCATCGGCAACCCAATTTGCATCAGAGCGATGCTTCGCTCTGCCAACTCGGCTGCTTTCAGCGCCGCTTGCACGGCCTTCATTCGGGTGATCTCGCGCCCTTCAGGTGCGCCTGTCTTGAGACTTCGGCTGAAGAGGTCGACTGTGATCGACCCGGCTTTTGAGGTGAAGGGATTGCTGCCAGAGGGAAAATCCTGTTTGGCACCTGCGATCGCGGACATATACCGGAGATAGCGCTGTTCGGGGTCTGAGAGATCCAGCACCTCATTCAGCGCCGCGCGAAGGGCGATGTCGCCTTTTCCAGGCGACGCAATCTCAGACAGGTCGTCGACAACGGCGCGCAGTTCAGCCTCCGGCATATCGCGGACCATGGCTTGGTCTAAGATCTGGGACGGCGATTCTGTACTGGCTCCACTCGCCGTCGTGACAAGATCTATGAGTTCCTTTTTCGAACTCACAGATCTGTGAAACTGTAATAGATCCTGCCGTTTGGCCTTCAAGGCCTCGAGCGCGGCCCCAATTCCGAGACCTCCCGTCGCTTTTGCCAACACAGCCATGGCGTCTGGGTGGAGGTTTGCCGAAACTTCCAATCGTTGTGAAAGAACAGTGCGCCATAAGGCATCGGCCTCATCTTCCTCAATCGCCTGAAAACCGGGAGAGACTCCGGCCTCCAAAGGAAACCGCCTCAAAATCCGTGCACAGAACGCGTGGATGGTTTCGATGCGCAATCCGCCGGGCGTTTCAAGCGCACTGGCGAACAAACGCCGCGCCTCACGAAAGTCTTCATCAGTATACTGATTAGGAGCGCGACCCTCCAATTGAGCGAGAGAGGTTCGTAAGGTCGCATCAGAGGCCACGGCCCAGTCACCCAGCCTTGAAAAAAGCCGCGCGAGCATTTCATTGGCGGCGGCCTTTGTATAGGTGATGCAAAGGATGGAATCGGGTTTCGCGCCCGGGCGCTTATCGGGGCGCCGCAGCAACAATCGCGCAACCCGGTCGATCAGGACCTTTGTTTTTCCCGAACCCGCATTTGCTTCAACCCAAGCGGACTCGAGCGGATTGGCCGCTGCTGCCTGTGCTGCCTTCGCCTGCTCAAACGCTGGCGTATCCGGCGAAAAAACAGGCTTAATCATAGGTGCTCAATCCGGTCCATTCAGCTCGCCGGGCCAAGCGTGTAAAGGCACTTTCATAGTGAACGCGCTCTGGCCTCGGCGCACTTAAATAGGGGTGCTCGGGATCGGAAAATGCTGTGATCAGACGGATCAATCCCGCTTCTGCAGCGGTGATTAACTCATCTACCGCCACCGCTTCGAGTCTCCCCTTTTGGCCCGACGTTCCGAGCTCTTGAACTTGAAACTGCGTTCCGAAACGCAAGTAGGTTAAGGCGGTCACCTCACTTGTACCAAGCTTTTCGTACCCGCCCGACCGCGCAATCAACCCTTGCAACGGCATCTGAGGGCTGAGCCCGGAACGGACCTGTTTTTCACTCGGAGGCTTGCCGGTTTTGAAGTCCAGGATGGCGATTTTATTGCCTATGCGGCGTTCGATCCGGTCGGCGGTCCCCGATAGCATGAACTCGTTTGCGGCGGCGGAGATCGTGATGCTTCCGCGATCCTCCGTAAGCGGAGTACCTTCCATTTCATGCATTTGCGCAGATCGCCAATCCAGATAGTCCTGGCAGACCTTGAAGCGTTGATCGCGAAGCGCAATGATCTCAGATTCAACCTCCCCGCCTGATCGTAACTCGTGCTCAATCAGCGTCAGCAGGTCTTCCGCTGTGTTATAGCGTTCCAATTCGAAACGCTCCAGCGCTTTATGGATTGCTGTGCCGCGCACTCGAACGTCAGGAGGCAGATTGAGGGGGTCCAGCGCCTCTAAATTTAGAATATGCTCGCAATAGATTGCATATGGATCGCGGATGAGCTTCTCGATGCGCGTCACGGATAGTTTTTTTGGGCGCGCGGACAAAGGCGGTTTTGGTCGGGGCTCAGCCGTGAATGTGCCGGGGAGCGGCGGCGCCCTTTCAATCTGGGCGAGCCAAGCGCGTGGATCAGCATCTGGATCGGGTCCCAGGGCCATGTCAGCCTGGGATCCGAGAGCGCCCCGGACCAGCGTTCTGAGCCGCCAAACCCACCGCGAAGCGATGGCTGGCTTATCATCCCGTCGGCGCGATTGCAGAAGCGTCACGCGCGGCGATGTCGCGAATTGAGCAAAGTCGTGCGCCGAAAGGCCAATGCGTTCATCCGGGTCCGCGAGCCCGATCTTGTTACGAAACACCCGCGGTAAAAAGCCATCGGCAGGGGGTTGCTCTGGCCAAATGCCCTCATTCAGCCCCGCGAGAATGAGATGATCTGCCGATTGCAGGCGGGCTTCCAAGGGTCCCCAAATTGCAAGCTTGGGATGCGGATTGCCAGCGGGAATCGCCTGCAGGGATGTTTCGGTTTGAAGGATTTCCAGCCAAGCTCCGGGCGGTTGTTCACCGAGCGGGCCAGCAAGGTCAGCCAATTCCCGAAGCACGCGCACGATTGCGGCGCCGTCCTCACCCGCCCAAGGACGCGGCGGGCGGCACAGAGCTGCGGCCGTTTCGCTCAGATTGCGGTACCAGTCTTCACCGAGGACATTATCCTCATCAAGCCGACCCGCCTGGTCAACGATAGCAGACAAGTGTTCGAGCAAGCCCAAGGCCTGATCCGCCACAGCGCCATTAAACGCCCGACCTCTACGACCGGTATCCGATTTGAGCGCGTGAGCTTGCTCTATCAATGTCGGCCAGTCCGACCAGACTCGCGGGCCACGAAGAACATGCTTATCCAGGTGGCGAATCGCATGGATATCAAACTGGACCGATGGGTGATTTAAGAGCGCCATGAGCGCGACCGGATGGGATGGGTCTTGTAACCACTCCCCTGTGAGCAAGACCAAGCTCCCGGCAGGCGTTTGCGCGAGGGGCGCACCGGCGGAGGGTGAAACGTCAACATTCCAGCGCTTCATCATCGCACTGACGCGGCGCGCCAGACCTGCATCTGGTGTGATCAGAGCGGCGGTTTCGTCTGGGTGCTCGAGCGTGCGGCGCAGCATGATTGCGGCGAGGAGCGCTTCTTCGCTGTCATCATTCGCGTCCAAAAGTGTGAGGCCTTCAAGGGCGCCCCTGGCGAACCTCGCCGCATCGCCGTCTCCCGAGATATGCGAGAGCCGGGTGCTCCAGTCTGCGGTGGCCTGCGCTGGCGCTAGCGCTTCATGTATGAGTTTGCGTCGCTCTTCTTGCTCGTCCGGGGCTGAGGAGCCAGGCCAAAGCACCACGTCTTCAGGGATGAGATCCAGATGCCTCAAGGCGCGTGCCATCGCATACTGGGGATGCGACGGCGTCTCGCGCACTTCTTTCAAGGTTGCTGGTTCCAAACTCAGATCGAGACCAGGGAACACGACCATGCCTTGCCGTAAGCTCAAGGCTGCTCGCATCAGAACGCGGCTGGCTGGCGTAGCGCCGGTTGATCCAGCGATAATCACCGGTGATGAAGGCGGAGCTGCCTCCCAGGTACGTACCATCGCCTCAGCGGCGGCAAGACGACGGGCATACGGATCCATCTTTTGCGCATCTTCGAGCAGGCTTGGCCAAACATCCGTGATGATGCGCAGGAACTTGACGGAGTCCTGCCAATGCGTGGCGAGGTCCGCTTCTGGCACCAGGGTTTCGAGTGCGTGCCAGTCCACGTCCTGAGACAGCGCCGCCTGGTCGAGGAGGCGGGCGAGTTCGCGTGCTGCGGCTAGGCAGGATATTGCGGGCAGCGGCCGACCCGATGTTTCGTAAAAGCCCATCACGAGTTTTGTCAGCGCGCCCAGGCGCGTGGCGGAGGACATTATGGGTGGAAGACCGGCGAGCGCGGCCTCGGCATTCGGGGGCGGGTCTGCCGTCTCGAGATCCCCGAGCGCGCGCACGGTCGGGAGCAGTAACGCTTGATGCCCCGCCGCGCGATAAAGTGCGAATGCGAGCGCACGTTCCGAGCGCCGGTTCGGGACATAAATCAGGGCATCTGCGAGCGCATCAGGCTTGTTTTTGAGATCTGTCTCTTGCGCCAAGATTTGTGCGAGGTCATCCAGAAAATTCGCCCCAGCGGGTATCGCATATGCGCTTGCGCGAGAAAGGCGAGGCAGTGTCGTCATGCGCCGTTGCACCTTAACCAAAACTCAGCGTCTTTAAGCGCTTTTGGGTCGCCCACATGGAGCCAAAATCGATCTAAGGGCTGGCCAAAGACGCGACCCTGCGGGAGGATTTCATTCCAAATTCGATTGGCAGAGAAAGGTTCAATGGGGGCGTTGTCATACAGCTGTGGTTTCAAGATGCGCACACCGGCATAGGCCCAAGGGGCACTGGGAGCGTCGCCGCGTCGGGTCAACTGACCCGAAGAGTCTCGGAAAAAGTCGCCCGCCCCCGGGAATCCGAGGCATCTTTTTATGTCCGCAAGCAGTAAAAGCTCATCCATGGGTTCCGAATCAAAACTGACTGCGAGCTGTTGCAAGGGTTCGGCGCCAGAGGGTTCCCAAAAGGCATCTGTGTTTATGACAAAAATCGGATCGTCACCGAGCAATGTGCGCGCTTTGGCCAGTCCGCCCCCGGTTTCCAGCACTTGTTCGCGTTCATTTGAGATGACGATGTCCAAATCCGTTCGGGCGCGAACATGCGCTTCAACTTGGTCCGCGCACCAATGAACATTGACGATTGCGCGTTTGACGCCGGCGGCGACCAAATTGTCCAGCAACCGATCGATCATGGTGCGGCCAGCGATTTCAAGCAGAGGTTTCGCGGTCGTGTCGGTCAGCGGGCGCATGCGTGTGCCGAGCCCGGCGGCGAGAACCATCGCTGTGTGTGGCATCTCAATCATTCGAGGGTCTCCAAAACAGATGGTGAAGTCTCTGCAATGAATGCCCGCATCTCGGCTGCGGCTGGATGCAGGAGATTGCGTGCCAGCATAAGCTTTTGGCGCGGCATAAAGGCCTCATACCGAGCTTTGCCATCTCGTTTCATGAGGCGCGCGAACACGCCAGCGATGCGGAGCGCATTGAGCGTCCCGATCACGGCGAGACGTTCTTGAAACGGTTCCTCATCCTTACCGGCGGCGTCGAGATAAGTTCGGATTGAGACATCGCGTGCCTCAGTTGAAACCGGGCGGCGGGCATCCTGGGTCAGCATTGCCATATCCCAAGCATCCCATCCTATGACCGCGTCCTGGAAATCAAGAAGGCCGATTCGCTCCTCTGGCAGCCAGAGTAGATTTTCAGCGTGATAGTCGCGCAAAGTGAATTCTCGGGGGAATGCCGCGGCTTGATCGATCAGACTGTCGCGAATGCGTTCCCAATCGAGTCGATCCGCATCTGTCATCCGTGCGCCTGGGTCATAGACGTGAAACCAGTCAGCAAAGAGATCGGCATTTGCTGCGAGGGCCACGCCATCAAACTCCAAAATCGGCCAGCGATCGCCGTCTTTTTCCAGAATGTGAGGCTTCGGATGCTGATGCAGCTTGGCAAGGTCTTTGGCAGCCTGTTGATATAGCGGGATTTCCGCCATTCCAGTTTCGATCAAGCGCGCAAATTCACGTTGGTCCCCAAAATCCTCCAGCAAGGCCAAGCCAAGCTCTGTATCGTGCGATAGGATGTTTGGAGCTCGAAGGCCGGCTTTCCTTAAATGGTCTGCGATAAGGACGAACGCGTCGACACGGCTTGAGGCAAGACGCGTCATCGCATTCCAGCCAAGCGCCTGGCGGTCCTCTGCGGTCATTTCAGGGGTGCAGGGTGCATCCTCGATCCGCGGGGCATCCATGAGGATCGCCGTATGGCCTTCTGTATGGCTGAGGCGTGCATAACGTCGTGTAGAGGCATCTTGGTCAAACCATTGCAAGCGTGCCCCATGCCAGTCGGCTTGGTTTAGAAACACATGGATTTGTTCGAGGCGTTGTGCGTCAGAACTCATGCAAGCGTGTTTGCCAGTCTTCGCCGTGAGGTTCCAGTGTGGCGATGCGGATATCCCCAGCGATTTCTATGGTCAGGTCTAAGCGCCAGCTTGGCAGGTGCGGGCCTGAACGGTCCGGCCACTCAATCAACGTCAAACCATCCTGCGTTTCCTCCCAACCGAGTTCGAACACCTCGTCTGGGTGCTCCAATCGGTACAAATCAAAATGAAAGACGGGAAATGCGGGTGCTTGATAGGTTTGCACCAGCGTATAGGTCGGGCTCGGGACGTCCGTTGTTTCGCCTATCAAGTATGAGATCAGCGCACGAGAGAAGGTTGTTTTCCCCGCGCCTAGCCCGCCACGCAACGCGATGACGTCACTTGCGACAAGCCGCCTGGAGAGCCTCTGCGCGAGCGCTTCAGTTGCGGCGAGATCTGGAAGCTCAAAGCGCAGCAAGAGCGGCCTCTATCGCGCTTGTCAGCACGTCCGTCGGTTCGCATCCGACAGACAGGCGCACAAATCCTTCTGGAACATTATCCCCCCAGCGGGCGCGTCGCTCGGCGCTAGTATGGATCCCGCCAAAGCTGGTGGAGGCGAAAATCGCGGGGCAGTCATTGATGAAGCGCTCGGCCGTGTCTTCGCTGTCGAATGTGAGCCCGATGACAAATCCCATGCCTGGATATTTGAGCTGCTCGACCGCGGGGTGATCCTCCAACACGCCGAGCAGAGCAGAGGCATTAGCGCACATGCGTTCGAGTCTGAGTTCGAGCGTCATCAGTCCTCGATGGACGAGAAAGGACGCGAACGGATCCGGGATTGCGCCCGAGACTTTTCGCCATTTCCAGACCTTCTGGAACAAGGCATCATCTCGCGTTGCAACATGCCCATACAGACAATCAGAATGACCAGCCATGGCTTTGGTGTCAGAGCTCACAACCACATCTGCGCCAAGATCGAGCGGGCGCTGTAAGAGCGGAGTCAGCGTTGTATTATCAACAATGGTGAGCGCGCCGGTCTCTTTCGCGCGCTCTGCGATGGAGCGGATACTGCATAGGTCGAGCCCAGGATTGGACGGCGTTTCGATCCATACCACGGCATAGGGTGAGAGATCGGTGCTCGCGTAGGCATTGGTTGGGATCGCGTCAAACTGTATGTCGTGACTCGCCAGCATCTCCTCGAGCATGACCCGGGTGACATAGTAGCCGTCGGAGGGAACAAGCACTTTGTCGCCTGCTTGTGCGGCCACCATTAAAGCGGCGGTGATGGCGGCCATGCCCGATGGAAAGGCAACAACTGGCGCTTCTTCAACGGCGGCAATCGCCGCTTCTGTCGCTTCGACCGTTGGATTGATGTCTCGGCCATAGGTGTATGGCGTGTTCGGCGTTCCTGCGAGCGCATACTTCGCTGTTGTGACGATTGGAGGGCTGATCGGCTCGCCATTTTCGAGCTTGCCGCTGCGCGCGTGCAGCATGGCCAGAATTCGCTGGGAACTTTGTTTATCCATTCGGGGCTTGTGGCACAGACTTCATTTGTGGAAAAGGACGTGAAAACTTGCCGCAGCGTCGCGGCTTGCATAAAAATGACGCATGCGTCATGAAAAAGCGAACTCGGGAGGGTTGCGGGTCGTGGACCTATCGAATGCAGAGCGTGTTGTTATCATTGGCGGGGGCCAAGCCGCGGCTCAAGCCTGCGCGTCGTTACGGCTGTTCGGATATCAAGGTGCGATTGCGCTCATCGGCGAAGAACCCGCCCTGCCCTATCAGCGCCCGCCTTTGTCGAAGGCCTATATGAAAGGCGAGCTCGCCGAAGAACGCCTCTATTTCAAACCGGCCGCGTGGTATGAAGACCAGGGCATCGACACTGTGCTGTCCGTCCGCGCGACCCAGATTGATCGCAGTGCTCAGACCGTTGCGCTCGAGCACGGCGGTTCCGTTCCGTATGACGCTCTGATTATTGCGACGGGCTCACGTCCTCGCCCGTTGCCGGTGGAAGGTGCTGATCTGGATGGCGTGTTCGACCTCCGCGATCTCGCCGATGTTGAGCGCATCCGCCCGCGTATGGTCGCGGGGCATAAGCTGGTCATTGTCGGTGCCGGATATATTGGCCTCGAAGCCGCGGCGGTGGCGCGCCAGCTCGATCTAGACGTGACGGTGCTCGAAATGGAGGACCGGGTGCTCGCCCGCGTGACGAGCCCGATTATGAGCCAGTTCTTTTCTGATGAGCACACCCGCCAAGGCGCTGACATTCGAACCGGTGCGCGGCTCTCTTCGCTCAAAGGTGCCGATGGAAAAGTCACTACCGCCATCCTCGCGGATGGTACTGAATTAGATGCCGATATTGTTCTGGTTGGGATTGGTATCCTTCCAAACATCGAGTTGGCCGAAGCGGCAGGCATTGCCTGTTCGAACGGCATTTTGACCGATGAAGACGCGCGAACAAATGATCCGCGAGTTTTTGCTGCGGGCGATTGCGCAGCGCGGCCTCTGGTTCATTATGGACGTAAGGGCCGGCTTGAAAGTGTCCATAATGCGATCGAGCAGGGTAAGCTCGCGGCGGCTGCGATCATGGGTAAACCACGACCAAATTTGGATTGCCCTTGGTTCTGGTCCGATCAATATGACCTTAAACTGCAAATCGCGGGGCTCAGCCAAGGGTATGATGAGACAGTGGTGCGCGGGGATCCAGAGGCGCGAAAGTTCGCGGTCTTCTATCTTCAGAATGGCAAACTGATCGCAGTCGATGCCATCAATAGCCCACCTGAATTTCTCGCGTCCAAGAAACTGATAATAACAGGCGCGCGTCTTGCACCTGAGACCCTAAGCGATACATCAAAATCCATGAAAGAGATCGCGGCAGCCGCCGTATAAGGAGACGACCAGAAATGGCCAAAATAATCTTTGTTGACCACGAAGGCACCGAACGTGTCATTGAAGCCTCAAACGGTGAAAGCGTGATGGAAACAGCGATCAAAAACTCGATACCGGGAATTGATGCCGATTGCGGCGGCGCGTGTGCATGCGCAACTTGTCACGTCTATATCGACGAGACCTTTATGGCGAAAGTCGGGGCCCCAGAAGACATGGAACAGTCCATGCTCGATTTTGCTGAAAACGTGCAAGGCAATTCACGTCTGTCTTGTCAGATCAGCGTGAGCGATGATCTCGATGGTCTGAAAGTGACGACGCCGGAAAGCCAGCACTAGGCCTGAGCGTCCAGCGATTAAAGCGCGCCCCTGCCAATGGCGGGGGCGTTTTTGTGTTTGCTGACGTGGCGTGACGGCTTGGTGCCCAACCAGAACTCCCTATCTCACCCGAAGATCAACGGCCCAAGGACTTTCCCATGACCAGCTATACGGAGCTGCTCGACGGCTTGCAGCGCAAACCTGATAAGACGATTGACGCTCATATCCCAGAGAGCTGGATGCAGGGACGGACGACTTATGGCGGCCTGACAGCTGCCCTGTCCTTGCAAGCCGCAATGGGCTTGGTGGATGATCTTCCGATCCGGAGCGCCCAGGTTGCTTTTGTCGGTCCGGTTGGGGGTGATGTGACGATCAAACCAAACCTTTTGAGGCGCGGTAAGAATACCGCCTATGTGAGCGTTGATGTGACCGCCAATGGCGATGTTACGGCTCAATCTATTTTCGCTTTTGGCAAGGCCAAGGAAAGCGCAATACACTTCGACGATATGCCGATGCCGGACGTGCGTGCGCCGAGCGAGATAGAGTCATTTTTCGATTCACGCGGCCCACGCCCCGGGTTCACTCAAAATTTCGATATGCTTATGGCGCTCGGCGGTCGGCCCATATCCGGGTCAAAAGAGAAGTCCATTGGGCTCTGGATGCGCCACCTTGATCCGAATACGCCGAATGATGCGACCGCGGTTCTGGCGATTGGTGACGCCCCACCTCCGGCCGTCATGTCAATGTTCACGCAGCCGCTTCGAATTAGCTCTATGACCTGGATGGCTGAGTTCATGACCGACACCATCACCACTGACCCGGAAGGGTGGTTTTTTGCGCAACACACCGCGCAACTGGCCAAAGACGGCTATTCCAGCCAGTCCATGCGGCTCTGGAACCGACAGGGTGAGCCTATCCTTGTTGGGCGTCAGACAATTGCGGTTTTTGGCTGATCGCCTATCCCGTTAAGACGGGAGGCTGGCGCGGTGACATCAGACACAGTAATTGCAGCCATCGATGCTGGCGGGACAAGCTTTAAGTGCGCACTTGTTGGCGCTGATGGGACTTTCCTATCCGCTTGGCGCGTCCCCACCGGTGCACCAGACGAGACCCTTTCGGCTTGTGCTTCATCGTTTTTGACCCAGTCTCAGGCGCGGGGCGTTCAGCCTGCGGCGCTGGGTATTGCCAGTTTTGGCCCTGTTGATGTTGACCCGGCCTCACAGACGTATGGTGTGATCACAGGGACGGCGAAGCCGGGGTGGAATGAAGTTCCAATTGGTCCGTTTCTGAGCAAAGAACTCGGCGTGCCGTTCCACCTCGATACGGATGTGAACGCGGCCCTTTCAGCAGAAATGCGCTGGGGCGCTGCGCAAGCCGCACGTAGCGCAGCTTATATGACAGTTGGAACCGGGATCGGTGTCGGGCTCTTTTTGAACCGGGATCTGGTCGGGCGGCCCGCGCACCCAGAGTTTGGCCATATCCGTGTCGCTCGACACAAAGATGATCAAGCCTTCCCGGGAACTTGCGATCTACATGGTGACTGTTTGGAAGGCCTCGCATCCGCAAAAGCGTTCGAGGCGCGCTGGGGGGATCCAAGAGGTCTCTCTTCAGATCATCCAGGATGGGAGATTGAGGCCTTCTATTTGGCTCAGGCCTGTCTCAATTTGTACCTCGGCACCCGTTTGGAAAAGATCATCATCGGTGGGGGGCTAATGCAGTCTGACGGTCTGTTGGCAAAGGTCCAAATCGCATTTGACCAATTGCTCGGCGACTATCTGCCGATAAGTGGCAA
This sequence comes from Pseudomonadota bacterium, assembly GCA_038527765.1. GTDB lineage: Bacteria > Pseudomonadota > Alphaproteobacteria > Caulobacterales > Hyphomonadaceae > Henriciella. Next base: position 425,577 of record JBCBFK010000001.1, read on the forward strand.
AAGGATTATTTTATCACCTGGATTAGGCGAGCATGCGGGAGTGCTTGGCGGAGCCGTCGTGGCGCTAAGGTTGCTTAGTTGACGAGCGCTGCTTTCAAGCTTTCGAGATAAGCTACTTGCTCTTCGAGTGCATGGGCGTGTGAACTGTCTTTGCCCTCGGCGAGGAGCGCGCGATGTGCTTCGTCATACTCTTTCTGAACGCTCTCGACAGAAACGCTGTCCAAGTTGACCGCTTCTTCCGCCAAAATGGTCAAACCCGCTGGGGTCACATCAGCAAAACCGCCGCGTACGAACAGGCGCATTGTGGTCTCACCGCCATCTTCGACGCGAACCACGCCATTTTTCAGCGTTGTCATGAAAGGCGCATGATTGACCAGAACGCCAAACTCTCCGTCTGAGCCAGGCGCGATCACATGGTCGACTTCACCAGAAAACAATTCCCGTGCGGGAGAAACGAGTGAGAAGTGCAATTTGTCAGCCATGCCGTGTTCCTAAAAGCTGTTCTCTTGTGAATAAACTGCGCAATTGCGCACAGGGGTTGGGTCGCGGTCGACGCTGCTTACACGCCAACAATCATCAAATACAGAGCAATAGCACAGTTCGATCTCGATTCGGTCGCTTCGAAACGCTTCGCGTAACGCCAGAACAAGGTTTTCGGTCTCTTCACGGGTCGCAACGCCGTCCCGGGAGGAGAGATTATATGTGACATAGAACTGTGTGTTGACGTCGATGATGTCGGAATCGTTGCCTGGCACGAGCACCGATTGTCCGACACTGGAGTCATTTCGCGGAAAGAAACCCGACGCATCTGGTTTGATCTGTTCGAAAAGCTCGCTCCAGGTCTTGAGGGGGGCGCCGTCCAGGATGACATTTGCCGCGCGCACCCGTGCAGGTCCAATACCTCGATTGCCGACCCGGATGGTTATGCCGGTGTTTTCATCGGTTGTGATGTTGGTGAAATCGACCTGCAAATGGGGCCAGACCGCCGCCTGTTGCTGCTTGCGCACTGCATCGGACTCATTCAGCGCCGCGTAAAGCGCAAGTGTGGCAATGAAGATACCCACCACAGCCGGGATGAGCTGTAAAAGAGAAAGCCTGACGAGCAACCGGCTTTGTTTCGCCTCTGGTGTCTCGTCAGGCTTTGACATTTTCTGATCCGGAATTGGCGGTGTTTAGGCCGCGTCTGCCAGCATTTTCTCTGCTTTGGCTTTCGCTTCGTCGATGGAGCCAACCATATAGAAGGCTTGCTCTGGCAAGTGGTCATACTCGCCTTCGATGAGGCCTTTGAAGCCAGCGACAGTGTCTTCCAGTTTCACCTGAACCCCTGGAGAGCCGGTGAAGACCTCAGCCACGTCAAATGGCTGTGACAGGAAGCGCTCGACTTTACGCGCACGAGCAACAACGAGTTTGTCTTCTTCAGATAGTTCGTCCATGCCGAGGATCGCGATGATGTCTTGCAATTCTTTATAGCGCTGTAGGATTTCCTGAACGCCGCGCGCCACTTCATAATGGTCCTGACCAATGATCAGTGGGTCGAGAATACGAGACGTTGAATCGAGTGGGTCCACAGCCGGGTAGATGCCTTTTTCCGCGATCGAGCGGTTGAGAACCGTGGTCGCGTCCAAGTGCGCGAACGAGGTCGCTGGGGCTGGGTCGGTCAAGTCATCCGCAGGCACGTAAACCGCTTGCACAGAGGTAATCGAGCCTTTGGTGGTGGTCGTAATCCGCTCTTGCAGCGCGCCCATGTCGGTCGCCAGTGTTGGCTGATAGCCCACAGCAGATGGAATCCGGCCAAGCAACGCTGACACCTCAGACCCGGCTTGGGTAAAGCGGAAGATGTTGTCGACGAAGAACAGAACGTCTTTACCTTCCTGGTCACGGAAGTATTCCGCTTGCGCAAGGCCGGTCAGAGCCACACGTGCGCGGGCCCCTGGAGGCTCGTTCATCTGACCATAGACCAGCGTCGCACGGCTTTCGCCTTCGAGGTCGATCACGTTCGCGTCCTGCATCTCGTAGTACAGGTCATTGCCTTCGCGGGTGCGTTCACCGACGCCCGCAAACACGGAATATCCACCGAACAGTTTCGCGATATTGTTGATCAGTTCTTGAATAAGAACGGTCTTGCCCACACCGGCACCCCCGAACAGGCCAATCTTACCCCCCTTGGTATAAGGGCAGAGCAGGTCGATCACTTTAATACCGGTGACCAGAACCTCGGCTTCCGTAGACTGGTCGACAAAGTCAGGGGCGGGGGCGTGGATTGGCGCCAAAATGTCAGATGCGACAGGCCCGCGCTCGTCGATGGGCTCACCCACAACATTCATGATCCGGCCGAGTGTGCCGGGGCCTACCGGGACTTGAATTGGACCGCCCGTGTCGGCAACCGCTTGTCCGCGCACCAGACCCTCTGTGGAGTCCATCGCAATGGTGCGAACAGCGTTCTCACCGAGGTGCTGAGCCACCTCAAGCACGAGGCGGTTGCCATTATTTTCACATTCCAGGGCGTTGAGAATGTCCGGAAGCGCGCCGTCGAACTCTACGTCGACAACAGCGCCGATAACCTGGCTGACACGGCCAGTTGCTTTAGAAAGGTCCATCGAGGCGTCTCCTTAGGAGCGGGTTTAAAAATTGACCTGCAGCCGATGCTGCAGAGAGGTCGAGTGTCTTGCGCGAAGCGGCCATTTAAAGGGCCTCCGCGCCGGAAATGATTTCGATCAGTTCTTTGGTGATCTGGGCCTGACGCGCGCGGTTATATTGCAGCGTCAAGCTGTCGATCAGCTCACCGGCATTGCGCGTCGCATTGTCCATGGCCGTCATAGACGCTGCTTGTTCGCCAGCAGCGTTCTCAAGCATGGCCGACAAGATCTGCGTGTTGAGATAGCGCGGCAACAAGGCTTCCAGAATTTCTGGTTCAGACGGCTCATAAGCGTAGATCGCGCCGCCGAGATCGATGGTTTCCGCATCGTCTGGGGCCTCAGCTGGGATCAGCTGCTTGGCGACCGGCGTTTGCGTCAGAACATTTTTGAACTCAGAGAAGATCAGCGTTGCAACGTCGAACTCACCGGCTTCGAAGCGTTTAGTGAGGTCCAGGCCAAGGCCAATCGCGAACGGCGTGAACTTGTCTTTCGCGTCAGAGAGATCGACATGGTCGATGAACAGGTCCGCATAGAAGGCTTTCAGAACCTCGCGACCTTTCTTACCGACCGTTATGATTTTGACCTCTTTGCCTTCAGCTTTGAGCTCTTCAATCTTCAGGCGCGCCGCTTTGGCCGTATTGGCGTTGAAGCCGCCGCAAAGACCACGCTCCGCGGTCATAACGACCAGAAGATGGACTTTATCACTGCCAGATCCGGCGAGCAGTTTTGGTCCGCCAGACCCATCGCCCATAGACGCGGTCAGGTTGGCGACGACATTCGCCATGCGCGTTGCGTAAGGCTTAGAGGCCTCAGCCGCTTCCTGCGCCCGGCGCAGTTTCGCGGCAGCAACCATTTGCTTCGCCTTGGTGATCTTCTGTGTGGATTTCACACTTCCGATCCGGTTTTTCAGTTCCTTGAGGCCAGACATCGGGTCAGACGCTCCCAGTCGTGAGGTTCAACTTACCCGAAGGTCTTTCCGAAGGCTTCCAGCGCGTCTTTGATGCCAGCTTCGACACTGTCAGAGAGCGCTTTCTCGTCGCGGATTTGCTTCAACAGATCTTTCTTGTCGTTCCGGAGGAAAGACAGAAGCTCTGCTTCATAGCGCGTGACGTCTTTGGTCTCGACCTCGTCGAGATAGCCACGTGTACCGGCATAAATCACGCAAACCTGCTCTTCCATGAGAAGCGGGCTGTACTGAGGCTGCTTGAGCAGCTCGGTCAGGCGGGCGCCACGATTGAGAAGTTTTTGCGTCGCCGCGTCCAAGTCAGAGCCGAATTTCGCAAAGGCCGCCATTTCGCGGTACTGCGCAAGCTCACCCTTCATCGAGCCAGCCACTTTCTTCATCGCTTTCGTTTGCGCCGCAGAGCCCACACGAGAGACTGAAAGACCGACGTTCACCGCCGGACGGATGCCCTGATAGAAGAGGTCCGTTTCGAGGAAGATTTGACCGTCCGTGATCGAAATCACGTTGGTTGGAATATAGGCCGAAACGTCGTTCGCTTGGGTTTCAATGATCGGCAGAGCGGTGAGAGAGCCTGCGCCATTGTCTTCATTCATCTTCGCCGCGCGCTCAAGGAGGCGGGAGTGAAGATAGAACACGTCACCTGGATAAGCTTCGCGGCCCGGAGGACGACGCAGCAGCAGAGACATTTGGCGATAGGCCACAGCTTGCTTGGACAGGTCATCATAAATGATCAGCGCGTGCATGCCATTGTCGCGGAAAAACTCACCGATCGTACAGCCGGTGAACGGAGCGAGATACTGAAGCGGAGCTGGTTCAGACGCCGTGGCTGAGACAATCACGGTGTAATCGAGTGCGCCGCGCTCTTCGAGCGTCTTCACAACTTGCGCAACCGTCGAGCGCTTCTGACCAACAGCGACATAGATACAGAACAGCTTTTCGCTATCGTCTTTGGCCGCGGCGTTGGTTTCTTTCTGGTTCAGGATGGTATCGACACAGACCGCGGTCTTGCCGGTCTGACGGTCACCAATGACCAGTTCGCGCTGACCACGACCCACAGGGATCATCCCGTCAATCGCTTTAATCCCGGTCATCATTGGCTCGTGCACAGATTTACGCGGGATGATGCCTGGCGCTTTCACGTCCACACGGTTCCGCGCCGCAACATCCGTAATCGGGCCTTTGCCATCGATGGGGTTGCCAAGCGGGTCAACGACGCGGCCGAGCAGGCCTTTGCCAACAGGGGCCGCCACAATCTCGTCCAGGCGCTTAACCGTGTCGCCTTCCTTAATGCCGCGGTCATCACCGAAGATAACCACACCGACATTGTCGCTTTCCAGGTTGAGCGCCATGCCTTTGATGCCGCCGTCAAACTCGACCATCTCACCAGCCTGAACACTGTCCAGGCCATAGACACGAGCGATCCCGTCACCGACGGAGAGGACTTGACCAACGTCTGAGACTTCAGCCTCGACGCCAAAATTCTCGATCTGCGACTTAAGAATGCCGGAGATTTCTGCTGCGCTGATAGACATGTGCGTCTTACGCTCCCTTCATGGCGGTGTTCATACGATCCAATTTGGCGGCAACACTTGCATCGATCAGAGTTGATCCGATCCGCAATTGAATACCACCGACGAGGGCCTCATCGACCTCCGTCTCTAATTCCACATCGCTGCCGACGGCCTTGGCGAGCACTTGCTCAAGCCGGCCCCGTTGGTCAGCGGTCATTTTCGTTGCTGTCCGAGCGACAGCGCGTTTCACGCCGCGTTCTTTGGCGTAGAGTTCGTCAAAATGCTTGGCGGCACCAATCAGATCGCCTGAGCGACCGTTTTGTGCCATCGTTCCAACAAAGCCGGTGGTGGTTTTCGACAGACCGGCTTTGCCGGCAACGGCGACGAGAGCTTTAACTTTGTCCTCACGCGCGAAGGCAGGGCTTTCAAGCAGGCGCGAAAGATCTTCGCTATTGGCGGCAAAATCTTCAAGGGTTTTAAGGTCTCCCGCAATCGTTGCGAGTTCCCCTTTTTCTTTGGCAAGATCAAACAGCGCGCCGGCATAGCGGCGGGCGGCTTCACTGGCAGTCGTGGCAGATGCTGCGGCCAAGGCGTCGTCCGTAAGCTGTAGGGCTGAAATGCCCTGGGTCTGAACCAATCGGAATCAGGGTGTGTCGATACCCTAGTCCTAAAACTTGTGCGGGCACCTAGCACCTTGTTTGTAGGCTGACAACACGTCGGATCAGCCCAGAGTGCGACCGAATCGCACGGGCGCAGTGTCAACCTGCATTTGGATGAGTTGCGCTCGCCCCTGCGTTCTGCGAATTTGCCGGAATGCCAAGACCGTTCGCGGACACATATACCTTTAACCACGCGGTCGAAAAAGACGGCGCGGTGACGTTTGAATGTACACAAGATTCAGACATCTGGCCGTGGTTGAGTCTCCCGCCAACCCATCCGATTCTCATCCAAACCGTCAACTTTTGGGCGTCTTTTGATTCCGGCGTATTCTTGGATGAGTTTAGAGCCGATGCGTGGACGGCGTTGACCCGACTGGAATGGACCTGCGGGTCGGTGGAGGTCGGATTACCCCGGAGCGGACGCTATGCCAGTTTTCAAGAGGAGGACCGGGCCCGCTACACATTACAGCTGCGGGACGAAGCCGGGGCCGTGGTGGCAGACTATGCTGGACAGGGCGTGACGTTTCGCACGCGCAACTTTGAAAATTGGCGGGGCAAAGCCAAAAAGAAATTGCGTGACCCGTCGCCGCCGACCTTGGGCTATGCCGCCGCTCAGCAGGTCGGTGTCGCAACATCGAGCGAATCTTTTTTGGCACCCCTCTCGCGAAGCCAGGGCAGTCTCGCAACACATGGATTGATCACCAAGGAGAACGGACTGCGACCAGCGCATCCTTACATTGGCGGTTCGGGCGACCATGTGAACTCAACCCATATGGGCGAGATTGCACGCCAATTTGGACAATTGCTGTTTGATCGGCCGCTGCCGCACCTTGGCGGTATGATGAAGCTCAAACATTATGTTGAGCTCGGGGTGATGTTTGAGGTCGCGCTCAAATCACAAACTGAGACCGCGTTTGAAATTAGCGTCCATCAAGCTGGACGGCTCTGCGCGGAGGTGGCTTGGACGTTCCGCTGAGGGTTACGCCATCGGTGTGTGTTGTCCGGCTTCAAACTCCTCCGCCAGCTTGAACTTCCTGATCTTGCCTGAGCCCGTGAGCGGCCAGTCTTGGACTTGAATCCAGAAGGCTGGCGTTTTCTGAGGCGATAAGCGCTCGCGGACGAAGGATTTGAGCTCTCCCGGGCTAAACGCGTGATCTGACTCGCTGCGGATGAAACAGGCAACCTGCTCGCCCCATTTCTCATCCGGAACGCCAACCACAGCGACTTCATCAATCGCATCATGCTCAAGCATGGCATTCTCAATCTCAGCCGGGAACAGATTCTCGCCGCCGCGAATGATCATCTCTTTGACCCGGCCGGTAATTTTCACATAGCCGCGCGCATCCATCCGTCCGAGATCGCCGGTATGCAGCCAACCTTCGCTGTCAATGGTCGCCGCGGTGGCGTCAGGATTGTCATTGTAGCCGAGCATGACACTATAGGCGCGGGCGCAGATCTCGCCCTGTTCGCCGATCGGGATCACCGCGTTGCTTTGCGGATCACGAATCGAGATTTCGGTGTAAGCGACCGGCTGCCCAATCGTCTGGGTCAAGTCTTCCTCGGTGTCTGCGTGCCAAGCTTGGGTGAGCACCGGCGAGGTCTCGGTCTGTCCGTAGACAATCTGGATCGGCGCACCGAGCGTTTCGAGCGCGTCGCGGCAAAGCTGAGGTGGGACCATTGAGCCGCCTGACATGATACATTCCACGGAAGACACATCCGCCCCCGACTGGCGCACTTCATGGATCAGCGCCACGAGCATCGTCGGTACACCGAGAATGAACCGGGTCTTCTCCCGCTCAATCACGCGCACGATCATGGCTGGATCAAACATCGGGGCGAGCAACATCGTGCTGCCCGTCCCGAATCCACCAAGCACGAGGATGGCGCAGCCTGTCGTGTGGAAGAGCGGCATGTTGTGCACGAATGTATCGCCTTGGCGGACCCCAGCGCGAGTCATTGCGTCAATGCTATTTCGAACAAGTCCGTTGTGATGCAAAAGCGCGCCTTTTGGAAAGCCCGTGGTGCCAGACGTATATTGGATCTGTACGGCATCGTCCGGTTTTGGATCGCGCAGCGCTCCTTCGTTTTCGCCGGCAAAGAGGGCGTCATGATCGGTCAGCAGAATCCGATGTTTGATGGCTGGGATCTCGTCGCAAACGGAATCGGCAATTTCTTGCATCGGATTACCGCGGAAATCAGCGACATAATAAATTGCTTCAGAGCGCGATTGCTCGAGCACATATTTGAGCTCTCGTTTCTGATAGGCGGGATTCACGGTCACCAGGATCACACCTGCGAGGCCGCACGCGAGTTCTAACAAGACCCATTCAGGGACATTGTTCGCATAAACTGCAATGCGCGATCCTTCCGCGTGCCGGCTTGCGAGGGCTCGCGCCAGACGTTCGCTGTCGGCGAGCAATTCAGAGTAAGTCCAGGTTCGGCCAATCTCACCATCATATCCCAGCTCTTTCAAAGCCATCGTATCGGGCGCCGCGGCAACGGATTTGCGCAACATATCGCCGATGGTCATCGGTGCCGGTGCTTCACCTCCTTGGGCGGGGAAATAGGATTCTGTGAGATTGACTGTGTACATTTGTATGGGCCTCCCGTGACTGAACTATTGGCGTAGATTTACGATCAGGCAATCCCCCAAAGAATGCTTCTTAAATGCCTTTATGTGCCAATAAAATAACTTAAAAAAGAAAAAAATTATTGCATCACAATAATTAATTGAGTATATCGGTCTTAAGCAAGGAGGTTGGTATGACGGACGCAGAGCGATTGAAAACCCGAGAAACGCATCAGAATCTCACGATTCTGGCCTGGGTGGTTGTGGGTATTCTCGGACTGAATGTGGCTTATTTTGTCGGCGAAGAAGTGGGGGGTGTCTGGTACACCAGCTCGGGCGACTGGCTTGCCATCTTCAACGCGTGGTGGATCGGCATCATCAAAGCCATGCCGACTATTCTGATCGCTTTTGCTATTGCCGATTTTGCGGCGCTGTTTCAGCGTTGCTCAGAGGGCGAGGTTTTCACCGAGGAAAACGTCAAGACGATCAATAAGGCCGCTTCCAGCTTGATCGGTGCGGGCATCTGGGCAGGCATGATTTCGCCGACACTATTGGAGTGGATCAGTCTAGACTTTCGGGGTGTTTCCATCGATCTCGGCGACCTTGCTCTGGCGGTCACCATGATGGGGATCATGCTTTATGGGCTGTCGCTGGTCTTCAAGGACGCTGTGGCCATCAAGGCTGAAAATGATGGATTTGTCTGATGCCGGCCGAGATTGTTGTCACGCTTGACGTTATGCTGGCGCGCCGCAAGCGCCGGGCGAAAGACCTCGCAACCGAAATCGGGATGACGGAGGCAAACTTGTCCTTACTCAAGTCTGGCAAAGTGAAGGGCGTACGTTTCGATACACTCGCGAAGCTTTGCGAGGCCTTGGACTGCACCCCGGGGGATTTACTGGAAGTTGCAGTGCCTGACGTGGAGTGACCCTTGCTTCTCGCAAGGGGAAACCAGTTAGCAGGCTCCCAACGAAACGTGGAGGATCAAGATGAGCGCCCCAGCGACGATTGAAATCAAAGACGAAATTGCCGTGATCACGATGGATGATGGTAAAGCCAACGCCATCAACCCGCCCATGCTGGAAGCCCTGCATGCCTGTCTCGACCAGGCGCAGAAAGAGGCGAAGGTCCTGATCATTACGGGCCGCGAAGGCCGCTTCTCGGGTGGCTTTGATCTGAAATTGATGATGAGCCTGCCAGGCGAAGAGGTCAAAGCTCTGGTTGATGGCGGGGGGAAGCTCGCGCATCGCCTGTTCAGTTTCCCAATGCCGGTGATCGCCGCCTGTAATGGTCATGGGGTCGCTATGGGCTGTTTCATTCTGCTCTCTTGCGATGTCCGTATCGGCACCGCTGGCGCGTTCAAAATCGGCGCCAATGAAACGCAGATCAATATGGTCCTGCCGATCTTTGCGTCTGAATTGGTCAAAGCCCGCGTGGCGAAAGACTTTCTGACGCGTTCCATGGTGTTCGGCGAATTGTTCGATCCAGAAACCGCGGTCAAAGCGGGCTATTTGGATCAGGTCGTGGACGCTGGGGCATTGATGGCGACCGCTCAAGGCTATGCTGCAGGCTTGAGGCCGCTGAGCAGTCCTTCGCTTACGGGCAACAAGCGGCTGCTTCGGGAAGAAACGCTCGCCACGATCGCGGCCTCATTGCCGGATTAAAGGCCATCCTCTAGCACCGAAGGCATGTTGTTCCTCACGCGCCATGGTCAGACAGAGATGAATTGTTCCGGACGCCTGATCGGGCGCAAGGATTCGCATTTGACCGATCGCGGCAAAGACCAGGCCCATCGGGTTGGGCAGAAGCTTCGATCCTTAATCGGCGAAGGTCCCGTTTCGCTTTGGGCCAGCCCTTTAGGTCGGGCGCAGGCGACGGCATCGATCCTTTGCCAATATATCGATGTCCCAACTATCCACACCGATGACCGGCTTGCCGAGATCGGCCTTGGCGATTGGGAAGGGATGACCATGGAAGATATTGAGTTCACGTCCCCTGGGGCTTTGGACGGGACTGACCGATTTGATTGGGCCTATCGTGCCCCAAAAGGGGAGTCTGAGGCGGCCTTTTTCGAGCGCTTGCAAAGCTGGATAGACGAGATTGATTTCGACGCTGCGCCCGTGATCGCGGTCTCTCATGGCTGGGCCGGTATGGGCTTGCGCTCGCTATACCTCAATCAACCCTTTGCGGCGGTCACATCCAAAGGCGACTCGCATGAAGCTGTGTTTGAGTTCGCTAACGGGACCATCACCGAGCATTGATCCGCGCTCAATAAAGCCCTGCGGCGCGCAGCAGCAGCACGCAGCCAATCGCCGTCACCAAGCCTTTCATCCATTTCCGGAAGTTCACATCCGTCATCCGTTCCAGCACCTGCTTGCCCAACCGCGTGCCGAGCATGGAGAGCGGAATAGCGAGCGCGAACAGCCACCAAGGCGGCAGCGCGCTCCAGCCCGCAGCGTTGATCACCGGCACACTCCAAAATCCGATTTTGATGAGATGGCTGAGCGATTGGGTGACCGATTTAGTCGCCACGATTTGCTGGCGGGTCATCTCGGCGCGGACGAAGAACAAGTCCAAGAGCGGCCCGGCAACGCCGGCCAGCGTGTTGAGGCCTTGGACGATAAAGCCCGCAAAAATCGAATGATCGACGCGTTTAATGTCGAGATGTAACCGCTCTTTTGGCAACCAGACGAGAAGCGGGGTCAGGCCGAGCAAAAGATAGAGCGCCTGCTTATCCGGGGTCCAGCTGATGAAGAACAGGACCGCGACGCCGGCCGCTGCGCCAATACAATAATAGCCAAATACGCGCCAATCGATCGCGTCTCTTAGCAAAAAAGCGCGGTAGCAATTGGCAAACATTTGAATGCCGCCATGGATGATCATCGCGCTCGCGACGCTGACCAGAGCGACGAGCACCGCCATCAGGATAATCCCGCCCGCCATGCCAAAAATGCCTGAAATGAAGGAGGTCACGAGCGTGGTCGCGAGGATGGAGAGGATCGCAAAAAGACTCATCGACGCCCTCGTGAGCTGAGTCTCTTACAAGGCCAAACCACCCTAGGATGTTTCCGGAGTGACCGTTCGTCTCAGTTCGGGCGACCTTACCCCGCGAGACCATTTTACAAGTTTACGCGCGCGTCATACCCTGTGGACAGATACGATGTGGAAATGAGGAAAGAGAAATGCCCTATACCGATACCGGTGCTGGTGAGCTGAACGATGATCTGTTTGATCTGCGTATGTCAGATGAAGCCCGCCCGCTTTATGATCATGTGAAGAAGTTCATCGCCGACGTGGTCGACCCGATGTCGGTCAAGTTCCACGAGCTTGGCAAAGACAAGAAAGACATTTGGTCGTACGCCCCTGGCCAGCTCGAAGCGCTGGAAGAAGCGAAAGACGAAGCCAAGAAGCAAGGTCTGTGGAACTTCTTTTTGCCGGATGCCGAAACCGGCGAAGGTCTGAAGAACCTCGACTATGCCTATATCGCGGCGGAGCTTGGTAAAAACTCGCTCGCGTCTGAGTCGATGAACTGCTCGGCGCCAGACACCGGGAATATGGAAGTTCTGGAACGCGTCGGCACCCCAGAGCAGAAAGAGCAATGGCTGAAGCCTTTGCTCGAAGGCAAAATCCGCTCGGCCTTTGCGATGACTGAACCGGCCCTGCCGTCTTCGGACGCCAAAAACATCTCCACCCGCGCCGTCCTGGAAGGCGATGAGTGGGTCATCAATGGAGAGAAATTCTACATTTCAGGCGCTGGCGATCCGCGCTGTAAGATCATGATCACCATGGTCAAAACCAATCCAGACGGCGAGCCGCACAAGCAGCAATCGCAGATCCTGGTGCCAACCGACACGCCCGGCGTGAAGATTTTGGATGGCATGCAAGTGTTTGGCGACTATGATGCGCCGCACGGCCACATGCACATCGTGTTCGACAATGTCCGCGTTCCAAAAGAGAATATGTTGCTCGGCGAAGGCCGAGGCTTTGAAATCTCTCAGCTGCGCCTTGGACCAGGTCGCATCCATCACTGCATGCGCTCGATCGGCGCGGCGGAGCGCGCCCTCGACATGATGGTTGTGCGCGGCATGACCCGCCAGGCCTTTGGCCGTGATCTGATCAAACTCGGCGGAAACATCGAGAAAGTCTCTCGCGCCCGGATCGATATCGAATCCATGCGCATGATGGTTCTGAAAGCTGCCAAAGCCATGGACGTGCTCGGCAATAAAGAAGCCCGCGTTTGGATCTCTATGGTCAAGGCGATGGTGCCGGAGAAAGTCTGTCGCATCATTGACGAAGCCATCCAGATGCACGGCGCTGCTGGTGTGTCTCAGTGGACACCGCTCGCCCGTCTCTATGCCAATCAGCGGACCCTGCGTCTCGCCGATGGTCCGGACGAGGTTCACCATATGGTTGTCGGCCGCGCCGAGACCCGCAAATATTCTGGCGAAGAAGAAGACCCCGCCATGGCTGCGGTTTGGCGCAAGTAATTCTGTGAAAGAATTAAAATTAAAAAAGCGCGGTCCATTGGGCCGCGTTTTATTTTTGGTGTATTGGCAAGGCGTGAGGACATCCGCTTAACCGCGTTGGGGACCTTGAAACAAAGGATCTTTCGCATGTTGCGCTTGGTTGCTCCACTTTTATTCTTAATACTTTGTCCTCATATCGCGGCAGGCCAAGAGCCATTGGACCCAGACAGTATCTCTGGCGTGGTGAACGTTGACTCGAGCGAACAGAATAGCACGCGTGAAATTGCCATCAGCGCAAATCCCGAGATTATGGAGCGCGAGGCCGAAACGGCATTAACTCGCGAAGACTATGCGACGGCGGTTTCGCTGTTCAGCGCCGCCTGCGTGCTTCAGGGTCAAGCTAATTGTGATCGAGCGTACCAGGTATTGGATGAGCAAGATGGATTAGTGCTCCCACCGCACATGCCTGTAATTCTCGCCCAAAATGCCTGTTCTTCGGGTGTGGATTCGGGATGTCTGAGATTGGATGCGCTCCTAACTGACGCGGACACAGCTTGCGCTGATTTGGATGCTGACGCTTGCGCACAGGCCGGAATGATCCGGCTTTTGGGGCATGAGCGAGAACCAGACCCACGGCGGGGCGCGGAGGATTATGGCAAAGCCTGTGACCTTGGAAATTGGGACGCGTGTCTCGATTATGCTCATATCGCATCAGCCGGTACCATCCTGTCTTTGGATCCAGATCAGGTTCAACAGGCGTTTGAGCGATCTTGCCGTGAAACCCATCCACACAACTGCACGATTTCAGGTCTTCACTATGCGTCACATTCAGCGACTCTGGAAAAATTGAGTTTGGCAGAAAGTTTCCTCGAAAAAGGCTGCGGCTATGGCGATGATTTCGCCTGTTCAGAATTGGAGCGCTGGAGGAAGTAGATTCTTCCTGCTCTACGGAGGCATCCCTAAAAAGAAAATGGGATGCACCAAAAAGGTGCATCCCAAGTAGGTGGCCGGGTTAGAGGGGCGGATGAACCCGAGCCTTGAGCTTGTCCGGTACGGTCATGGAGAAACCGCCTGCGACGCTTTTCTACTTAAGCGCGATTTGCTAACAATTGGTAAACACTTGCAGCTTTTTTGTGCATACCATGTAAAAAGATATCTATTCAAGTATTAATAATTGAGAATTGAACAAATAAAACTTTTAGATTTGAGAGCAGTATTTTTCTACTGCTTGTTGAATTTGAACTCACTGAGAACATCAGACATGCTTAACCAAGTAATTTATCTACTTAAAATAGATTTATTAGCACTGTGCGCAAAGGCGTTAATCAGTGGTCGCGCGGATCGTTCCATTCAGCCGCGACCCCCTGGCCGCCTCTCCGAGTGAGCCAGAACATGCCGAGCAAGTCGAAAATGCCAGCGCCGAGGCGTCCTAAAAATCCATACTTGGACTGTCCATGCCAGCGCGCCCGATCGTTCACGAGCTCCTCGCGCACGTCCCAACCCGCTCTTTTGATCAACGCCGGCAGGAACCTGTGCATGGATGCAAAGTAAGGAAGTTCCCTAAACGCCTCAGTCCGGATCAGCTTCCAGCCGCACCCGGTATCTGTCGCGTCGTCACGCAGCATGAAACGCCGCACGCCATTAGCGACACGGGACTGTACCCATTTGAACCCGCTATCATTTCGGCTGTTGCGTTTGCCCGCAATGATCCCGAGCTTTCCGGTAGTCTTGCCCGCAATGATTTCACCCCAGAGTCGAGCTGTATCGTTGATATCGTTTTGACCATCACCGTCGAGCAATTGCGTCCAACGGCCCCTCACGGATTTAAGCCCAGTGAAAAGCGCAGCGGATTTTCCGGCCCGGTCAATATGCGTGAATACGCTCACCGTGTCCGGCCACCGGGCGGCGGCCTGTGCGAGTTCCTCACCGGTCTGGTCTGCCGAGCAATCGTTTACGCAGATGACTTCAAACGCGATGCCAGACAGCACCTCGTGCACCTCTTCAAGAAGGAGGAGGACGTTGCCTTGCTCATTGTAAAACGGGATCAAGACGCTGAGCTCGGGCTCGCTCATTTTTCCGCCTCTATGCGCGCGGCCAAGGCTTCGATCCGCGTTGCTGTGTCGTTCAAAGCGCGGGCGGCCCGTTCAATATCAGGTCCAGCGGCGGCAGCTTGCGCGCGGTGTGAGGCGTCGAGTTCGTCCAACAGCGCCAGCGCGGCGATAAGCAAAAGCCGATCATCGCCAATATTGCCTACCGCTTGAGAAATATCTTTCACACGAGCGTCGAGCTGTCGGGAGAGCGCCACCAGACGTTCTTCTTGTCCGGGGGCGCAGGCCACGGAGTAGCTTCGGTCGCGGATCTTTATGTCTGCCTTGGCCATTAGGTCTGCCCCTCGCGGCCAAGCGCAGCGCGAACTTCCGCAATCGCGGCACCGAGCGCCTCCGAGGCTTCATCGGCTAGGGATTGGAGTTCTTTTTCCCGTGCCAGCGATTCATCGAGCTGCTCGGCCAGCCGCGCGCGGTCTTCCATCATCGCGCTGAGCTCTTGCCGCAAGAGGGATGGATCCCCCGATCGGTCAAACAAGGTATCGACCGCCCCTTCCAGGCGGCTCAGGGCTTTGTCCAAACGGGTCGCCGCAGCTTCGATCACGCTCATACTCACTCGTTTGCGCTTATTACACTGAAAACTCAATAGTCACCGATGCTGATGTCTTGACAGCGCTGGCCATGCTCTCCATTCCCCGGACCAAACGAAATACAGGGATTGAGGAATGACAGTTTCTTCTCGGGACATGGCGAACGCGATCCGCGCGCTCTCGATGGATGCCGTTGAGGCCGCGAAATCTGGGCATGTGGGTTTGCCTTTGGGGATGGCCGATGCGGCCACGGTTTTGTTTGCAAAGTTCATGAAGCACAATCCCGCGGATCCCGATTGGGCCGACCGGGATCGCTTCGTTCTCTCGGCAGGCCACGGCTCTATGCTGGTCTATTCGCTTCTGCATCTGACAGGATATGAAAGCGTTAGCCGCGATGACATTCGCAGTTTCCGCCAGCTCGGCAGTCCGACAGCAGGGCACCCTGAGAACTTTGTGACCAAAGGCGTCGAGACCACGACCGGACCCTTGGGGCAGGGGATCACCACTGCGGTCGGTATGGCGATCGCAGAACGGCATATGAACGCCCGCTTTGGAGATGAGCTGGTCAATCACAAGACGTATGTGATCGCGGGCGATGGCTGTCTGATGGAAGGCATCAGCCAGGAAGCGATTACCTTGGCCGGGCATTTGAAGCTCTCCAATCTGATCGTTCTTTTTGACGATAATGCCGTGACCATTGATGGCGGCACCGACATGGCGGACAGCACCGATCAGTGCATGCGCTTTGAGGCGTCAGGCTGGGCAACGCGCAAGGTCGATGGCCACGATGCCGCCGATGTTGAAGCGGCGCTCGCCTGGGCGCAGGATCAGGACAAGCCGGTCATGCTCGCGGTCACGACGATCATTGGCTATGGCGCCAAGCGTGCGGGCACAGGCCCCGCTCATGGCGGCCCATATGGCGAGGAAGAGGTCGCCACTGTGCGTGAAAGCATTGGCTGGCCTCACCCGCCTTTTGAGATTCCGACTGAAATTAAAAAGGCTTGGGCGAAGGCTGGGACGCGCGCGCATGCAGACCATTTGGCCTGGAAAAACCGCCTCGATAATCATGCGAACAAAGCTGAATTCGAAGCCGCCATGTCCGGCGCGCTCCCGGCAAACCTGTCTGACATCGTCAACGCCCACAAAAAGGCGGTGATCGAAGGCGGCAAGGATGATGCGACCCGCAAATGGTCAGGTGCCGTCCTAGAACCACTGACCGAAGCAATTCCTGAAATGATCGGGGGGTCTGCCGATCTCACCGGGTCAAACAACACAAAGACGAGCCAAACGGCACCGCTGGGGCCTGACAATTGGGCTGGGCGATATGTCCATTATGGTGTCCGCGAACATGCCATGGCCGCCGTCATGAACGGTATGGCTTTGCATGGTGGGGTGATCCCCTATTCCGGGACCTTTCTGGTATTTGCCGATTACTCTCGCGCCGCGATCCGCTTGGGCGCCCTGATGGGCGAGCGCGTTGTGCATGTGATGACACATGACTCGATTGGTCTTGGCGAAGACGGCCCGACCCACCAGCCCGTGGAGCATGTGGCGAGCCTCCGGGCGATGCCAAATATGACCGTGTTTAGACCCTGCGATGGTGTCGAAGCCGCCGAGTGTTGGGAACTGGCCCTGCGCAACTCGACCGGTCCCAGCACGCTGGCGCTCACCCGCCAGAAAGTGAAGTCAGCCCGCAGCTCACATACGGATGAGAACTTGTCCTCTAAAGGCGCTTACGTGCTTTCAGATGCTGACGGCGCAAAAGCGGTGCTGATCGCCACGGGCTCTGAAGTTGAGATTGCCATGGCGGCCCAAACTGCATTGGCCGAACAAGGTGTGCCTGTCCGAGTTGTCTCGATGCCGAGCATGGACTTGTTCGATCAGCAGACTGAAAGCTACCAAGCCGAGACTCTTGGCGGAGACCTGCCTCGAATCGCCATCGAGGCCGGCGTTCGCTTTGGTTGGGACCGCTGGATTGGCCATGATGGTGGCTTTGTCGGCATGAGTTCATTCGGCGCGTCGGCACCGTATCAAGAACTCTATCAGCATTTCAATATTACGACGGACGCCGTCGTCGCAGAGGTTGAAAAACGGATCTAGGATCTGCGTTTCGGAACCGATGGTAAAAGCCGTGCGGGCCAGACGCAGAGGTCGATTTTTGACGGCCTTGCTTGCGGTTGATCGGGATTCGCCAAATAGGCGATAAGACTTGCGCGTGCTGCTGCGTCAAATTCTGCGCTCGCGTATCTTGCATCGATCCGACCCAGCGTACGGCGTCCCTGACAGCGATTCAGATCGACATAATGAAAATCTGCCTTTGCCGGATCCGTGCGCGTACGCTGTAGGGCCAATCGCATGCGATCTCGAGAGAAACTCAAAGTTGCTGGCCACCCAGCCTCGTACGGCACCGCGACCCAGGCGGCACGTGGGCCGTTCTCATGATGTGTTTTGCGAAAACTCAGCTGGTAGATCATCCCGTTCTCGGCCGGCTCCGCGGTCATTGAAACCATGTCGCTGCGCTCGAGCTGGCTGCGCCAGCGTTCGACCATCTGATCTCGTGTACGCCAGGCTTGGCGGTCATCTCCGGCGGCCGCAAAGGCGGAAATGGCATAGAAATTCGCAAGCAGATTGCTCATGCGACCAGCGTTTCTGAAATGTCTGACTGCGCCGTCCGCGTCGCCCATATCCGCTGCTGCCATGCCAGCGACCCGGCTGGCCTCAAAGAATTCAGGTCGATCCGGGCAGGCATCCAAAAACTGCTCCGTCACGCGGCGAATATAGCCCGGGCTTTGCTCTTCCATGGGATCGCTTAAAGCGATCTGCCAATCCGTTGCGTCGCGCAGCGTGCAAGTTTGCGCACTGGCTTCCGAAAGCGCCGCCATGGCCATGAATGTAGTGACCGCGGCTGCGATCGCCGCGCCCAAATAGCGTTTAGTTTGTTTGCTAAGTCGATGGTGTCCGCCCATGAGACAGACAGCTGCAAGGCTGATGCCGAATGGAAAATGGTGGCGTGTTTAAACCGAAATGAGATCGTCAGAACACCCTTCGGCGTTCAGTGTTGACGGGCGATCCGTCCCAATACGAGAGTGATTTAGGGGCATCCGAATTAATTTAGAGGAGCGCCCCAAAAAGCGCCACAATATCCTATTCAATTCCCATAGATGTTATAGTATCCCGTTGTGTCAGCGAGCTAGCCCTCGCATCTGTATCATTAATTTGAAGCTGGAGTCATCGATGTCTCGGTCCTGTTTATTGCTCGCCGCGAGTGTTCTCGTGCTATCTGCTTGTCAGCCCGCGGCGGATGCGCCCGAGGAATTGGTTGTAGAAACGCCGCCGGTTGTCGAAGACGTCGTCGCATCGGATGATTCTGAAACCGTGGAAATTGCTGCAGAAGATGCTGCAGCCGACGCGGCAGTCGTCGAAGTTGCCGCTCAGCCTGAAGCTGAAGACACGCACGATCACGATGG
Organism: Pseudomonadota bacterium; assembly: GCA_038527765.1. GTDB lineage: Bacteria > Pseudomonadota > Alphaproteobacteria > Caulobacterales > Hyphomonadaceae > Henriciella. The sequence goes on from JBCBFK010000001.1 coordinate 444,481, forward strand.
CGATCATGATCACGGCGATGACGGCCACGATCATGAAGAAGATCATGACCACGACCATGACGAAGATCACGACCATGGTGACGATCACGATCATGACCATAGCGACGACCACGATCATGGGGATGACCATGATCACGGGGGCGGCGAAGCACATGTTCACGGTCTCTCTGATTTGGCGGCGACGCTCGATGGATCGACATTGACCATCAGCATTGAGGGCGCGATGGCGAATTTTGATCTGGATGAAACGCTGCGTGAAATTTCGGATCCCGACACCTATGCTGCAGGCACCGTCGAGGTGGTCGGCGGCGCGTGCACGCGATCCTCCAGCGATGTCAGCGTACGTCCAATTCAAGAGCACGGGAACCTGATGATCGACCTGACCTATGATTGCGGCGATGTCGGTGGACTTGAGGCGATCGAAGTCACTGGATTTACAACCTTTGCTGGTTTTGAAGAGGTCAACGCGGTCTATTTAACGGAATCTGGTCAGACGGCGGAAACCTTGACCGCGAGCGATACCCGCCTAGACCTCAACTAGATGAACGCACCCACTGTTCGCTTATCGGACCTGCGGTTTGCATGGCCCGGCCAGGCTGCTTTGCTCGAGATCAATACCTTTGAACTGAGCGCGGGCGAGCGGCTATTTTTGCGTGGTCCGAGTGGTTCCGGGAAATCGACCCTCCTCGGTTTGATTGCCGGCGTGCTGGAAGCCCGGACGGGTGAAATCCGTGTTCTCGATCATGACATGACGACGCTCTCAGGCAGTCGACGAGACCAAGTTCGTGCGGATCATCTCGGCGTCATTTTCCAGCTCTTTAATCTCGTCCCCTACCTCTCGGTTGTCCAGAATGTTGTTTTGCCGTGCCGGTTTTCAAAACGACGATCGCAAGAAGCTCAGGCCGCAGGGGGCGCGGAAATTGAAGCCAAACGACTTTTGGGGCGTCTTGGTCTCAATGAGGCAGAGCTTTTGTCGCGCACCGTCACCGAGTTATCGGTTGGACAGCAGCAGCGCGTTGCAGCGGCGCGCGCTTTGATCGGTAACCCGTCCTTGGTCATTGCAGATGAGCCGACGTCGGCGTTGGATACGGAGTCTCGTGACCGTTTCATCGAACTGTTAAGCGATGAGGCTCAAAAAACCGGCGCGGCGCTTTTATTTGTCAGCCATGATGCTGGTTTGGCGCCCCTTTTTGACCGCGCGCTTGACCTCTCTGAGATCAATAAGGTTCAAAGGAGCGCGGCCTGATGAGCGTTTCGATTTTCGGGTTGGCGTGGCGGAGCTTGCTGAACCGCAAGATTTCAGCATTGCTCACCGTGATTGCAATCGCGCTTTCTGTGGCCCTGTTTCTCGGGGTCGAAAAAACCCGCAATGCGGCAAAAGCAGGCTTCAACAATACGATATCTGGGACCGAGCTCGTCGTCGGTGCGCCGTCAGGCCAAATCAATCTGTTGCTCTATTCGGTCTTTCGTCTCGGCAATGCCACGGCGGAGATCTCTTGGCGGGCGTATCAGGAACTCGATGCGCGAGAAGACGTGGCTTGGACGGTCCCTATCTCGCTTGGAGACAGTCATCGCGGTTATCGCGTGCTCGGCACGACCAGCAAATATTTCGAGCACTACAAATACGGTGAGCGGCGGGCCTTGGAAATCGCCGATGGTGAGATTTTCGACGATCTGTTTGATGCGGTGATTGGGGCGGAGGTCGCAAAACAACTTGGCTATGAGATTGGCACACCTCTGATCCTCACGCATGGCCTCGGCGCAAGTGGCCTGACCGATCATGAGAATAGGCCTTTTCGAGTCTCTGGTATTTTACAACCCACGGGGACACCCGTCGATCAGACCATTCACGTCTCTTTGGAAGCCATTACAGCGATCCATGTCGGCTGGGAAACCGGCGCCCGCAATCCAATGGCCGACTCGATTCCCGAGGAAATGATCCGAAGCTTCGATTTGACGCCCCGCACCGTGACGGCTGTGTTTGTCGGGCTCGAAAACCGTGCAACGGTGCTCCGCACGCGCCGCGCGATCAACACCAATATGTCGGAACCGCTCTTGGCGATCATTCCGGGTCAGGCGCTTGCTGAACTTTGGCAGATCATGGGAACCGCTGAGCAAGTGCTGCTCGCTGTATCAGCATTTGTCATCGTGGTGGGATTGGTCTCGATCCTAACGAGCATTTTGACCAGCCTGAATGAGCGCCGACGTGAGATGTCGATCTTGAGGGCGACGGGCGCGCGGCCTGGGCATATTTTTGCGCTCCTTATCGCTGAAGCAACCGTCCTGGGTTTGGTCGGAGCTGTCATGGGCGCAGTGGTGATACAGATCATTTTCATGATCGCGGCGCCAATCCTGTCGGCCGAGTATGGCATCGCATTGACTGGAACGGGGCCAGGTCTCGTCGATGTGTATACCATCGGCACGGTCACAGTCGCAGCGTTGTTTCTGGGTATCTGGCCCGCGATTACAGCTTTGCGAAGATCGCTCGCCGATGGGTTGACTGTGAAAGTCTGATCAGAAGAGTGACGCCGCCCCTAGCCGCTCCGTCCGTTCGCGCCTAAGTAGGGCTTATGGTCAAACAGTTTTCAATAACCATCGCAGCCTTGGGCCTGGTTGCTGCCTGCGGAAACCCTGGCACGGCTGACTCGCAAACATCTGAGTCGAGCCGAGCGCAATTGGCGACCCAACAAGTTGGCGATCGCATCGAAGACGCGGTGCGCGAACGGGAACGAGAGGCGGCCAACCGACGCGCTGCCGCTGAAGAGAAAGCCCGCGAACTCGCGGCGCGCGGCGTCCGCGAAATTGGTTGGGAAGAGCTGTTGCCGGAAGGTGAGGAAGAGAAGCTCGCGCAATTGTACCAGCAACAAATGGCGATGCTTTATTCAGGGGGGCCCATCATCGAAGGATCTGCCGCCGATCAGATGATTCAAATTGGGACGTTCAATACGGTCAAAGAGCTCAATCAAGCGAAAATCCGGATTCCAGGATACACCGTGCCGTTTGAGTTCGGCGCCAATGCTGAAATCAAAGAGTTTTTGCTCGTTCCCTATTATGGGGCATGTCTGCATGCGCCACCGCCACCGCCAAACCAAACAGTCTTCGCAATCAGCGAAGAGCCGATCCGTTTGAGAGATCTCGCGCAGGCGGTTTGGTTAGAAGGGACGATTCTCACACAGACCCAAGAATCGGAGCTTGCGGATGCGGCGTATACGATCCGCATCGACCGGGTGGAAACCTACGAATACTAGGCGCGACCAGCCGCCTCTGGTCTGACCGGCCTCGTCGGCTTACTCTATCGGCAACAGAATTTGAAAGGGGCCCAATATGGCCGGCGCACTTACAATAGGTCTTTACGTTGGGATTGGCGTCCTCGTCATTGTTCTGGCGATGGGCCTGATCAATTTGACCCGAACGGATGAGGGCCAGCGTAGCCGCTCCAATCAATTGATGCGGATGAGGATTATCGTGCAGGCGGTCGTCATTGGTATCCTGGTGCTCCTGGGGATCGTCCTGGGCTCTATCAACTTGTTTTGATCACGCCATGGTAAAGCTCGACAAAATTTACACGCGTGCCGGGGATCGGGGAAAAACACGCCTCTCAACCGGGGAACCCGTAGATAAATGGCATCCGCGTGTCACAGCGTATGGAACGGTCGATGAGACCAATGCGGCGCTCGGCATCGCGGCGCTTCATGCGACAGGCGATATGCTCTTGGCCATTCGGCGAATACAGAATGATCTTTTCGATCTGGGCGCTGATCTCGCGACCCCGGATCGCGGCAAAGACCTCGGGTGGGAACCGCTTCGAATTGTAAAAGCGCAAGTCGATCGACTGGAATCCGAAATTGATGCGATGAACGAACATATCGCGCCCCTCGACAGTTTCATCCTGCCTGGCGGGTCTGCGCTGGCTGCTCAACTCCATGTCGCGCGCACGCTCTGTCGGCGTGCGGAACGACAGATTGCAGAGCTTGCAAGCCTTGAACGCGAGATGGTCAGCGCCGAAGCGCTTTCATATGCCAATCGTTTGTCAGACTGGTTGTTCGTGGCGGGCCGTGTCGCCAATGAAAACGGCGAAGCGGATATCAAGTGGGTGCCAGGCGCGAACCGCTAACCGCTATTAAAATGCCCATAGATGCGTTCAGCCAGCGCCGCTGAAACACCCTCGACTTCCTTTAGATCCGCAAGTTTTGCCCGTGACACGCCTTTGGCCGACCCAAAATACTGTAAGAGGGCTTTCTTTCTCGACGGTCCGATTCCCTCGATTTCATCAAGCGGGTTCTTTTTGATATCGGCGCTGCGTTTGGCGCGATGGGCACCGATCGCCCAGCGGTGCGCTTCGTCGCGAAGCCGCTGCAAATAATATAAGACCGGCGCGTTTTCCGGCAATCGAAACGGTGCCCTTCCTGGCTGAAAGAACTGCTCGCGTCCGGCATTACGCTCAACACCTTTAGCAATGGACACCAGGTTTACATCTTGGGGCGAGAGCCCGAGTTCGTTGATCGCTTCGATAACGCTGTTTAGCTGGCCTAAGCCCCCGTCGATGAGCACGAGGTCAGGCCAAGCGCGGGCATCACCCTCGTCGCGCTCTTTGAGCGCTCGCGCAAAACGCCGCTGCATGACTTCGCGCATCATACCATAATCATCGCCGGGCTCGAGAGATTTGTCCTTGATGTTGAACTTGCGATATTGGCCTTTCGCGAAGCCTTCAGGGCCTGCTACAACCATACCCCCGACCATATTAGAGCCCTGGATGTGCGAGTTGTCGTAGACCTCAATCCGCTCTGGGGGATCTTCAAGATCAAAGGCTTTCGCGACCTCTTTTAACAGGCGCGCCTGACTGGCGCTTTCGGCGAGCTTCCGGCTCAGCGCTTCTGCGGCGTTGCGGCTCGCCTGTTCCACCAAGGACCTTTTCTCCCCGCGCTGTGGGGTCCTGATTTCAACCCGGCGATTAGCTTTGAGCTCTAAGGCTTCTGCAATGAGATCGCGATCGATCGGGTCATGATTGGTCAGGATCAGGCGCGGCGGTGGGCGCTTATCGTAGAATTGAACCAGGAAGGCGGAGAGAATATCGGCTTCGGCTTCGCCTTTCTCGTGTCGCGGAAAGTGGATCGTCGCGCCCCAGTTCTGACCCGCGCGAATGAAGAAGACCTGAATTGCGGAAAGCCCGCCTTCCATCGCGATCGAGAAAATATCTGCTTCTTCGATTCCGTCGGGATTGATATCCTGTTGCGCGCGTACATGCGCCAAGGCACGGATGCGGTCGCGCAGACTCGCAGCCCGTTCGAACTCCATCGTCTCGGCAGCTTGCTCCATTTCTTGAGCGAGACCGGCTTGTAAATCCGTCGCTTTGCCGCGCAAGAAATCTGCGGCTTGATCCGCCAACCTTTGATACTCGTTTGTATCGATTAATCCGACGCAAGGGGCTGAGCAGCGTTTGATCTGATGCAACATGCAGGGACGCTGCCGAGTCGAGTAAACACTGTCCTCGCATGTCCGCAGCAGGAAGGCTTTTTGAAGCGTGTCGATTGTCCGGGTGACTGCGTTGGCACTTGCAAAAGGCCCGAAATAGTCTCCACGATCTTGTTTAGACCCGCGATACTTCAAAACTTGCGGCGCCTCGTGATCGCGCCGGATCAGAATGTAAGGGAAGGATTTGTCATCGCGCAGCAGAATGTTGAACCGTGGCTTGAGCGATTTGATCAAACTGGCTTCAAGCAGCAGGGCTTCGGTTTCGGTTTCGGTGACAACAAATTCCATGCGCGCTGTCGCCATGATCATCGCGGCGATGCGTTGGGTTTGTCCTCCAATGCGGGTGTAGGAAGACACGCGGGCTTTTAGGCTCTTGGCCTTGCCCACGTACAGCACGGTCTCGTCCTCACCGAACATTCGGTACACGCCCGGCTTACCCGGCAGGCGCGAGAGATTGTCTTTGATAACATCGACGCCGCGTTTGCGCGGTTCTTTGATCGGCGAGCTAGGCATGCGGCCAATTTAGGATGCGCCGCACAGAAAGCCTAGATCTGAAACAGTCCGCGATACATTCCGCCGCCCGACCCCCAAAGTGCGTTTCCGCCGATCAATACGATTCCGACTAGGACCACCGCGCCAATGAACTGACGCCCAAGGCTGCCCGGATTATACTTCCGACGAGCCCGGGCAACGATGATATAGATCAAGAACATGATGAACGCGCAAAGATACAGAGCGCGTTGGGGGCCGCTTAAATCCAAGACATAGTCCCGAACTTCGCCCAAATAGAATTGCGTCTCAATCAAAAACTGATCGAGAGCTCTTTGGTATAAATCCGTACTCGCACTACGCCCTAATAACATAGCTCTTATCCTTAGGACCCCAGCTAAGGTGGGAAGAATACACTCAAAGAGTCACGCTATTCCTAATAGAATCGAGAAAATTTCTACCAAATTTCGGCAAGCTGGGCGCTTGCGCGGGTAGAGATTGAGGCGTACAGGGGCGGCGTCCAATCGGAGATCAATGCCATGACGAGCCAACTGTATTTGAGCGACGCCGTGAGCCGCGTGGCGCCCTCTGCCACAATCGCTGTCACCACCAAAGCGGCTGAACTGAAAGCTGCCGGTGAGAATGTCATTGGTCTTGGCGCGGGCGAACCTGATTTCGATACCCCAGATCACATCAAGGCGGCGGCAATCGACGCGATCGATACCGGCAAAACCAAGTACACGCCTGCCGATGGCTTGCCGGAATTGAAAGAGGCGATTTGCGCAAAATTTCTGCGCGATAATGATCTGTCCTACACGCCAGGTCAGGTCCACGTTGCGCCAGGCGGGAAGCCCGTCATCTACAACGCATTGGTGTCGACCTTGAACGCAGGTGATGAAGTCGTCATACCGGCTCCGTATTGGGTATCGTATCCGGAAATGGTGAAGTTATGCGGTGGCACGCCGGTCATCGTTTCATGCGGACCAAACGCGCAGTACAAGCTGACACCCGAGGCACTGGAAGCAGCCCTCACACCGAACACAAAGTGGCTGATCCTGAACTCACCTTCGAACCCAACAGGGGCCGCCTACACCAAGGCTGAGCTCAAGGCTCTGGGCGAGGTCCTTTTGCGGTACCCGCAAGTCTGGGTCCTGACCGATGATATGTATGAGCATCTCGTTTATGACGGATTTGAGTACAGTACGATCGCCCAGGTTGAGCCTGGTCTGTACGATCGTACGCTGACGATGAACGGTGTTTCCAAGGCCTATGCTATGACAGGGTGGCGGATCGGGTATGCGGCCGGGCCGGAAGCGCTGATCAAAACGATGCGCAAAGTCATCAGCCAGACCACGTCCAATCCCAGCTCAATCTCTCAATATGCTGCAATCGCAGCCCTTAATAGTGATCACGGGTTTCTCACTGAGCGTAATGCAGTCTTCAAAGCGCGTCGGGACATGGTTGTGGCAGAGTTGAACAAAGCCGATGGCCTCACCTGCGGGACGCCGGAGGGTGCGTTCTATGTGTATCCATCTTGCGCGGGCGCGATTGGGAAAACCTCGCCATCTGGTAAACTGATTGAGACGGATACCGACTTTGCTTCCGAACTCCTCGAGCAGGAAAAAGTCGCTGTTGTCATGGGAGAAGCGTTTGGCTTATCGCCCGCTTTCCGCATCTCCTATGCGACATCGACTGAAGCTTTGACGGATGCGATGACGAGAATTCAGCGTTTCTGTGCGAGCCTGAAATAGTCAGGCTCTGGTTTAGTTTACGAGGGTTTCGGCTGAACTTGGGGCTTCGAACAGACGGTAACAGCTGCGACCGCTCCCCTTGGCCTCATACATAGCAAGATCTGCGCATTTCATCAGGTGACGTGAGTTTTTAGCGTGCAGGGGTGCGCAGGCGATGCCGATCGAGGCCGTACAAGTAACTTCGGTACCGCTGATCTGAAAGGGGCGTGACAAGGCCGTGACCAGACGCGCCGCCATCAGGCAGGCGTCCATTGGGTTGGCCACATTCCGGCAGACAATCACAAATTCATCTCCGCCGAGACGTGCGGCCCAATCATCCCCGCGAATGGTCTTGCGAATGCGCTTGGCGACCAGGTTCAAAACTGCATCTCCGGCCTGGTGCCCATGAGAATCATTGATCGTTTTGAAATTATCGAGATCGACCGCCAGGAGCGCGACATTCTCGTCTTCCTCGCTGTTCAGGACGTCCTCATTGATCCGGTTCTGAAAGGTGTAGCGATTGGCGAGTCCGGTGAGCATATCATGCTCGGCCATGTATTTCAGGCGGCTCTGAGCTTCGATCCTGTTGGTGACATTGGTGCCAATACCCAAATACCCCACAACATTCCCGGCGCGGTCATAGCGCGGCGTTGCAGAGAGCGAGATGTGATAGCGATCGCCCTTCGGGTCTTGCAGCACCGATAAGATATCCGAATAAGGTTTGATCGCCTGCAAAGCGGTCAACATTTTCTGGCGTTCCTCCGGCGAGAGTTCGATGACCTTCATATAGTGCTGACCGATAATGCGGGATTTGTCGGGCGTAATGGTTTTCATCAGACGCCCACCGGCAGCGATGACAGTGCCTTCGAGATCGGTTTCCCAATAGAGGTCCGTCGCAAAATCTGCGAGATAGCTGAGCTGGCTCTCGGCCATTTCTGCAGCACGCTCCATGCGTTTGTCTTCGCGTGCGACAATGGCCAAACATCCCATCGTCACCACGAGCGCCGCGCCCGCTTCGACGATCAGAACTTGTTGGCTAAAGTGGAAAATTGCATCTAAGGCGAGAAAGCAAAGCTGGACGCCGCCGAAAACGAACAAAGCAACCAGCGTGAGGGAGTACCCTCGATTCTGCCCTCGTCCGTATGCCGAAATCGCCGTAACCATAGGGCTTTTAAGCAACCTAAAGTTGATTTTTCGTTAGTTTGTTTCGACTTATTCAGCGTCTGCCAAAGAGGCGCTCAATGTCTGCAAGTTTCAGTTCGACATATGTGGGACGCCCGTGATTGCATTGGCCGGAATGCGGCGTTGCTTCCATTTGACGAAGAAGGGCATTCATTTCTTCGCCATTCAAGCGTCGACCCGCGCGGACAGATCCGCGACACGCCATATTGCCCATCACGTCTTCGAACCGCTCTTTGAGCGCCAAGCCGGCATCATACTCTGCGAAATCATCAGCGAGATCTCGGATCAAACCGGCGACATCCATCTCCCCGAACAAAGCCGGAGTGGCCCGCACACAGATCGCACCGCTGCCGAAGGGTTCGATTTCGAGGCCAAGATCCGCCAATTCTTCGCTCCGCTCGAGGATTCGCGCGGCTTCATCTTCCGCCAACTCAACAATATCGGGGATCAGTAAGGCTTGGCGTTTGACGCTGCCCTGCGCCATTTGCCGCTTCATATCCTCATAAACGAGGCGTTCGTGCGCAGCGTGTTGATCAACGATCACGATGCCATCATCTGTTTGCGCAATAACATAGGTCTCGTGCAATTGTGCCCGAGCAGCCCCAAGCGGGAAGTCTTGCGCCGGCGCCAATACCGGTTCTTCAATCCGGACAGACGGTTGGCTGTCAGTTTGCGTGGGGAAATCTGCCCGCTCAGTCGTGAAGGCCGCGAATGAGGACGGGTTCGGTTCCGAGACTCTGGGGATTGGCGATTGCGCGCGAGGTTCAGCCCAAAGGGTCGAGCGCCGAAAGACATCGGCTTGAAGCGGTTCGGCCTGCACTTTTCCAAGCGCTTCGGCGGCGACGGTCGTACTTGCGCGATGGCCGGCCGCCGCGAGCGTATGGCGGAGTGCGCCAATGATCAGGCCGCGGACGCTTCCCGCATCACGAAACCGAACCTCGGTTTTGGCCGGGTGCACGTTCACATCGACAGATTCTGGATCGAGATCCACAAACAACGCAGCCAGTGGGTGCCGATCGCGCGCGAGGAAGTCTTGATAAGCGGCCCGGATGACCCCTGTCAGCATACGATCTTTCACCGGGCGACCGTTCACGAACAGATACTGTTTCTGGGCATTGCCCCGGTTGAGGGTCGGGAGCCCCGCAAATCCGCTCAATCGAACCCCTTCGCGTTCAGCGTCTATGGGCAGAGCGTTCTCTCGGAATTCGCGGCCCATAATCGCGCCCAAGCGTTGCAAGCATCCATCTTCGGTATCTGGGTGCGCGGCGTAGCGGAAGACATTGCGCCCATTGCTTTCGAGCGAAAAAGCGACATCGGCTCGCGCCATGGCAAGTCGCTTCAGAGCATCGGTAATCGCCAGCGTTTCAGATCGCTCCGACTTCATGAATTTTAACCGCGCCGGTGTCGCATGAAAAAGGTCACGAACCTCGATGCGCGTTCCTATGGGGCTCGTCCCGGAAAAGGCGGCGGGCTTAGGGCCTTCGATCCGCCCCGCTTCCACGAACATCTCCGCAGCGTCCTCGCCATCGGCGCGAGAGGTCAGCGTCATGCGGCTGACCGAACCGATCGAGGGCAGGGCTTCTCCGCGAAACCCCATGGTCGCGATGTTTAACAGATCGATGCGGCCGTCCTCACCGGGCCGAAGTTTTGACGTGGCGTGTCTCTGCAGCGCGAGCTGCATATCCTCGCCGCTCATGCCGCAGCCATCATCCTCAACGATCAGGCGCTTCAGGCCGCCTCCCTCCATCGTCACCCGAATGGAGCGCGCGCCAGCATCCAGGGCATTTTCGACAAGCTCTTTGACCGCAGCCGCCGGGCGCTCGACGACTTCGCCGGCCGCGATGCGGTTCACCGCGTCTGGTGGCAGCTGTCGAATAATCGGACGTTGCGGGAGAGAAGCGCTGTCAGGCATGATGCCGAATGTAAGTGCGTTGAGCGATTCGCACCAGCGTTCAGGCAAACAAAAAGCGGCTGCATCGGCAGCCGCTCAGGTTATCTTTGTCTTGAAGTTGCTAGAGCCACAACTGAAACAAGATGATCAGAACTTGCACAAAAATCGCCAGCCCTGACAAAGCGATCATGGTTGCCACCCATGCGCCGCCAAAGCCCATGCCGAGCCCGATCACAACACCGGCGCCGGCGCACAAAGCCAGTGCAACCATCCACTGCATTCCGATTGAAAGCGTGAAGGTCGAATAAGCGACAATCAAAAGCGTGATGATCGCGCCCCAAGCGCCGGCTTTCATTGTCCCGTCAAACATCGCTTTCTGAGACTCAATTTCCATTTCGCCACGCGAGTAATCATTAGACGCCATTTTGGACTCCAGAAGAATTTCCCGTGTCTTTATCCGGGTTGTCGCAGGCGTCAAGCGCAGCCGATGTCGCAGAGTCAGATCGCAGGTTTCGGTCTTCCCAAGCCTCACGTAATGTTTCAATGTCTTCCGGAGAGCGCCAAACAGATGCGCCTGGAGGTCCTGTATGAGCTATGCACCCGGTGAGGCGACAGAATCGTCTGAAGCCGCAACAGGGGAGGCGCTCGGTATCAAGGGCTTAGCCTGGGCGATCTTCGAATGGGCCCGCAATCCCTATTACAATGTCATTGTGATCTATGTGTTCGCGATCTATTTCGCGGAAGAAGTTGCGGGCGGCGGTGCTGCCGGACAAACTGTGATTGCGAATACGATCGCAGCCGCGGGTATGATCATGGCGATCCTGGCGCCGATCCTGGGGGTGATCGTTGACAAGGGGGGGCGCAAAAAGCTCTTCATTTTTGTGGTCTTGGCGACGCTTGGGATCTGCTCCTTTGCGTTGGGCTTTATCTATCCGGAAACACCAGGGGCTGTTCCTCTCGGTATGACCTTACTCGCCACGGCATATTGCTGCTACACCGTGTCCGAGTTGCTTCATAATGCGCTCTTACCAGCCGCCGGAGCGCAAAAGGCTCTGCCGATGATTTCGGGACTCGGACTGGCGTTCGGAAACATTGCCGGCGTCGTTATGCTCCTCGGCCTGTTGGCCGCACCGTCAATTTTTCCATGGGTGGCTGCGCAGCCTTATGGCATTGGACCGCTCTCAGGTCCCGTTGTTGCCGTCTGGTTGTGCCTTTTCATTGTTCCGTTTTTCTTGTTCATGCCGGACTCGCTTGGATCGACAGGAAGTTGGCGCAAAAGCTTTGTGACGACGTTCACACCGCCAAATTTCAAGCTTTGGACAGGGGTGCCCGGACTAAATTATCTTTGGTCAGCGCCGATAAACGCGTCTCTGTTTCTGGCTGAAAAGTTTCGTGAATCACCGAACGTGATGAAATTTCTTCTGGCACGAATGATCTATGCGGACGGCTTGGCGGTCTTGTTGACGATGGGCGGGGTTTATGTCGCCGGGGTCCTCGACTGGAGCATTAATCAGGTCATCATATACGGCGTGTTCGGGTCTTTGATCGGCGCGCTTGGCGGCATTGTGGGAGGGTGGCTGGACGGGCTTATGGGTCCCAAACGCGCGCTAATTCTCGAGCTTACGGCCATCCTGATCCTGCTGATCATTCAGCTCTCGATCACGCAGGAAGCGCTATTTTTTGGTCTGATCCCATCCGGCCAAGAGGTATGGGACGGGTTTGGTACGGGCCTGTTCACGACGCTATCGGATGTCGTTTACTTCTCGCTGATCGTGCCCGTGGCGATCTCTATTGTCGCGTGCATTTCGTCCAGCCGATACATGCTCGTCCATATTTCCCCACCGGAAAAAATCGGCGAGTTTTTCGGGTTTTATGCCATGGCCGCTAGCGTTACGGTATGGATCGGCCCGCTTTTGGTCAGCATCATGACCGCTGCTTTTGACGATCAGCGGATTGGCTTCTCAGCGGTCGGATTGCTGTTCCTGGCCGGTGTGTTCGGAATCGCATTTTTGGTCAGGGCCGATAAGACCCCGGAACACTTAAAGCCGTCGCCGAGCTACTAAGTGCCTGCATAGGCGCAGGAAAACGCACCGCTATCGCGATCTCGGGTGATCGAGTCGACCCGTCGTGGGCGCAGATAGAACTTATCGGTCAGCGTTTTGGACGTGGTAAAGAAGTAACCGATTCCAGAATCATAATCATACTCGATTTCGGCCATGATCAGTGTGCCATCTTCTGGAATAAGGTTGGCTGGAATCGTGATTTCCTGATCTTCGGGATAAGCTGTCAGGTTACAGCCATCGCTCCAGGCCACTTTTACGTCACCGCTATCCTCGTAGAGACTCGTGATCCGCATCCGAGACTTGGTCATGTCATTCGGTTGCATGATCATGCGCGTGGCCTCGAAAATATCGCTCAGCTCGTCATTGTTCACCGATGAGGCGCGAGAGGTCAGATCGCCGAGAGCTGCGGTCGCACCGGTCACTTTCCGGTCGAGCGTCATCATCAGTGACAGCTCGATACAGCCAAAATAGATGACCGCCATCAGCGGTGCGATAAGCGCAAACTCGACAGCGGAAATCCCGTCTTCGGCCGATTTAAGCTTACGTGAGAGTTTGAACATATCGACCTCTTAAGTGCCTGATGTGCTGGAATTGCCGAACGGCTCATTGCGGAAAGCGATCGTTGCTTGGAGCAGGCGCCGACTGTTGCTCATATTCGCGAGCGGCGCGCTCATAACAGGGATCAGCAGGTCCCATTCGTAGAAGACACGCACCACGACGATCTCATTTTGAGCACCCGGATTAAACGTAAAGCCGTCATCGGCCAGATCCCCTGTTGCGGGATCAATCGGCGACGGATCAGATCCGGTCCCCGAGAAGTTACTGAAGGTTTTGACGTCGAGGCTAAGCTTGTCGTCGCATGTCATAAGTCCGAACAGTTCCGAACAGACTGCAGCTTTGAACGTCGCTTCATCGAATCCCGCGGCTTGAAACTGGCCCGTTTTGATCGCCCGTGAGGCTTCATTGGCGCCGTGTTCCAAAATGGACGACATGATGAAGATGACACAGACCTCGAGAAGCCCGAAGATCAAGAAGAAGAATGGTATGGCGATCATCGCAAACTCGACAGCCGCGAGGCCGCGATTATTATTCGCGAACGCTTCGAATTTCTTCTGCCAACGCGGTGCGAACACACCGGGGATGGTTAAGCTGCGCATTGCAGGCTCCGATCAAAAGAGATGCCCTGCAGGTTCGATACCAGAGCATATTTTCCAGCCGGTTGAGCGAAAGTATGTAATTTGATTGAAATTGTGCGGCATGAAGAGGTCTTTACGTAGCCACGATCTAGCGCCAAATGGTGCAAGAAGAGCTGAATGAGGCATAAGGCCAATGACGCACAATCCCATCCGCCCCTGGCGAAACATCGAGCGCCGTAAAAGTCGCCAAATCCGCGTTGGGTCTGTTTTGGTGGGTGGAGACGCGCCGATTTCGGTGCAGACGATGACGAATACGCCGACGCCAGATGTCGAGGCCACGCTGGCTCAGATCAAGCGCGCCGCAGAAGCAGGCGCGGACATCGTACGCGTTTCCTGTCCGGACGAAGACTCAACGACCGCCTTTTCTGCGATCGCCAAAGGATCCCCGGTGCCGCTCGTGGCGGACATTCATTTTCACTACAAACGCGGAATTGAAGCGGCAGAAGCGGGCGCGGCCTGTCTGCGGATAAACCCTGGAAATATCGGCTCGCCGGATCGGGTGAGAGAAGTCGTCAACGCGGCCCGCAACAATGGTTGTGCGATCCGTATTGGGGTTAATGGCGGTTCGCTCGAAAAGCATTTACTTGAAAAGTATGGCGAGCCGTGCCCGGATGCGATGGTCGAAAGCGCGCTCGATCATGCGCGCATCCTCGACGATCTCGGCTTTCACGACTACAAGATATCGGTCAAAGCGTCAGATATGTTTTTGGCCGTCGCGGCCTATCAGCAGCTCGCAGACGCCACGGATGCCCCCCTTCACCTCGGCATTACAGAAGCCGGAGGGCGCCGGATTGGCACGGTGAAATCCTCCATCGGAATGGGCAATCTTTTGTGGATGGGAATAGGCGACACGATCCGTGTTTCGCTCTCTGACGACCCCGTCGAAGAGGTCAAAGTCGGGTTTGATATGCTCAAATCGCTGGGGCTGCGCACCCGCGGCGTAAACATTATTTCTTGCCCGAGCTGTTCGCGACAGGGCTTTGATGTGATCGCAACGGTGCAGACTTTAGAGGAGCGGCTGGCACATATCGCGGAGCCGATCACGCTCTCCATTATTGGATGTGTTGTGAACGGTCCTGGAGAAGCGGCCATGACCGATCTTGGCTTTACGGGCGGCGGCAAAGAAAGCGGTATGATGTACGTCTCCGGCCGCCCGAACAACAAACTCTCAAATGCCGATATGGTCGACACAATCGTAGAACAGGTTGAAGCGAAGGCGGAGCGTTTGAAAGCGCAGCGCGAAACAGAAGCGGTTCCAGCTGAGTAGACGTTTATCCAACAGGGGCGCAGGATGCCTCTGAGACAAGTCGAGCCGCAAGATTATAATCGTCTTGAGTGGGCGCCAATCGACGGATCAGGGCGATACCACGTCCGTCCAGTTTAAGGGCGCCGTCCCGATTGTTCTCTGCGGGTCTCCGAACTTCAATGCCGGTGAAATCGCTACCGGCGCTCAAGTCCGCAACGAACACATTATCGGTCTTCGAATTGAATATCGAAAGCGAGCCGTACCCGTCCCAAGTGGGTGCGGTGATCATGACCGGGCCTGTCGTCGTATCGAAGCGGCATATGGCATAAGCAAGATCCGGAGACGGCCGTACGATGCGTTGGGTCTGTGGTGTTTGGCGCGGCGAGGCAACGAACACATTCTCGGGAATGCCCTCTGCTTCAAAGGTCTGGTGCGCTTTGCCCATGATGAAGCTTGGAATGCTGGTGAGCACAAAAACATGGGCGAGGACCCCGCTCAGAAGGAATATTACAAGAGGGAATATCCACCGCATCAGCTGCTCTCCGAACCACAAAAGAGGCGTTCTATGCGCGGAGGAACTAGGGTCTCGCCAGGGTCTTCAAGCAATGCGTCGCTCGGTTGGTAGAGTCGAAGGGTCAGATCGAAGTTGCCACCAGATTTGCTGGACACCCAATGTATCTCGTCTGTATCGGGGGCTTTGGCGGATACTTGGAACGCCCACGATTGGGTTTGCCCGTTCGTCCCGCGTTCAGCTTGAGTCTGGTCATAGGACAAACGCCCATCTTCGTTCATCGGCAATCGATTTTCGGCATCGTAGAGTGTGATCGACCACCATTGAGCTGGATACTTGTCCCCGCTGACCCTGTAAGTGCAGGCTTCGGTTAGCGTTTCGCCGTCATCATCCTCAGTCTTCAGGAAATAAACCGCTTCTTCTTTGCGCAGCCCCATTAGGCCATTCCGAGCGACGCGGGCGCGAACGTAAGGGTTCGCGTTCTCTGACCCGATGGACCAATCGCTTTGCCAGTTGTCCACATCGATCGCGTTTCCGATGCGTGGACCGCCCGAAATCATACCTCCGAACCAAAGCGCTGTTAGCGCACCCAGGTTCGCGCCAAATATGATCGCGACAATCACTCGAATAACCCATTGCATTGGCGCTTTATAGCCAAGATCGCGTAGTCGTGAAGAGAGATTTAGCTTCGCGCGCTTGCCTTCGAAATCAGTCTGGTTCATCCAGATTTGGGGTCGATGGAGATGCCAAATATGATCTGGCAAATACTGAAATGGACAATACGCTTGGTGCTTGCAGGCGTCATTTTGATGGGCATGTCGGCCTGCACAATGCTGGGATTGAATTATGCCAGCCTGGATACGGAAAACCGGCCATCACCTGTCCCTGAAATCACGGTTCCCTTCGACGAGGACGGCGTCCGCGCAACCCTCGAGACCGAACTTTATGGCCCTTGGCCGGGCAATCTGCCGGTCGGCGCAAGTGCGCCGCGCGTGATTGACGACAATTACCTGGACGGACGCGGGACACTGGAAGAAATTACGCTGACAATTGGGGCAGGCGAGGGGGCAAGGAGTTTTCCTGTCGTCATCGCGATCCCGAATGCGGCTCGCGAGCGCCCGGTTCCATTGCTCATTAGCCAGACGTTTTCAGACAATTGCTCAGTCTTCCCGAATGATCCAGTGACCGAGTTTGGCGGAACGATCTGTGATGGCACCAATATGACGGGCGCAGTTGGTTTCATCGCAACCAATATATTTGGAACTTACATCGCTTACGCGCCGATCGACCGCTATTTCGATGCCGGGCTCGCTTATGCCAGTTTTCCGGGCTGGAGCTTCGTACCGGATGCGGCGGCAGGGGCAGACCTGACAATGACAGATTTGGCGCCTGGACCGGCACCGACCAGCGCGCTCATGGCATGGGCCTTTGGGTTTCATGCGGCCGCAGGGGTCTTTGCCGAAGATTCTCGGATCGACGGGCAGGCGATCGCTGCGATTGGACACTCTAGGTATGGCAAATCGGCATTGATCGCGTCGGGCTGGTCAGACCGCATCGCGGCCGCAATCGCGCACCAATCCGGATTCGGGGGTGGATCCTCGTCTCGCTCTAAAACGGGTGAAACGCTCGCCCGGATGGCAAAGTCTTACCCACACTGGCTGCGCCCTGAGCTCGCCAATGATCTTGAAAACGGATTTGAACTGACCCTGGATCAGCATTATCTACTGGCCCTGTCGGCGCCGAAGCCAATCTTCCTGGGCAACGGCCGTCGCGATGTTTGGTCGGATCCAAACTCGTCCTTTGTATTGTCTGAGGCTGCCGATCGCGTTTACGAAGCGCGCGGCGTTGAGGGTCTAAGCGATGGGGCCACCATGCGCTCCTTCAATCCCGGCTCTGAAATCAGCTATTGGCTGCGGGCCGGCGGGCACAGCGTTGTGTCCGAGGACATCGATGCATTTACGGCCTTCATGACCGCACATTTTGGCAGTGACTCTCCCAGCGAGACGGGTTTGCAATCATCGCGATGACGCCTAGCCTTCCCGTATCTAATACTTGAGGGAGGCAATTATGGAAATGGAAGCACCAGACTTTGAGGCGATGATTTCGAAGCTTTTGGAGGTTCAGACGACAGGACTGCAAGCGTTTTTGACGCCGGTATTGCTGTTGGTTTGTTGGACGCTCATTATGTGGCTCTGGATGTATGCGACACGCATTCCAGCAATGCAAAAAGCTCAGATCGACCCGGACACAGCCCGCCATCCTGGGACTTATTCTGATAGTCTGCCAGCGAGCGTCAGGTCGGTTGCCGACAATTACAATCACCTGCATGAGCAGCCCACCATCTTCTATGCTCTGATGATTTTTGCAGGGCTCACAGGCGGTGCAGACACGTTCATGATGTATCTCGGTTACGCGTATGTTGGTTTGCGGGTTTTGCATTCGCTCGTGCAAATCCTGTCGCCGAAAGTCGCGCTCCGCTTTCTGGTTTTCTCGCTCGGCTCGATTGTGCTCTTTGTGATGGCCGGAAAGGAAGTCATTCGGGTCTTCCTGTAACCGGCGTTCCGGTTTAGAGGCGGGGCATGGCTACAATACCTCAGTCCCGCCTTGAACAAGTCATCGAACGTTTCGAAGAAGTCGAAGCCCGGATGGGTGCGACCACAGAGAGTGATGAGATCGTCGCGCTGTCGCGCGAACATGCTGAGCTTAAACCTGTCGTGGACGCAGCGCGTGACCTTATCGCAATGCGTGAAGGTCTGGTCGAAGCCGAAGCCATGACCAAAGGCGAAGATGCTGAAATGGCGGAGCTCGCCCAGGAAGAGGTCAATGAGCTGAAAGCCAAGATCCCGGATGCGGAAAGCGAAATGCAGCTGCTGCTCTTGCCGAAAGATGCGGACGATAAGGCGAATATTGTCCTCGAAGTTAGAGCAGGCACTGGCGGTGATGAAGCTGCACTGTTCGCAGGCGATCTGTTTCGAATGTACTCGCGCTACGCCCAACTGCAGGGTTGGAAAGTGGATGTTCAAAGCGCCTCAGAAGGCGATGTCGGTGGCTATAAGGAAGTCATCGCGAATGTTGAGGGCGATGGCGTTTATGGCCGATTGAAATGGGAGTCCGGCGTTCACCGGGTTCAACGCGTCCCGCAAACCGAGACGCAAGGCCGGGTCCATACGTCGGCCGCTTCTGTTGCCGTGCTGCCCGCGCCTGAAGATGTTGAGATTGATATTCGGACCGAAGACATTCGGATTGACACAATGCGCGCGTCTGGCTCAGGCGGACAGCACGTCAACACGACCGACTCTGCCGTGCGTATCACGCACCTTCCAACCGGGATCGTGGCGACCAGTTCAGAGAAATCCCAACACGTGAACCGCGATAAAGCGATGCAGCAATTGAAAATTCGACTCTACGAAAAAGAGAAACAAGAGCGAGATGCTGAGCGGGCGGAAGCACGTGCATCACAAGTGGGTTCAGGGGATCGGTCAGAGAAGATCAGGACCTACAATTATCCTGAAAACCGCGTCACTGATCATCGGATTGGCCTGACTTTGTACGCGCTCGATAAAGTCATCGCTGGCGACAAGCTTGAGGACGTCGTTGGAGCTTTGATGACCGAGGATCAAGCGCGTCGTCTGGCGGCTATGGAAGACGCGTGAGCCCGCCAACCTATTCAGACGCCCTCAAATCCGGAACAAAATACCTGATCAATGCCGGTCTGGAAGAAGCTGCGCTCAAGGCCAAGCTTTTGCTCATGGAGGCGACACAGACTGACGCAACGGACTTAATCTTGCGCGCAGACGATCATTTGTCCGTGAGCGAACATCGCTGGTATGAAGCGTTTCTACGTATCGCTTCTGAGCATAAACCGATCCAACATATTATCGGTGAAACCTCGTTCTTTGATTTCACGGTGCAAACTGATTCGCGCGCGCTTATCCCACGCCACGATAGCGAATGCGTCGTCGAATTGGCGCTAGATCAGATCCCAGAGGATCAAAACGTGTTCGTTGCGGATCTAGGCACCGGCACCGGCGTGCTCCTCCTGGCTATTCTCAAAGCCAGGCGTAAAGCACGGGGTGTCGGGGTCGAGCACTCCGCACAGGCTATTGAGCTGGCGGAGTTGAACCGGAAGTACGTGCTGGCAAAACCAGACCGAATGTCTGTGTTTCACGGTTCTTGGTCCGATTGGACGGGCTGGGAGCAGTGCGATGTGATCCTTTCCAATCCGCCCTATATCCGCAGTGACGTCATACCGACACTGTCTCCTGAGGTGAAAGACTTTGAGCCGCTAGATGCGCTCGATGGCGGCGCAGACGGGCTCACCGCCTACCGAGACATTATCGGGCTTGGTGCCAAACACATGAAAGCAGGCGCGCATCTCGTCTTCGAGATTGGTTATGACCAGAAGAAAGCTGTTTCCGAACTTCTCTCAGACGCGGGTTTCAAAGACCTGAAACACGCTCAGGACCTTGGCGGCAATGATCGCGCCATATCAGCGATAAAAACTTAGCAGAACCCCCCTTGGCGAATCCGAAATCGCACGCTACGTAATGATCAAGGTCTGAGATCAGGGGGCTGCCTGTCCGACCTCTCGTTAGCGCGACATGCAGGAAAAACCAATCCGCGCGAGTAAACCGTCCGTTTTTCGGACTTTTTAGATCAGGAATTGCCTATGGCTATGCAGCGCAAGCGCCGTCGCCGCTCGGGTGGAAACAACAACAATAATAATCCAAACCCAAACCGTCATTATGAGAGTAACGGACCAGATGTTCGGATCCGCGGTTCCGCGCAGCAAATTCTCGACAAGTATCTGCAATATGCGCGAGATGCTCAGACGGCAGGCGATCGCGTCAAAGCCGAAGCCCTGTTTCAACACGCAGAGCATTATGCCCGGATTGTTGCAGTCTTTGAGAAGCAAAAAGAAGAAGCGCGTTTAGAGCGCGAGGCCCGCGACGCTGCGAAGGCAGAAGAGCGCGCACAACGCGATGCTGAACGCGCCGCACAGGCTGAAACCGAGGGCGAAACTGGAGATCAGGGCGCGGCGCACCCGGAAGACGCCGTGGATGGCGCAAGCGCCTCTGCCGAGGAGGCATCGAGCGAGTCCAAACCACGCCGACGCGGCCGTAAGCCTCGTGACGAAAACGGTTCAGATGAGTTGAAAGTCATCGATGGCACCGAAGAGGCCTCAGAAGATATCGCTGCGAGCGCCGATGAGGTATCCGGTGAACAACCAAAACGCCGCCGCAATTACGCGCGCAAGAAAGAGGCTCCGGTTGAAGCCTCAGAAGAAGCAGATGGCGTTATGAAAACGCTCGCACGCGGCGCGGACGAAGTGACTGCGGAGGCCGAATAGCGGCTAGACCATGCTGGCATCCGTCGGCAAACCGAACAATAAGCGACCGGTCAGTTCCCATGTTGCTGGGGCGGTCACGATATGCTGAGTCATCGCATGCGAGTCACGGAAACGTCTCTGCAGATCGCTCGCTTCAAACAAAGCCATTCCGCCCCCGAGATCGTAGCATGAGCGACAGATCTCTGCGCCCGTCCGAACCATATGTGTACAGGCCATCCGTAAAGCTGCGCGCCGCTCTACCGGAATATCTTCACTGTTGAGCGCGACGTCCCAGGTGAGTTCGATTTCATCGTGTAAATAAGCGCGAGCAGCTCGAAACGCGGCCATCATGCGGGCCGTTTCGGATTGTATCGTCGCGCGTTCGCCAAGGGTTTTTCGTGATCCCTGGCTTTTCTTGGCGCTGGCCAAGTCAATGAATGCTTGAAGCGCTCCCTTGGCGTTGCCCATCGCAGTTGCCGCAACGCCCAGGCTGAGCAGTCCGAAGGCTGGAAACTTGTATAAAGCGCCATCGACGTGCGGCTTGTCTGCGACCAGACTGACAGAGCGCGCTTTGGGGACGCGCAGGTTTTTCACGGCGAGATCCCCAGATCCGGTCCCTTTCAAGCCCATGACATGCCACGTGTCGATCAACTCAACGTCATCTGCAGGAAAGATCATCATGCGGGCATCCGGGCGTCCGCTTGGCAGCGTCCGCAGCTCGCCATTTTCGAACACGATTGATCCGCCGCACAGCCAGGTGCAATTGGCTGAGCCAGAGCCCCACTGCCAGCGGCCACTTACGATGTAATCGTCTCCATCGACGACGGCTTTGCCCATTGGCGCGAACACACCACCGGTTATGATTTTCGGATCATTGTAGATCTCTTGCGCTGTTCCAGGTTCCATATAGGCCGCATTCATGGCCGTCGTGGCACCAATCATCACGCACCAACCCGCGCTCGCATTGGCTTCAGCGACCGCCTCCACGGCGTCTACGATCTGCCGGGGGGAGCATTCCAGCCCGCCATAAGCGGCCGGGGTCACCATCCGAAACAGACCTCCTTCCGCCAGTTTCGCGGCGAGATCCGCTGGTAAGCGGCGCACATCTTCCATTTCCTGAGCCCGTTTCGACAATTCGGATTGGAGCGCACGGGCCGCATCGAGTGTTGGGTGATTAGGTTCGATCGTCATGACGTGAACCTGCCTCAACTTTCTCGCCCTGCCAATATGCGAAACTAGGAATTGCCGAACAGCTTCGCCTGTCTATGTCTGTTTCAAACATTGAATAGGAGTGTCTGAAATGACGTATACGCTGATCCATCACACGGGTTGCGGGTCATCCAAGAAAGGGCTCGCCCTTCTGCAAGAGAACGGTGTTGAGCCGGAAATCCGCAAATACATGAATTCAGGTGAGCGTTTGAGTGTGGATGAACTCAAGGACATCGCTAAAAAAATGGGAGGCGTTTCACCGCGCGCTTTTTTGCGCGCAAATGATGCCAAGAAATTCGAACTTCCCGAAAGCGCCAGCGATGAGGACGTGTTTGCGGCAATGGCCGACAATCCGCGGCTTATCCAGCGCCCAATTGGCATCAAAGGTGACAAAGCGGTATTGGGACGCCCGAACAGTCAGCTTCTCGACATCATCTGATCGGTCAAATTTCACCGATCGAGCACACCTGAATTCAACGACGATCTGCCAGAAACGGGCTCTGATTGTCGTTGAAAGTGTGCTCAATGCTGACCCTGCAAATCATAGCGCTTGTGCTTTTAGGTGTTTCTGCGGTGCTCCTGTTTGGACCGCAGCTCATTGTGTATGGCCCCAAAGCTCTGCGTGAAATGGTGCGCGAGGGCCAGGTACAGTTCGCTGGCGGATGCGTTACATCTTTGGTGATGCTGGTGTTTGCCGCGCCGTATATTGGATCGGCGTTTCAGTCTGGCGGCGGCGCAGTGACCCTGGTGATGATCGATATTTTCACCATGCAATTCAGCCTCGTTTAGGGGCGTTTCGCTGCGACAGGCTTGACCGGCGAAGTTTCCGCCCTGTTTAAGGCGGCATGACAAAATCCAATCCCGGTCACTATTTCGAAGATTTCTATGTCGGTATGGAGCTCAACCATGCGACGCCCCTCACCGTAAGCGATGGCGACATCAGTCTTTATCGCGCGCTCACGGGTTCGCGGCATGCGCTGTACAGCGCTTCCACTTTTGCCCAGAGCAATGGGTACCAGCAGCTTCCCGTCGATCCGCTGCTCGCGTTTCATATCGTCTTCGGGAAGACGGTCCCAGACATCTCGCTGAATGCGGTTGCCAATCTTGGCTACGCGGATGGGCGTTTTCCGGTTGCTGTTTATCCTGGCGATACCTTGCGCGCCGTCTCAACTGTGATTGGTTTGAAGCAGAATTCGAATGGCAAGACTGGCGTTGTGTATGTGCGGACGCGCGGCTTAAACCAAAGAGATGAAGAGGCTGTGTCATACGTTCGATGGGTCATGGTCAATAAGCGTGACGCAAACTCACCCGCGCCGGACATACGCATCCCCGAACTGCCAGATGCGGTAGATCCCAAGGCGCTCGCGTTCCCACGCAGTTATACCGGCTGGGACAATGGGTTGGCCGGATCCGCGCTTCGCTATGATGCTTATGAGATTGGCGAAAAAATCAATCATGTCGACGGAATGACGGTCGAGGAAGCTGAGCATCAGATTGCGACACGCCTGTATCAGAACACGGCCAAGGTTCATTTTGATAGTCATGGCCAGAAGCAAAGCCGGTTCGGCAAGCGCCTGATCTATGGCGGGGTCGTGATTTCGATCGCGCGGGCCCTGTCCTTTAACGGGCTTGCCAATGCGGCAGAGATGATCGCGATCAATGCCGGGACCCATACCGGCCCCTTATTCGCGGGTGATACGATTTATGCCTGGAGTGAGGTGCTCGATAAAGCAGAACTCAGCGATACGGTCGGCGCGCTACGCTTGCGCCTTGTCGCCGTCAAAGATCAGGACCCGGGCGCATTCGTCCTAAGAAGCGAAGACGGAAAATATGCGCCGGGCGTCTGCCTGGACTTTGATTACTGGGCCGCGATCCCGCGCTGAACCAGATGCCCAAAAGCCTGATCGAGACCGAGCGCCTATTGATAGATAAATTGAGCCTCGCTGATGCTGTCGATCTTCAGGCTTACTACGTTCACAATGCCTCGCATCTAGATCCCTGGGAGCCGCTGCGAAGTCAGCGCTTCCACGAGCTCAAGGCCTGTCGTGCCCGGATCAAGACCGCCGTCGGAGAGATGGACGCCGGGAGCGCGGTTAAGCTGGTGCTTCGGCTCAAACAGACAGGCGCTTTGATCGGGCTCTGTAACTTCAATAACATCGTCCGTGGCCCATTCCAGGCGTGTACTTTGGGCTACTCGATCGCGGCCTCAGCGCAAGGGCAGGGGTTTATGTTCGAAGCGCTGAGCGCGAGTGTGGCTCACATGTTCGACCATGAGAAGCTGCACCGGATCATGGCAAACTATATTCCAGAAAACGCGCGCAGCGGCCGATTGCTCGAGAGGCTCGGGTTCGAAATAGAGGGCCAAGCGAAGAACTATCTTCACATCGCGGGCGTCTGGCGCGATCACATACTGACCGCAAAAACCAATCCCGATTTCAGTTTCTAATCCAGCACGCCTATATAAGGGCCATGTCCACCCTTTCTGGTCTCCCTCTCGTATCCATAGCGCTCGCGGTGATGATCTCAGCGTTCATCCGCCTGGTTCAAACGATGCAATTGCGTCAGCGTGTGAGTTTCGGCCATACTGGGGTGCGCGAGCTTGCTGAATTATCCGGCGTCACCGACCCACAGGATTTACAAGATGTGTTCGGGCCCCCTGGAATGAACCGAATTTGGGCGAATGTGACGCTCGCAACCATCCAGGCCAAGCGGCGATTGGCCGGAATGCTGATGAGCGACCCCCGCTTGCATTGGTATTCGATCGCAGCAGGGCTTGCCGCCTTTGTGATTGGCCACTGGATCGTGCAACTCCTGCTTGTGATTGCCGCAATTATCCAAAGTGGCGCCTGGTTGAGTGCCACACGGTTGCCAAAGTAAAGCCTTTCAAAAGCGTCTCTACGCATTTATGTCACGCAATTCAGATCACCCCAGAGGCAAGCATGCGCATTTGGAAAATGAACGGAGCTGGTAACGCATTCGCCGTGTTTGACGCGCGCGAAAGCAGCTTTGCGCCGACCGAAGCGCAATTGCGGGAAATCGCGGAATCTATGCAAGCGGATCAGATCATGGCGATTGAACGCGATCTCCGCGCTGATGCCTTTCTCCGCTTCTGGAATGCGGATGGCAGCGAGGTCAAAGCCTGCGGAAACGGCACCCGCGCCGTGGCGCATTTGCTGCTCGAAGAAACCGGTAAGGATGAAGTACGCATTCAAACCGAAGCAGACCTGCTAAAAGGGGCGCGGGCTGAGAATGGTTTGGTCAGCGTCGATATGGGCTCCCCATTGATGGGATGGGAGGACATTCCCCTTTCCGAAAAAATGGATGTGCGCGGCGTTGATGTGAAAGTTGGTCCGATGGACGATCCGTATCTCTACAAGCCAGCCGTGGTCAGCATGGGCAATCCGCATGCCGTATTCTTCGTCGACGATGTCGACGCGTACGATATCCCCGCGATTGGGCCGCTTGTTGAGTGGCATCCGACTTTTCCGGAGGGGACAAATGTTGGATTTGCTCAGATCATTGACCGCCAGACGATCCGACTGCGCGTTTGGGAACGCGGTGCGGGCCTCACGAAAGCCTGCGGAACCGGTGCCTGTGCAGCCTTGGTATGTGCTGCGCGCGCGGGCAAAACTGACCGCAGCGCCAAGCTCATCCTTGATGGCGGAGACTTACTGATTGAGTGGGACGAGGCAACGGATCATGTGTTCATGACGGGGCCTGTTGAACTCGAAACGACGATTACTGTTTAGCCAAAATGCTGGGGATTTCGCGGGATAGCGGAGTGTATCGTGCAGTCGCGACGGTGTTCGCTGTGAGCGCTTTTGGGCTGGGCATTCTATGCCTCCTGGCACAGATCTTCATGAGAAACTTTCTGTTCGAGATGAGCGTCAGCTTTTTGCCGCAGATCCTCGTGCTTGTCGGGGTCGCGACGGTGATGGTCAGTGTGTTGTCCAAGAGAGCTGCATTGGCAGGCGCCCTTTTGGTCATCGTGGCTGGATGGCCGGTTTGGTCATTCTCGAAATTTGAGCGGCCGAGTGAGGCGGACTGTCCTCCTTCGCTATGCCTCACGGTCATGACAGCGAATGTTCACAGATCGGCGGCGGCTCTGCAGCGGGTGAGTGCGCTCTCAGAACAGATTGGTGCAGACGTGATCGCCTTAAACGAACCGCCTGCGGGTCTCACGGAGCAGACGTTCCGCTCCATGTTTACTGACCTCGAACATGTCATCGCAATTGACCGCGGCGCCGCCAGCGTTCCAATTGCTTTATTGTCCCGTTCAATGATCGACGAAGACGAAGTTTTCCTTCCCGCTCGATCCGCATTTCGTGCTTACTTACAAGTGGACCTGGCCGAAGAGTGGTCTGGATTACGCGTGGTGACGACCCACCCCATGATCCCCGTCACGCCGATTGGTATTTCGGCTCGAGAGACGATGTTGGAATCCGCAAGCGACGCAGCATTGGAATCCGAGACATTTATTCTTTTGGGCGATTTCAATCTGACGCCTTGGTCACGTCAGTATCGCCGCCTACCTGGCAAGCGCGCCGGCGACCCGCGCTTCATGGCGACCTGGCCAACACGATTTGGACCGCTCGGAATTCCGATCGACCACATCATGTTTTCAGACGATTTGGAATTGGTCGACACCCAGATCTTGCCGCCTATCGGGTCTGATCATCGTGCGATCATGGCGCGGTTCAAACGTAAAACTCCGGAATAAACAGCGACAATGCTTGAGTTTCCGCCGGTTCAGCGCGATATGCGCGGCAACCATGTCCAGTTCTAAAGCGATCCTCCGGCCCTCGCAGGTCATCACGCTTGGCTGTCGCCTGAACAGCTATGAGAGCGAGGTTATGCGTGGACACGCCGAACAGGCAGGCCTCGAAGGGGCGATCATTGTCAACACCTGCGCGGTGACATCCGAAGCGATGCGTACCGCGCGCCAGACCATTCGCCGTGCCGCGAAAGACCATCCGGGGGCACCCGTGATTGTTACCGGATGCGCCGCCCAGATCGACGCACAGATGTTTGCTGATATGCCGGAGGTCACCCGCGTCATCGGCAATGACGAAAAGATGCAAGCCGACACGTGGCAACCCGCTGATCTCCTCGGCGGAACGGAAAAAATCCGAGTCGATGATATCATGTCGGTGAAAGAGACGGCAGGACATCTGATTGATGGAATGGGCGGTCGCGCGCGAGCTTATGTGCAAGTTCAAAACGGATGCGATCACCGCTGCACATTTTGCATCATTCCGTATGGCCGCGGGAACTCGCGATCTGTGCCTGCGGGTGATGTGGTGCGGATGATCCAGCGACTTGTGGATACAGGACACTATGAAGTCGTTCTGACAGGCGTTGATCTGACGTCTTGGGGCGCAGACTTGCCCGGTGCGCCGCAACTCGGGAACCTGGTGCAACGCATTTTGAAGCTGGTCCCTGATCTCGATCAACTGCGCATTTCGTCAATCGATGCCATTGAGATGGATGAGGCTCTGTTCGAGGCTATAGCGGACCCCCGTGTCGCACCATTCATGCACCTGAGTTTGCAGCACGGCGACAATCTTATGCTCAAGCGCATGAAACGCCGGCATTCTCGGGAAGACGCGATCGAGCTTGCCAACCGGTTGCGCAAGATTCGGCCCGATCTCGCGCTCGGTGCAGACATCATCGCTGGCTTCCCAACAGAAACTGAGGTCGCATTTGAAAATTCGCTCCGTCTGATCGAAGACTGCGAAATCACGTTCTTGCACGCATTTCCTTATAGCCCGCGCCCGGGCACCCCGGCAGCGCGCATGCCGCAACTTCAAAAGTCGGTTATTAAAGCCCGCGCCGCGCGGCTACGAGAAGCCGGTCAGGCGGCGCTCATGCAGCATCTTGAGACGTATTCAGGCGAGGAGATCAGCGTGTTGATGGAACGTGGCGCGCATGGCCGTTTGCCAGATTTTACGCCGGTGGTTGTCGAGGGCCTCACGGTGGAGGCTGGACGCCCGATCCGCGCGCGGATAATCGGACATGATCAGACACGATTGAAAGCCGTCGCCCTATGATCCTTTGGTTCGGTAAGAAAAAGAAAAAAGAAGAAGCCTTGCAAGCGGGCGCCGAAATGGAGGCGCCCGAGCTCTCCGCAGAAGACTTGGCCGCGCAACACGCGGCGGAAGCAGAAGCCGCCCGCTTAGCGGATGAAGAGGCAGCCCGAAAGGCGGCAGAGCAAGCCGAAATTGAACGCAAAGTCGCAGAAGCAAATCGGGCTTGGGAAGAACGACAAAAACGCGAAGCGGCGGAAGCGGAAGCCGCGGCCGCGCGTCTTGCCGAGGAAGCCAAAGCCCGCGAAGCGGTACGCCTTAAGGCGGAACAAGAAGCAGAGGCTGCACGTCAACGTGCACGAGCTGATGCAGCAGCGGCCGAAGAAGCGGCGCGCGCACAGGCTGAGGCGGAACGACTCGCCGCAGAAGCGGAAGCTGCGCACCAGGCCGAGGAAGAACGTCGTGCCAAGGAAGAAAAAGCTAAGGCGGAGCTCGCGCTTTTGGCGCAGCGTCGCGCCGATGAGGAACTCCGACAAAAGCTCGCCGAAGAGCGTGCCCGTCGCGAGGCTGAACGTCAGGCAGCGATCGCCCGCGGCGAGCCCGATCCTTATGCGGAAGTGGCTGAGCCCGGATTCTTTTCGAAGCTCTCATCTGGTCTTGCGAAATCATCTTCGAAAATGGGCTCGTCCATCACCAGCCTTTTTTCGAAACGCAAACTTGATGACGAAGCCCTGGAGGATCTGGAAGACATCCTGTTGACCTCGGACATGGGCGGAAAAGTCTCTGCTCGTATTGTCCAAAACCTCGCCAAGACGCGGATGGACAAAGATGTCACAGACGAGGAAATCAAGCTTGCATTGGCCGATGAAATTGAAGCGATCATGTCGCCTCGCGAAGAGATCGTAGACTTCTCCGACGGCTCACGACCGCGGGTCGTTCTGTTCGTCGGCGTGAACGGGTCTGGTAAAACGACCACAATCGGCAAGATTGCTTCCAAGCTTCAGGAACAAGGCGCCAAAGCGCTTTTGGTTGCCGGTGATACGTTCCGGGCCGCCGCCATCGAGCAATTGACGGTTTGGGGCGAACGCGCAGGGATTCCCGTATTGGCAAAAGAACCCGGGGCGGACGCAGCCGGTTTGGTCTATGAGGCCATTGAAAAAGCCAAAGCCGAAGACTTGGATTTGGTCCTGGTCGATACGGCCGGTCGCCTGCAAAACAAGTCTGAGCTCATGGCGGAGCTTGCGAAAATCGTCCGCGTCACGCGTAAGCTCGATCCGGATGCGCCGCATGATGTCATTCTGGTTCTGGATGCAACAGTGGGTCAGAACGCGCTCAGCCAAGTTGAAGCTTTCCGGCATACGGCGGATGTGTCGGGGATCGTTATGACCAAACTGGATGGCACGGCGAAAGGCGGGGTCTTGGTGGCAATTGCTGAAGCGCATGCACTCCCGATCCATTTTGTTGGCATTGGCGAGAAAGCCGAGGATCTTCAACCCTTCTCTGCGCGGGCTTATGCGCGAGCATTGGTCGGCCTGGCGGACATGCCGGTTGAAGAACCGGAACCTGCATGAGCGAAGATAAACAAAACCTGCGCACACAGATGAAAGTTCTGCGGGATGAACTTGCCGCGCGCGACCCTGATGCGGGTGAGACCCTGGCAGATAAGTTCCCGCTTAAATTGCTTGAGCGGTATGGACCGACTGTGGCGGTCTATCTGCCGATTGGTAGCGAGATCGATCCACGGCCCTTGATGAGCAAACTTATTGGCGCGGGCGCAAAGCTCGCGCTGCCATGCGTTCAGGATGATGGTACAATGGTGTATCGTGCCTACACGCGCGGCGACATGTTAGAGAAACGCCCATTTGGATTGCTTGAACCCAATCCGGACGTTCCAGAGGTTCATCCGACGCTTGTGATCGCCCCGCTGCTCGCCTTTGACCGCAATGGTAACCGGCTTGGATATGGTAAAGGGCATTATGATCGCGCGTTGTTTCGACTGCGTGAGCAAGGGCGCGTTTTTGTTTGCGGTCTCGCTTTTATCGGCCAGGAGGTGGAGAGCATTCCGGCGGAACCGCATGATGTTCCGCTGGATTGGGTGATGACTGAACGGGGGTCTATCCCGATTTTCATGATGCGAGCGATGTCGGATAACGCTCCGGATTTACCATCCTGATCGCCAATTAGGCGAACTGGCAAGGCAATTGCTTCCCCTATCAGGCGAGTTGGGGGCGTCCCAATTTGGCGCGCTGAAAGGGACTGGTCTGAATGTATTGGAGTTTGTTTGCTCTCGCAGGGATTGGCTTGCTTTTCGCGCACGGCCTGAAACTGCCGGTCAGCGGTTCGCGTGTTGGAGCCATTTCCGCCTTTTTCATCGGGTTGGTCATGTCCGCCTTCGCGATCAAGGCCCTGGCCTCATCGAACGGTATCGGGCGCACCACAGATTTCGACCGGTTCGTGAACGCGGCCGTCCTTCAGGCGACCCAGGATGATGCGCCCCTCATCGTCTTTACGGGTGCGAGCTATTCACGCAATGGGATCGATCCTGATCGCTTAACGTTGGCCCTCAGAGAACGCGGTTACCCGCACCGGGTTGTGAGCCTGTCGATTGAAGCGGCCTCGATTCTCGAGCGCGATGCCCATCTCAAACAGTTTATGAACCTGTCAGGACGCACACCGGACACAGTTTTTGTGGAAGTTGCACAAGACTTTGATCACCGCGCTGCGTACATGTTTGGTAATTCCAAGTTCAATGCGCGTGCGATTGAGCAATTCGATCTAACAACCACTGCGTGGACAAGCTTCGGGATCTTGGGCGGGGCTTGCGATGGGGTCAAAGGCTGCATTCTGGATACGGCCTATCTTGGACTGCATACAGCGCTGAATGTTTCCAATATCGGTTTGATTGGCGCTGGTGAGACCACCCATGCCGTTAATGCCGTTCCGGCATATGACCCTCAGCCTGAGCCACGTGAGACAACACAACCTGCGCTCGCTCTGGAGCGCGTCGACGGTGTCGCGCGCGAGGGGCCTCAATGGGTGCGGTCGTTCCGATATCAACAGCGACTGCGTTTGAAGGACCAGGGCGTTCGCGCCGTGGCATACTATCAACCTCCAGCATTGGACCCCGAGGCCCGAGCCTATACAGATGGACTGTGCGCCGGAGAACTTTCGGACAGTGTATGCATTTCGCCGAATGACCCAAGTTTGATGCAGCGCTTAAACGGCGACCATTGGTTCGATCCAAGTCACCTCCTCGATAGCGGCACAGCAATCTACAATGCCTGGCTTGTGGAAGAGATCATTGCCTCCGGTATTCTGGAGCGCGAAAAATGATTTTCACGGACGCCATCTTCTTTGTCTTTTTGACCAGCGTCTTCGGAGCCTATTGGCTGCTGCGCGGGAAAGAGACGCGGTTAGGACTGCTCTTGCTCGCCAGTACAGTGTTCTATGGCTGGTGGGACTGGCGGTTTCTTGGACTGATCGGATTTGTGATTCTGGTCAGCTGGGCGGTCGCGAACTTCGCGGCGGCCCGTGCCCCTGGCGAAAAGTATCGTCGGTACGCGCTGATCGCGGGAATCGCCGCCAACCTCTCAGTCATCGCTGTATTCAAGTATTTTGGTTTTTTCGCCGATAGTGCCCGCACCATGCTGGCCACCGTTGGAGTTGATCCGGGTTGGACGGCTCTGAACATTTTGCTGCCTGTCGGCATCAGCTTTTATGTGTTCCAGGCCATTTCATACATTGTTGACGTTGCGCGCGGTGATCTTGCGCCGGAGCGCCGATTGCGGCGGGTTGCACTCTACATCGCCTTCTTCCCACAGCTGGTCGCAGGCCCGATCGTGCGCGCGGCGAGCTTCTTTCCACAAATGGAGCGCACCAAGACGCTCACTGGGGCGCTGTTCTTCGCGGGCTTACGGGCGTTTGTTCTAGGCTTCGCTTACAAAGCCGGGATCGCTGACAATCTCGCGCAATTTGTTGATCCGGTTTACGGGGACGCGCAGGTGCTTGGAGATACAGATCTTGCCGCCTGGTCGAACCTCGCTCTTATGGGGGCGACGCTGGCCTTTGCGGGTCTCATCTATTTCGACTTTGCGGGCTACTCGCTCATGGCGATTGGGGTTGCGCGTTGGTTTGGATTCTACATTCCGAAGAATTTTGACTATCCCTATTCCAGTCCTTCGATCGATGATTTCTGGCGTCGTTGGCACATCTCGCTGTCGAGCTGGCTGCGCGACTACCTCTACATTCCACTCGGGGGCAATCGTACGGGCGAGCTCAAGACCTATCGCAATCTCATGGCAACGATGGTGCTTGGCGGGCTATGGCACGGTGCAGCCTGGACTTTTGTCGCTTGGGGCGCGCTGCATGGAACCGCATTGGCGTTTCACCGGGCGCTGTTTAAAGGGAAACGCGCACTTGTCTTTGGTATCGGGCTGATTGCCACCCAGTTGTTCGTTCTGCTCACCTGGGTGCCGTTCCGCGCAGAGAGCTTTTCGGATACGCTCATTATTTGGTCCGCCTTCACGGGTTTGCGTGAAGGGGGAAGCGAAATGCTCAGCATCTGGGTCTGGTTGGTGCTGCCGCTTATCGCCTTGGACGCAATGCTTGGCCGAGGGGTGCTCAAAGCTTTAATCACGCTCAAACTCTGGCGTCAGCCAGTCCTATACTGGGGAAGTCTCGGGGCCCTTTCAGGCATTTTGCTTGCTCTTTACCCGTTGGAAGCATCCCCTTTTGTATACTTCCAGTTCTAATGCCATCTAGAGACGTGCTAGCGTGAACTGCACACGGACAGATTGCGTTCCTGGGAAGAATGCGTCAGAACACGATAAGGATTGGGAGATCGAATATGGGCCTAAGTCGCCCCCCACGCGCGATCACTATTGATGATGTTGCCGAAAAAGCCGGCGTGTCTGCCAAAACCGTTTCTCGAGTTTTGAACAATGAACCAAATGTGCGCCCGGCCAAACGCGAGCTCGTGATGAAAGCCGCGCGCGAACTTGGATATCGCCCGAACCCTGCCGCACGAAGTCTTGCTGGCTCACGCTCTTTCCTGATCGCCCATTTGCATGACAACCCTGTGCCGGAATACATCACTGCGGTGAACACAGGGATTTATGAGGCGTGCCGGGCGAATGGTTATTTCCTATTGCCGGAACCGGTGGATCGAAATGCGCCGGACTTTCTCGATCGTCTTCAGAGTTTTCTGATGACGTCCCGCGCAGATGGTGTGGTCCTGACGCCGCCGCTTTGTGACGACCCAGATATTCTGTCTTTGCTGAAGGATAACGGCACCGCCTATGCGAGCCTATCGCCCGCGCGTCAGCCAGAAAACACGCCTGTCATGCGCCTGGATGACAGACTTGCTGCCATGGAAATGGTCCGCCATTTGGTTGAGCTCGGCCACTCGCGCATCGCCTTTATCGCAGGCCCCGCCGGTCACAATGCTTCGACCGGGCGGCACGAAGGATATCTCGACGCGATGCATGAAGCGGGCCTCAAAGTGTCACCCGAACTGATTGCAGAGGGCGATTACTCGCTCCGGTCTGGTTTGGAAGCGGCGCGTGAGCTGATTGATGCAGACACCAAGCCGACAGCTATCTTTGCCGCCAATGATGATATGGCGGTCGGTGCAATGACGGCAGTGATGGCAGCAGGACTGCAGGTCCCTGGCCAGATTTCGATTGCGGGCTATGACGATACACGCCTCGCGTCCGCGGTTTGGCCGCCTCTGACCACCATTCGCCAGCCCGTGGTGGAGATGGGACGCCGCGCCGCTGAGCGTTTGATGAACTCTGATGACGGCGAGGGAATCGAAGAGCTTTTTGACTTTGAGTTGATCGTTCGCCAATCAACCGGAAAATCTTCCGCTTAAATGCCGCACTCTTCGAAAATTTGACTTGTTGAGCCCTGTCGGCGCGCTAAACCCTTCCTCGAAACATGGAGGAATGAGATGCGTTTTGCTCTTAGTGCCGTGGCCGCGAGCGTCCTTGTGACGGCTTGTGTAACCGCAACAGAAGACCCCACTCTAACCACAGAAGTTGAAACGGAGACGCTTGTGGAAGCTGAACCAGTCGCCGCCGTCGAATCCATGACGGATTCGGGGTCCGAAGATCCGCTGATTTGGATGGAAGAGGTCGAAGGTGAAGCGGCGTT
Source organism: Pseudomonadota bacterium (assembly GCA_038527765.1). GTDB lineage: Bacteria > Pseudomonadota > Alphaproteobacteria > Caulobacterales > Hyphomonadaceae > Henriciella. The sequence continues at coordinate 478,978 of JBCBFK010000001.1, forward strand.
GAATTGGGTCAATGCTCAAAACGATCGATCGCTCGAAGCGATCCAAGCGCACAGTGTGTTCGACGACAATTACGCCAAGGCCCTCGATCTCGCGACCTCGAATGACCGGATCCCATATGGACGCATCCGTGACGGCTTGGTCTACAATTTCTGGCAAGACGAAAATAATGTCCGCGGCCTTTGGCGGCGTACGACGTTGGAGAGCTACAAGACCGATAGCCCGGACTGGGAAATCGTACTGGATTTCGATCAACTGGCGGCAGACGAAGATAAAAATTGGGTCTTCAAGGGATCGAATTGCTTCAAGCCAGACGGCAGCGAAAAAACGCTTTGCTTTGTCAGCCTATCGGATGGCGGTAAAGATGCCGTCATCAATCGAGAGTTTGATCTCGACGCCAAGACGTTCGTCGAAGATGGGTTTGAGACGTTTGAAGCGAAACAGGGTCTTGCTTGGGTCGACCATGACACGGTCTTGGTCGGAACCGATTGGGGTGGAGATGGCAGCACGCTGACCGAGTCCGGTTATCCCACATCTGTACGCATGTGGAAGCGTGGAGAGGCGCTGGAAGACGCGGTCGAACTTTACGTCGGTGAGAAAACCGATGTCGGTGTCTGGCCCTGGTCTTCGGAATTGGACGATGGCACCATGATTTATGGCGCCGTCGAGTCCGATACATTTTTTACGAGGACCTATTGGTTGCTCAATGATGGCGAGCCTTTTGCCTTTCCGATTCCTAAAAAGGCCTCCTTGGGAGGTGAATATAAGGGGTGGCAGTTTGTAACGCTTCAAGACGATTGGACCGTTGGCGAGGATACGTTCCTGACCGGTGATCTGGTTGCATTTAATCTCGAACAGTTTCTGACCGCGAAAGACTTGCCGCCGGTCGACCTGGTCTTCCGCGCCAATGCGCGCCAGGCCGTTAACGGTGTGGCCGTCTCCAAAGACGCCGCTCTTTTGTCGATCAATGACAATGTCGCCGGTAAAATCTTACGCCTCGAATATGGCGAGGACGCTGGTTGGACCACGACGGATGTCTCCCTTCCCGGAACCGGACAAGCGGGGATCGCTTTCGCAGACGAGGATGAAGAAACGGTCTTCGTAAACTATGAGGGTTTCCTCAGCCCGGATAGTTTGCTGACCTATAATGCCGAGACCAATTCGACCGAGAGTTTGAAATCCCTACCGGCTAAGTTCGACGCTGACGGACTGACCGTGCAACAAATGGAAGCGACGTCCGCTGACGGCACCAAGATCCCGTACTTCATCGTCCATCGTGAAGATATCACGCTTGATGGGTCTACGCCGACATTGCTCTATGCCTATGGCGGTTTCGAAGTGTCGATGCGCCCAAGCTATAGTGGTGGTATTGGCCGGATGTGGTTGGAGCGAGGCGGTGCGTATGTGCTCGCCAATATTCGCGGTGGCGGCGAGTTTGGCCCAGCTTGGCACCAGGCCGGTCTCAAGACAGAGCGTCAGCGTATTTTCGATGACTTCATTGCAGTCGGCGAAGACCTGATTTCTAAGGGCATCACAAAGTCGGATCATCTCGGAATCATGGGCGGATCCAATGGCGGGTTGCTCATGGGCGTGGCGATGGTTCAACGCCCCGACCTTTGGGGTGCTGTGGTCATCCAAGTGCCTTTGCTCGACATGCTGCGCTATCACCTGTTGCTCGCCGGCGCGTCTTGGGTGGATGAATATGGGGACCCTGAAGTGCCGGAAGAGCGCGCGTTCCTGGAGACCATCTCGCCCTATCAAAATTTCGACGCCACCGCGGACTATCCAACGCCGTTCTTCGTAACGTCGACAAAGGATGACCGCGTTCACCCGGCGCACGCGCGCAAGATGGCGAAACTGTTCGAGGAGGCGGATAAACCCTTCCTCTATTATGAGAACATAGATGGCGGACACTCAGCGGCCGCAAACCAAAAAGCGCGAGCGAAACGCACCGCGCTTGAATTCACCTATCTATACGAGCGGCTCTTCCCGACCGACGCGGCGGAATAGATAGACTCTAACGAGATCGAGCGTAGACTGACTGTCATGGCTGCTACGCTCGATATCATCCCTGTTGCGGGGGCCTTAGGCGCAGAGATTTCCGGTGTCGATCTCTCTGGCGATCTTTCGAACGCGCAGTTTGATGAGATCCATCAGGCCTTCTTAGACCACCATGTCATCTTTTTTCGAGAGCAGACGGGTTTAACCCCCGACGCCCAGAAACGCTTTGCGCGTCGTTTTGGAACGCTCAACGTGCATCCTTATGTGAAGGGGATGCAAGGGCATCCGGAACTGTTGGAGATCATCAAGGAACCGGAAGATAAACTCAACTTTGGCGGGGGTTGGCATTCGGACATGTCCTTCCTCGAAGAACCGGCGCTCGGGTCGATCTTGTTCGGGGTCGAAGTCCCAGCCTCTGGCGGCGATACGCTATTTGCGAACCAGATCGCCGCCTATGAGGCTTTGTCGGACGGCATGAAAGAAATGCTCGGTGGATTGAACGCCATCCACTCTGCCAGTCGCGAATACAGTTCGAGAGGACAATCAGCGCAGGCGCGCCAGTCTATGCAATCCGAGACGGCGACGGACGCTCCGGAGTTTGAGCATCCGGTCGTCCGCACGCATCCTGAAACCGGTCGGAAGGGGCTGTACATCAATCCCGCCTTTACCTTGCGATTTGCCGGTATGACCAAACGTGAAAGTCGTCCGATCTTGAACTTTCTGTTCGATCACTCCCGGGACGAACGCTTTACGTGCCGGTTTCGGTGGAGCGAGGGGGCGGTCGCGTTTTGGGATAATCGCTGTTGCTGGCACTATGCATTGAATGACTATCCGGGGCAGCGACGCCATATGCGCCGGGCGACCGTCAATGGAGATCGCCCCTTTTAGGTCGGGAACCCCCCGGCTTTGCTGAGGCTGGAACTGACGGGGTGTCCGAGCGCAGTTTCAAGCCATTTTGCCGTTTCGATGAGTTTTCCAAGATTGAGCCCGGTCTCAAAACCGGCGCGTTCTAACATGTACACAACGTCCTCTGTCGCCACATTGCCGGTGGCAGCTGGCGCAAAGGGGCAGCCGCCAATTCCGCCGCAGCTTGCGTCAATGACATCGACTCCTATCTCGACCGCTGCGGCAACATTGGCGAGCCCAGCGCCGCGCGTGTCATGAAAATGAAGCCGCAAGTAAACATCGGGGGCTTCGGTGCGAACGCGCTCGACCAGATTGCGGACGTCCCAAGGGGTCGCGACGCCAATTGTGTCACCAAGTCCGATTTCCGCCGCGCCCGCCCGCTGCGCCTGCGCGGCGAGATTGGCCACCACACCCGGGTCGACTTCACCCGAATAGGGATCGCCAAAGGCCACGGAGATGGTTGCCGAAAGGGGCACCTCGGCCTCGTGCACCAGAGGGGCACACTGGGCAAGCATATCAGCGCTCTGTTGTGGTGACATGCGTTGATTGCGCTCGCCGAACCCTTCGCCTGCGACAAGTACGAAATTGATCTCATCGGCTCCAGCATCAATGGCGCGCCGAACGCCTTTCTCGTTGAGTGCGAGAGCGATGTGCCGGGTCGTATGACTGCGGTCGAGCCCGCGAAAAACCGCTCCACTATCAGCCATTTTCGGGACGGCTTTCGGCGAAACAAACGACCCCGATTCCATGCGTTTCACGCCGCAGCTTTCAAGGCGCGCGATAAATTCGAGTTTCTGATCCGTGGTCAGATTACCGGGATCATTTTGCAATCCGTCGCGCGGACCGACTTCTACAATATCAATACGTCTTGTCATGGCCGCTGTTTAGCGGGCATTTACGGTGAATGACAGATCCTATTGTACAACCGCCCCTCGCGGGCATTCGCGTGCTTGAGCTTGGGCAGCTCATTGCCGGTCCATTTTGCGCGCAACTGCTTGGCGACTTTGGTGCCGAAGTGGTAAAAATTGAGGCGCCCGATCGCCCCGATCCCGCCCGAAATTGGGGCGCTGTGAAGGTTAATGATGAAAGCGTTTTCTGGGCGATTATCGCGCGGAATAAGAAGTCGGTGACGCTCAATCTTCGGCTGGAAAAGGGACAGGAGATTCTGAAGCGCTTGGTCAGCACCGCAGACGTTCTGGTCGAGAATTTTCGTCCAGGAACGCTCGAAAAGTGGGGGCTTGGGCCGGAGGTTCTTCACCAAATCAACCCGCGTCTGGTGATCACGCGGGTGTCTGGATACGGACAAACAGGCCCCGAAAGCCATAAGCCCGGATATGCCAGTGTGGGCGAAGCGAAAGGTGGCCTGCGATACCTGATCGGAGAACCAGATCGTCCGCCCGCCCGAGCCGGGGTCAGTCTCGGCGATTCGATGACCGGCACGTTCGCAGCCCTCGGTACAATGATGGCCTTGTTTCACCGAGAGAAATCCGGCAGCGGTCAGGTTGTCGATGCGGCGATCTACGAAAGCGTGATGGCGTTCGTCGAAAGCCTCCTTCCGGAGTACGCTTTAGCGGGTCACACGCGGGAGCGAACCGGAGGTATCCTGCCACGCATCGCACCGTCGGGGGCATATCCTTGCGCGGATGGCATGGTGATTATCGGTGCCAACCAAGACACGCTGTTTGAACGCCTCGCCAAGATGATCGGCACGGATTGGGCGCAAGACCCGCGTTACGCAACCCATGATGCACGCGGCGAACATCAGCTTGAGCTGGACGAGAAGATCTCCGATTGGACCCGCACGCGGACAATGGCTGACGTCTCGCGCCTGTGTGATGCACACGCCATTCCCTGCGGCCCGGTCAATACTGCAAAGGAAATGCTTGCGGATGCGCATATTCAGGCGCGCCAGGCGATTCAAAAGATCTTTTCTCCAATGATCGGAAGCGATGTCCCAATGCAGGCTGTCGTCCCGAAACTCAGTTTGACTCCCGGCGAAATTCGCTCAGCTGGACCAAAACTTGGACAAGATACACGTGCAATATTAGATGTCTTAGGGTACAGCCCTCAGGATCAAGCTGAATTGCGAGTAGAAAATGTCATTTGAGCCCCCGTTATCCGGGACAGAGCAAGATGAATCGCGTGAACTGCGTCCTAAGTTCAACGCGGACGGATTGGTTACTGCGATTGCTCAGGATGCTGAAACGCATGAGGTGTTGATGCTGGCCTGGATGAATGCTGAGGCCTTGGAGGCGACGATCAGAACGGGGCGCGGGACCTATTGGAGCCGTTCCCGCCAGTCTTTGTGGGTCAAGGGAGAAACCTCCGGAAACACCCAAGAGGTCGTCGCGGTGCAAATCGACTGCGACCAGGATGCCGTACTGATTAAAGTGAACCAATCCGGTGGGGCGTGCCATACCGGGCGCACATCTTGCTTTTATCGAACAGTCAATCCGGACACATTTCTCCTCGAACGCGAATAAACTGGTACGCGTTTTGCTTCTTGCGGGAATAGTAGCAACGGAGTCGCGGGCGTGTTTGGATTGTTTCGACGCAAAAAAGCCGAAGAAATCGAGCTAGAAGAGCCGGAAGTGGTGGAACGCCGCCGTTCGGAGCGGCGTGACGTGTATGCGGACGCTGTTGCAATTTCAAACAATGGTCGTTTCCTCAAGAAGGGTGTGGCGCTGGATTTGTCTTCCGATGGCACACGGTTGCGATTTGAGAATGGCGACAGCTTGCTGGACGGGATGATTGTGAACATTGCGCGCTACGGGATCAAACGCCGTGCAGTGATGCGCTGGCGGACGCGTACCGATGTTGGCATCGAATTTCTTGAAGAAGCAGAATAGCTGAGAACCCCAGTATTCCGCGCTGGACTTCCAAAACGAGAGTGATACACCGCGCTTAGAGCCCGCGAGTGTCTGAACATGCGGAGTTCGTTTCCAGAACGAAATGATCAATTTATCCACAGAAGCTGCCTTTCTGTGGAGTAACGCTATGAATCCGATCGATTCTGCTGATTGAACTATCGACTCTTTTTCGTTCTGCGGCATTCTACACCTGTCGGCAGCGAAGACCGGGAAGCCACCGGAGACCGCTGACGAAAGAACGGCGCGCCCGGACGAAGTGGGCTCAAGAGCAAACCTCAGAAATGGGGGAAGCAAAGGAGCCAGCGGAGATGAAGGGAAAGGCAACGCGACGTCTGTTGAGCCTCGTCTAGGAGGGGTGAGATGGAGCCATATCTGCGAACGGGGCACGAACCGCAGCGCAGACCAGAAAGAACACGGGCTAACCGGGATCTGGATGGTGGGACTTAACAAAACCGCGCAAGCGGAACGGGAAGTTTCAGGTTTCAATTGAGGCGCTGAGGTTGAGACTTAGCGGAATTGGTCGAAGCGACACGAATGAAACCAAATCGGGGTGCGAGCCGCAAGGTCCGCGCCCCTCTTGGTTTTTGGGTGTTTCATTCAGCTGCAAAGCGCGCTTCGGTCTCATCATCAAAAATCTCTTCGATCGATTTTTCAAACAGCCGGGCTATGGCGAAGGCGAGCGGTAAGGATGGGTCATACTTGCCCGTCTCAATGGCATTTACGGATTGACGCGAGACGCCAAGATGATCTGCGAGCGCCGCTTGGCTCCAACCCCGTTCGGCGCGCAAGGCTCGGATAATATTCTTCATCAGCACTGCCTCCCACCAACGAGATGCGTGGAAATCCCGTACGCGACGAAGAATAACGGACCAAACCAAAAGACCTCGAACCGCTCGACAACATCAAACAGCTGAAGAAACCCAACCACGGAGATTAAGCTAATCGTCACGATGCCGCCCCAGGCAAAGGACTTCAGTTGAACCAGCCGACTGTATTCATCGGTTTCTTCGGCATACCGCATCATAACCAATAAGGTTGCGATCACGGGGACTGCGCAAGCTACGGCCAGAGTTGCTTTGAGCCATTCCGGTTCTGTTTCGAGCAAGTTCAGGCCGATTGAGCCGCCGACCACAATCATTGTGTAGACAATCATAAGGGGCCAGAAGACGCGATGGTATCGGCGCTTGGCGGATTTGAAAGTTTGTTGGGACATCAATAACTCCAATGAGATTTAGATGACGAGTTTCGCAAAATCTTGCGACGTCTGTTTCTCTTTTTCGGCGCGCCGCCAAAGCCAAGCAATCGCCGCAAGAGCGGGGAGGGTTAATAGCGGGCTCAGCCAGGCCGGTCCGAAAACGCCGACGGCAAATCCAAGCTGAATGGCCAAGCTGAAAACAATCACCAGCAAGGCGAGGGGAAGGGGAGGAAACGGAAGGGACATGAGTGCCTCTTTTGTCAAGTGAGCTTGTCAATTAGACAAGGAAGCTTGTCATGTCAAGCGACATTGACAAAAAATCTGATTGCGAACTTCAAACAAGCAATTAGGACGCGCCCATGGCGCTTGCTCCCTCCTTCCAGATCTTCCGACATCGCGCCTATTTGCAATTCTGGCTGATGCGCGTTTCGGTGGCGGCCGCGCGGCAGATGCAATTCGTTGCGATCGGGTGGCAGGTCTATGATCTCGCGCGGGACCCTGTGGATTCCGGCGGGATGGGGCTCAGCATCAATGAAGCGGCTTTTATGCTGGGCCTCGTAGGTCTGGTTCAGTTCTTGCCGGTTTTGCTCTTGTCTCTGGTTGGCGGGCAAGCCGCCGATCGGTTGAATCGTAAATTTATTCTCGTGGTCAGCAATCTTTTTCGATTGCTTGGAACGGTCGGCTTGCTCTCAACGCTCGCCTTGCCGGCGGGCCAGGCTCTACCGTTGATCTTCGCCGTTGCCGCCCTCCTCGGTATCGTGAATGCGTTCACACCTGCCGCTGCGAGCGCGCTTTATCCGCAATTGGTTCCCAGAGCCGAGCTGCCAACAGCGATCGCATTCAATTCTCTCGGTTTTCAGACAGCAAAGATTGCCGGGCCTGCACTGGGCGGACTGCTTCTCGCGGTGGGGGGATTAAACCTCGTCTATAACAGTGCTTTTTGTTTGATCGCGTTTGCGATCGTTGCCATTGCAACCGCAAAGACTCCGGCACATGAAAAACTCAACAATGCTCGCGGGCTGGATATGGTGTTCGAGGGCCTGCGCTATATCGGACGCAATAAAATCGTCCTGGGCGCCATCTCGCTGGACCTGTTTGTGGTCTTTTTTGGCGGGGTCGTGGCGCTTTTGCCCGTGTTCGCAAGAGATGTCCTGCAAGTGGGCGAAGCCGGGCTCGGTTTTCTAGCAGCCGCACCTGCAATTGGGGCGCTAACGGTCGCCTTCTTGTTGGCGCGCCGCCCGTTGGAACGGCGTGTCGGGGCGTGGATGTTCTGGGCGGTTGGGATTTTCGGCGCGGCGACCTTGGTGTTTGGCTTTTCGACCATTTTTTGGGTCAGCTTCGCCGCTTTGGTGGTCACCGGCGCCGCGGACGAAATCTCCGTTTATGTTCGCGCATCTTTGATCCAATTGGCCACACCGGATGAAATGAAAGGCCGGGTCACCTCGGTCTCTTTCATCTTCATCTCCGCCTCGAATGAGCTCGGCGATTTTCAGAGCGGTGTGGCGGCACGCTTTTTAGGCCCCGTCGGGGCGGTTCTGTTCGGCGGTGTCGTCGCGATCGGCGTTGGCGTTTTATGGATCAAGCTTTTCCCACAGCTCGCCCGCGCCGATCGCTTTGAAACGGTGGAAGAACAAGCCGTCTAAGCGGCAGTCTTCTTTTTGCCCGGGACCAGTTTCCCAAAGAAGCTCATGACATCGTTGACACCAGCGCCATGCACGGCGCCCGCGCGATAAACTCGTGTGGCGAGATAGAGAATGACAAAAGTCGTGAGTGCCATCAGGCCAAGCTGGGCCAAAACTTCCCAAAGCGGCGGTTCAGTTGGCATCCTCAGGATCAGCAAGAAGGGCGTAAACACCGGCACCCATGCCATGATCTCAATCAGCGCCGATTCTGCGTCCTGAATCGCAAATGCCAACATCGCAAGCGGCGCCATTAAGGTGACGATTAAAGGGGTCATCAGCGTTTGTGCTTCCTGAATGGTGTCACACAGGGAGCCCAAGGCAAGAAAAAGCGATCCGTACATCAGATAGCCGAGAATAAAGCTTATGATCGCGGGCAGGAACAAGGCCGGGTCTGCTGCCGCGGTTGCGATGGCGCCGAGGAAATCAGCCGCTTCGGCAGGAATGGCATCGCGCGCAAACCAGGTCAGAAGCCCGGAGCCAACACCCCAAAACCCAACGAGCGTGAAGGACAGCAGTAAGACGGCAAGCAGTTTACCCGCCAGCATGTGCGGAAGCTTTACGGACGTGAGAAGGCTATCGAAGATCTTGTTCGATCGCTCTTCAATCGTTCCCATCAGGAGATAATTGATCACTGAAAAAATCAGGAACCAGAGCGAAAAGGCCATCATGATCGAGACCACAAAGGGGGCCTGATCGGCTTGCGTCACTTCCGTTCCGACATCTGCGTCTTCGCCCGTACGCAGCCTTTGCTGAGTGACGTCTCGGCGTGCCGCACGCGCTTGTGTGAGCACGTCTCGACTGACATTGACTTGCGCCAAAGCGCGGTCGAGTTGCAGGTCACTTTCGGCCTGTTGCGCCGCACTCATAAGGCCCTGGGCTTGCAAGTTCTCCGACCAGTATTCAATCTCACCCGTGGTCTCGTTCACATAGAATGCGGCAAAGAGCGGTTGTGGTCCCTCCGGCGTCTCGACGAATGCTTCGCCCGCGAGATAAGGCGCGAGCCCATCATTCGTACGCACGGGGGGATCGACTTCGACAAAGTCCTGACGCGGCAGCATGGAAGGATTACCCCCCGCTGCTTCGAAGGCCTCACTTACACTGGCCCCGTTTTCCAGAGCTTCATCAAAGGCTTGAAGCTTTTCGCTTTCTCGGTCTTCAATCGCGGCCATCGGGTCGAGCACGGCTCGCGCCATGAGGCCATCGGAATCCGAAAGCTCCGCGCGAAGGGCATCGGTGAATTCGGAGCCTTGTTCGATAATCGTGAAGTATCGAGTCGGCTGCGCATTTTGCGCGAATGTTGGCGCCAGAATGAAAACGGCGAGAATCACAGGTGTGAATAGAAGTCCAAGCCAGAAGCCCCAAGCCGAGACATAGCCAAGATAGTCGCGGCGGGTCACGAGATAAGTCGAGCGGATCATGCGGCATCCTTCGCTTGAGCGGCAGCATCAGCTGCCAATGTGTCTGTCAAATCTTGCGCTTCTGCTTCGCTGACAAGTGATACGAAGACATCGCGCAACCGGGCCTCCTGGGGCGTGAAACTGGTAATTGGAGCCCCAAGATCGAGGGTGGCGCGTAACGCATCTTGCGAGGTTTGGTCCTGCTTGAGGCCGACGCGGAAGTGATCACCATCCAACGTGACCTCAAATCCCTTGGTAGACAGAGCGGCGCTGAGATCAAAACCGTCCGCAACACCAATATGCACGGCGCGTCCGAGCGCAGTGAAGGCCTCTTCCAGTGTGCCATCAAATACTTTTCGACCGCGCGCCATCATCACGATTTTCTCGCATAAACGTTCTGCGTGCTCCATGACATGGGTCGAGAACACGATCGTCGCGCCACGCTTATGCTCTTCGATGATCAAATCCTCGAGGGCCTGTTGATTGACCGGGTCCAGGCCCGAAAATGGCTCATCGAGAATGAGGAAGTCAGGCTGATGGGCCAAAGCCGAGAGGATTTGAACCTTCTGGGCCATGCCTTTGGAGAGCTTGGTGACGCGGCTGCGGGCGAAATCACCAAGGCCCATCATCTCCAAAAGCTCGTCTGCGCGGGCTTTTGCATCATTGCTGCTCATGCCCTTCAATCGCGCAAAGTAAGTGATGATCTGGCGTGGGCTCATCTTTTTGTAGAGCCCTCGCTCCTCCGGCAGGAATCCAACCCGTTTGAGGGATTCAAGGTTCGGTGGTGCGCCAAGTAAGCTGACCTCTCCTCGATCCGGAGACAATACCCCGAGCGCCATGCGCAAGCTCGTCGATTTTCCGGCCCCGTTTGGGCCAAGGAATCCAACAATTGAACCTTTCGGCACCGCAAAATCCAAGTTACGAACGGCTTGGAAACTCCCAAACCACTTGCTCACACCGCTCATTCGCAGCGGCAGATCTTCGCTCATATGCTAGCTCCCCGGCCGAATCTTCCGTTTATCGATATGTAGTACAACTCTTTTGCCCTGCTAGACTTGCCAAGCACTTAAAGAGTCAACAGGATGTTCGCATGAAGACGCCGCTAGACCCTCTGATCGGAGGTTTGGCAGACGCGCGGGGGACAAAGCCACGTGAAGAACGTGACATTTCACTTCGCTCAGCGGATGCCAAAGCTCACGAGTCCGGGCACACCATAACCGGGTGCAATGGCACCGAAACGCTCGCCTCGATCGAGCGCGCTCTGCTACGATTGTCGTCTGGCACATACGGGATTTGCATCTCCTGCGGCGCAGACATTAGCCTGCGTCGCCTCGAGCAAAACCCGGCCGTGGAGACCTGCGATCGCTGCAGCGATAAGGTTTCGTTTAAAGCGCACTAAGAGCCTGAGTAAGGTCCCGCTCTAAATCGCCAGCATCCTCGAGCCCAACCGAAAGCCGGATCCAGCTTTCATCCAATCCCATTTCGGCTTGTTCTTCCTCACTCAGCGCACGGTGCGTGGTCGAGCAAGGGTGACAGGCTAGCGATTTGGTATCGCCGAGATTGTTCGAAATATCGACCAGATTCAGACTGTTCAGCATTTTGAACGCTTCAGCGCGTGCACCTTTGACGGAGAACGCCACCAAGGTCCCCCCGAGAGACATTTGCTTTTGGTGGATCTCATATTGCGGATGATCTTTGCGCCCAGGGTAGCGAACGGCTTGCACGTTTGGATGCGCGGCGATCGTGTCAGCGATGCGAGCAGCATTCGCGCAAGCTTGCCGCACGCGAAGATCCAGCGTTTCCAACCCTTTCAGCACAACCCAGGCATTGAAAGGGGACGCAGCGGGTCCGGTATGGCGCAGCCAAGGGTCGATATGATCTTCGATAAATTCACTCTGTCCAAGAATAGCTCCGAGCAGAACGCGACCCTGACCATCCATGTGTTTCGTTGCCGAATACACTGCTATGTCAGCTCCAAGCTCCAGCGGCTTCTGCAGGATCGGTGATGCAAATACATTGTCGACCACGAGCAGGGCCCCCGCCGCATGCGCCAATGCGGCCACTGCAGCGATATCGACCGCTTCAAGCAGTGGATTTGAGGGGCTCTCAATCAAGACAAGCCGAGTGGGTTTGGAGAGCGCGCGCTTCCAAGCGTCTAGATCGCTGCCACTCACAAATTCGGTCTCGACGCCATAGCGCGGCAAAATGGTTGAGCAGATGTGCCGACAAGATCCAAACAAAGCGCTAGCCGCGACGACCCGGTCGCCCGCGCTGCAGGGGGCGATCATCGCGGTTGAGATAGCGCCCATGCCTGACGACGTGACCCGGCAGGTTTCTGCGCCTTCAAGTGCGGCCAGTCGCTCGGCCAGCATTTGATTGGTTGGGTTGCCATAGCGCGAGTACACATAGCCTTCCTCATCGCCGGCCATACGCGCCGCGGCCTGTTCCGCGCTGTCATACGCATAGCCAGATGTGAGAAACATGGCCTCTGAGGTTTCCCCAAAAGACGAGCGCATCGTTCCTTCGCGTACCAGTTTGGTCGCCAAAGCCCATTCATCACTGCGTTTCGTCATCGCGAAATCCTTTGCATTCGAAGCGCATCGTCATAAGCCTTAGCAAGTGAAGGGATCAAGCCATGGCTGAAGGAAAACCGGGCGTTTTAGCAGATCGTGAATTAAGCGAGCTGTTCGCAAACGGTGCGATTAAATCGCAAAGTCCGCTGGATCCCGACCAAATTCAACCTGCAAGTCTCGACCTTCGCCTGGCATTTGATGCGTATCGTATCCGCGCCAGTTTTTTGCCGGGCGGTTCCAGAAGTGTTGCGGATGTATTGCAAGAACCTGGCACCGAACTGCACCGGATCGAGTTAACCCCGCAAGGTGCAGTCCTCGAAACCGGTTGTGTCTATCTGGTGCCCTTGCAAGAAGGTTTGAGGCTTCCTGCGGGGATCTCGGGGCGGGCCAATCCGAAGAGCTCGACGGGCCGGATCGATGTCTTCACGCGCGTGGTGACCAATCGATCCAAAGCGTTTGATGATGTGCCAATGTCCTATTCAGGACCGCTTTGGCTTGAAATCAGCCCGCGGACTTTTCCGATTCTGGTGCGGCCAGGGGATCGGCTTGCTCAACTCCGTCTGCGACGGGGGCGGAGTGAAGGCGCAACCGAGAAGACGGTCTCGATTGACCTCGAAAAGCCTGCCGGTACGCCAGTTGGATGGCGCGCCAAGCGGCATGGCGGTCTGATTGATCTACGAGCGATCGGGAAACATGAGGTCCATGAGTTCTGGGAGCCGCTCTATGCGCGCGGTGGTCGACTGATCCTTGATCCGGAGGAGTTTTACATCCTGGCCAGCCGGGAAACCGTGAAGGTCGCTCCGGGAAAGGCTGCTGAAATGGCCCCAATCGCGCCTGAACTCGGTGAATTCCGCGCGCATTATGCCGGCTTCTTCGACCCAGGGTTTGGCACCAATGAAGGTGGCAGCCGAGCGGTTTTAGAGGTCCGCTCTCGCGACGTTCCGTTTGTGCTTGAACACGGACAGCCCGTCGCAAAGCTCGTCTATGAGCCCATGGCGGCAAAACCGAAGGCACTCTATGGCGGCAAGATGAGCAATTATCAGGGCCAAGGCCTCAAGCTATCGAAACACTTCGCGCGGCCGGACTTTTAAAAGTCCCCTTCAAGCGCGAAGTACAAGCGAGCTTCCTTTGCCGGATTTCCGAAGGTTTCCTGATAGTCTTCGTCAAAGAGGTTCAGGACGCCAAGCTTAATCCGCTTGTCATCTGCAAATTCCCAGATCGAATTGACGTCAAAGGTCACGTACTCTTCAAGCGCAACATTGCCAGCTGCGAGAAAGTTATCCTCTCGGCTACCTGTATAGGCCGCGCGGGCGGAGACCAACCAAGTGTCGGAAACATCCCAGACCGCATCCATGCCAATCTGTGACTCCGGACGAAGGCGCAGAAATGCTGATGCGCCATTGATCTCATACTCACTCCAGATGCCAAAGACTGAAACGCTAAGCGTGTCGAGTGGGAGCGCGGTTGCCTCAATCTCAAGGCCTTGCACATCCACGGTGCTCAAATTCACATTAGTGAATAAAGCGGCGTCGAACTCGATCAGATTCTCGAACTCGTTTTTGAACAGCGTTCCGCCAATGGTGAATCGCTCGGAGACATCATGATTGAGGGCGATCGAGTAGTGTTCAGATTCTTCTGGAACAAGATCGGGGTTCCCGACCAGAGTGGATCCGAGCGCGAAGAAGCTGGGCAGCTTGAAACCCTGGCTGAAATGAGCAGAAGCCTCCGTCTTGTCATTGCCAAAACGGTAGACGAAGTCCGCTTTCGTTGTGGTTTTAGACTCCGATTCAAAGTCATCATAGCGAATGCCGACGGTTGCCGAGGCGCGTTTTGAGAGGTCGAGCTCAGCTTCTGCGTAGACACCTAGAGTGTCGCGCTCCAGCTCGAATAAATCTGGGACCGGAACGCCGAAATCGAATTCTCCTGCGGAGACCCCATCTTCGCGGCTCCAGTTGGCGCCAATGATATAGTTCAAGTTGATCCCATCGCCCGCCTCCACAGAAGTTTGGCCAGCAAGGTAAGTGTCAGCGTCGATCCGATCGAACTCAGTCGATCCGAGTGATGGCGGAACGGCGGGCGTTCCAAAAATGACAATGCCCGGCGATGTCGTGTCAGCGTCTCTGCTGAGCCACCCCACCGAGACGTTCCAATCGAACATATCTGATTGATACGGCGTAGCCTGAAGCGAAATCAGGCTTTGATCGGACGTTTCTGTTTCGAGATCTCGCAAGGTCGCCAGCTCGAACCCGCCGCTGGTTTCCGGGAACAGGGCATTCTCGGTTTCAGAAAAATGAGCGGCGATTCGCACTGGGATCGCAGCGTCTTCGCGATTGATGAGCGTTAACATTAAGCTGTTGCGATCATAGAATTCACCGCCATTGCCTTCGTCTTCATAGTGCGAGACGCCAGCAAGCAACCCAAAGTCTCCGACCGGAACACCGTAATAGGCGCCATACTGTTGCTCTTTATCCGTAACCAAGCCACCCCAGATCTTGCCTGGGGTCTCTGGATCAAAGGTCTGCAACCGGGTTGCGACCACACCACTGATGGCGTCAGCGCCATAGATTGCGGAGGAGGGGCGCTTCAGGATTTCGATCGACTCTACGAAGTTCGGATCGATATTTGCAAAGTCAAAACTCCCGCCCGACGTTGTTGAGATATCGTTCGCTTTAACCTGCTCAACCAGGACTTGCGTGAAGTTTTCATCGCCGCCCCGAATGGCGATGAAATTTCGACCAGCAACACTTCCTTTGGAAGCGATCTGAATACCGGGGCGGTTGCGAAGGGCGTCGAGCGTTTGCGCGGCGGTCACGCGCGCCAGCTCGGCATTGTCAATGTCGATCCAACCTTCGCTGGCTGCGCTTTCATTGTCGCCAATCCGGCTGCCCAATACGATGATGGGATCATTGACCTGTGCTGAGTCGGCTGCCGACGCTGCACCAGTTGGGGCAGATGCAGGCGCGGTTTGTGCCGTCGCTGATCCAAGACCGAGAAATAGGGTTACGCACGCCAATGCTGGCATATGTCTTGCAGTTTTCATCGAGGAGAATCGCTCTTTTCTTTTCCTGCAAACTCCTAAGTCGGGCCTCCCTTTCGTTTGGTAAACAAAGTGAATTTTGCGACAAGTTGTAGCGAGAATTTGAAGATAGCTTTGGTAATATATTGACGATGTTGGCCTAGAACGGGCCTTAGAACTGCGTAGAGGACATCAGAATGTTAAACCTAGACGTTGGTCGCATGCGCCGATCAGCTGTTTTCGCGCTCGCGCAAGCGGTGATCGTTGCACTTATTGTCCCCATGGCGTTTTGGCTCAGCCAGAACTTCGAGTTCTTTCCGCGCAATTTGATTCCGGTTTGGACCCGAGCGCGCCTGGAAGACTTACTGCCGACGGTTCAATTTATGGCGGGCGCAGCCTTCTTTGTCTTTTTCTTCTCGCAAATGTTCTTTGGGTCGACATTGCCGTCGACGGCGCGGCGCATGGCGATTGAGGTTTACGCCTTTGCCGTTGCGGTCAGCGCTGGTTCTGTGGCGATGTTCTTTTTCTCGATGACGGTGTTTGACCCAGAACTTCTTTTGGGCGTGGCATTGTTGGGCGTTTTCGTTTTTTGCGCTGGACATGCCATCCTCGCCAATCAGTCAGCATTGACGAATGCGCGCGGTCTTTTGTCGTCCTTTGGCAGTGTGATCGGCGAAGGCGCAGGCTTGATCATTAAGTTCAGGCCTTTCCCGTTTGCGCTCGCGGCTGCGCTCCTGACGACGACGCCAATGTTTCTGGCATACAAATTCAAATCTGACCGCGAGTTTGCCGATGCAGTGACCGCGTTCCGGATGTCGATGCTGCCAGATCTCGCAAGCGATGCGAAGTACACCACCGTCAATGCATTTCCAGGCCTGACTTTTTTACAGCCCATGCTTCTGCGCTTCGATCCAAACGATCGAAATCGCGCGTATGTCCTCGAGCGCGCCGGGGGGTTCTACACGTTCGATGTGCGCGATCCTGTAAATTCAAAAGAGCTGATGTTCGATCTGTCGGACGAGGTACAGCGGATCCATCTCGAAACCGGGGCACAGGGTTTTGCGTTCCACCCTGACTATATTTACGGCCAGTCCTCCGGAAAGAACGATTTCTTTCTCTACTATACCAGCCTCTCCGACGATGCTCAGACAAATTATTTGGTGAGCATGGACCTGTCCCAACCCACGCCTGAAGCCCGCGTGGCATCCAAGTTCAATCTGATCGAGCTTGGCGGACAACCCAACGCTTCGCACAATGGCGGATATGTCGAGTTTGGCGCGGATGGCTTCCTGTACTTTTCGATCGGCGATCGCCTGGATTATGACAACCACCAAGTCGTTGATCGCAATCTGTATGGCGGCATATTCCGGATCGATGTTGATCAGGCCGGTGGCGATATCAGTGCGCCTCCGCCGCGCCAGCCATACAACTCCGTTACGGCTGGCTACTATATTCCTGTCGACAATCCACTCGTTGGAACGCCAGACGCGGTCGAAGAATACTATGCCTGGGGGTTGCGAAACCCGTTCCGGTTTAGCTTTGATGACCAGGGTCGGATCTGGGCCGGTGAAGTCGGCGCAGCGACCTGGGAAGAGGTTAATCTCATTGTTAAGGGCGGCAATTATCAATGGCCGTTCGCGGAAGGCTATCTCAACACAGAAACCCCGCGCCCTGACCCCGTGCCAGGGATCGAGGTTGAGCCGGTCTTTAATTATGTGCACACGGCCTATGATCGTGCGATCATTGGCGGCTTTGTTGTTCGCGACGCGCGTCTCTCGGCCTTGAACGGTCGCTACGTGTTCGGCGACAATTTCTCCGGAAACCTGTTTGCCATAGACGGTGCGGGTGAGACGGTAACAGAGTCTGAGATCATTGGGCGCGTCAATCAGTATGGCCAGCGCGGGCTAACCTCGTTCGCAATGTCACCTGACGGAGAGATTCTGGTGACAACGATGGGCGGACGGCAACGTCCCGAAGGCGATATCCTGAAGCTCGTCGTCGATGACGGAACGATCGTCGTTGATGAAACCCCAGATGCATTGGAAGAGGCGATTGTCGCGTCCGCAGAGATCGGCTTCGAGCGTTTCAATGACAATTGTGCCACCTGTCACGGTCGCGATGCGGTCGTTACGATGATCGATCTTGGCTATAATATGCCCGACTTTACCGATCCCGCATATCACGCGACCCGCTCAGACGATGAGCTCCGCGAGATTCTGAAGTATGGCGGCGGACGTCTCGGTGTAGATGTGGCCATGCCGCCTTGGGAGCTCCTGCTCTCGGACGAAGAGATCGAGTCAGTTGTTCTTTATCTGCGCGATCAGTCGGGCGGCGAAAAGTAAGACATCCAAGCCGGGTCTATCGTGAAGAGCATGGTGGGCCCGGAGGGACTTGAACCCCCGACCAGACCGTTATGAGCGGTCCGCTCTAACCAACTGAGCTACAGGCCCTTGCTCAAGATGAACAGGCGCATAAAACGCCAGACTTGATCTCGCCGCAATGGCGCAATTGAATAGAGACTGCAAGTTTTTTGAGCCTCACGGAGGAACACATGACCCGATCACGCAAACCGACTCTTTCGCTCGGCGTCTCGGTCGCCGCGCTGATCTTTCTCACCGCCTGCGGCGGCGCGTCGGACACGCAAACGGACGCGGCCACTGGCACAACCGCCCCGGCGCCGACCACGTTTGCGGAGACCGAGGCGGCGCCGAGCCCGACCGTGACCCCAAATGCGGATCCGCTGCAGAGCGCGCATCCAAACTCGATCCAGCCAGAGACGACGATCAGCCTGTCGGCCGAAGGCTCAGTTAATCGCGAACCAGATATCGCCTTTCTGAATACTGGCGTGCAGACCCAAGGCGAAACCGCGCAAGCGGCGATGACGGCGAATTCTGAGGCCATGAATGGCGTGTTCGAAGCGCTGGCGGCGGCGAATATCGACTCAAGCGATATGCAGACTTCGAATTTCTCACTGCAGCCGCAATATGATTATTCCAATCGGTCCTCCAGTCAGCCGCGTCTCACCGGCTATCAGGCCTCGAACCAGCTGACCGTCCGGGTCCGCGGTTTGGACAGTCTCGGCGAGACCATGGATGCCTTGGTCGGGGCCGGCGGCAATACGTTTAGCGGTCTGCGCTTTGCGCTCGAAGATGACCGCGCGGCGAAGAATGCGGCCCGCGACATCGCCATGAAAGAAGCCATTGCCCGGGCCGAGCTTTATGCGGCCGCCTCAGGCTATGAAGTCGCCCGCGTTGTGACGATTTCGGAAAGCGGCGGCTTCCGCCCGCAACCGATGGCGATGGCGCAAGCCCGCAGCGTCGAAAGCTCAACCCCAATTGCCAGCGGCGAGGTCGGCTATTCGGTGACCGTCAACGTCACCTTCGAACTACGCAAGCCGGACTAGGCCTCAGCCAGCGAAAGAAAACCCGCCAAACAGGCGGGCTTTCGCAAGCTACAATTTTACACTCGAAACGCGGGCGCTGATTAATATGCGGCGCTTGGCGTTTTGATTTCATTCTGCTCGTCCATCAGCGCCACTTGCGGCTTATGCTGACGGGCGAGTTCCGCTTCCATCTGGACGAACGCGGCGATCACAACCCGGTCGCCAAGCGCGAATTTTCGGGCCGCGCCGCCATTCACGCCGATGGTGCGAGAGCCGCGCGGGGCTTCAATCGCATAGGTGGAGATCCGCTCGCCATTGGTGATGTTCCAGATGTCCACACGCTCATGCGGCAGGATGCCGGCGGCGTCGAGCAGATCCTGGTCAATCGAGACCGATCCCTCATAATAGACGTCGCACTGCGTCACGGTCGCCGCGTGCAATTTACCTTTCAACATATTGACCAGCAAAGCTCGTCCCTCCTATCGAAAATCTACGTGGCAGGCCGCGCCTGCTATGCATATATGGGCACGGCCTGCCCTCGGGTAAAGGGGCGTTGTGCAGTGCAAGAAACGCGCAAGAAGCACAAATGCGAAAGAAGGGGAAGAGCTCTGACGGCGTTGTCATCAACAACTTGTAATTGTTAAGAATTTTAACCTTATTTCAGCTTGTACAAGACGCTGGTTTTTAGGTCTAACTCCAAGATAAAATCATTGTGATCTTCGGTCTCGCTGAGCTGCTCAAGCGGACGCATGACGGCTTTGAGGAGATCATAATCGCGATCATCTCCGATCGTCTCTCCCGTCTCGGTTTCAGAGCGGAGCGTGTAGCTGATTGTCGGGGTCCCGTCTTCGACCGAGGTACTGCGCTCGAGCCTGACTTTGGCGGCGCCCGGCAGGGCGGCAAAGCTCAAGGCTTTGATCCAGGCCTCGCTCATCCGAGCGGCGTCCCAAGCTCGCTCATCGTTTGACGCAGGAGCGGGCCGATCTCGCTTTGGATGACCAGATCGGCATAGACATCATGCTCGGTCTCTTCGCGATTGATGATGATGTATTTGGCGCCATTCTGTTTGGCGATAAGCGGGATATTGGCCGCCGGATAGACCACCAAAGACGAGCCGAGCGCAATCATCAAATCGCAAGACAGCGCTTCGCTTTCGGCAAACATCATTTTGTCCTCCGGCATCGCTTGGCCGAACGAGATGGTCGCTGATTTGACGATGCCACCGCAGAAATCGCAGGTAATGTCTTCGTCTGCCTCCCAGCGCGGGCGCAGCGTTTCATATTCGTGACGTTTGCCGCAATTGAGGCATTTCGCGTAAGAGGCATTGCCGTGAACTTCGATGACTTTGTCGTCTGGGACGCCGCCATCTTGATGCAGATTGTCGACATTCTGGGTGACGACGCTGGTCACTTTGCCCATTTCGACCAGTTTCGCGATGGCGTGATGGCCAGCATTCGGGCTCGCCCCGGTCCAGCCAGCGGTGCGCTCAAACACGCGGCGCCAGCCTTCGCGGCGGGCCTCGCGATCCGAGACAAAGTCCTGGAAATAGATCGGCTGCATTTTCGACCAGACGCCGCCGGGCGAGCGGAAATCCGGGATCCCGCTTTCGGTTGAAATGCCGGCGCCGGTGAAGATCACCACGCGGTCGGCCGCGTCAATATGTTGGGCAAGGGTCTGAGCTTCGTTCATTTGATATAGCTAGCTAAGCCGTTCAAAATGGCCAACTGAATTCTTGCCAAATCAGACCCTCACCCTGAGCGAAGTCGAAGGACCAGGGTCGAGCCGTCAATCGCTCAAGACCGCCACGTCCTTCGACTTCGCTCAGGATGAGGCTGTTCTTGGTCGCGTGTTAGAAGCCTTTTCGGTCCATCCAATCGGAACAGATCCGCACCGCCACCGGCAACAGATCGGGCCGTTCGATATAATAATGATCGGCGTCTTTAACATCATGATGTTCTTTATCGTCATGGCCGACAGCGTCGAACAGACGTTTTGCATGGCTCGGCGTGCAAGCGAGGTCGGCCGTATTATTGATGACCAGAACCGGGCAGGTAATCCGCGCCGCATTGCCGAGGCCGGTCGCATTGGTCGTGTCATAGCTCCATTGGCTGAGCCAGGAGCGCAAGGTCGAAAACCGCGCCAGCCCCACCGGCCCGTCATTGGCGATTTTCGGCTCACCGAGATAGCACTCATAGGGCCGCCGGTCGGAGGGGTCTTGGGTCGGGTCGGTCCAGCGCAGATCGGCCATCGTGCCCTGCACGGTAAAGGCACGCTCAGCATTGACCTCACCAGCTTTGCGCAGCCCTTCGAGGGTCTCCTTGACCCAGTCGGTAATGCGCCGATTGCGCGCGACTTGTGCGGCGCGGAACTGAACCGCGTAATCTTCACTATAAGGCGCCTGGTTCGGATTGGCGGGGTCATAAATATTGAGCTCAGGATCGCGCTCGAACGGGCGCGTTTCGTCACTGACGGACGGGTCGATCCATTCGGTCAGCGTCATCGCCCGACTGATATGCGCCGCCAGCAACATGATGCCCTGCACAGGCGGCAGGTTTTGCGCGGCCAGGTCATACGCATCGCCGGCTGGCGTGTGCGTGATGGTCGGTGTCTCGGCCTGATCCTGATAGAACAGCGACAAGGAGCCACCGCCCGACCAGCCGCCGAGGATGACGGTCTCATAGCCGAGCTGTTCGCGGGCATGTTTGATACAGGCGCCGAGATCGGCGACGCATTTCTCCATGATTAGAGCGGTGTCATTGCCGCGATAGCGCGGATTGCAATAGATCACGTGATGGCCGGCATAAGCGAGAGCGGAGACCAAAGGCAAGAAGGCACCCGAGCCAATCGGATGCGAAAAAATGATCACCGATTTCGAGGTCGAGTCTTTCGGCACGATTTTCATACATTCGACGACCACGGTTCCCCCTGCGCCGCCATAGACATCTTTAAAGCCGGACGTCTCCTGATGCAGGACCAGATAAGGCTCTCGGATCAACTCAGTCATGCGCACCTCCCGCGTGGTCAAGACTTGGCGCTTTCAAACGCGGAGTCCAGTATGACGCAAAGACAAGGGAGCAACGCCATGGTCAAGGCCACCGGGATCCACCACCTCGCGATTATGTCGGCGGACATAAAAAGCCATATCGAGTTTTTCTCCGACGTGCTCGGCTGTAAGCTTTCCGCGATCTTTGACATGCATGGCGTGCCGGGCGGCATTCACGCCTTCCTACATCTTGACGACCATTGCTATTTCTCTGTGGTGCAGCTGCCGGCGGTCAAAGACATCCCGACTACAATGGGCGTCACCCACTCCGGGAACGGGGCCGGGCCAAGCGCGGCTGGCACGATGCAACACCTCGCCTTTAAAGTGGACACGCCGGATCAATTGCTCGCCATTCGCGACCGCATCCGCACCAAAGGCGTCAATGTGATCGGCCCGATCAATCATGGCATGTGCCAGTCGATCTATTTTGGCGGCCCGGAAAACTTGGTCCTGGAAGTCGCCACCTCAGAGGTCGAGATTGACCAGAATGCCTGGGTCGATCCAGCGGTGCTCGAAAAGGTCGGCATCTCGTCTGATGAAGCGGCGCAATACATGAACCCCGATCCTTATGATGGCGACGGCGGCACCGTGAAACAGCCGCCTTATGATCCGGACAAGCCGCACCAGGCCTATCCGAAAGAGATGTATATGCAGATGCTCCAGGCGCCAGATGAAGTGATCTGGAAGACCGCCTCTTATGCTGAACCCCCGGTCAAAGTGTAAGTCTGATGATCAAGAAAATTGCGATGGGCGTGGGCGCGCTCCTGATCGTGGCCCTGGTCGGGGCAGGCCTCTACACCTGGGACCCGTTGCCGAACAATCCGAGTGCGGAAGCTTTGTCGGAAGCAGCGGCGAACTATGAGGTCGAGATCATTCGCGACACGTGGGGCACGCCGCACATTTACGGCAAAACCAATGCCGATACGGCATTTGGGGTCGCTTACGCACATGCCGAAGATGATTATGAGACCATCCAAGATGTCACCGCCGCGACCCGCGGCGTGCTCGCTCGCTATAAAGGTGCTGGTGCGGCGCCGACCGACTATGTGGTCTCGCTCTTAGATGTCTGGGGCATTGTCGATGCCCGTTATGAGACGGATATTCCGGCCGATGTAAAAGCCATGGCCGAAGCCTACGCGGCCGGGCTCAATCTCTATGCAGCAGAAAACCCGGACGCGACCTGGCCTGGTCTGGCGCCGTTTACGGGCCGAGACATTGTCGCGGGCTTTATTTTGAAGACACCGTTTTTCTATGGCTTCGATGAGACGCTACAAGCGCTGTTCGCCGAGACCCGTGACGCGCCATTGGCGCGCGACCCGTCTCAGCGCAGCTGGTTGCTGCATCCGACTTTAAACACTGAGCGCGGTTCGAACGCGTTTGCGGTGGCCCCGGCCCGCAGTGGCGATGACATCACACGCTTGTTGATCAATTCGCACCAACCGATGACGGGGCCGGTCGCTTGGTGGGAAGCCCATGTCGTTTCGGAAGAAGGGCTCGACATCACGGGCGGTCTGTTCCCCGGCACGCCGGTCATCCTGCATGGCTTTAACCGTCATTTGGGCTGGGCCAATACGGTCTCGAAACCTGACCTCACCGACATTTATCGCCTGACCGTTAACCCGGACAATGAAGGACAATATGAGCTTGATGGCGAGTGGCACGACTTTGAAGAGGAAAGCGCGCTGTTGCGGATCAAACTGTTTGGACCGTTCGCTTTGAAAGTGCGCCAACCGGTGCTGCGCAGCGACCATGGCCCGGTCATCCAAGCCCCCCACGGGACCTATGCAGTGCGCTATGCCGGCATGGGGGAGATCCGCCAATTAGAGCAATATGTCCGGCTCAATCTCGCCACCAATTGGGACGAGTTTAGCGCCGCCATGGGGCTGAACGCGCTGCCCAGCATTAACTATATCTATGCCGATAAAGACGGGACCACCGCCTTCATACACAATGGCCAATACCCGGATCGTTTACCAGGTTGGGACTGGCAAGCCGATCTGCCCGGCAACCGCTCCGATTTGATCTGGCAAGACTATATTCCGTATGCGGATGGCCCGAAATTAGTGAACCCAGAGTCCGGGCTCATCTTCAATGCCAATAACACGCCTTACAGCGCCACGGACGGCCCGGATAATATCGCGCCAGGCGATCACCCAGACTGGCTCGGCTTGCAGACCAATGACACCAATCGCTCCCTGCGGATCGAGGCGCTGACCGATGGCACCAGCCTGATCGACCGCGACACGTTGCTGGCGATCAAGTTCGACACCGCTTATGCGCAAGGCTCTGACGCCGACCTGTTTGTTCAGCAAGTGCTCAGCTTTGATTGGTCGGGTGAGCCCGACTTGGCCGACGCGGTCGAACACCTACGCGCCTGGGACTATCACACGGATATCGAGAACACGCATGCGCCTTTGGGCGTGCTCACCGTCCTGCGCCATGTGACCGGCCAATTCACCGGTGACTTTGGCCCCACGCCAGACCAAGCCTTCCGCGAAGCCGTGGCCTTGCTGGAGGCCAATTATGGCCGCGTGGATCCAAGCTGGGGCGAGGTCAATCGTCTGGTCCGCGGTGAGGTCGACATTCCGATCAGTGGCGGCCCCGACATTTTACGCGCCATCTACCCAGCTGAGCTGCGCGAAGATGGCAAGCTGCACGCCAATGCTGGCGACACGTGGATCGCGCTAGTGGAATGGGATGCTGAGGGTCATCAGGTCGCCGAAGTGATCCATCAATTTGGCGCCGCCACGCTGGATGAGGCCTCGCCGCATTATGCCGATCAGGCCCCGCTATTCGCAGCGGAAGATTGGCGTCCGGCTTTGCTAACGCGAGAAGAGATCGAAGCGAACGCGGTGCGGACCTATCGCCCCGGGCGCTAGTCGACCGCGCGCGCCCAGGTCCGGACATCTTGGACAAACAGGTCCGGCGCTTCCATCGCGGCGAAATGCCCGCCATGCGACAGGTCTGACCAATGGGTCATATTGTATGCCCGGTCGCACCATGAACGTGGCGGCGCAGTGAAGATGGCTTCCCCTGGGAAATTCGCAAACCCGGTCGGCGTCTCGCAACGCGCGCCTTCGGGCAAGCCCGGCCCGCCTTCACCGAAGAAGGCGGCATAATACCAGACAGAGGTCGCGATCGCATCATTGACCAGATAGATCATGACATTGGTGATCAGCTGGTCGCGCGTATAAACGCTGTAAAGATCGCCGTCTTTAAGCTCTGACCAGCCGTGAAATTTCTCCAGAATCCAAGCCGCGGTCCCCATCGGGCTGTCCATCAAAGACATGGCGAGCGTTTGCGGCTTGGTCGCTTGTTGCATGAAGTAGCTGCCTTCGAGTTGCATCGCACTTTGCATGCTTTGCAGCCACGTGGCTTCCTCGTCTGATTGTGGGGTCGCAGGGGTCGGGCGAAAGCCGATCATGTTCAGGTG
Source organism: Pseudomonadota bacterium (assembly GCA_038527765.1). Classification (GTDB taxonomy): domain Bacteria; phylum Pseudomonadota; class Alphaproteobacteria; order Caulobacterales; family Hyphomonadaceae; genus Henriciella. Next base: position 504,474 of record JBCBFK010000001.1, read on the forward strand.
GATGGCCTTGCAGCCGCCCTTTTGATTGACCGTGCCGTGATCGAACCCGATCCAAGACGTCACCATCCCGCCCCAATCTCCGCCTTGGGCAAGATAAGTGCCATAGCCGAGTATGTCTTGCATCAGCGTGTTCCAGAGCTTCGCCGTCGCGCGTTGGCCAAGCGGCGCGGCTGGCTTTCCTGAAAACCCATAGCCCGGCAGAGATGGAATGATCAGGTCGAATGCGTCTTCCGCCTTGCCGCCATGCTGGCTCGGATAAGCGAGCGGGCCAATCGCGTCATAAAACTCAAAGATCGAGCCGGGCCAGCCATGCGTCAAAAGAAGCGGGCGTTTGCCGTTGGCTTCGCCGACGATGTGTAAAAAATGAATCGGCAGACCGTCTATTTCAGCGATGAACTGAGGGTGCTGGTTGAGGGTCTTTTCTTCGTCGCGCCAATTGTAATCGTTCAGCCAATAAGCCTGAATGTCTTTCAGAACAGGCGTCGATATTCCGAATTGCCAATCCGGCAAACCGGCGGGTGGGTCGAACCATTGGAAGGCCTCGATCCGCGCACGGATCGCCTCCAATTTGGCGTTTGGAATATTGATCTCAAATGGACGTGGCGCTCTCATTCGGTCCTCCTACACTAAGCAGAAGGTGCCGGTCGTTCGGATTAGGTCAAGACGGAACGCCGCGTGAGCCTAGCTTCGGGCTCCGGCCATAGCGCCGCCGACATCGTCTGAAACACCCTTCCAATTGTCAGAAGTGCTATCGCCAGTGGCTGACAGGGCGCCGATCAGAGCAATCGTCATGAGGGCCATGATGAGACCATACTCGACCGCAGTCGCTCCGGATTCATCGCGATGAAAACGGCTCGCTGCTTTACGAAATAAACTCATGCTTTTAGCCCTCAGCTTTTAAAGCCAACACATCAAACAAAGGGATGTCTGCGTCTGGTGCCGGGTAGCTGTGCAAATCTTGCGGCGCGACCCAGGCGAGCGTCTGTCCTTCGGTTGGATGCGGTGTGCCAATCCAATGTCTCACCGAGTACAATGGCATGAAAAGGTGAAAGGATTGGTAAGTGTGGCTCGCAAATGTCATTGGTTCGAGGTCATTTTCGCTAACCTCAATCGCCAATTCTTCGCGCAATTCTCGTACCAAAGCCGCTTCTGGCGTTTCGTCTGATTCTATTTTGCCGCCTGGGAATTCCCAAAGCCCGGCCATGGATTTTCCCGGCGGGCGCTGCGCCAACAGGATCAAGCCATCAGGGTTAATCAATGCGGCGGCCGCGACGTAGACCACCTTCATGTCCGATAGGCTCCGTTAATGTCGATATAGGCGTGCGTGAGGTCACAAGTATAAAGCGTCGCCTGACCTGGGCCGTGCCCAACACTCACGCGAATCTGAATTTCGGGTTTGGAGACGGCGGCCGTGGCGTCCGTTTCGCTATACCCTGGTGCGCGCGCCCCTGCCTCTGCGACCTGAACGTTATCAAACCAGATGGAAAGGGCCGTTTGGTCAATCGGTTCCCCGGACTTGCCAACGGCCATAACGATACGTCCCCAATTGGCATCGTTTGCGGCCAGGGCTGTTTTGACCAGTGGGCTGTTGGCAATATCAGCGGCGATTGTTCGCGCCGACGTTTCAGTCTGCGCCCCAGTGAGTGAAATCGTCACAAACTTGCTGGCGCCTTCGCCGTCCTTAACGATTTGCAGCGCCAAATCGAGACACAGCTCGGTCAGCGCCTCGACGAACGGCTGATACCGGGGATCCGTTTGCGTCATGATCGGCGGAGACGTGTTCGCGCCGGTTGCGAACACCATGAGGCTGTCGGACGTTGATGTGTCGCTGTCCACACTGATGCTGTTGAAGCTTTGCGCACAAGCCGTTTTTAAAGCCGCATCGAGCACGTTCGGCGCAACTCCCATATCTGTAAATACATAAGCCAGCATGGTCGCCATGTTTGGCGCAATCATACCGGAACCTTTTGCAATCCCGGCAAATGCTGCATCCTGGTCACCGATTTTTCGAACAAACCCAGCGCCTTTGGGGAATGTGTCAGTCGTCATGAAGGCGCGCGCGCAAGCCTGCCAATCCGGCGCTGCGAGCTCTAAAGCGAGCTTTGGCACGATGCTGCCAACAAAATTGGGGTCAGAAAGCGGTTCTCCAATCACGCCGGTCGCGCCGAGGTAACAGTGTGACTTTTCGACCTTTAGAGCCTGCGTGATCGCGGTGAGAGTCGCTTCGTTCTTGAGAACACCTTTTGGGCCTGTAAACGCGTTTGAGTTCCCCGAATTGACCACCAAGGCTGCTGCCGCCCCGCCGCCATCGAGCAAGGCGTCGCGGCACCATTGGACATCCGCAGAAGCGGTTGAGGATTGTGTGAAAACCCCGGCGCATGTCGTGCCTGGATCGAACGCGAACAAAAAGACATCATCACGCTCCAAGCCACGGCTCGCGTAAAACCCGCGAGAGCCTGTCGCCGCCCGGACGCCGGGCACGCTCGGAAGGTCAGGAAACGTCTCCGGCGCAAAAGGGGATGGGGTCAACTTCATTCGCTTGGCGGAGTATCGGCCGCTGGCGTGGCATCGGCATCAGAGTCAGCTGCATCGTATTCTTCTTCCAAGTATTCGGCCGGATCGCGCTGTTGGATCGTCGCGGTGGATCGCAGCTCGGTAAGAATATCGCTGATCTGCGTGAAGGTCAGGAAGGTAATAATCTCCGGACGCATTTCTTGTTTCGTCTTAGGCGGTGTGGTCCGGCGCTCATCCACTTTAAGTACGATCCAGCCGTCTACGGACTGAAAAGCCTCAGAATATGCCCCGGATTCGGTATTGCCGATAATGGCGGGGATTGGGTCGATCAGATCATTCGGGCTGACCCAACCAAGATCACCACCTTCCAGGCGCGTGCGCAGATCTTCGGAGTATTCCAGGGCCGCTTCAGCGAAGTCACGCCCGTCATTGAGTTCGGTTACAATGCGGTCAGCAGTTTCCTGAGTTTCGACGACGATTTGGCGAAGGCGAACCTCATCATCCAACTGCTGGAGCTTGACCTGCTCCTCATACATCCGGTCGATGGCCTCTTCAGTGACTTCATTGGCGACGAGGCTCTCAACCAGAATGTTGCCCAGCAAACGCTCTCGACCTGACGCCAGACGGCGTTCGGCAACCGGGTCTTTATCCAGGTTCCGACGCAGGGCTTCCTGAGCCAGCAAACGTTGATCGATCAATTGTTCAAGGACCTGGTGAAAATCAGGGTGACGTGGTCCAAAATCCGAGTTTGGTTCGATCAAACCCTGGGCCACGGCTTCGAGCTCTACCTCGGTCATGAAGATCGCTTCGCCGTTCACGCGCGCTGCCGTGGAGCTATCAATGATCGATGATGAGACCTGAACTTGAGGCGACTGCCCGCAGGACGTGATTCCGAGCAGGCTCAGGGTCAATGCCGCGGCAATTCCAACGGGGAGGTGATTCAATCGCATTTCGGGCTTTCCTTTGACGCATTCGGCTGATTGACACACGTATGCGGCGTTCTTAAGTCCGCTTTAGGCGCTGGTCGATAGACCAGTTACGCGCGTTGCGTATTTGCACGTCCATATCCTAGAAAGAAGTTTGTGATTTCTGGGATCAATTCTAGCAGTGTGGTATCCTCTTCAATGTTGTCCGTAGCTCAGAAGATTTTCGGTTCCGTAAATGATCGCAAGCTCAAGCCTTTGCGGCGTCGGGTTCAAAAGATCAACACTCTAGAACCTATGATCGAAGCTCTGTCGGACCAAGCTTTGCGCGGCAAAACGGAAGAGTTCCGCAAGCGCCTCGCGGACGGCGCATCATTGGATGACATCCTGGACGAAGCCTTCGCGGTCGTTCGCGAAGGTGCCAAGCGTTCGTTAGACATGCGCCATTTTGATGTGCAGCTGCTCGGCGGCATGGTTCTGCATAATGGCGCGATTGCCGAGATGCGGACCGGCGAGGGGAAGACCCTTGTGGCGACATTACCGGTCTATCTGAATGCCCTGCGCGGTGAAGGTGTCCATGTGGTCACCGTAAATGATTATCTCGCGACCCGCGATGCGGAGTGGATGGGGAAACTCTACGGTTTCCTCGGCATGACCACCGGCGTGATCAAGCAGGGCCTGAATGATGAAGAGCGCCGCGCGGCGTATGCGTGCGACATCACTTACGGCACAAACAATGAGTATGGGTTCGATTATCTGCGCGATAATATGAAATACTCACTTGAGCAGATGGTGCAGCGCGGACATGCCTTTGCGATTGTCGACGAAGTGGACTCCATTTTGATCGATGAAGCGCGGACGCCTTTGATTATTTCGGGTCCCACCGATGATCGGTCGGAGCTCTACCGGACCATCGACAAATTGATTCCGGGCCTCGATGACGAAGATATCGATCTCGACGAGAAAATGCGCTCTGTCGTCTTCACCGAAGAAGGTCTGGAGAAGATGGAGGAGCGCCTCAACAAGGAAGGTATCCTCGAGGGCTCTCTCTGGGATCCGGCAAACGTCTCGATTGTTCACCACTCAAACCAGGCTCTGAAAGCCCACAAACTTTTCCACCGCGACAAGGACTATATCGTCAAAGATGATCAGGTCATGCTGATTGACGAGTTCACTGGTCGTATGATGGATGGACGTCGTTTGTCGGAGGGCTTGCACCAAGCGATTGAAGCGAAAGAGGGCGTCGATATTAAGCCCGAAAACCAGACGCTTGCTTCAATCACGTTCCAAAATTATTTCCGGCTCTATGAAAAGCTCGCGGGCATGACGGGCACTGCGATGACTGAGGCCTCCGAGTTTGGTGATATTTACGCGCTCAGCACATTCGAACTGCCGACCAATAAGCCGATCCAGCGCCTGGATGAAGATGACGTGGTCTACCGGATCGCGGCAGCAAAGTATAAAGAGATTGTCGAGGAAGTCCGCGAAGCGCGCGCCAAAGGCCAGCCGGTTCTACTGGGCACCGCGTCAATCGAAAAGTCAGAGATTGTTTCGACCTATCTGACCGCCGCAAAAATTCCTCACAAAGTTCTGAATGCGCGCCATCACGCTCAGGAAGCTGAGATCGTTGCGGATGCGGGCGTCCCTGGCGCGGTAACGGTGGCTACGAACATGGCGGGGCGCGGCACTGACATCCAACTCGGCGGAAACCTCGATATGCGCGTCGCGAAGGCGGTTCAAGCGCATATTGAAAAAACCGGAAATGAGCCGTCTGACGGCGAGTTGCAACTTATTACGGATCAAATCAAAGCCGAAATCGAAGTTGCCAAACAGAAAGCTCTGGATGCTGGCGGGCTCTACGTTCTCGGCACGGAGCGCCACGAAAGCCGACGGATTGATAACCAGCTGCGCGGCCGAACCGGGCGTCAGGGAGATCCGGGCCGCTCTAAGTTCTTTATTTCGGTTGATGATGACTTGATGCGCGTCTTTGCGGCGGAGCGTCTCAATTCGATCATGAAGGGCCTTGGCATCAAGGAAGAAGAGGGCATTACCCACCCTTGGATGAACAAGGCGATTGAGACATCGCAAAAGAAAATCGAAACCCGAAATTTTGACATTCGAAAAAACGTTTTGAAATATGACGACGTGATCAATGATCAGCGCAAAGTGATTTTTGAACAGCGTATCGACTTCATGCGCGCTGAAAGTGTGCTCGACGAAATCGAAGGCATGCGCGAATCCGTCGTCGATGGCATCGTTTCGCACCATATGCCCGAGAAGGCGCACGCCGAGCTTTGGGACACAGCAGGCCTTAACGAGCGCTGTAAGGAATTACTGGGCCTGGACCTGCCGATCGCGGAATGGGCGGGCGAAGAAGGCGTTGCCAATAATGAGATTGCCGAACGTATCCTGGAGACCGCCAAAAACACTTATGACGAGAAAACCAAACTCGCTGCGGATGGCCAGTTCCGGATGATTGAGAAGCAGATCCTGCTGCAGGTCCTTGATGGGCGTTGGCGCCAGCACCTGCAACAAATCGATCAACTTCGGTCCGTGATCCACCTACGGTCTTATGGTCAGCGCAATCCGCTGAACGAGTTTAAAGAAGAAGCGTTTAAGCTCTTCTACGACATGCTGTCAGAAATGCGTCTGGAAGTGACCCGGTGGCTGATGACGGCACAAGTCCAGCCTCCGCAGCCGCGTCCGGTTCCGAGCCCACCGCAAGCGACATTCGAGACCAGCCTGGATCCCGATACGGGCGTCAATCAACGCGAAAGCACACCGCAATCGGTTGCTGAGCAAGCGCCGCATTCCATGGTAGCGCAAGCCGAAGAGAGTTGGGCAAAGACGCCGAGAAATGCACCTTGTCCGTGTGGGTCTGGAAAGAAATATAAGCACTGCCACGGTAAATTGTTGACCGCTCAGCCAGCGCAAAAAGCTTAGGTCTCAGATTAAGCGCAATCAGATTGGAACGGTGTCTCCGGACCGTGGGCAAGACCTGTCGACACATAGTCTCTCAAGGCAAGCGTCTGCGCATTGGCATCCCCTTCCAGGCGGTCAGGGGCGATCAGTGGTCCAAACGTCATCTCGAACGCACTGCCGCGCTTATTGAGAAGTTCATGGAACAGTGTGATGTCGCGCAGCTCACCGTTGAGCTCCGAAAAGAAATAATACAGCCACGAATTCGTCGCTTGAAGGTTTAACGGCTGGACCGGTGCTTTATACTTTCGGGCGAGGCTGACCACGGTTGGCATCCATTCCTGTTCTGTGAGCACGCCATCAATCTTCTTGGCCAGTTTGCCGGACGGAAAAATGACCACGCATTTTTCTTCGGCGAAAGCCTCTTTGGCGAGGCGCAAGGTCTCTCTCGTCTTGGCGGGGGAGCGTTTGTCCATGACCCATTCCACCGGGATTAGGACATCTGAAAAGCCCGGGTTCACGCGCAGCGCATCGGCATTTGCGAAGAACACAATATCGCGTCGCACCCGGCGCAGGGCGTCCCAAACGGCAACCCCGTCGGCCAGGCCGGTCGGATGATTGGCCGCGACCACCAGACGCCCCTCTTTCGGCATCCGTTCGATCGCGTTCAGAGTAAGATTGACCGAAAGCTCTTCCGTCAAATGATCAAAGCTATCTCCGCCATTTAGGGTCTGGAGATAATCGGTGGTTCGGCACGCACGGGCGTATCCAAGCAGAGTATAAAGCATGGGACGAATCACCGGCCAGGACCAATGATCGACAAAACTTGGACATCTTTCTTTTATCAGCCGATCCACAATATGATCGTCGCTCGCTTCCAGCTCGGCCAAAAAGGCCGCGTGCGTGGTGGCTGCTGGTAGCGTCTTGCTCGTCATAAAGTCCCGTCTCCATTGGCTTTGGAGGTGTTTCTCAAAACTCTATCACAGTTCGTGCCAGCTTGGCGACGGCCGCCGTCAGCGGCGTGGAATCTGTAGCATTGTCAACACTTTGGTCACTTTCGCTTTACCATCCCGTAATCCCATGGTGGCAAAGTGCGATTCAGAAGAGGGCAAGGCGAGAACCGCCGGGGTAACACTGGTAGAGTCGTAAGGGTAAATAGATGAAAGTTCTTTGGGTCGAGGATCACGAGCCGGTTCGGGAGTTATTGCTGGTCGCCGCTGACAAAGCTGCGCGCGCCCGCGTTCCGGTTGATCTGGTTATGGCGACGACCCTGATGGAGGCGGAAAACCGTCTGCGTCTGGAACGTTTCGATCTGGTCATCCTCGATCTGACGCTACCAGACAGCTTTGATGGCGACATGACGATCGCGCGCGTCGCCAATATGGGCAAACACCGCATCGCGGTCTGTTCGGCGCAGCCAGAGCGCGACGCTGCCGTTGCCACTGCGATTAAGTGCGGTGCCAATGTCGCGCCTGACGCGATATTTAAAGCAAAGCTGCCATTTAATCGCTTCATTCAGCGGGCTGAATCGTTTCACGATTTCTTGCTGGAACAAATGCCAGGCGCAAGCGGTAAAGTTGCCTTCGCCGCCTAGCCGCAACGCCTTATTGAATATCCTGTCGATTCCAGATTGGGAACGGATCTACTAGGTCTGCGCTTTCCGGATTCATGTCGTCGGGCAACAGCGCCGCGTCGAGGCGTGATTCGAGCTCGGGCCAATCGATTCCCGCGCCAATAAAGACGATCTCTTGACGACGGTCGCCCCAGGGCTCTTCCCAATTTGCCGCGAGGTAGTTTCTCAGCGCGGGGTTGTCAGGCCAACGTTCAGATGGAACAGACGCCCACCATGTGCCCAAGGGCGAAATATCGGATAATGAGCCAGCGAGCGAAAACTCTGCCAGCCATTCTGGTCGTGTGGCCACCCAAAAGTGACCTTTTGCGCGGATCACGCCCGGTAAGTCTCCATTCAGCAGATCGTATATCGCTTGTGGGTCAAACGGTCGTCGCGCGCGATAGGTGTAAGACGTAACCCCATACTCTTCCGTTTCAGGCACATGATCGGCAAAGCCGTACAGCTCCTTCGCCCACATCGGGTGGGATTCTGCCTTTTCGAAATCGAACAAACCGGTATCGAAAATTTTCGAAGGCGAGACGTCAGAATAATTGGCTTCAACAATTTGCGTGTCTGCATTCAAACTGCGGATGATTTTCCGTGCGGCATCGACCTGATCGGCTGTTGCGTCATCCACTTTGTTTAGAACGACGACATCCGCAAATTCAATTTGATCGGTTAGCAAGTGGACCAAAGTACGATCGTCTTCCTCGCCGAGGACTTCGCCGCGATCTTTCAAGAAATCGTGGCTTGAATAGTCCCGCAAGAGATTCACCGCGTCGACGACGGTCACCATGGTATCGATGCGTGCGACATCCGAGAGGCTAACACCTTGCTCATCGCGAAAATCAAACGTCGCGGCGACGGGAAGGGGCTCTGAAATGCCGGTGGATTCGATCAACAGATAATCGAAACGATCTTCCTCTGCTAAGCGGCGGACCTCTTCCAACAGGTCATCGCGCAGTGTGCAGCAGATGCAACCATTCGACATTTCGACCAGCGTTTCATCGGTCCGGCTCAGTTCTGCGCCCGCCCGGACGAGGTCAGCATCAATGTTCACTTCTGACATGTCATTGACGATCACCGCGACGCGTCGACCTTCTCGATTGTTCAATACACGGTTGAGGAGCGTGGTCTTGCCGGCGCCCAAAAACCCAGAAAGGACGGTCACGGGCAGGCGGTTTTCCACGGGGAGGGAGGATTCACTCATAACGGTTTCTCACGATCGGCTCATTGGTGATGTGAGATAGCGTTAAGCACGTTCAAGTACAATGTTATAGCATCACGTTTTGCGTGCGCTCGCCCGCCATTCGCGTCTACGCTCCTTTGGACAGCCCTGAACGTCTCAAACGACGAGGCGCAATAAATCCTTGCCCTTCTAACCGGTCTGCGCCATATGCGCCGTGGGCCAGCTCTCCCCAACGAGGGCCAGCCTATCTGTAAGGATAGGAGTACAAACAGATGACTGATGTCGCCAAACCGGACGTGCGCCCTGCATGTCCGCATTTTTCATCCGGGCCGACCGCAAAGCGCCCTGGATTTTCTCTCGAGAAATTGCAAACCGCTGCTTTAGGTCGCTCGCACAGATCTGCGACCGCGAAAGCCAAGTTAAAACAAGCGATCGAACGTACCAAGGATATTCTCGGCCTGCCTGAGGATTATCGGGTCGCCATCGTCCCAGCCTCTGATACAGGCGCAGTTGAGATGTGCATGTGGTCCATGCTCGGTCAGCGCGCCGTCGATATCTTCGCCTGGGAAAGCTTCGGCAAGGATTGGGTCACTGATGCTGTCAACGAATTGCAGCTACCAGACTGCAACATTCATGTTGGCGACTATGGCGTGCTGCCGCCTTTCGAAGAGGCCCGCGACGATGCCGACATCGTTTTCACCTGGAACGGGACAACATCTGGCGTTCGAGTCCTGAACGCCGATTGGATCAAGCCGAACCCGGATCGTGTTGTAATTTGCGACGCAACCTCGGCAGTTTTTGCCCAAGACATGGAGTGGGAAAAACTCGATGTCGTAACTTATTCCTGGCAGAAAGTGCTCGGCGGAGAAGCGGCGCACGGGATGCTGATTCTATCGCCGAATGCGGTTCGCCGTCTCGAAAACTATAAGCCAGAGCGCCCGCTGCCGAAAATCTTCCGCATGACCAAAGGCGGAAAACTCAATGAAGCCTTGTTCGAAGGCAATACGATCAACACCCCGTCGCTTTTGTGCACCGAGGATTATCTTCAAGCGCTCGATTGGGCGGAGGAGTGCGGTGGCTACCAGGGACTGAAAGCCCGCTCTGATCAGTCACTCGAAATTCTCACCGAGTGGGTTGCCAAGACCGATTGGATTGACTTCCTCTGCGCTGATGAGGCGGTACGCTCGAACTCAGGCGTGACGTTCTCGATCGTGCATCCTACGTTTGAGAAGCTCGATGAGGCGGGCCAACGTGCCTTTATCAAACGCATGATGACACGCCTTGAGCAAGAAGATGCCTGCTTCGACGCCAATGGTTATGCCAAGGCCCCTCCAGGGCTCCGCATCTGGTGCGGGGCAACGGTCGAACCGGACGATGTTGCGAAACTCACGCCATGGCTCGACTGGACCTTCGCTGAAGAGCTCGCCGCGCTTTAGATCGCGCGCTTTCCAAAATGATACGTAAAGTCCCCGGGCCTGGTTCGGGGCATGAGGACCTTGAGATGCCTAAAGTTCTGATTGCAGACAAACTCGCCCCCGCCGCGGTGGAAATTTTCCACAATCGTGGCCTCGAAACTGAAACCGCCGTCGGCCTCAGCAAAGATGAGCTGATCGCGAAAATCCCGGACTTTGACGGCCTGGTCGTCCGCTCCGCGTGTAAGCCGGATGCTGAAGTCATCGCCGCTGCCGACAATCTCAAAGTGATTGGCCGCGCCGGCATTGGCGTCGACAATATCGACATCAAAGCCGCGACCGGCAAAGGCGTGGTCGTGATGAACACCCCGTTTGGCAATGCCGTCACGACGGCGGAGCACGCAATTGCCATGATGTTCGCCGCTGCACGCCAGATCCCGGCGGCCAATGCGGGCACGCAAGCAGGCGAATGGCCGAAGAAAGCTTTCATGGGCACAGAGTTGTCTTACAAAACGCTCGGTATGATTGGTTGCGGGAATATTGGGGCTCGCGTTGCAGAACGCGCCAAAGCCCTACAGATGAAAGTGCTCGCCTATGATCCGTTTCTGACCGAAGAACGCGCGATCGAACTTGGTGTCGAAAAGGCAGCGGATCTCGATGCCATGTTGGCGCGCGCCGACGCCATTACGCTGCACACACCGCTGACCGATCAGACCCGCAACATTCTCTCAGCAGAAGCGCTGGCAAAGACCAAGAAAGGCGTGATCCTCGTCAATTGCGCACGAGGTGGGCTTGTCGATGAAGCGGCTGTGGCGGACGGACTGAAATCTGGTCACATTGCAGCGGCGGCGTTTGACGTATTTGCGGAAGAACCGGCCAAGGACAATGTGCTTTTTGGTGCGCCAAACTTTATCGCGACCCCGCACCTGGGCGCTGCGACGACTGAAGCGCAAGAGAATGTCGCGCTACAAGTCGCTGAGCAGATGAGTGATTATCTTCTCACTGGCGCGGTGACCAATGCGCTCAACATGCCCTCCATCACGGCCGATGAAGCCCCGCGCCTTAAGCCGTTTGCGGCATTGGCGGAAAAGCTCGGCCTGTTTGCCGGTCAGATCAGCGATTATGGCTTTGAAGAAGTCGTCATTGAGTATGAAGGTGAAGTCGCAGAGCTCAATCGCAAACCCTTGACGGCAGCCGCATTGGCCGGATTGCTGCGCTCATCGCGTGGTGATGTGAACATGGTCTCCGCGCCAGCAATCCTGTCCGAGAGCGGCGTGAAACTGGCTGAGACGAAGACTGAGGAAAGTCCGGTCTTTGACAGCCTGATCCGAATCAAGGTGCTGACAAAACGGACAGAAAACGATCCTGAGCCGGGTTGGCGCTCACTGGCAGGGACGCTGATTGCAGGTCAACCGCGCATCGTTGAAGTGAAAGGCATGGCCCTTGAAGGAGATTTCAGCCCGACGGTGCTCTATGTGAACAATCTCGACAAACCCGGCTTTATTGGCTCGCTGGGTGCGTTGCTCGGGAAAGAAGAGATCAATATCGCGACGTTCCATCTGGGACGTACCGATGCAGGTGGTGAGGCGATCGCGCTGATTGGGATCGATAGCGAACCGTCAAATGACCTGGTCAAACAGCTCAAATCCCTACCGCATGTGCGCTACGCGAAAGTCCTGAACTTCTAGGATGATCTTTGTTTCTGGAGCGGGACACCTATCTCCTGCTCCATGAGCACACTCTCCAAATCTGATGTTTCTGCGATCATTGAAATGGCCTGGGACGATGAGACGTCCTTCGACGCCATAAAAGCCCAAACCGGGTATTCTGAAAAACAAGTGATCGCGTTGATGCGGCGAGAGATGAAGCCGAGTAGCTTCCGCATGTGGCGCAAACGGGTCACGGGGCGTGCCAGCAAACATCGCGCGAAAACCCGCTAAACCGCATTCATAAAAATTTTTCTGGACTCTTTACGCGAGTCGCAAATCGGATTCTGATTCGCTTATCAAACGATTTTGAGGTGAGCGAAATGGCGATGACACAAAGACAGGCATTAGAGCTTTGGCGCTGCGCGCTGACGGCCTATGTGCGGTCCGATGAGTCAGATATGACGGCCCGCCAACAAGCGGTTTTGATGACGGTCGCACTCACCGCCGGACCACACACAGTTCGAGGCCTTTCAAGCCAGCTGAACATTGCCAAACCGGCAGTTACGCGTGCCTTGGATGTCCTGGAGCGTAACGGCTTGATCAAGCGTATCCCGGACGAGAATGATTTGCGCAGCGTTCATATCGAGCGCACCACACAAGGCATGGATTGGCTCCGAGCGTTTGGCGGGCAGATCCAGGCAGCAGAAGCCGGCGAAATCGAAGATGGCGCGCCGCCTGAGCTTGGCCGCGCAGTGGCCTAGTCTCGGCCTCAATTATTTGTTCTTTTGAGCTCAGACTTCCTCATCTTGAGCAAAGTCGAAGGGTGATTGAGCAACGCGACACCCTCGTCCTTCGACTTTGCTCAGGATGAGGGTTAGTATGTGTTGGTAGGAGGCTCTTCATGTTGGCATTTGATGATACAAGATTGACTCTGCCCATCGGGGGCACGCGCCAAGCCATGCAAGTCAGTGCCGGGGTCGTCGCGCTGCGAAAAACACCCACGCCGGATGGAACGCAGGTGAGTCAGGCATTGCATGGGGAAACGGTTCTCCTGCACCATGAGGAGGGCGAGTTTGGTCTCATCCAGTGTCAGACAGATGGGTATGTTGGATGGGCCTTGATGGAAGCGCTTTCCGCACCCGTATTAGCGCCGACACATCGGGTGATTGTCGGGCGCCTGCACACTTATGCTGAGCCCAAAATCACCAGCGCCCCGAACTTTGTGATTGGGATCGGAGCCCTCCTGTCGGCGACAGGGAAGCGCGACGGTCGATATATAGAATTCGAACGCGCTGGATGGATTGCTGACCACTTGTTGGCGCCGCTGGATGAGTTTGAAGTCGACCCCGTAGCGGTTGCTGAGCGCACGCTTGGAACGCCCTACCTTTGGGGGGGACGTGATTGTCTCGGGCTCGATTGTTCCGGTCTCGTCCAAATAGCGTTCGGCGCTTGCGGCGTGGTTTGTCCGCGCGACAGCGATATGCAGATGGCGTGGCTTGGAGATCCGATCGAGAACTGGAAAACGCCGGGGGCATTGCAGCGCGGAGATCTCATTTTCTGGAAAGGGCATGTCGGAATAATGGCGGACACTGAAACCCTGCTCCACGCCAATGGCACATTCATGACGACGATGATGGAACCCTTAGCGCCAGCCATTAAGCGGATCGCAAATGAATACGGCGAGCCTTTGCAGGCCCGCCGCGCAAATATATCTTCCTTAAAGGGCGTAACGCCCGATTGGCTTACCGTTCCGGCGTAGCGTCTTCGACGATTGTTTCTGTTGCTTCTGCAGCTTCAGCTGTCGCATCTTCGACTGTTTCAGTTGCCTCAGCAATGGTCGCGTCAGCCGTTTCTGTTACGGCTTCGACGACTTGGTCCGCCGCCACCGTTGCGTCAACAATGGCCGCTGTGCCGTCGTTTGCGGCGTCTTCGATCGCTTGATCTGCTGCAGCTTCAGCTGCAACCGCAGCGTCCTCAGCGACTTGCGCCGCTGTTGGATCGGAGCTCTCGATCACCGTTTCATCCGTTTCCGCCAGATCGCCCGCAGCTTCTTCAGCGTCACCCTCTGCAGGGGCCGCGGCGAGTGGGGCAGGCGGCTCTGGTGCATCCGGGCTGTACGACGCGAGATAGACAAGCATTGCCGCGCGCTCATCATCACGCTTCAGGCCGGCAAAGGCCATGCTGGTGCCACGCGCGTAGCTTGATGGATTTTCGAGCCATGCGTCCATGCGGTCCCAAGACCAGTCGCCTTCGGTGCTCGCCAGCGCGCCGGAATAGCTGAAGCCAGTATGGCTCTGCTTAGCGGCGCCCAATGTGGCATACAGGTTCGGTCCAGTGCCATTTGCGCCGCCTTCATCAATCGTGTGGCAAGAGGCACACTTCGCTTTGAAGCTTCGCTCGCCGCGGGCGAAATCTGCCGCCAAAATCAATGCGCCAAGGTCGTAAATCTCTTCAATCACTTCGCCGCCACCACCGGTTTCGGCGATATCGACCCGGAAGCCTTTGAAGTTGTATTCGGCCCAAGCGTTCAGGGATTCGTGCTCTTTATGGTAGTGATGACCACCGCCAAAAACGATCATTGAAACTTCTTTGAGCCCAAGGATAATGAGGCCGACGGCCAAGAGTGCCCCAAAAATCTTGTTCAGTCCGAGTTCGCCCATAGGTGATCCCTCAATAGTCTGTCTTGCGCGCGCCTTCTGGCACGCTATGCGTCTGCAATCAATATATACAAATGTTGCAAACCGCGCGTTACTTGATTCAGCGGCGAAAGCGCGCAGGGCTGTTAGCGAGATCTTCATATCCGCCGCGTTGGCAGATACGGATCGCGGCAGAAGTGGGAGGTCAGATATGACACGCGGAAAGATCGCATACCAAGGCGAGAGAGGCTCCAACTCTCACATAGCCTGTTTGGATATCTATTCGGAGTATGACGCGGTCGCCTGTCGGACCTTTGAAGACGTGATCGCGATGGTCGAGAGCGGAGATGCCAAGCTTGCGATGATCCCGGTCGAGAATACGATTGCCGGGCGCGTTGGAGATATCCACCACCTTCTTCCTGCCACCAGCCTGCATATGATTGGTGAACACCTGATGCGTATCAAGTTCCAGCTCATGGCGCTGGAAGGCACGAAGGTCGATCAAATCGAACGCGCTTACTCGCATGTCATGGCCTTGGGACAGTGCCGCAACTTTCTTCATGAGCATGGCATTCAAGCGCGAACTGCCGCCGATACGGCAGGTGCTGCGCGGCAAGTCGCCGAAAAGGCCGATCCAAAAGCCGCGGCCATTGCCCCAGCGCTCGCGGCGCAAGAGTACGGCCTCGAAATCTTGGCCTGGGATATTGAAGACGCGACACACAACACGACCCGATTTGTGATCATGGCGCCAGAGCCGCTCGATATTGGACCAGATGATGGCCCAGCGATGACGGCATTCCTCTTCCAGGTCCGCAACATTCCGTCCTCACTTTACAAGGCGCTCGGTGGTTTCGCCACGAATGGCGTGAACATGACCAAACTGGAAAGCTATCAGATCGAGGGCTCATTCAGCGCGTCTCAATTCTATGCGGAGATTGAAGGTCACCCGGATGAACGCCGTGTCCAACTTGCGCTCGAAGAGCTTGGGTTTTTCTCGAATTCATTGAAGATTCTCGGGGTCTATCCGCGGCATCCAGCTCGCGAGAGCTTTGTGGCCCGAGGCACTTAACCGAGATCCGCTTTTCCCTGCGTGACCCTTGCCTTGGCGGGAGGTTCGGTCATCCTGTCCGGCATATAAAATAATCAGGAGGAGACGAGCCATGGCGGGTAAGCACGTCATCATCATTGGGGCCGGCCTCGGCGGACTTTGTGCAGCGATCAAGCTGCAAGAGGCCGGGCACAGTTTTACGATTGTTGAGAAAATGGACCGCGTTGGCGGCACATGGGCGCAAAACACCTATCCAGGGGTGGCTTGTGATGTTCCTGTAGCTCTGTACCAGTTTAGCTTTGCGCAAAGCGTGAACTGGAGCCGTGCCTATCCGCAAGGCGGTGAGATCCAGGCCTACGCCGAAGAAATCACCGATCGCTACCAATTGCGCCCGAATGTAAAGCTGGATGATGAAGCCATCCGTGCGGTTTGGGATGAGACCTCGAAAAAGTGGATGGTGAGCACGAAAAGCGGTGCGAGCTATCAAGGTGACGCGGTGATCGGGGCGCTCGGTCAGCTGAATCGACCGAATTGGCCGGCGATTCCGGGGAAGGACTCTTTTGAAGGCGCGATCACGCATTCCGCGGATTGGGATCATTCGATTGAGATGAATGGCAAACGTGTTGGCATTATTGGCTGCGCGGCGAGCGCGGTTCAGATCATTCCTGAACTCGCCGAAGAGGTGGAGGAACTGGTTATCTTCCAGCGCAGTCCAAATTGGGTCATCCCGCGCCGCGATATTGCAATGAGCGCTGAAGAAGGCGCGCTCCTTGGTACCGATCCTGAGTTGGCCATGAAAATTGGAGCGATGAATCGTCAGATCATCTATGAGCAGGCCGATACGTTTTTCTGGCAAGCGTTCAAATGGACCCCAGAGGGGCGCGCGGCCTATCACCGGATCGCGATGAACCAGCTGGAAACACAGATTTCGGACGCTGAGCTGCGAGCGAAGTTGACTCCGGATTACCCCATTGGCTGTCGCCGCATTCTCATCTCGGACGATTATTTCCCGGCCTTGATGAAGGACAATGTCACCCTTGAGACGGACAGTATTGAGACCATCGACGGAGGCGGCATTCAAACCAGCGGTGGCCACTATGACCTCGATGTGATCGCCTTTGCCACTGGCTTCGAAACCACAGGCTGGCGCTGGTCGGTTGATGTTGAGGGTCGGAACGGTCAGCATTTGAATACGGTCTGGAAAGACTATCCCGAAGCCTATCTTGGGATCACCGTCGCGGATTTCCCGAATCTGTTTGTGCTGTACGGGCCAAACACCAATCTGGGGCACAACGCGATCACGTTTATGCTGGAGCGTCAGGTCGAGTATGCCGTCAAAGCTCTGGATGGGTTAGGCGAGGCTGGCAAAGCCGCCATGGTGCCAACGAAAACCGCGCAAGACCGATTCAACGAACAAGTTCAGGCAGACTTGGAAAAGACCGTCTGGGCCGATCCGGCTTGCAACTCTTGGTACAAGAATGAACACGGCAAGATTACTCAAAACTGGTCGTCTCACACCCGTGATTATGCCGCCGCCGTGGCTGACGTGAAGCTTGAAGACTACGAACTTATCTAGGCGAATGTAGATCGTGAAATTCACGTAATACGCGAATTTCTTCATACTTGTTTCACTCGCTGAGACGACTCTCCTCGCGTTCAGTCGGGAGTTTCGAGATGACGATTTCTTTAAGAATGGTGGCGGCAGCCGCCGCAAGTTTTGGGCTGTGTGCGACCGCGGCGGCGGACGGCGATTTTGCGGTCACCGGCGGCGTTGGCACCTTGGGCGGGACCGTTGAGGGCCAATTCCAGCTCAACGATTATTTCCAGCTGCGTGCCGGGGCCAACTATCTCTCCTTCGATGAGACGATCGATGTCGATGAGATCAGTTATGATGGCGAGCTCGATTTTTCGGGCTTCGGGGCCTTTGTAGATGTGCACCCTTTAGGCAACAGCTTTTTCATCACGGGCGGCGCCTATGCGGGCGGAAAAGACATTGATCTGATTGCAAGTTCAGATGTCGCCGTCGACATTGGCGGTGTGACCCTTACCCCGGCTGAATATGGCCGTCTCGAAGGCGATGTTTCTTTTGAAGACATCGCGCCTTTTGTCGGGCTCGGCTTTGATACGACGTTTGAAGGCAACGGATCTTGGGGCTTCAATTTAATGGCGGGGGCCGCCTTCTTTGGCTCCGGCGACGTCACGCTCGACGCGGTGGGCGGCACGCTTTCGAATGAACCATTTGTGCAAGCGGCGGTGGCTCAAGAAATCCAGGATATCGAAGACGAGATCGAGGATTACGAGATCTGGCCAGTCTTGCAGGTTGGATTGAGTTACCGGTTTTAGGGGCGGCTTAGTCGACCTTGTCCATATAGTTTGGTAACCAGCCTTCATGCGCTTCGCGGAGGCGGGTGAGACTGATATCGAGCTTATTGGAAAATTCTTCTTCGTAAATTTTCAACCGTGAAACGCCTTCCGATTTGAATTCGCCCAGAGGTGAATTTGAGTAAGATCCGTCACCCGTTACACGAACTGCGTGCGCGTTCGCGGTGCTAACAACCTTGGAAAAAACTGGTGCAGCGCAACTCACTAAGCATCTACCCTGTGCTTCACCAAATAAGACTTGAGCCCACTGGCTGACAAAAGCTCCGGCATTATCGTCATTTGCGGGATCGTCTAAATGCAGCGTTGCGCTCAAGCCACTCGCTAGTGCCATCTCCGCAATCGCACACGCCACCCCGCCATCGCTGACATCGTGCACGGCATTGACCAAGCCGCGCTCGATCAGCTCGCGGACAAAATCCGCATTCTTCTGCTCGGTTGCCAAATCTACTGGCGGCGGCGGACCTGCGTCTGCTCCGTCGAGCCCCAGGATTTCACGTGCGTAGAGCGACGCGCCCAAATGGCCTTTGGTCTCGCCGATCAAGATGAGAACATCGCCAGCTTGCGCGCCTTTCAGCGTCGCGACTTTGTCCAGATCCTCGATTAGACCGACCCCGCCAACCACCGGCGTCGGGGGAATCGCGATGCCGTCTGTCTCATTATATAGGCTGACATTGCCTGACACGACCGGGAAGTCGAGGGCGCCGCAGGCTTCGGCCATGCCTTCGATGGCCTTGACGATATAGCCCATGGTCTCCGGCTTTTCCGGATTGCCGAAATTGAGATTGTCCGTGATCGCGATCGGTTTGGCGCCGGCGGCAGAAAGATTGCGATAGGCCTCAGCCACAGCCTGTTTGCCGCCTTCATAAGGATCAGCAGCGACATAGCGAGGCGTGCAATCAGAGGTAATGGCGAGCGCTTTATTGGTGCCATGAATGCGCACGATGGCGGCATTGCCCATGCTTTGAGAACTATCGACGGTGTCGCCCATGACGTGGCGATCATATTGTTCCCAAATCCAGCGCTTAGAGGCCATGTCCGGCGAGGACATCAGCTTCAGCAAGACCTCACCATAGTCTTCTGGTTCTGGGAACTCAGCCAGATCCAGCGGTGCGCGTTTCTTCGGCGCGACCCAAGGGCGGTCATAGTTCGGCGCGTCTTCAGCGAGCGGCGCGACCGGGATATCGCAGACCACGTCGCCAAATTGCTTCAGCACCATGCGGCCGGTATCGGTGGTCATGCCGATCACTTCGGCGTCGAGGTCATATTTCTCGAAGACTTTCTTGGCGAGCTCGATCTTATCCGGATAGAGCACCATCAGCATCCGCTCCTGGCTCTCCGAGAGCATAATCTCATAAGCGCTCATACCGGTTTCGCGTTGTGGGACTTTGTCCAAGTCCATTTCAACGCCGATGCCTTCGCCATTCTCACCGCCACTATCGGCCATTTCCACAGATGACGAGGTGAGACCCGCCGCGCCCATATCTTGGATCGCTTGAATCGCATCAGTGGCCATAAGCTCAAGACAGGCTTCGATCAGCAGTTTTTCAGTGAACGGGTCACCCACTTGCACGGTGGGGCGATTGTCCTCATCGCCTTCAGAGAATTCGGCCGAGGCCATAGTGGCGCCATGAATGCCATCGCGGCCGGTTTTGGAGCCGACATAGAAGATCGGATTGCCGGGCGTTGCGCCGCGGGCATAGAAGATCTTGTCCTGATCGGCGAGGCCGACGGCCATCGCATTGACGAGGATGTTGCCATTATAGCCGGAATGAAACTCGGTTTCGCCGGCCACGGTGGGGACGCCAACACAATTGCCATAGCCGCCAATGCCCGCGACCACGCCCGCCACAAGACTGCGGGTCTTCGGATGGCTCGGATCGCCAAAGCGCAACGCGTTGACGAGCGCAATCGGCCGCGCGCCCATAGTGAAGACATCACGTAAAATCCCGCCCACACCGGTCGCTGCGCCTTGATACGGTTCAATATAAGACGGGTGGTTATGGCTCTCCATTTTGAAGATCGCAGCTTGCCCGTCGCCAATATCGATGACGCCGGCATTCTCGCCAGGGCCTTGGATGACATGCTTATTCTTGGTCGGAAACTTGGACAGATGCCGGCGTGAGGATTTGTAGGAGCAATGTTCCGACCACATCACCGAATAGATGCCCAGCTCGACCAGATTGGGATGACGACCCAGGCGCTTGATCAGACGATCCCATTCCTCCGCGTTGATCCCATGCTCATAGGCTGAGCTTTCGTCTTGTTCCGCCTGCATCGCGGCGATGATCGCAGATGTATCTGTCATTTTTGACCAATCAGCTTTTCGTATTCAGTTTTAATCGAGGGATCGATATGAACCGGCCCATGACCCGCCGAGTGGCGATCTTGCCCGTTCTTTTTTACACCAGAGACCCAGTATTCTTCGCCACTTTTAACATCGACAAAATTACCCGAGATTCCGCTTCCACCGACACTTAACAGCTCTTTATCCTGAAAGAAGACGGAGCGACGAGATTTGGAGAAACGCACTTTTGCTATCCACGCTGGACCATCATCCGCGAACCCAGTTTTCAGTTCGATAAACATGATCCGTTTGAGTGCCATGCGCGCGCTTTAGCGCCAGTGTTTGGGATTCGCTAGACCTGAATTGAAGAAAGCCTGACCTGACCCAAGAGCGGGTTCTCTTCGAACAATGGTTTGGTGCTTTCGCCTCGGCGTTCGATGATGCCTGCTTCTTGCAAAACGTTTAGTCGCCAAAGCAGAAACATGTAATCGACGACACGTTTGGTATGGTCGGCGGCATCGACCCAGATGTCCGCGACAACGCGCGGTAGATCTTTCCACTCAGATGACATTGCGCCCGTGATAATAGGGTCATGCGCGTTCGCTGACGCCCCAATCAAGTGTCCTTGGTCGAGGATCCGGATAGCTTCGGATGTGTTGACGAGGTTGGAATACGTTTTTCGCATTGTCGAGATTTCTGCCGCGGACAATCGGAATGGGGATTGCGATGCCTCTGCAAGGTTGTCAGAGCTACATTCACCTACGCTCAAAAATGGCATGACGGGCGACTGCAGCGTAGCAACGTCAACGATATCCACTTCGCTCATCTTTGGATGATGTTGAGAAAGGTAATGCAGTAGAGACTGATCGGCGGCGTTAAGCGAAGAGATCCAAGCTGTGATTGCTCCCCTCCAATTCCACACCGTGTCGTAAAACTCAGTGAGACCGAGACACTGATCAAGCGTCTGATCCTCTTCGAAATTGATGAATTTCATGAAATCACCGTCTTGCGCTGCGAACCAGGCTTGGCGGTCGACGGGGTTAAAGAGAAGCTCCAAGGGACCTATGTCCGCTAGCAAATTATCTGCGCTCGTTACATTTGGGGTATATACGTCATACGCAGAATTCAGAAGAAATGTCAGACTGCCCCGTGCACTGCCCCCGACGATAATGTGCAATCGTTCGGGCGAAAGGACCCGCGGAATGCCTGCTTGTGTCATCTTTCGCTAACGCGATCCGAGATAGGTGAAGCCGCGCAGGATGTACTCGGTCGGGCCGCGTTTGAAGACGGTGCGCCAGAGGCTTGTAAAAGCAATCGAGAAAATCGCGACGACCGCCGCGATCGCGATGATGAGACCTGCGCCCAGTTGCGCATAGAGCCCAAGTGCAAAGCCGTAAAAAATGAGCGTGAATACCATATTCTGAAGCAGATAGGCGGTCAGCGACGCCGTGCCGCCGCGCGCCAGGAAGGTCTTGATTGGACCATCTGCTGCGAGCGACCATTTCGCCAGAATGCCGAGATAACCCGCTGTCGAAAACGGGCTGCCGAGTGCGATGATCGCCATGCCGAGCATCATGCGTGCATCCATCATATTATCGGCCTGAAGGACGAAATAGGCCCCGACCGCCCCGATCACTAGCCCGATGGGAAGATAGATGCGGCGGCTAGTCTGCCAAAATTTTGCGCGGGGTTCAGCGATCGTGTCATTGCGCACTGCGGCAAGGCCAAACAGGAAGAAAGACATCGCACCCCAGCCCTGGAACAAGATCATGAAGAAGATGTTGCTGCCCCACTCGGTCACGCGTGCGACGACCGTTTCGGAGAAGCTGCCGGAGCTGTAAATTGCCAGCGCTTCTTCACCCATTTCAGCCATGCGTGCCGCTTCTTCTGCCATCTCTTCAGGGGCGAACGCTTCGCCCATGGCAACGAAGCCTGCAAATATGAAGATCAGGACGACTTGAATGACATAGAGCCAGACCGCCCACTTGATCAGCGTGCTCGCGCTCGACTTACGGAAGAAAAAGAGCAGGCTCCCCAAGACGCCATAGATGAAGAGAATATCGCCCTGGAAAAACAAAACGATATTGATTGCGGCGAAGAAGAAGAGACCCATGATCCGCCGCCAATATCGTCCTGAAAAGGAGGCATCTGCGCGTTCCGCCGATTGCATCTGATAGGCAAAGCCAACGCCGAACATAAAAGAGAAGAGCGTATAGGATTTCATCGCAAACAGGGCGTTTACACCGAAGAACGCAGCCTGATCGACCCCGGTTTCCAAACCGCCATTGGCATAGCCCCCCATCATGGCGGGCCAGGAGAATAGGCCAACATTTACAAGCGCGATCCCAAACAAAGCCCAGGCGCGTGCGAGATCCGGAAAGACATGCCGCCCAGCCTCTTTGGTTTCCTGTAGATAGCTCATGCCCATTCCTCCCTTGGTTTATTCTAGGGTCAAATGGCGTGAATTGGAAAGAGCGATGTCGAGCTAGGCGGCCGCGAGCAGGCTTTCGAACACGCCGAGGCCGTCCGCCCCGCCTTCATGTCCGCCAATGGCGCGCTCTGGGTGGGGCATCATGCCAAGCACGCGGCCATTCTCGCTGATCACGCCTGCGATATCGCGCGCCGATCCATTTGGATTGTCGACATAGCGAAACGCCACGCGTCCCTCGCCCTCCAGACGATCGAGTGTTGCAGTATCGGCGACATAATTGCCGTCATGGTGCGCGATGGGAATGGTAATGTCGCCGCCAATATACGCGCTCGTGAACGCGCTATTGGTCGTTTCGATTTTCAGCCGTTCCGGGCGACAGACAAATTCCAGGCCGGTATTGCGCATCAGCGCTCCCGGCAAGAGGCCAGTTTCACAGAGGATCTGGAAGCCATTACAGACGCCGAGAATGTATCCCCCGCGCTTGGCATGGGCATGCAGTTGAGCGATGACCGGGCTATTGGCGGCCATCGCGCCGCAGCGCAGATAGTCGCCATATGAGAAACCGCCAGGTACCATGACCAGATCCGTTCCATCCGGAAGGGTGCCGTCCTTGTGCCAGACCATTGCGGGGTCTTGGCCCGTCGCCTGGCGCAGTGCGACTTGCGCGTCGCGATCACAATTTGACCCTGGGAAGACGATTACCGCGGTTTTCATGGCCACTCCTGCATCTGCGACCGCCTTTAGCAGGGAGTCGGGTCAAAAGGGAATATCCAGATCTGGCATTTCTTGATTGACGGGTCACGTCTGCGCGGCCACACCGCGCCTCATGTCGAACGAGCATCTTTATCGGGGCAACGCGCCTGTCCGTCTCAACAAATGGATGGCGGAACTGGGCCTGTGCTCGCGCCGCGAAGCGGAAGCCCTGATTGAGGGCGGCGGGGTGTTGGTCGATGGTGAAGTGGTTGAGCGACCGGGCCACAAAATTGAGCCCGGCCAAACACTCAAACTTGCCGAGGCTGCGGAGCGGGCCATCGCCAGCAAATTCACTGCTGTTTTGAACAAGCCAGTAGATTATGTTTCGGCGCAACCGGAAGACGATCAAATCCCGGCGGTAAGGTTGCTCAAAACGGCGAACGCCGTGGACGGGACGCGCGGTCCGGCCAAACAAGCCAGTCTGGCGCCGCTGGGGCGGCTCGATCAGGATTCGCACGGGCTGCTCCTGCTGTCAGACGATGGAGTCTTGGCGAAAGCGATCATCGGGCCCCAGCATAGTCTGGAGAAGGAATATCTGGTCACAGTCACGGGCAAGATTTCAGAAGGTCGACTGACGCTGCTACGAAACGGGCTGTCTTTGGACGAACGCCGCCTGAAACCTGCGAAAGTCACTGTGGTCGAAGGCCAAATGCTTCGCTTCATTCTGAAAGAGGGCCGCAAGAGACAGATTCGACGCATGTGTGATCTGGTGGGATTGCGTGTCACTGACTTGCAGAGAATTCGGATTGGACCACTCGACCTCGGCGACTTGGAATCTGGCAAGTGGCGGGTGTTGAAAGCAAAGGAACGGGCGGCTCTGATTGCGGCCTCCCTTCCTCCCAAAACCAAGCGGGTCACAGACGAGGACGGGCGTCCCATACGTAAAGGCCGTAGCTTCATTGGGCGAGGCGGACGCAAACCGAACCGAGACAGCCCCCGCGACGAAAATCGCCGCCCACCAAGTGGAAGGCGACCAAATTCTAAACCGGGGCGCGGCTCGGACTAACTGCCCGCTTCACTCACCTCTTCGGGTGCGCCTTCGATAAAGCCAGCCGTTGCGTCTTCATCTCCTGGAATGAAGCCGCTCCCGACAGAGTAATTCGGATTCATTCCGTCTCGTTCCGTCCAAGGCACTCGTTTTGGCAGAGACTGCACCTCGATTGGATTAATCGCGGACGCTGGGGGCGCTGGTGGAATGCGTGTGACCGCTTCTTCTTGTGTCATCAGGTCTGGTGTGTGGGTCGCGGGCAGAGCAGCTGGCTGACGGCGTTCAACGGCATTCAAGGGGGAAGACACTTTAACCGGCGCAGGTGTCGGCGTTGGCGCAGGTGCGGGAGCATTGAGCGAGGGATCCTTGAAAACCATTTTCGGCGTTTCGGGCGCGGCCGGCGCCGCCGTTCGAATGGGTTCCTTATACAAAGGATGTGGCTCCACCGGGGTAGGTTGCTTCACATATTCTGGAACGATCCCCTCGCCCGGTCCGCGCAAGACTTGGACGGTTTCGGTGGGCGCCGAAGGTGCGGGCGTAACAGGTTCAGGTGTGTCCACAACGACAAGTGCGGGGGTTGGACGCGGTGCCGGCAATGGTTCGGGTTGAGCCTGGACGGTGGGCATGGGGCGCATAACGGCAGAGATCTTTGGCTCTGGAGCGCCAAGCAGTTCAGGTTCAGAGAGCGGCAAGGGTTCGCCAAATATGCGGGGCACCGGTGATGGTCGCAATTGATCCAATGGCACTGCGGCGGGTTGGCGGCTGGCTGGAACCGGCGGTTGATACCGCATTTCGCCATGACGCGTTGGGTCCATTTGCAAAAAGTCTGACATGCCCGAAGCTGCGCCCGGACGGTGGCTCGCCGCACCTGGCGTCCGCTTCAACTCGCACCGCGGCCCGATTTGGAATGTGGCGGGTGTCAGAGTCCAGGCTGCGCACATGCGATCCTGATTGCAAAGCTGCGCACATGCATCGGTCGTCGTGCCGCGCTCGGATCGATACAGATCACCAAATCGATAGGTATCTGCTTCAAACGCAATCTTGGTTTCCGTTGCAGGTTTTTCAGCAAGTGCAGGGCTCCACAGCATCGCTGCCGCGAGCAGAACAGGCAAAAAGCGCATAACCTTAGCTTTCTTCGTCAAGTCTTGAGCGAAGAGTATGCCATGGCTTAACTTAATAAGACGTGTGCGGAGCCGAGACGGCGGGTCCTGCAGGCTTCACGTGCCGATGAGCGGCTGAAAACCCGCGTCTAGTTCGCCTCGGAGATCACTCGGCGTGCGATCACCATTGCCTGAACTTCGCCAGCGCCCTCAAAAATATTGAGAATACGGGCGTCCTGAAGAATGCGACTGATCGGATACTCCAGCGCGAAACCATTCCCGCCATGGATTTGTAGGGCATTGTCGGCCGCAGACCAGGCCGCGCGAGCGGCGAGAAGTTTCGCCATCCCCGCTTCCAAATCGCAGCGCTTATCCTCATCTTTCTGGCGCGCAGAGAAATATGTGAGCTGACGAATGCCAACGAGTTCAGCCGCCATCAGGACCAGTTTGTTTGCCACGCGTGGAAAATTGAAGATCGATTGGCCAAATTGATTGCGATCAAGTGCGTACCTGAGGCCCAGCTCAAATGCGTTCTGGGCTACGCCAACAGCGCGTGCGGCTGTTTGAATGCGCGCGGACTCGAACGTCGCCATCAAATGCTTGAAGCCCATGCCTTCGGTTTCGCCAAGCAAGTTCGAAGCAGGCACCTCAAATTCGTCAAACGCGATCTCATACTCTTTCATGCCGCGATAGCCGAGCACTTCGATCTCACCCCCCGTCATGCCATCCGCCGGGAAAGGGGCTTCGTCACTGCCGCGCGGTTTCTCCGCCAAGAACATGGAGAGTCCGGAGAAATTTTTTGTCTCGGGGTCTGTACGCGCCAGCAGGGTCATGAGATCGGCGCGGACGGGATGGGTGATCCATGTTTTGTTTCCCGTGATCTTGTAAGTGTCGTCTTCCTTCACCGCGCGCGCGCGTAAGGCTCCAAGATCGGACCCGGTATTCGGTTCGGTGAACACTGCCGTAGGGAGAATTTCTCCGCTTGCAATGGCCGGTAAGTACTTGTCTTTCTGGGCGTCTGTCCCGCCGATGAGGATAAGTTCAGCTGCAATTTCAGACCGGGTCCCAAGAGAGCCTGTGCCGATATAACCGCGCGAAAGTTCTTCTGAGACAACACACATTGCCGTCTTGCCCATACCCAGGCCGCCATATGCCTCCGGGATCGTCAGACCAAAGACGCCGAGGTCGGCCATCTCCTCGACCACGTCCATCGGGATGTATTCATTCTTAAGATGCCACTCATGGGCGTACGGGACGATGCGGTCTTCGCTGTAGCGGCGGAATTGCTCGCGGATCATCGCCATCGTTTCATCTTCACCCGTGTTTTCGACCGTGGCGCGGGCCAGGCTGTCGGGCAGGTGAGCGGCGGCCGCAGAAATCGTATCTGGCGTTAGACCCTTCTCGATCAGGGTACGGACAGCTGCGTCATCGAAAAGGGTATCGGCAGCATCCAGTGCGCCAAGCTCGTGCGGACGAACAATTTCGCCCTGATTCATCGGCACACCGCCAACCAGATCTGCGAGGTACTTGCTGAACAGGATTTGAGCGAGCAGAGCGTCAATCTCGCCGAACACACCGTCAGCCTCTAGACGCGTCGCCCAATTGGCCGTTTCGCGGAGGGTCTCTACATAGGTGACGATCCAGGCATAGCCGTGGGCGACGTGCTGCTGCGCCGAAAAAGCGGCACGGTCGATTTTCCCATGCGGCGCAAGTTGAGCGCTTACTTTTTCGTGTATCGCAGATTTAAATGCGTCTGCGGCCGTAACGGCGTCGTGCAAGAGGCCCGTAAGACCCGGCAGAACTGAATTTGATTTGACATCGGCCATCCCGTCCATGGCGCATCCTCCGTCATCCTGTGAGCCGCAATGTATGGTCGAGGCCGGTGAAAGTCACGGCGTTTGGCTGCGGCGCAGCGAAGCATGCGGGATCTGATCCGTGGTTTTGGGTCGGGGTGAGCCTCGAAAATTGGGCGCGTGAAAATTTACTTGCAATGTAAAGACCGATGGGTAGAGGTGCCCGCCAAGTGATAACATAACATGAGTAGAAGAATGTCTCGTTTTCTCCTTTTAGCTAGCATTTCACCGCTGGCGCTTGTCCCTGTCGCAATGGCTCAGTCCGATGAACTCCGCGAAGAGACCATTATCGTATCCTCGCCCGGGCCAGACCGGGCCGCTGAGGAACTGATCGGGAATGCGACCGCACTCGATCGCGAAGAGATCCTGGAAACGTTGCAGGGCACACTCGGCGATACGCTGGACCGCCAGCCAGGGGTCTCGACGACCTTCTTCGGAGCGGGTGCAAGCCGTCCAGTTCTGCGTGGACTAGGGGCCGACCGCGTCCAGGTTTTGACCAATGGGATTGGTGTGATTGATGCGTCAGCAGCTTCACCCGACCACCAGGTTGCGGCCGACGGCATCGACGCGGAGAAAATTGAAATTCTGCGCGGACCTGCGGCGCTGGCTTATGGTGGTCAAGCAATTGGGGGCGTGGTCAATGTGATCGACGGCTTGATTGTTGAAGATCTGCCAGAAGAGCCCGTCTCTGCAGATGTGTTTACAGCCTACAATAGTGTGAACGAAGGGACCGAGCTTGCTGGACGTGGGCAATTCACGGCTGGGCAGTTTGTCTTCAGCCTCTCCGGGTCTCTCCGTGATTTCGATAATTACGATATCCCAGATTTCGCAGAGTCGGCGCGCCAGCGCGAGCTCGAAGAGCTCGAAGAAGAAGAGCATGGCGATGAGGAAGAGCACGAAGAAGAAGAGGAAGTGCGCGGCACTCTGGAAAACTCCTTCGTTGAAACTGCGACGCTTGCGGCTGGCGTAAGCTGGGTCGGCGAAAGCGCGTTCCTCGGCGTTGCAGTGCGTCAACAGACGTCCGAATATGGTCTCCCAGGTCATGGCCATGAACATGGTCATGAGGAAGGCGAAGAAGAGGGTGAGGAGCATAGCGAGGAGGAGGAAGAAGAAGAGAATCCTTTCATCGACTATGAGCACACTCGCGTTGATCTGCGCGGCGGTGTTAGCGTCAATAATGGTTTCCTGACCGATGTGATCGGCACACTTTCTGTCGTTGATTACGAGCACACCGAGTTTGAAGCTCCAGGCGAAGCTGGAACCGTTTTCGCCTCTGAAGGGGTCGAAGGCAGAGTTGAGTTCGACCATGAATTTGACGGGTTTGCAGGCGCGTTTGGTGTCCAGTTCACCGACAAGGACCTCAGCGCGGTTGGTGAAGAGGCATTTATTTCACCGACAGACACGCAAAGCATTGGTGTGTTTGTGTATGAAACCAAGGAGTGGGACTCCGGCGTCGGGATCGAAGGCGGTCTTCGTGCTGAGAATGTCGAGCGCGACAATGACCTGTTTGGAACGAAGTCTTTTGATCTCGCCAGCGGATCTATCGGCATCCACCGCCATTTCGATAGCGGGTTGTTCCTCGGCGGTCAGGTTTCCTATGCAGAACGTGCCCCAAGTGAAAGTGAGCTGTTCGCATTCGGACCGCACCTCGCAACAAACCAGTTTGAAGTCGGTGACCCGAGCTTGAACAAAGAGAGCGGTATCAACTTTGAGGGGACGGCGCGGGTTTCAGGCGATAACGGAACGATTGGGGTCAACCTCTTCGTCACAGAGTTTAACAACTATATTTATCTCACCCCGGGGATGGCGGTTGTCGATGGCGAACTCACTGATGAAGGTGATGGACTGCCCGTCTTCCTATTCGAGCAAGAAGACGCCACGTTCATTGGCGGTGAGATTTATGTTGATCTTGCCTATGAGGATGGTCTTTTGGGCGCGGATTGGGCCTTTGGCGGCAGCATCGACTTTGTCGACGCGGAGTTCACAAGCGGAGAAAATGTTCCGTTTACGCCGCCGCTGACGCTCAATGCTGATATTAGCGCTGAATGGGGTGCCTTCGAACTGGGTGCAGCGCTCACGTCTGCCGATTCACAGAACGATCCGGGAGTCGGTCAGCTCGCAACCGATAGCTACACGACGGTAGATCTGCGGGGCGAAGTTGATTTGTCGGACTTCGAACTCGCTGCAGACGGGACAGAAGCGTTCATTGAATTGCGGAACATCACGGATCAGGAAGTTCGCTTCGCAACATCCACGATTAAAGACCTGGCACCAGCACCGGGTCAGAACATCCGCGTTGGACTGCGGCTCGCCTTCTAATGGCGGGCCGTCCCTCAGGTGCGGCGGTGATTGATGGGTCGGCGATAACGCTATCCGGCCTGTGCCTCATTCACTGCCTGCTCCTGCCCGTGATGTCAGCGGCCCTCCCGATCGCGGGCGTTTGGGCGGAAGCGGAGTGGTTGCACAGAACTTTTGTAATTGCAGCCCTCCCGATCGCGGTATTGGCGCTGGCGTCTCGCCGGATCAATTTTCCGATCGGTGCTCTCATTGTTGCCGGGTGCAGTTTCTTGGTGGCGGGGGCTTTCGTTGAAGCTTGGCATGATTATGAGGTGCCGCTAACGACCGTCGGCGCTTTATTGTTGGCTGCGGGGCACGGTTGGCGCTGGTTCTATAAAAGCACGCCCGACCAATCGTAAGCGTGCCGCGCTCGCTCAATATGGGCGAGATGCTCGTGAAGTGGATCCCAATTGTCATCGTCCGCGATCGGAGCCCATAGCGCTTCAACAGTGTCAATCAGCAAATCAACCGGACGATCCGCCTGGAAGTAGGGATGTGAAAAGCGCCCGGCTGCGACCGGCGCACGTGCCAGAAGACGATTGCGTACAGGTTTGAATGCGTCGCTTTGATAAAGGTCGGCTTGCGGGCTCTTCGCCGCGCGCTCAACGCTCGCTTCTCCGCCAAACCAGTCGAAGAAGGTTTGTGGCCAATTTGCTTCGCTTTCGGTCATCCAACCGTAAAAATCCTGCAAGAAGAGCAAGTCGTCATGGAGGGTTGGCGAGGGCTCGAGGCCGAGGAGTGCCAGCGTGTGCGCGGCGAAACTTTCCTGATACGCAGGCTCATATGCCCCCATGGCTTTGCTGAGCTCATCGGCGTCAGCGATCAGGGAGAGCGCACCCCCTAATTGTTGCAGCGCCCATAAGCCTTGGCCTGGCTGGCGCCCGAACCGATAAAGGCCTTGCTGGTCGAAATAGGCCGCCGTGAAGTTCGGATCGCTCTTGGGCAGAAAGCGCCATGGCCCGAAATCAAACGTCTCTCCGGTCACATTGAAATTGTCCGTGTTCATGACGCCATGAACAAAGCCCACCGACATCCATTCGCCGATCATTTTTCCTGTCGCTTGCGCCATGCGTTCAAACAAAGCCGGGGTAGCGAGCGCCAGTTGCTCATCGGCGCAGTCGGGGAAATAATGTTCAATCACATGCGTAACCAAGGCGGCCATCGCATGGGCATCATCATGATAGGCAGCGCGCTGAAAGGTGCCAAAACGCAGATGGCTGTGGCTTAACCGGACCAGAACCGCAGACCGCGTGGGTGATGGCTCATCATTACGATGGAGGGCCTCACCGGTTTCGATGAGACTGAACGCTTTTGATGAGTTGACCCCAAGGGCTTCCAAATAGGTTGCAGCAAGGATTTCGCGGACGCCTCCCTTTAAAGTGAGGCGACCATCGCCTTGGCGAGACCAGCGCGTTTGACCCGACCCTTTCGTTCCAAGATCAAGGAGTCGTCCTTGATCATCTCGCACCTGCGCAAAAAGAAATCCTCGTCCATCCCCGAGATCTGGATTGTAAACATGAAATTGGTGCCCGTGATATCGCAGCGCCAGCGGGGATTCCAAATTGTCAGGCAGGGGCTCGAAACGGGCGAAGTGTTTGACCCACTCTGAATCAGACAAATGGCCCAAACCAACGCGCTCCGCCCATGGAGTGTTGCGAAAGCGCAACACTGCCTCTGGAAAGTTCGCCGGCTCTGCTGCATCTGCGAAGACGGCAGAAATTTGCTCGATTGGGACGCTCATCCGCGTGTCTAAGCGTGTTTTGGGAGGTTTGCACAGTGAAAACTCGCAATATCGTTCTTCGATACGAAGAGTGCTCCAGCAATGTCGAGCGCTGTCAAAATTTCTATGCTGCGCCGCAACATAAATGCCCTCTTTCAACAACGAATCATAAACTTACTGTGATCTATGAAGCCGATCCAATCGAGAGAATTGGCTGAATAAAATATTCACGGAGGAATTTATGACGCTTGGAAGAAAGTTATTTTTTAGTGCGTCGCTCGCCGCCATGATGGCGAGCGGTGCGGCAGTTGCACAAGACGGAGACGATGGCGACGAGCTACGCCAGAGCACAGTGACGGTCACTGGCTCGTTTATCCAGGGAACGCCAGAAGACGCAGCGTTGCCGGTGGACGTTCTGACGGCTCAAGACTTGAAGCTTGAGGGCAACCCGACGATCACGGACCTGATCAAAAATCTCGGACCGTCATCTGGCACTGATGGGCAAACCAACCAGTTTGCCTCAAATGGTCTCGAAGGCACTTCCAACGTCAACCTGCGTGGTCTTGGCCCTGCTCGTACTCTGGTGCTGTTGAATGGGCGTCGACAAACGTTTTCGCCATATGGGATCGGTGAACAAGCTCAGTTGTTCGTTAACACGAACAATATCCCTTCGGCTGCAATTGGTCGTCTGGAAGTTCTGAAAGACGGTGCGGCAGCGCTATACGGTTCCGACGCGATTGCGGGCGTTGTGAACTTCATCACTCGCGATGATCTAGATGGTCTTGAACTTGCTGGCGAATATCAGACATTTGATGGCTCAGATGGCGAATATCGCTTGTCTGCTTCCTACGGCCTGCAAGGCGACAATTTCAACTGGGTGACCACGTTGGAATATCAAAATCGCTCTGAGACTGCGCTACTTGAAAAAGACTGGGCCATTTCGTCGATCACTGAAAACCCAGTTGGTGGCTTTTCTTCATTGTCCAATCCTGGCCGTTATGTCGTTATCGGCGCAACGGGCGCGCCGATCGGCGCCGAAGTGGACTCCGGCTGTACGGCAGCGGGCGGAATCATTAACCCGGCGGTCGGTGATTGCCGGTTCCAGTTCACTCAGTTCGATAATCTAGTTGAAGAAGAAGAACAGATTAAGTTTTTCACGGAGTATAACCGAGAAGTCGGAAACGGCGATCTGCATCTGGAATTCCTTTACTCTAAGATTGATGTGCCGGAGTGGAAAACTTCTCCATCTTATCCGCCTCAAGTGCTTACAAGCCAGTTTGTTCCTGCGAACGCGCCTGGCTACCTTCAGTATGTGGCGGACAATCCAGGTACCGCGCTGGCAGGTGGCATTGGTGCGCTCTTCATTGGTCGTACATTTGGCTGGGGTGGCTTCCCAGGCACCGGCGGTGCGCAAGAAGGCATTCGCGAGTATGAAACATACTCAGCTTCGGCGGCTTATGCCGGCACGTTCACCAATGACGTCAATTATGATTTTGCTCTCAGCTATTCGCAAAACGAAGGATATCGCCTAACCAATGATACCTATATTGGTGGTCTTACCGCAGCTTTGAGTGGGTTCGGGCTTTGTGCCGATCAGATCACTGGTGCGCCTGACGCTGGTGCGGTAGCAGGGCAGGGCGGTTGTCAATATTACAACCCGTTCTCCAACGCGATCCCTGCAAGCGCAATCACAGGGCAAGCAAACCCGAACTTTGTGCCGGGTTTGCAAAACTCAGCAGAGCTTGCCGATTGGCTGACGGATCCAACCGAAACAGATGCGACGACGAGCCTTCTCGTTTTTGACGCTGTATTCTCTGGGGAAAGCGGCGTGCAGGCTGGTGGCGGTGCTGTCGGTTGGGCCGCCGGTGCTCAAATTCGTCGCGAGACTTACGAGGTAGATCCAAGTGATTTGACCGATCTTTCGGTCACTCCAGGACCTGGTGGAACTGGCCCGTTCTCTTTCCTTGCCGGCACGAATGCAGCGGACGAAGATCAATCAATCTTCGCGGTCTTCGGCGAACTTCAAATCCCTCTTTACGACAATCTGGATATTCAGGTTGCTGCACGATATGAAGACTATGGCGGTGAAGTTGGCTCGACGTTCGATCCTAAAGTCGCGGGTAAGTGGCAAGTGAGTGACACATTTGCATTCCGCGGTTCGGCTCAGACTTCCTTCCGCGGACCGACACTGAACCAACTTTCTGGAACGGTAACGACGCTTCAGTTCGTTGCGCCAACATCGGCATTTAAGGCGGTGGATCAATTTGGTAATCCGAACCTCAATCCAGAGAGTGCATTCAGCTTCAACCTGGGTGGTATCTTCCAGAATGGTGGCTTCTCTGCCTCTGTCGACTATTACAATTTTGACTTCTCCGACCCGATTATCGTGGAAGAACAGTCAAGCATTGTGAGTGCCGCCTTGGCAGCTCTAGGTACCGCAACAACAGACGACGATGCGATTATCGGCCGGATCTCGTTCACCGATAATAACAATAACGGTGTCAACGAGGCTGCTGAAATTTCGCGGATCTCGACAAATGTTGTGAACGGTCCAGACATCGAAACCTCTGGTGTGGATATCCGTGCGGAGAACATTTGGGACATCGCAGGCAACGAGTTCACACTCGGGCTCGATATGACTTACATCATCGAATATGTCGTGGGTGATCTGGACATTGACGGTGTGACAATTGCGGGCGGTGATCGGGTTGACCAGTTCAACCGTTCGAACTTCTCTCGTTCGCTACCGCAGTGGAAAGCCAATTTGACCGCGAACTACGCTGTGGGCGACCACAATTTCCGCGGTGTTGTTCGCCATATCGACTCTTATGATGATGAGCGCGGCGACATCACAGGAAATGGCTCTGATTCTATCGATAGTCAGACAACCGTAGACCTGTTCTACAACTGGGATGCTCCATGGGACGTCGACCTTGGGCTTTCTGTTGTAAACGCGTTCGATGAAGACCCACCATTCGCGGCCTTCGATCTGAACTACGATCCGTATACACACAACCCGTTCGGTCGAACATTCAAGGTTAGTGTTACAAAGACTTTTGGTGGCAGCTAAGCGATCACTAGAAACCCTGGAATCGAAAAGGGCGGCTTTCGGGCCGCCCTTTTTCTTTGCTTGTCTTATCTGTGCGCCATAGCGCTGCGCGGGCCTCGATCGACTCGACTAGTTCAAGCCTTCGCGGCCAATCGCGTAAAACCGTTCGCGGCGCTGCACTTTAAGCTCCTGTTCGCTAAGCTCGAGCAGAGATTGGAGCGCCTTGTCTATGGCTTTGCCTGCAGCGCGGATCGCTTTGTCCGGGGCGCGGTGGGCGCCGCCAACCGGCTCTTTCACGATCGCATCGATGACTTTCATCTTCTTCAGATCACCGGCGGTAATCTTCATCGCCTCCGCCGCGTCCTTGGCTTTGCCGGCATCGCGATACAGGATCGAAGCGCAGCCCTCCGGCGAGATCACAGAATAGATCGCGTGTTCCATCATCAGCACCTGATTGGCGGCGGCAATCGCAATCGCGCCGCCTGACCCGCCTTCGCCAATGATGAGTGAAATCATTGGGACGTTTAAAGTGAGGCAGCGCTCCGTGGAGCGGGCGATTGCCTCGGCCTGACCGCGCTCTTCTCCGGCTTTGCCAGGGAAGGCGCCCGATGTGTCAACAAACGTGATGACGGGCAGCTTAAACCGCTCAGCGAGATCCATGAGACGGACCGCTTTGCGATAGCCTTCAGGATGGGCCATGCCGAAATTATGCTTGAGGCGGCTTTCGGTCGTTCGGCCTTTCTCGTGGCCGATGACGACAACCGATTGTCCATTAAAGTTGGCAAGGCCGCCAATCACGGCTTCATCGTTGCCAAAGACGCGGTCGCCGGCGAGTTCTTGAAAGTCTTCAAAAAGGGCATCGAGATAGTCGCTGAAATGCGGACGTTCTGGGTGCCGGGCAACTTGTGTTTTGCGCCACGGGTTGAGCGAAGCGTACGTGTCTTTGAGCTGCTTTGCGGCCTTATCTTTGAGCTTTTTCAGCTCATCATTGATCTGCGGACCACCTTCTTGGGCAGCGACCGCTTCCAGCTCTGCAATCTTGGTTTCAAGCTCTGCGAGCGGCTTTTCGAAGTCGAGATATGTCGTAACCATTTGCGCTAAATAGCCGTGCTTCGACTGAATCGCTAGCTTTTTCCTGATCCAGGGCTGAAACGTTCGAATAAAAGAATCGGGTCTCCGCGGTAATCAGACGGCCCGATTTCAGTATAACCTATGCGCTCAGCGACGCGAATGGAGGCTCCATTATCGGGATCGATGATGCAGGTGCTTCGTCCTGGTATAACCTCGTCGAGCCAGTCGTGCGCGGCGCGCGTAGCTTCGCTTGCATAGCCATTTCCCCAAGCTGATTTTGCAAGAACCCAACCCGCTTCGGGGCGTCCAGAAATGTCTGGATCGAGACCGCGTTTGAAGTCTGCGAATCCCACTTCCCCCACAAATGTGCCGGTGCGGCGCTCGCGTACGATCCAATATCCATAGCCGAGAATCTCCCAAAGCCCGCTATTGCGGAGGTGGGCAAACCAAGCATCCTGTGGGTCGCGCGTGTTTCCGCCAATATAGGTAACGACGTCTGGGTCCGCCCACATGGCTGCCATGTCCGCGTAATCGGCATGCTGGCTTGGCTTTAAACTGAGCCGGGTGGTCAACAGCGTAGGTGCGTTCAAGCGCTCGCTTTCATCTTCTCGAGCATTTTTCCCATGTCCGCATGGACTTTCTGCATCGCTTTGAGGGGGCGAACCATGACTTTGAAATCTACAATCTGCCCGTTCTCATCCCACTCAATCATGTCAACGCCATTGACCAGAATTCCGTCCATTTCCGTTTCGAATTCCAGGACGGCGCGCTCTCCGCAATCAAAGACGCGGGTGTATTTGAAGGTGCCATTCCCCAGCGTATTCCCCGCAGCAGAAAGATAGGCGAAGGTGATCGCTTTGCCTTCTTGCGGTGTGTGTACGACAGGGCTGCGAAATACGACATCGTCATGAAGCATCTCGGCAAGCAGGCTGCGGTCGTGCCCGCCCATCATGTAATCAAACCAGCTTTGCAGTTGAGGCTGATAGCCCGTGAGTGGAACATCATGTTGATTTGCCATTAGGGGTTCCTCCGCATCCTTCCAAGGACGGTGAACCTAAGAGTCGGCTTTGTCCAGTTCTCTCGCAGAGGCATGCTTCGCGCGGGCGTCTAGCCGCGGGACGCCTTTTCATCGAGACCAGAA
Organism: Pseudomonadota bacterium; assembly: GCA_038527765.1. Classification (GTDB taxonomy): domain Bacteria; phylum Pseudomonadota; class Alphaproteobacteria; order Caulobacterales; family Hyphomonadaceae; genus Henriciella. Next base: position 541,485 of record JBCBFK010000001.1, read on the forward strand.
ATACCTTGTCGGGCTCTCAGCGCCTCACTGACTTCATCCAAACTGACGCCTTTTGCCCGGAGGCCAACCAGAATATGATAGAGAAGGTCTGCGGCTTCTCCGGCGCTTTCATCTGATCCTTGAGCAGCGAGAGCGAGCGCGAGTTCGGCGCCTTCTTCTGCGATTTTCTTGCCGCAATGGAGCGGCCCCTTTTCAAGCAGAGAGATCGTGTAAGAGCGCTCGCCTTCACCGGTTGCCCGCGTATCGATGGTCATTGCGAGATAGCCGAGCATGTCCATCAATCCATGTGGATTGCCGAGGGGTTTCTTCGACATTTCTATCTCCTAATAGGGACGGACCGGTGCGCCCGCGGCATCCAATGCCGCGCGGGCCTCTTCTAGACTCACTTCGCCAAAATGGAAAATCGAAGCCGCCAGCACGGCATTGGCGCCGCCTTCGAGAATGGCAGGGGCGAGGTCTTCGGCGCTTCCGGCGCCGCCACTGGCAATCACGGGAATGCCGACTGCATCGGTCACAGCTTTGGTCAGCGGCAAGTCAAACCCGGATTTGGTTCCGTCCTTATCCATGCTGGTCAGCAGGATCTCGCCTGCGCCCTTGGACTCAGCGAGTTTGGCAAAATCGACGGCATCAATACCAGTGGGTTTGCGGCCGCCATGGGTGAAGATCTCCCAGCTATCTCCAGACTTTCGCGCATCGATGGCGACGACGACGCATTGGCGCCCGGCTTTCGCAGCACAACGGGAGACGACATCCGGGTCTGCGACTGCGGCGGAATTGATCGCCACTTTGTCTGCGCCGGCGCGTAAGAGCTGAACCATATTCTCCGCGCTGCGCACACCGCCGCCAACGGTCAGCGGCATGAAACACTGCTCGGCCGTGGCGCTGACAATATCGAGCAGCGTGCCGCGCTCTTCATGGCTGGCAGTAATATCGAGAAAGCAAAGCTCATCGGCGCCTTGCGCATCATAGGCTTTGGCCAGCGCCACCGGGTCGCCCGCATCGCGCAAGTCGACAAAGTTCACGCCTTTGACGGTGCGGCCATCTTTGACATCGAGACAGGGAATGATGCGGGTTTTAAGCATCTCGGCGTTTAAGGCCGGATTGATCAGACGTGCAAGCTCATTTCTGAAGCTTGGTAACAGCGCGCGGTTTCTTGGGACCAAGCGATGAAATCATTGCGGGATCCGGCGTCTTGTCTTTAAAGCGGCACAGGTCGAGGATCGAACAGGTCCAGCATTTCGGCTTGCGGGCGACGCACGTATAGCGGCCATGCAAGATCAACCAATGATGTGCGCCGAGTTTGAATTCGTCTGGCGTGGTCCGCTCGAGGCTCGCTTCCACTTGATCAGGATCTTTGCCAGGCGCGAGGCCCGTCCGGTTGGAAACGCGAAAAATGTGAGTGTCGACGGCAATGGTCGGCTGCCCAAAGGCTTCGTTCAGAACGACATTGGCGGTTTTGCGGCCGACGCCAGGCAGTTTGACAAGTTCTTCGCGCGTCTGCGGAACTTCGCCGTCAAACTCATCCAGAATCATCTGGCTCAGCGCGATGACATTCTTAGCCTTGTTGCGCCAAAGGCCGATGGTTTTGACATGCTGCTCAACGCCGGCGAGGCCGAGCTTGAGCATTTTCTCAGGCGTGTCGGCGATCTTGAACAGCTCTTTGGTGGCCTTGTTGACCCCGACATCGGTGGCTTGTGCGGAGAGGGCGACAGCAACCACGAGCGTGTACGGATTGACGAAGTCGAGCTCAGTGTGCGGATTCGGGCGGTCTTTGGCGAGCCGCGCATAGAGCTCAGCGGCTTTTTCTTTGCCGAATGTGCGAGGGGCACGTTTGCGTTTTGTCTTGGTGGCCATGCGTCACACCTAGGGCAGAGTTTGGAACAAGAAAATCCGAATCTTGCGGCGCAAAGACGCGCTTGCGGTTTTTGGCATTTTTTGACCTATAATCATCTACATGGAGCCAACGACCCAAACCATCTATTTTGACGCGACGCTGACCCCCAACCGGTCATTGAGTCCGCGGGCATTTACCATCGTCATGGCGATTGTTGCAGGGATGAGCTTTATCGCGGGGCTCGCTTTTGTCTCGATGGGAGCGTTTCCTGTGATCGGGTTTTTCGGGCTTGATGCGCTGATCATCTGGCTCGCCTTCCGGTACAGTTTCCGCAAACTGAAACAGGAAACCCGGGTGCGCGTAACAGCTGAGCAGATTGATTTGGTCCATACCGTACCAGGCAAAGCAGCAAGAACAGCGACGCTTCCGACCGCATTTACACGGGTGCGTCTGGATTTTCCGGAACGACGTCCGAGCGAGCTAAAACTCGCTCATTCAGATAAGGCCTGGGTGATTGGGAGATTCCTGACCCCAGCCGAACGCAAGAGCCTAAAGACGGCATTGGAATCGGCGATCCGGAACGCGCAAAATGAGCGGTATCCGGCTTAAACACCAAAAAAATGACGCATGCGTCATGGTTTTTTCATTTTAAGTGTGTTACGTTCGCGTGAAGGTCAAAATTGCGGCGTTAGAAGACCGCATTTCCGGAGGCACAGATGGCAGACACACTCACCAAGATTCCACATAATCTCGACCGTCCAACGATCACACCGCGTGAGCCCTTATTTGAAGGGTATCTCGAATTTGATGCGCCCATCCCTGACATGAGCATCATTCCTTTGGATGAAATGAATCTCGTTGATCCGGAAATCTGGCGCAAAGGTGCTTATTGGGAACTGTTCCGCCGGATGCGCGATGAAGATCCTTTGCATTGGACTGAGGACAGTTTTGCCGGCGGTTTCTGGTCAGTGACCCGATATGAAGATGTGATGAAAATCGACATCGACCACAAACGCTTCTCATCGAGCTGGGAGCATGGCGGGATCGTCCTCGGCGAGCCACTGGAAGACTTCGAACTTCCCATGTTTATTGCCATGGATGAGCCGCGTCACTCCGAGCAGCGCAAAACCGTTCAGCCCGCGGTCGCGCCGAACATGCTCAAGGAGTTCGAGCCCCTGATCCGCGAGCGCACCAAGCAAATTCTCGATGAAGTCCCCGTCGGTGAGCCATTCGATTGGGTCGACACGGTTTCCATCGAGCTTACCACAATGATGCTGGCCACGCTGTTTGACTTCCCATTCGAAGACCGCCGTAAACTCACGCGCTGGTCTGATGTGGTCACCAACCGTGAGAACCCGGATATTTGCCCTGGTGGTATCGATCAGTGGAAAGCAGAGCTAATGGAATGCCTGACCACCTTCATGGGCATTTTCGAACAGCGCAAGCAAGAGCCACTCAAGAACGATCTCATCAGCCTGTTGGCACATGGTGAGAAGACCCGCGACATGAGTCCGATGGAACTCCTCGGAAATGTCATCTTGCTGATCGTCGGTGGCAATGACACGACCCGGAATTCTATGACCGCGTCTGTTTATGGGCTCAACAAGTTCCCCGATGAGTATGCCAAGCTGAAAAAAGACCACGCATTGATCCCGAACATGGTGTCTGAAGTGATCCGCTGGCAGACTCCGCTCGCCTTTATGCGCCGCACCGCGCTTGAGGATGTTGAAATGCACGGCAAGACCATCAAAAAAGGTGACCAAATTGCCATGTGGTATGTTTCAGGAAATCGTGATGAGCGGTTCTGGAACGAAGATCCGAACAGGCTGATTATTGACCGCCAACAAGCGCGCAATCACTTGTCGTTCGGCTTTGGCATTCACCGTTGCGTTGGCAATCGTCTCGGTGAGTTGCAATTGCGGATTCTCTGGGAAGAGGTGATGGAACGCTTCAGCCATATCGAAGTGCTGGACGAACCAAGCCTGACCTCAGGCGCATTTGTGAAAGGCTACACTTGGATGCCAGTGATCTGCCACCCAAAGTAACCTCATCAAAATATTCCGAAGCCCTCGTCCGTCGCCATGCCTACGGACGGGGGCTTTTTTAATCGTCTTCTCGCGTTACCAGGCCGGACAGGAAGCGCCGGCCTCCATCCAGGGTGATCGCTTCACCCGTAATGATCGCGCTATTCGGGCTGGCCAGAAACGCCGATGTTTCAGCGATTTCCTCCGCTAGCGATGGGCGCCCCATCGGCGTTCGATCTTTGAGCCATGGCTCGCGTCCTTCGGCCCGCGGGCGCAACGCAATAATTGCATTGACCCGAACCGCCTCTGGCGCCAGCTCAATCGCAGCGGCTTTCACAATGCCCATGATCGCATGTTGAGAGACTGTTTCGCTAAACCAGCCCGGCTGCGCCATGCTCGCCCCCAAAGACAAGACGAAGGTAAACGTCCCGGTTTGTCGCGATCGATCTGCGGCGTTCTCGGTTTCTGGTCGTTCGGCGATGAGTTCCGGTGTAAAGACCCGTAGCGTTTGAACCGCCCCGCGTGCCGTTTTCATGAGGACAGCTTCAAAGTCCTCCATATCAAGCTCCATGAGCCGATCCGCCTCTGGCAATGGCGGGATGCAGACGACGTTATCAACGAAATGATAGGTTTCGAGCGCTGCCGCCATGGCGTTGCGCAGGCCGAGCTTGGTATGAATAGCCCCATGATGATAGGCGATTTTATCGCCCGTGGTTTTTTCCAGCTCGTCGAGCAGTTTCCGGTCCGGATCAACAACGAGAACGGCATGCCCTTCGTCAAGGAAACGACGCGCGACCGCGTCACCGACCGTTTGGCCGAGTCCAATAATCAGGGTGACTGGTTTATCCATGGCCGTGCTCCCGCCGCTCAACTGATGGGCTGACGGGGCCTTTGGCCGGACCGATCAGCGCCTAACTGGCGCGCAGCATACCAATTTCTTCTTTAAGCCTAAGTTTCTGTCGTTTGAGATCTTGGAGGACGATATCGTCACTGGCCGGTCGTTTTTGTTCTTCGTGGATTTTTTGATCGATTTTAGCGTGGCGCTTGGTGAGCTCTTCAATCCGACCTTGCAGTGACATAGGCACACTCCTTCTTTCTGAAATGATCTCTGTGTCTTTGTGGCAACAGATAACCATAGGTTGCGGGGTGAGTCACGCGCTGCCCCACGAGAATCCGTAATTCGAAAAAAACTTGCAGTTCTAGCGCTTAGCGCGACCGCTTTTTTTCGTTTTTTCGGCGAAACATGGTTTCATCTGCCTCAGCGATCAGTTGGTTTGCATCTCGGCCGCGATGCCAAAGCACTGTGCCGCACGAGGCGCCCAATTGGACAGCTTCCAGTGTTTCATTTTCGGCATCGCGAATCGTGAGCGCCCCGATAATTGACTCCAGCCCCAATGCTTTGGATTGCCCGATCTCCAGATCTGCATGAGTGAGAGCGATGCCGAATTCATCACCGCCCAATCGACCGACAATGTCACTTTGGCGCACATTATCGAGCAGCGTTTGGGCGACGTGCTGGATCACCGTGTCGCCGGTGGCGTGACCAAACCGGTCATTGATCAGTTTGAATCGATCTAAATCGATAAAGATCAAGCAAAGCGGAATGCCATAGCGTTCCGCAAGCGCGATTTCTCTTGATAGTTCGCGTTCAAAGGCGCGGCGATTGAAAATCGGGCAAAGCGTGTCCCGATCCGCAAGGTTGATGGCGGTTTCGAGCTCTTCTTTCAGTCGCTCCCGTTCTTCGCGCAGGCTGAGCACTTCTCCGGCAAGGGCTTCAATTGCGGCGCGGATATTTAAGGGAAGCGAAGCCGTATCAATCCCGATCGCAGCAATCAAATCTCGGCGCGCCGCACAGCGCGCTTTATACGTCTCATCAGACGCGATCCGTTTTAGAGATTCAACCATCCCTGAAGTGTACCGGAGTCGAACGCAGATGCCCAGTGTTCAAACGGTTGACGGCGCAAGCAACATTTTTATGTTGCGCGCTTTGAAACGGGGGAGTCGATGACCCTGACCTCGAACAGTGATACGCCGGTCGTTGGTGTAATCATGGGCAGTCAGTCCGATTGGCCAATCATGAAAAAAGCGTGCGAACTCCTGGACGAGCTCGGCGTCGCGTATCAAGCGCAGATCGTCTCTGCACACCGCACGCCTGAGCGGCTTTACGACTACGCAAGCGAGGCCCAGGCTCGCGGACTGAAGGTGCTGATTGCCGGGGCTGGCGGTGCGGCGCACTTGCCCGGGATGGCGGCCTCGATGACCCCATTGCCCGTGCTTGGCGTTCCAGTGCAATCGCGCGCGCTTAATGGCATCGACAGTCTGCTCTCGATCGCACAGATGCCCAAAGGGGTGCCGGTTGGGACCCTGGCGATTGGAGAAGCGGGGGCGGCGAATGCGGGTCTTCTGGCGGCGTCCATCATCGCTCTTGAAGATCCTACCGTGGCCGAGAAGCTCGACGCTTTTCGTGCTCAGCAAACTGCTGCGGTGCAAGAGACTCCAAGCGAATGACGGCTCTCAAAGCTGGTGCCACGATCGGTATTTTGGGGGGCGGGCAACTGGGCCGGATGCTTGGAAGTTCGGCCGCAGCGCTTGGCTTTGATGTATCGATTTATTGCCCGGAAAAGGATTGTCCTGCCGCCCGGATTGCTGCTGCGCACGTTGCTGCCGACTATACAGACCTTCAGGCGTTATTAGCGTGGGCAGAAATGTGCGATGCGATCACCTACGAATTCGAAAATGTCCCCGTCGCGGCGGCTGAAGCTCTCCTTCAGGCTGGGCACTTGGTTCGTCCGGGCGCAAAACCTCTAGAGGTTTCTCAAGATCGATTGGTGGAAAAGGCGTTTCTCAGAGCGTGTGGAATTGCGACAGGTGATTTTGCACAAGTCGATCAAGCCTCCGATGTCAGCGACCCGATCGCCCGCTTTGATGGTAGGGGCATCCTCAAGACCCGCCGCGATGGTTATGATGGTAAGGGCCAGGCCCGGCTTGAAGCTGGCGATAACTATGAGGCGGCACACAGGGCGCTGAAACATGCGCCTTGCATTATTGAAGCTATGGTTCCGTTTGAGCGAGAGGTGTCAGTGATCATTGCACGCGACCGGGCAGGCGAGTCGATGTGTTTCGATATTCCTCGAAACGAACACGTAAATGGGATTTTGAAACGCTCCGTCGTACCCGCCGACCTGCCCGAAGCCGTTGCTGATCGCGCCTACGACGCCGCGAAATCGCTTGCCGATGCACTCGATTATGTTGGGGTTCTGGCGTTGGAGTTTTTTGTGCTCGAAGATGGGTCCCTCCTGGCCAATGAGTTTGCGCCGCGCGTTCACAATTCAGGGCACTGGACTCCAGAAGCGTGTGCGACAGGCCAATTCGAGCAGCACATACGCGCAGTGGCAGGGTGGCCGCTCGGCCCCGTGGATCGGTTCCACGATGTCGAAATGCTCAATCTGCTTGGAGAAGAGGCGCTCGTTCCACCAGAAGTACTCGCGGCTGATGGCGTGCTGACTTTATATGGAAAGCGCGACGCCAAACCCGGTCGCAAAATGGGTCATCTGGTCAGGCGGCGACCTTAAACACCAGGTAGCGATAACCGAGAAACGAGAGAACCGTGACGGTTGCGATGGCAATCATCAAGGCGACTAAGGGTGCCACACTTGGCACGGCGATCAACAAACCGGCATAAATGGCATAGTTTAGAGCTGCAGCGATGAGCGCCACGGAAAAGTAACGGAATCCCTCGCGCGTTTGGTTTGAATTGCTGGTGTCAAATGTCAGAGCGCGGTTCAATCGCCAAGTGACCATCATTGCTAAGGCAATGGCAAAGACGCGCGCCGTATAAGGGTCGATCCCACGGTGAATAAGCGTCAGGGTAATCCCGGCATCCACGACAAAGCCGAGCGTGCCGACCAGCACGAACCGTGCAAGTTGAGAGAGTGAGGCTCGATCCATGTCCCGTGCTTTCGCTTCTCCGCCCGTGAGCGCTACCGGCGCTTTGAATAAGGGCGCATGTTCATTACGCATCCAATTGCTAATGTGAGCTTTACACTTGGGTCCAGGGCGCGACGGTCCCACGTTTCGTCCGCTTGCCAAGTTGACCGCGAAACGCGATTGCGCCAAAGGAGGCCATGACGAAACTTGATAATCCAAAAGAAATAATAGACGAGCTGATTAAGCTCTATGCGCAGTCCGTGAACACGCTGAACGCATCGCTGCAAGATTTCCTCCATAACGGGAAAACGCCAGATCCAGATGACCGTGCAAACGGCGCATTTTGTTATCCCGAACTGATCATACGCTACAATCCAGATGGCCCCCCGCCGCCGATTTCACGCGCGTTCGGCAAAATGTCTGAACCAGGCACGTATTCGACGACGGTCACACAACCCGAATTTTACCGACACTATTTGCGAGAACAGCTGGAACCTCTGATGCGCGACTATGATGTCGAGGTTGAGGTTCAAGTGTCTTCGGCTGAAATTCCATACGCTTATGTGTGGGATCAGGGCCAAGCCGATGGGCTGGATGAGATCAACCCAGCCGAACTCGCCAAGTGGTTTCCAGCACCCCAACTATCTGACATTGGCGACGAGATTGCGGATGGAGAGCTTTTTGAGCCATATGCACACCGGCCTCTAGCGCTTTTTGACGGGCCGAGGACGGATTTTTCCCTCAAACGCCTGGCGCACTATACGGGGACGCCAGCCGCCCATTTTCAGCGCTATCTGCTGTTCACCAACTATCATCGATATGTCGATGCGTTTGTCGATTGGGGACTGAGTCAGCTCGAAGAAGGCGGTCGCTACGAGAAGCTCTCGGTAGCCGGTGGTTTGGTTGTCGACAAAGACACCAAGAACGCGAGAGAGGCGATCGACAACGCTCCGTGGCGACGTTTTCAAATGCCAGCCTATCATCTGACAGCCCCTGATGGATCGGGCATTACCCTCGTAAACATTGGGGTTGGGCCATCTAACGCGAAAACAATCACGGATCACCTCGCGGTCCTTCGACCAGAGTGCTGGATCATGGTCGGCCATTGTGGTGGTTTGCGGCACAGTCAGGCGATCGGCGATTATGTATTGGCGCATGCTTATTTGCGCGATGATCATGTTCTGGACGATGTCCTGTCGCCGGATATTCCGATTCCACCCATCGCCGAGGTTCAGGTGGCGTTGCAGGAAGCTTCTGCTGAAGTGACTGGTGAGAGCGGTGAAGAGCTCAAAAAACGCTTACGAACCGGCACCGTGGTTACAACAGATGATCGTAACTGGGAGCTCAGGTTCACCGACAGTGCCCGGCGCTTCAACCAATCCCGCGCGATCGCGATCGATATGGAAAGTGCCACGATTGCCGCCAATGGGTTTCGCTTACGCGTGCCCTATGGCGTCTTGTTGTGCGTGTCTGACAAGCCGCTTCATGGCGAAATCAAACTGCCGGGCGCTGCGAACAAGTTTTATGAAAAATCAATCGGTCAGCATCTGCAAATCGGTGTGGCGACGCTCGAAAAATTGGCGAGCGGCGATGCCAAACTACATAGTCGCAAGCTGCGCGCGTTCGACGAACCGCCATTCCGATAGGGGAGCCTGATGCAGGATCGAGTAAAAAGCTTCGAAAATGTCCGCAATTTTCGAGATTTTGGCGGATATTCCGGAGCGGGGGGGCGCGCCATCCGCGCCGGTGTCCTGTTCCGTTCGGCCCAGTTCGGTGAGGCAAGCGATGCCGACATGGCAGCGCTCCAAACCTATAATATCAAAGTGCAGGCGGATCTTCGCCGCCCAGACGAGCGCGAGCGCCATGGTCACCGCTGGCCCGTCGAAGGCGTTCAGGTGATTTCAAGTGAGAAAGGCTCAGCGACGCAGGCCCCGCACGTTCGCTTCTTATCCGAGGTCGAGGTTGATGCCAGTCAAGCGCATGGCTGGATGGTCGACTATTACCGTGACGCGCCGTTTAAGGCGCAGCATGTCGAGACCTTTTCGGCTTGGTTCCGCGCCCTTGGGGCGCTGAACGGGGATGAAGCTGCGGTGGTGAACTGCGCCGCCGGGAAAGACCGAACCGGGATTCTCTGTGCCCTGACGCACCACGTCCTCGGCGTCGATAGGGACGCAATTTTTGCAGATTATGAGCTGACGAATACGGCAGCAGAAGTTGATCAGCGACTGCCTGAAATGGCGCGCATGTTCAATGAGTATATCGGCAAAAGCTACGACGATCAGGTCTATCAGCCCTTTGTTGGGGTGGACGTAAAATTCCTGGAAGCAGCGCTCGAGAGTATCCAGAGCCAGGCGGGCGATCTCGATAGGTATTTGGATGAGACGCTTGGGGTCGGCGCTGCAGAGCGAGATCAGTTAAGGGGCGCATTTTTAACCTAGCTCAGCCGATCAAACTTTTTGTGAGGCGCTTGTTTTTCGCTTGGTTTTCGGCGTATCGGAACCCATGACTGACACCGTTCGACTTTGCGCCGTTCAGGCGGCGCCCGCTTTGTTCGATAAACAGGCTAGCCTTGAGATCGCTCTTAAATGGATCGCCGAAGCTGCCAAGGACAAACCCGATGTGATCGCCTTTGGCGAAGCCTGGCTGCCAGGCTACCCCTTTTTCATCGATAGCCCGCTCTCAGACACCTGGTGGCAGGCGGCGAGCGAACTCCTCAAGAATGGGGTCCGTCTGGATGGCCCGGAGGTCGCCGCACTCTGCAAGGCAGCAAAACGGGCACAAGCGGATCTGGTCATCGGTGTGAACGAGCTCGATCCGCAAACCGAAGCCACCCTCTATTGCACCATGCTGACGATCGGGCGCGATGGAACACTGCTCAACCGGCACCGAAAACTGAAACCCACACATCATGAGCGATCTGTCTGGGGCGATGGCGACGCTAAGGGGTTAAAGCCTGTACAACGCGATTGGGGTCGCCTTTCTGCGCTCAATTGCTGGGAACACAATGCTGTGCTGCCGGCCTACGCTCTGATGGCGCAAGGGGTGGATGTTCATGTCGCCGCATGGCCAGGACGAGAACCCAGAGAAGCGCCCTCTCAACCGGTATGGGCACGCCAGCTCTTGCTCAGCCGCGCCTTTGCCAGCCAGGCGGGCGCTTGGGTGATCTGCTCAGCAGGAGTTCGTTTGGAAGAACACGTTCCGGAGCGGTTTCGATCACTCTATGAGTTTGATCACAATGGAGGTGCGGCGATCATCGACCCGCGCGGAGAAGTGGTCGCGGGCGTCCTGACGGATGAAGAAGGGGTGTTGGTCGCTGAGGCCGATTTGGCTCTGGCGCGGGCGTGTAAAGTCGCGAGCGACCCGGCCGGGCATTACTCGCGACCAGATCTGTTCCGTTTGGAAGTCGATGGCCGCGAGATTTATCCCGGAGAGCGCGGTTAGCTCTCGTTAAGCTGCGTTGCGAGCTTCTTTGCAAAGCGGCGTGAGGCGCGATTGGCGTCGCTCCAGACCGCATTTCCGAGCACGTCGCGAATATTGTTTTCGAACCAGCCATATTCCTCTGATGCGAGGACATTACCGGTTTCGTCATAGACCGTGCCTTCCAGCTTCATGCCCCCCAGTGAAATCGATCGGAACGGATCCAAGCCGGGTTTGTCGCGCATTTGTTGGAAGGTCGGGCGATTTGGCTTGGCGTTGACAATGGTGATGTCGACTTTGGCCGGATCTACACCAGCGCGTTCAAAGGCTTTGGTGAGGTCGTCGACAATGTCTTCGGTCAGACGTTCGCCCTCACGCTCCCCATAATTTTCGGTCAATTCGTCAGCAAAGTCTTCGCTGAACGAGACAGAGACTTCTGTCGCGGCCGCTACAGGTAAGAGTGCAAGTGCACCGATGGCAGCAATGATCGTTTTCATAAGCGGGGCTCCTTTCGCAAACAGAACAAGATGGAATATAGAGCAATATTCCATCCTGTTCCAATCACGGCTGAGAGAGCCGAAGATTAAATTGTGTCAACGAACACAATTTCTGCGTCCTCAAGGCCTTTCAGCGTGAGTGTTGCAGCGCCTGTGATCGCCGCGCCATCGCGGGCGTGGAGCACTTCACCATTCAACTCAACGGACCCGGCGGCGAGCACCAAATAGCCATAGCGTCCAGCTTTGACCTCATAGTCTAGGCTTTCGCCGGCCTTCAGGGTGGCGCCCAGGACGGCGGCGTCTTGACGAATTGGCAGGGCCTCATCTTCGCCATGACCACTCGCAAGGGTCGCCCATTCACCGGAACGGTCAGCTTTCGGGAACGCCTTGGCCCCCCAGTCCGGATTGCCGCCAGCGTGCGCCGGTTCGATCCAGAGCTGAAAGATCGTAGTGTCCTCACCTTCCGCGTTCCATTCCGAATGTTGAATGCCATTGCCAGCACTCATGACCTGGACGTCGCCAGCTTCGGTGCGGCCTTTATTGCCCATGGAATCCTGGTGTGTGATCGCCCCTTTCCGGACATAGGTAATGATCTCCATGTCGCGGTGTCCGTGAGGGGGGAAGCCTGTATTGGGTTGGATTGTATCGTCATTCCAGACCCGCAGCTTGCCGTGACCCATGCGATCCGGGTCATAATAGTGCGAAAATGAAAAGTGATAGTGGGCGTTCAGCCAATCGTTTTGAAAGGTTCCAAGGTCGGAAAAGCGTCTGATCTCAATCATGATTGCCTCCTTAAGGGTTGCGTTGACCCCAAAATGGCCCTTGCGGGCAGAACCAGTAGAGTGCGCGGTTTGAATTCAATTATGCAAATTCTGTATGGATCACCCAGCAAACAAAAAACCCCGCCAAATGGCGGGGTTTTTACTCTCAAGGGGAGACCTGTACGTTTGGTCCCAGGGAGGAGAGATCGATTTATCGGATGCGGACAGAGGCCCCGCTTGATTTGTCAGTGGTCACATCGCTTGGGTTGCCGCTGACCGAGATCGACGATCCGCTGGAGGCATCAACATTCACCTTGGTTGAGGCGTAAACGCTGATCGAAGAGCCGCTCGACGCATCCACATTCGCGCTCACACACTCAAGCTTGCTGAGCGAGATGCTGGAGCCGGAAGAAGCATCTAGCTCCAGGCTATCGCAAGCGCCTTCCATAGAGAGGGACGAACCGCTGGAGGCGTCAATGCTGAGATCGCCCGCTACAACACTGCCTTTGAAAGACGATCCAGAAGAGGCGTCCACTTCGGTCAGATTAGGCGAAGACGCATAGACCGTCAGTTGTGGTCCATAGCGGCCCCATTTGCTGTTCTTCTTCTTACGCGCGATCAACGTGTCACCAGAGACTTTGATCTCGACTTGGTCCCAGCTGCCGCGCTTCAGAGTTGCGGTGACCTCGGCATTCGGATCTTGAGTATAGACCACAGCAATTCCGCTGCCGACATCGACCTTGTTAAAGTTTCGGGTCCCGAATTCGCGGGTTTCGGGCTCTGTGACACCGGTATACTCACCGCGTCGTTCGACCCATTGCGCCTTTTCTTCAGCACGTTCCTGGGCACGTTCGGCCATCGCTTCGGCGCGTTCGGCTTGTGCTTCGGCGCGCTCAACCATCAGCTCGACCCGGCTTTCCCAGCGCTCAGCCTGTGCGTCGGCCCACGCTTCAATCTGTGGCTCGTACTGTTCAGCCCAGGATTCTGCGCGTTCTTCAACGACCTCGCCCCAAGCTTCCATTTCCTCGCCCCAGGCTTCCATCTTGGTTTCCCATTCGGCAAATTCCGGGCTGTCTTCCATGGCTTGCAGCTTTTCGGTGTCGAATTCCATGCGGAAGCTGTTGCCTTCCTGTTCGAACACCATGCCCTCAAAGCCTGGCATTGCGGGCATCGCAGGCATTGGCGGCATCGGCGGAAGATCAGCCATGCTGAAGGAGAAGGTTTCCCCATCGACCGTGACTGCGAAGCTCATATCATTGTCGCCATCGAAGACGAAGACGTTCTCGCCATCGGTTTCGATCGAAGCTTCGTCTTGTGGCGCACCGTCCAGTTCTTGAGCGACTGAGTTGGTGCAAGAGGCCGTGGCGAAGATTGCGCCTGCGCCGAGGGTGGCTGCCAGGGCGCCGCCCATTAAACGGCTACGGAGCGTGGGGGTAGGGTGCGTCATCATTATTAGTCTTTCTTTTATGGGATGAGCGAGGGTGAGGCTCGCCGCAGCGATGCGACGATCCGAGGGGCGGGCAAGGCGTGCAGCCTTGACCAGGGTTCGGCCATAAGCGGCCGGGGAGAGTTTTGCCCGAGCGATGACATCGGCATCGCACGCGGCTTCCTGATCGGTCCGGAAAGCCCGGAGCGCCATATAGGCAAGCGGGTTGAACCATTGGGTCGCAGCGACGATGCGGGCAGCTTGGAAGGCCCAAAGGTCACGACGCTTCAGGTGCATCAGTTCGTGAACCAGCGCGTCGCGACGCTCGGCGGCTTCATAGTCTTCCTCAAACCACATTGGGAGAAGGATGACTGGGTTCTTCAGACCGGTGACTAGTGGACCACTGCACAGCAAGCTCGCACGGACATCTGGGACCTTTTTAATGCCGAGCTGTTTCGCGATCCGATGGGTCTGTTCAACGGTCTCCGGATCTGCCGGCTCGGAGTCTGCTTCAATCAGAGACAAGAATTGCCGTTGTTGGTGGATGGACCGTCCAAGCCAGAGAGCCACCCCAACGAACCAGACACACGTCAGGATCAGGGGAGCCTGGGCCAGGGTGGCCTCTAGCAAGCTGGTTCCGCTTGAAGTCACGGCGGCTGTTGGCTCTGGCGCCGCGAGCACAGCGAATTCGCGCGCATTTGTTGTTGCTTCGATCACACCCGGGAAAGCGTCGGTAGCGGGAACCACCTCGACGGCCTCTACGACGGGCGCCCGAACATATTCAGTTGGGACGGGCTGAGTTGTCACCGGTGCTGGGCGATTGAAGCCGAGCAATCCTGCCAGAGACCAATTGCCTGGCAGTGGCGGCATGACAAAGCGCGCGAGCGGCAACGCCCAGAGCAAATAAGCTGCTTTGGCGCCATACTGGCGGGCAAACGGTTTACGAATGACCAGAACCAGAAGGACAAGCAGTCCGACGGCGAGCGTGGTCAAAGTCGCTTCTTGGATCAGTGGGTGGAATTCAGTCCAGCTCATTGCTTCAGTCTCCCCAACAGAGCTTCGAGTTCTTCGATGTCATCAGTGCTGAGCCCGCGGGCATCAGCAAGTTGCGCCACCAAAGGCGCGGCACGTCCGCCAAACAGTTTATCAATCAACTGTCCGGCTTCTTTCTTTTGGTAATCGCGCTTTGCGATCAGCGGACGGTACAAATAGCGTCGTCCGTCTGCGATCGTATCGAGCGCACCCTTCTCGACCAAGCGGGATAGCAAGGTCTTCACGGTGCGGGGGCTCCAGTCCTGTTCACCATCGAGCGCGTCAACAATTTCTGACGCCCCGATGCCGGGACGTTTCCACAGCACCTTCATAATTTCCAATTCGGCAGGAGTGATTTGCAGGCTCATCGTCTCACCTTTTGACTACAATTGTGGTCAATAACGATGACTACAAATGTGGTCAATAGGGAAAATATGACTCTTTTGTTATTTTTTTGCGGTCAGCTCATGCGTGTTTCTGGTGAGCAGAGGGATGAGTTTGCGCGACCGCTTCAAATCCGATCGTTTCTGCCACGATGTAGAGAGGTCTCGCCTTTACCTCGGTAAAGATCCGGCTGAGATATTCGCCAATTACACCAATGCCAATCAAGGAGATTCCATTGAAGAAGAGAATGACGCACATCAGAGACGCATAGCCGGGAACATCCAGTCCGAAGATCACCGTCTTCGCCACCGTCCAAACAAGATAAGCCATCGCTAATAGGCTCACGCCGAACCCGAGATAAGACCAGATGCGAAGAGGGAGGGACGAGAAAGACGTAATCCCATCCAGAGCGAAGTTCCAGAGCTTCCAATAATTCCACTTGGTTTCACCAGCCGTCCGCTCTTCGCGATCATACTCGATGATTTCGGGCTCATATCCGACCCAGGCGAACAGGCCCTTCATGAAGCGTGAGCGTTCCGGCAAGCGCTTTATGGCGTCGACGACGACCCGATCCATGAGACGGAAGTCGCCCACATTCTGAGGAATTTGCGGGCGCGCCAGCTTCGAGAACAGCCAATAGGCGCCATTGGCCGTGAGGCGTTTCAGCCAGCTGTCAGAGGATCGATCGCGTCGCTTTGCCAAAACAACTTTCGCGCCAGCGCGCCATTTTGCGATCATCATCGGAATGACTTCTGGTGGATCCTGCAGGTCCGCATCAATCGGAATGACAGCGTCGCCTGTGGCATGATCGAGGCCCGCAGACAAAGCGATTTCTTTGCCAAAGTTTCGCGAAAGATTGACCACTTTAACGCGCGGCTCAGCGTCCGCGATGTCACGAAGTCTCGCCAAGGTATGATCTCGGCTTCCATCATTGACGCAGATAATCTCGTAAGCGGGCGTCACGGTCTGCAAGACGCGCTGTAATCGTCCAAAAAAGCCGTCCAGCGCGGCTTCTTCATTGTACATTGGCACGACGATCGAAAGCGTGGTCACGAACCGGATCTCCTAAAGGCTCTCCGTTCGCTTTAAGCCAGAGAAGTTGCCAAAGCCTTGTTAGACGTAAGCGCTAAGCGTCTTCGTCTGTCTTGGCTTTGACCATCTCTACTTTGAGAGTCGATCCTGGCGTGATGAGTACATCTTCGTGGCGCAGTGGGATATCGATGCCAGCTTCGCGGAAGCGGTCCCAAATGTTGAGCATCACCGCGGACGAGACATTCGAGACGCCATTCTCGGGATCATTGATCCAAAACCGAACCTCGATTTCAATCGCTTCATCGCCGAACTCCATGACCAGGCACTTTGGAGCAGGACGGGCCAGCACGCGATCGGTCTGCATAGCGCCTTGCTCGACCAGCGCGACAGCTTCGCGCAAATCGGTCTCATACTCCACGCGGAGCCGGCGTTTCACGCGGACTTCTTTATTCGAGTACGACCAGTTCACCACCTTGTCCGTGATCAGCATTTCATTCGGAATCAAGTGTTCTTTTCCGTCGCGGGTAATCACTGAAGCATAGCGCAGGCCTAAAGAGTTCACGACGCCATAAGTCTCGTCGACCTCGATGACATCATCCGGTTTGATGGAGCGGTCGGTCAGCAAGATCACGCCAGAGATGAAGTTGGCGACGATTTGCTGCATGCCGAAGCCGAGCCCAACCCCAATCGCGCCACCAAGGACGGCCAGACCGGAAAGCGGAATGCCGAGGCCTGCCATGGCCAGCAATGCCGCCCCAAAGAACAGACCGACTTGGACCGCATTGCCCATCAATATCCGCAATGACGGCTCAACTTGCGGCAGTTCATCGACCCGTGTCTTGAGCTTTTTTGCGAGCCAGTTTGCCGCAAACATAAACAGCGCCACCGTCGCGATGGCCTGGACGACGAAGACCGGGCTGATGATCCGGCCGCCGAACGGAGGCCCAATCGAGTTCAGCCAAGCCATCACTTCATCTAGAATGCCCACGGCATAGAGCGCAGCGAATATCCAGATCACCCATCCCGCAGGCTTGCGAAAGGATTGGGGTAAGAAGGCCGTGACGATGTTGATCAGCAGCCAGGCAAGGGACAGAGAGGACGCAATGCGCACCAGCGCGCTGTCTATAGCGGCGCCTGCCATCGCAGCTTGCGCGGCATATAGAAGAGCGGCCCACAGAGCCGGCCGGACAAGCTTTGGTGGCGTCTCCGAAACAGCGTTTCTTAGGTTTTCAGGAAGTCGCGCAACCCCAGCCTCAACCAGGCTTTTGGCGCGTGCGGTGAAGGACGCACCAATTAAGAGCGCGATGAGGATCGCCCCGACTTGCCAGAGGACTGGCATCAACATGTCGGCGTTCAATAAGTTCGCCTGTATCCAGCCCATAGGATCTGCAAGGATCGGGTCTGCCCATGAAAGCATGCCGCTTGATGGAGTATCCGCGACCGGCTCGGCGACGGTCTCTACGTCCGCGTCAGGGACAAAATACAATTCCCCGTCTGGCCCCTCAACCAGTTTAGAAGGCACAGCGCCGTCCGGCAGGGTTTCCACCTGCTCAATCGGTTGTGATTGCGTGTCGTCCTGCATGTCGCCCTAAGTGCAATTCCCAGGCCTCTGGAATAGCTTAGACCGGTGGGTAAGGGAACACAGAGGTTGTAGCTCCGAGGTCTGTGAAACTCCCCTCCATTGCGCCAAAGCCTTGTTCGATAAGCGTTTCTGGTGTCCATCCTTCCAGACGTGACACAGATTTCACCGGACGCGGCTGGCTAAACAGCACCACTTCATTGCCACGGACGCTGAAAATCTGGCCGTTCACATGCTTGGCGCCATCCGCGCAAAGCGTAACAGCGAGCTGGGCCACTTGATCGGCGCGCATGCCCGTCCGCATGCGTTCGACACGTTCGGCGCCAGCTTCGTCTTTCACTGGAATAGACGCGATCATACGGGTCCAAGCAAACGGCGCGATGATGTTCGAGCGGACATTCTTGCGTGTGCCCTCCATCGCGATGATCCGCGACAGTCCGGCAATGCCCATTTTGGCTGCGGCGTAATTGGCTTGGCCAATATTGCCGATTAGGCCTGAGGTTGAGGTGAACAGGACAAAGCTGCCATATTCTTGTTCCCGAAAGTGCTCGACTGCGGCGCGGGTGACATTGAA
Organism: Pseudomonadota bacterium; assembly: GCA_038527765.1. Taxonomy (GTDB): domain Bacteria; phylum Pseudomonadota; class Alphaproteobacteria; order Caulobacterales; family Hyphomonadaceae; genus Henriciella. Next base: position 559,972 of record JBCBFK010000001.1, read on the forward strand.
GGAGCCATGTAGATGCACATCGATAACGGCTTTCCAATCGTCCTCACTCATCTTGTGGAACATGCCATCGCGCAGGATCCCAGCGGGGTTGATGATCCCGTGCAAACCACCAAACGTGTCTTTGGCCTGCTCGACCATGCCTTGGACCGCCGACATATCGGTCACGCTTTCAGAGTTCGAAGCAGCCTCTCCGCCAGCGTCTCGGATCTCCTGGGCGACTTGTTCGGCCAAACCCGCATCGCCCGAGGCACCGCCATCATCGGTGAGCGTGCCGCCAAGATCGTTGACGACAACTTTGGCGCCTTCGCGCGCGGCCTGCAAAGCGCATTCTTTCCCGATGCCATTGCCACCGCCTGTGACCAAAATGACTTTTCCGTCCAACACGCCCATAGCGCCCTCCTAACTGTCTCTATTGGGCGCGAGACAGCATGGATTTTCTAAGCGAGCAAGGGTGTCGCGGCGCTAGCGGATACTCATAGCGAGATCGTAATCCATTCCGGATTCAGACGTAAAAGATATACGTGCAAAGCCCGAAGGTTCTGCAATGAGATAGGGTGTCGCGACGAGCGTTCCGTTTTCCAGACCGCGAATGATTTCAAAGTAAACCTCAGTCGCTCCTCCAGAAAGGTGCCGGGCTTTATACTGCACTAGATAGTCGTGGCTATCGGAAAGGGGGTCGTCTATTTCGATCATGCCAGTCTCGCCATAGGATGCAAAGACGGCTCTGTAGAATTCCTGTCGTGGATATGACGCACTTTCTGGCGCTGGGAAGTCGCCGTGAATAATAAGCCCGACATCATTATCCGTGCTTATGGGTAGGCTGAGGCAGCCAACGGTAAAAGCAGCGGCAACAACGGCGAGAGCTGTGGGAGGGGGCACCGAAATCGCTCGACGACGTACCGAACGAGAACTGCTCAGGTGGAAGAAAGGGGCTCGCCGAGATGAAAGGTTCAAATAAGGTTTTAGGCGTTCGCGAATAGGCGCGCTAAGATTTTTAATCTCTGTTCGCGCTTTGGCTTGCAAAGCGCGCTTACCTTCGTGAGATACCCGTATCTTAGTTTTTTCGCTTTTCTTCCCCTGATCGAACTGTCCTTTCCTCATCTGTTTACCTCGTAAGACTCTGACAGGAATAGGTTAAGCAATAAGCGATTCGGCAATTTTGTTAATAGTATAGTCCTCGAAAACCGTATCAGGAGAGGGAGATATACTTATTTATAGCTTTGAAAGTGGCGTTAACCCCTGATTTGTTAAGTTGCTTTTAAATATTGCTACATCCGTTGCTTCGTAGGTTTCTTGAGTGACATCAGTGACCTTGCGATAGTCTGCGGTCACCTCATCCTTAGTCAGGGTGACTAGGGTCCAGCCATTGTCGAATGGATCGTAGAAGTCGACTTCCGGGTTGGCGTCAACAAATTGCGCCCCAAGATCTGGAACCTCTTTGATGTATAGACCGAGCCCTGGTGACGTCACGGACGTACAGCCAAACTCAACCCCACGGCGTTCCCCGTCGCCATCGACTAAAGTGTTGGCCCAGGCTGTGTGCGTATCTCCCGTGAGAGTGACCAAACGCGCCCCTGCGGCTTTGGCACTGGCATAAAGTCGATCACGGGCCGCCGGGAAGCCATCCCAAGCGTCGAGATTGAAAGGTAAGCCTAGCTGACTGAACGGGATCAATTGCTGGATATAGCCGACGTCTTGGCCCGCCTTTTGTTCGTCGGTCAGTGTTTGAGTAAAGTTCGGCGGTCGCACCCGCGCCATAACAATCTGATTGGCAAGGACCTGCCAAGACTTGTTCTTGGCGGTAGAGTCTGACAATTGCTCGGCGAGCCAGGTTTCTTGCACAGCACCAAGCATTGTGCGCTCTGGGTCCTGAACTTTGACCATCGTGCCGGCCGCAGCGAGTGGCACCTGCGCCGGTTCCAGTCCTCCGATTTCGGTGAACCAACTGATCTCATCAGATCGGCCAGTGAGCCGCGTTTCAAGGCACATAACCGAGGCGACGTCACCAAAGTCGAAGCGACGATAAAGGGCTTCGCGAGCTTTTCCGACTTCCGGGTCCCGAACTGGCATCCATTCCAGATAAGCCTGAACCGCGGCCTGTTTGCGATCCGTCCAATTGCCTTCGCCTGATTCCGGATTGTGGTTCTCCGCGCCGGAGCGGTAGGAGTTATTGGTGCTTTCGTGATCGTCCCAAGTACAAATCCAAGGCGCTGCCGCATGCGCTGCTTGCAAGTCCGGGTCGGTTTTGTATTGGCCGTGCCGCGTGCGATAATCGTCCAGTGTTACGATTTCCAGGGGTGGCTCGTGATTACGATCGATTTCTTGACCGACATCCCCCCCATAGCCGTCAATGCCATATTCATAAATGTAATCGCCAAGATGGATCACTGCATCGAGGTCCGGTGTGTTGGCGATGTCTCGATAGACGTGAAAATATCCGAACGGAAAATTGGAGCATGAGATAACAGCAAACTGGACAGGCTTATCGCCGCTTGCCGCAGTGGTTTTCGTCCGCCCAAGCGGTGAGCTCACATCACCGGTCGTGACTTTGGCGATGAAACGATAGAAGTACTCCTTGTCCGGCTCCAAATCAGTCAGATTGACCTTTACCGTGTAGTCGCGTTCCGGCACGGCATAGCCCTGCCCATAGCGGACGGGTCTTTCGAGCGCCTCATCTTCAAAAACACCGAAGCTGATCGGGATGGACATTCCGGGAAGGGCCGCATCGGGTGTCACCCGGGTCCAAATGATTACGCTGTCTGGCAATGGGTCTCCAGAGGCGACCCCATGGATGAAGTTCACCGTGCCTGGATAAGCCGTGCGATCATCGGGGCTAACCGTAATCCGTGCTTCCGGGTCCAGGAGTGGTTCGCGATTGCACGCGGCGAGTCCTAATATGCTACTGCTCGCTCCCAGCAGCCCCCGCCGCGTCAGCTTTCCCATGTTTCAGCCTCACTTCTTGCTGCTGCATTTGCGATTACAGCATGACCTTCACTGCCGTGTCGGTTTATACCGCTCTTATGACAGAATTATCAGCTTTAGCAGGCGAAAAAGATAAGGGAACCCGGCTTGATCGTTTCCTGAGCGAGCGATTTGAAACTCTTTCCAGATCGCGTGCGAAATCGCTGGTCAAGGAGGGACACGTCTTCGAGCAGAGTGATGGTCAGCGGGTAGTGCAAAACGACCCAAGGATGGGCGTCAAGCCAGGTACGATTTATTCGGTTGAGATGCCGGAGCCCGTGCCCGCGATTCCAGAAGCTGAGGATATTCCGCTCGATGTTCTGTTTGAAGATGAACATCTGATCCTGGTGAACAAACCCATGGGTATGGCAGTCCACCCGGCGCCGGGCAGTTGGCAAGGCACGCTGGTAAATGCCCTTCTGCATTATTGCCAGGGACAACTGCCGGGCATTGGCGGAGTTGAGCGTCCCGGAATCGTGCATCGCATCGATAAAGACACGACAGGAGTGTTGGTCGTCGCCAAAACGGAGCCCGCTCATAAGGGGCTTTCCGAACTTTTCGCCGCCCATGACATTGATCGGACTTATCTTGCGCTGACCCGCGGCAGTCCGCGGCCAAGCGCAGGCACTGTCAAAACAGATATCGCCCGCAGCCCGCGGGACCGGAAGAAAATGGCAGTTGTGCCGGATGGAGAAGGTCGTCACGCGATCACTCATTATAAGGCGCTCGAGACATATGCAGAGATCAGCAAGGTTGAGGCGCGCCCGGCCGCCGCGTTAATTGAATGCAAGCTTGAAACGGGACGAACGCATCAAATTCGCGTTCACATGGCGCATCTCGGGTGTTCTCTGATTGGTGATCCGGTCTATGGGCGACATCGTGGTATCAAAGCGTATGGGCGCGGAGAGGCTTTCGATGACGCCACAAATCTGGCGCGGAGGCTCACCCGACAAGCACTCCATGCCGCGAGCCTCGGCTTTATCCACCCGATCACAAAACAGCCCATTTTTGTTGAAACTGACCTGCCAGCTGACCTCACAGCGCTGCGCCGTGCCTTGCAGCGACTCTAACTAGTCGCGCACCATGGAGGGTGGCGTGTTGTTGCTGCGATGGGCGAGGAAATTCACAAACGTCTCGGACAGCTTTTTAACATCGTTGCGCAGTCGGCCATACTTTCCGCGAAGCGTCGAGTAGCTGTCGAGATCCATGCGATCCATAGCATTAAGAGCCTGCACAGATTCTGGAATTCTTGGTCCAAAAGTCCGGCCTTTTAGATGGACTTCTTTAAGCTGCTTCTCTGCGTTTCGAGCATATTTTGTGTTTCGGAATCGCGTGATGACGATGAAGTTTCGGGAGGCCAAATGCGGGGTAATTTGAGTCGAGACCCAATCCGAAAACTGCTTGGTTCCCCAAATTGAAACCGAGTCGGCGAGGGTTGGTGTGATAAAATTTGTTGCAATCGAGAGCCCAGCCCGGGCCACAGGTGACATGTAGGGTGGCGTATCGATCAGGATGATGTCGTAAAGCGATTTTAGAGGCTCAAGCGCTTTTTCAATATGACCGGCTATGTAATTTGCGAGCCGGGTGGGCGCCATGCCTTTGGAGTAAATCTTTTCTTCCAACTCCATTTCAGTCAGGCGTAACTGAGAGTGCGAAGGAAGGATCGAAATCCAGCCCAGACGATCATCCCGCTCCTCTGCGCGTCGTAACTCTTCAAGCGTAACCGCATTGGGCAATATCAGGTTTCCAATATTTGGCGTCTTATTGGCCATAAATTGCTCGACCAGATGATGTACGCCCTTGCCTTGGTCAAACGCCATTTGCAAACCGCGATCGGTGAGCAGCATTTGACTGGTGCTGGCTTGTGGATCGAGGTCAACCACAAGAATGTTCGCGCCGTAGAAATACGCCAATCCATCGGCCAGCATGAGTGCGGTCGTCGACTTACCGACACCGCCCTTCAAATTGGCAATCGCCGCAATTGTGGCCGTCATGAATGTCCCTCTCCGAGCGACGAGTTGTGCCACAAGACGCACAGTTTCGGAAGAGTTGTTTCGAGCTCGACCTGGAATTGCTCGGTGCAGCGAAGGCGCAGAAAAGCGTGCGTAGTTACCGGGCAATAAGACCCAAATGCGTCGGATTTTGCTACTTAGAAGCGCGTTGAAAAAGATTCATCTCCTTTTGGGGGAGAGCGTTTGACACACCATCGGCTGCGTGGTTCGAAGGCCAAGTACTGCGTGGGGTTAGTAGAATGCGAATGGGCGGATATTTCCGGCTTGGATGGGCGATGTCTATCGTGCCCGTGGTTGCTATGGCAACAGCTTGTGCCGCCCCTCAATTCGAAGCCATTGTGGGTCCACCGGATCTTGGGGATGAGTGGTATCTCACTTTCGAAAGCGAATTTGAAAAGCCTGCATTTGCGGGCGGCAATCGAAGTTTCGTTCTAGAGGGCTATGACTGGCTCGAGCCGAGTTCAGACAATGCCAAATGGGAGATCCGCGAAGGTCCCAATAAAGAAGCCTACGCCGTTGATGAGAATGTGCTGATAAGCGGGCGCGTTGAGGGGGCGGACTCGGCATTGATCCTTCGCACCTCCATAGATGAAGCCTGGACGGGGAACTTCTCCAACCCAATGCGGACCGGATACATTCGCACGCGCAACTATCGCAATTCGGATCCTCGTGAGGAACTGCGCTTCGCTCAGAGATTTGGATATTTCGAAGCACGCATGATCCTGGACACAGCACCGGGTCAATGGGGGGCGTTTTGGCTCATGCCAGAGCGATCAACCTGGTGCGCAGACTCGTCGGGTCGCGATGGGACAGAAATTGACATTGTTGAAGGATATCCCCGCAAGCCAGCGTCCAACAAAAATCGCAACAAGTCCGTGAATTTTGCCATTCACTATGATGGCTATCGCGCATTTCACAAAAAGAAGATCCAACCCTTTCCAACTGGACGACAGCGCCGGTCTTTCACCCATTTTGATACGTCAAACTTCCACACCTATGGCTTGCTTTGGACGCCCGAAAAATATGTTTGGTACATAGATGGACAACCCGTCTACCAGATCGATGATCCCGACCAAATCTCTCAGGTAGAGAAGTTCATCAAACTGTCGACCGAAGTGGCAGCCTGGTCCGGAGAGCTTGATTCAAGGACGCTACCGGCAGATACGATTGTGGACTGGGTTCGGGTCTGGCAAACCGATCGTCTCGCGGAAGGCAATCCATACATTTTCGAAGCCGAGGCCGCGGGCGTCGACCGTGGTGCCGGCGTCTGGACCCAGCGTCTCACAGCCGGGACGTGGTGTCGTGGGACGTTTGCGAAATCGAACAAGACCGGGCGCCTCACAGTGCCGATCGATGAACCGGTTGATACCAAGGAAATTGGTATCCGAGTGAGTAACCCGCACGATGACGAAAGTAATTTGAAGCTCTTTGTGAACGGCGAGTTGGCCAAATCCTGGACCAATATCGATCTCGATCAGATCTTTGTATTGAAGCATAAGCTTGACGGTGATCGGGCTGAAGAGATTGAAATTGAATGGACAGGCGGCATTGCCGTTGACCAAGTTTATTTGGTGCCAAACGAGTCGCTTTATCCATAAACTCAAACTTTGGTTCTGGCACGGAATTTGGGACGAAACGCCCGAGCTTGTTGAAAAGTGAGCCGGCGTTTCGGCTTAAGACGTTGCGTCGAATATGGAGCCAAGGGTGTCTCAGAACGAACCAGTTCGCAGGTCAGACTTAGACGAGTATCGCAAGCGGCTCGGATCCCGGGACCTCATGGTCGAGCGCCGAAACGGTAAAGCCAATGGCCTTCTTCCTCAACGCTACTCCGCCGCCTTGCGGGCATTCCATCAACGCCGCGATGTCGATCAGTACTTGGTTTTGAGTGAGGATATGGGATTTGTCCTCGCGGGGTTGCTGCGCGCGGTTGGCTGGAAAGGACAGCTGCAGATCGTCGTTCACGCCGGGCAGGGCGCGCGCCGCAGGCGGCTGTTTCGTTTGACCGATAGCGATTTGGTGAAAAACTACATCGTGTTCTGTGAGCGTCAGAGACAAATCCTAATCAATGAGGTTGGGCTGGATGCCGGTAAGGTGAACACGCTTCTAAATCCTGTCGATACCGTTTTCTTTGATCCTTCGCGTGTCTCCTCATCGTCTGGGGCGGGCGGATATGTGTTTGCATGCGGCCTGGAAAACCGGGACTACGACACTTTGTTTGAAGCGGCTGCAAAAACGGATTTGCCGCACATCATCCAAGCGACTGGCTACTTTGTCGAAGAGACCAATTCTGCAGATCAGTTATCGAATGTGGACGTTCGCAAGCAGCGTGTTTCGTTCGAACGCTTGCGCGAACTTTATCATGAGAGCGCCTTTGTTATCGTTCCGTTGAACAGCGTTGACTATGCCGCCGGCGTCAATGGTATCCTCGAAGCGATGGCTATGGGCAAAGCCGTCATTGCGATGCAGTCACCGGGTTTGGAAGACTATATCAGAGTCGAAGGCGTGTGTGTTGTGCCGCCAAAAGATCCGCAGGCCTTGGCGGATGCGATGGAGGACCTCAGGGCCTCGCCCGAGCGCTGCGCTGAACTTGGTGCCATCAATCGAAAATGGGTGGTCGAGCAATGCGAAGTTTCCGACTATGCGGATAAAGTGAGCGCGCTCATGGAACAGGCGCCAGCAGCTCAATAAGCTTGGTCGATTAAACTAAATAAGTGACTACTCAGTCTTCAACGCCGTGTGGAGAAAGTCGACAACCTCTTGATTGTCGAGGACGCGTTCGGCCTCTTTACGCGAGAGGCTCGCTTTTTGGGTGCGGCCGGCATGATCCTCCGCAAGCGAGACAATCGCGTCAGCGAAGTCATCTGGTGTGGGTGGCAGATCAACCAGTTCGTTTAAGGCTGACTTGAACCCCTGAACAGCAAGCGGATAGGCGACGCATGTCATGTCGAGCATCAGGTATTCTGCAACTTTGATGCTGATGCCGGTTGCAAGGCGCGTTGGCGCGATGCCGATCGAATCTGCGCCCCCAACGTCTTCCAGACGCTCGACGCGGCCAAGGACTTTGATGCCCGGGGTGGCACGTTCTTCTTCGGTCAGGGTTTTGCCAACCGATCCAGCGATCCAAAATTCAAGATCCGGTTTTTTGGCGAGCACCTTGGGCCAGATATCAGCGAGAAAGTGCTGCAGGGCGTCTGTGTTACCAGCGTGCGTTGTGCCAAGATAAAGCACGCGCGGCACGCCGCTTGAAACCGTCTCATCATAGACCGGGGGTTCAGGTCTCAGCCAAACCGACTTGCTGCCTGGAACCGAGGGCTCGAATTTTGCCAGCTCATTTGCCGATGCGTAAATCATCAACTCTGCCGAGCGGCACCAGTCGGCTTCGCCTTGGAACGAGATTTCATAGAGGTCCGGCGAGGTCCCGCTATTTCGCCAAATCTTTCCTCGATCTGACAGCAGATCATGCATTAAAACGCCACGTCGCGAGTTACCGGTCAGGCGATCCAGGACTGGTCCCATGGAGCTGTACTCTGCGATCGTGATGTCACCGGGATTGTTGTTGCTGACCCGCGCAACCGCGTTCTCATCCGAACGGTTCAAGGGGCGACCGAGATAGCTCGGTACGAGGATATCAATTCCCAATCTCAATCCAAGTTCTTTGACAGCGCGTTTGACAAACCGAAACCAGACGCGAGGCGAAAGAGACCAAAAGCGAGGACCGATCTTCACCGTCTTGGGCCATACAACTTCATCGATCAAAGCCCCAAGGCGCGGATGAATGCTCGCCCATGGTCGGTTCCCGAAAGAGTGCTGCGGCGCAAACACAATCCGCGTCCGCAATTCCGCGCGTTTGATAACCCGCAAAAAGGTCTCAAGATATGCGCCATTGCCCGTGCTAATCGTATCCAACTGACGTTGAACAAGAATATCTACGCGATGTTTTAAACGCGATGGCATGCGACCGTCCCTATATGCAACTGGGAATTTGACCCGGTTGGCCGTTTATGAATCGCTAAAGATGCAATCAAGAGGCCAGTCCCGGAGATGAGATGCGCTGATTTGATTACTGCGCGGTGAGTGGCTTTAAATGGTCCGGTATCGGCATTGTTTTCGAACGCCCTTCGCGGACATATTTGAAGCCCTGAAGCTGTCCAAGTGCATTGGCAAAACGCCAGATTCGATGACGCGCGGGCCGCGTGCCGGGCAGAGTGCTCCAAGCCAGAAGCACAGCGCCTTTCGACAACTGGTAGAGGTTGAAAGCGAGATAGCGCGCGCGCGATTTGACGCCATATTTTGCGGTCAGCTTTGCAGCGCTCAGGCCATATTGCTTACCCTGCTTGTAGCGCCCTTCGAAAGAGGTCCGCTGACGGTAGTGCATGACGACATCCGGAACGAATTTCAGCTCAAACCCAGCCAGTTGGGCGCGCCAGCAATAATCGACGTCCCATGTGTTCCCAAGATCAACATCGGGATCACCAATCGTTTTCCAAAGGTGACGTGAAATGCCGACCGTACATCCGACAGAAAAGGGAAGCTTCATCGGCCCAATAAAATTGGGGAACCCTTGAGAGGGAGACTGCATACCTTCATCTGATCGGATCATATCGTCTGGATTGAGCTTGTGATCATCGATCGCGGAGCCGACAAAGTGGGCGTCCTGCATCGCTTCGACCATTGCTTCGAGCCATCCATCACCGGCTTCATCATCCGCTTCACACGTGATGAAGATGTCGCTTTTCGCGGCTTCGAACGCTTTTGTGTAAGAGACTGCGACCGGATTGCGGGGGCCAACGCCGGAATAGACATTTAGAATATGGATGTTTGGGATACGATCGGAATAAGACAAAACGATCTCTACCGATCGATCCGTAGAGCCATTATCGGCCATGATGAATTCCCAATCGTCCTGCCAGTTCTGGCGGGCGAGCGCATCCATCTGCTGAGCTATAGTTTCTTCACCGTTATAGCACGGAAGTATAACCGTCGCTTTCATCAAGTTAGTCCCCAATTGTCCCACCGGGAAACACATCCCAGATACTCTTATTCTACATGGTGCGTTGAGCGATCCATGTTTCCAACACAATAGAATTTTAGTGAGAAAAATCGACCAAAAAATCGACGATTTCCCTGATTTTATCGTTCATTGACTGGCTTTTGCTAAATATCCCAACGTGCGAAATTACGACCGGTCAAATTGCGCAGCGCTTCGACATCATCGACCAGACTTTCTCTGATCGCATCAATCGTGTGCGGAGGAAATTTGACGGCTTTCAGATCCTTTGCGTTACCCCGAAAGAAAACCGATTTGAGAAATGTGACGGTGTCCCGCGGCGTTTTGGATCGCACCCATTCGACAGCAGGTTGGTTGCGAAGGCCGCCCCACCAGGAGGGCATGCGCTGCAAATCATCAGCTGAGTTTGTGTGCACGTCCTCTTGTCCGACCGGAATGTCTGGCAATCCAAGATCCTTGAACAGTTTGGACAAGGTGCCCCACTGATCGGCAACCAGGTCTTCAAACTCGATGATGTGAATATCTTCGATCGACCACAGCTTCAGATAGGGCTGAAGCTGCTCATAGTATCGACTGCAATCATAACCTGGATCACCATCCTGATAGAGTTTGTCTGGCGGTGGAAGATCTAACCCCATCGCCAGGCCGTGCCTGTACTCAGATAAGGCACGCTTGATCGGATCGCGGAGTATATAAATCAGCTTCGCGTTCGGATTGGTTTCGTGGATGCGTTCGGGAACACCCTTAAAGGTCCGGCAGCGCGTATAGTTCGGGGACAGGTCAAAGATCGGCTTAGACAAGTCATCATACTGCTCAATCAGCCAATCGAGGCCTCGGCTATACTTTTTCTCGAGAAAGAAATCGGTCTCCTTCATGCGCGGCACCGAGACCAAGTTGGTCTGACGCAGCATCTCATAAATGGTCGTGGTGCCCGCGCGCATCGCGCCGATCACGACGAAGCCGGGCGTCGCAGGAGCATCACGATTTGACTGAGAGGTTTTTATTGACATGGAGATCTTTCAACGGATCCTGTTTGAACCACATCGGGTGGGCGATCGATCAGGCGATGGCGGGCACTAAGTTTTGGTCTTCTTCCTCATCGGGAATGAGATTCAGGATCACCTCTTTCTGTCGATGCGCCGATGCGATCGCGGTGACCCCTGCCAAGTAGAAGATGTAAACAGCGGGTTGGAAAAAGCCGAACAGGAAGGACTCGGTGAAACTCATCGAGATCATGATCAGCGCGCCGACAAAGAAGCACGCGCGTTCGAACGTCGCTTCGACGATGAAAGACTGCGCGGACTTCCAGAGGACCATGCCAAAGGCGAACAATAAGCAGGCGAAGCCGACCCAGCCCAAGTGCACGCGGGCTTCCCAATACGCGCTGTGAAAGCCGAGCTTTGTCCCTGGATCTCTGTCATCATTGATCGCCAGAGTTTGCGCTGCGCCGACATCATATTGCCAGAACCCGCCGACCCCGACGCCAAGGACTGGGTTTTCAGCACTGGTGCGCCCAGCTTGTTCCCATAGCGCCGTTCGTCCGGTGAATGTTGAGTCTTTTCCGATGGCAGAGAGTCCATCATTAACAACCGAACTGTTCACAGCGCCGAGCGCGACAAGAGCTCCGACGCTGACCAGCACCACAGAGAACCCGGCGACAAAGGACCGTAAACCTTGCACGCCTTTAGTGCTGACCCAGAACAGCTGTGCGACGATCAACAGAAAGATCGCCATGAAGGAGAGGACCATGGAGGTGGCTGAACTGGCCGCGAGCACCAGGAACAAATCGACCGGTATCAACATCAATCCCATCAGTCGAAGGATCGGGTTTTCATTCTTGTTCATGGCAACGGCGAAGCCGGCAATCATGCCGATCATCATCTTCATCGCATAATAGTTCTTTTGGCCGAGATACTCACTTGTGCTGGTCGCCATAATGGCGCCGAGCTCTGTGATCGCGAGTGCCGTTCCGGCCAGAGCGCAGAAAAAGAAAGCGCGCAAAATCTGGCGTTCGGTCATCAACGCGCCAATGATGATAAGCGAAAGCGCGGACAAGAAGAAGAACAGACCCAGTCGGATCGTCGAGGCCGGATAGCCACTCCATGTAACCGACAGGAGCGCCAAAGAGGGGATCAGGAACATCCACCAACACTTTGCCAGAAGCGGCATGATGCGATCGCGCTTAAAGTAGAAAATGACCATGAACACCGCGCTGAGCGGGTAAAGGAAGAATGCATTGCCAGGGAATACCGCGAATGTTGAGATGAACCAGAAAAACGCCACCGCCTGAAACCAGATCGGTCCCTTTGTCGTGTCACGCATGATAGCCTTGACGCGAACAGGTTCAGCGGGGGGCGCTGTATAAGGCATTCTCAATCTGTGTCCCACTCGATGCACGTGCAAATACGCAACACACGCGCGACTGTTACTTTACTTCGTCGCCTGGTCGCCCTGGCAACACCTGGATCTTATCTAACTTCAATAGCAAATCTTATTCCACTCTCAATCTATCGGAATTAGTCAATAATTTAGGCCAACACGCCCGATCGGGCATATGGGGACGCAGATGCTCATACATGCAACAGACCTTCAGGACGCGAAACTGATTGAGCTTCAGCGGCGCGGTGATGATCGAGGATTTTTCGCGCGGACCTTTTGCGCTGATGAGTTCGCCGCTGCGGGGTTGCCGACCCAGTTTGTGCAGCAAAACATGTCATTCTCTGCAGAAAAAGGAACGCTGCGGGGTATGCATTGGCAGCGCGCGCCACATGGCGAGGATAAGCTCATCCGCTGCATGAGTGGCGCTATTTTTGACGTTTTGGTCGACTTGCGCCCGACATCGACGACCTTTTTGCAATGGCAAGGCTTTGAACTCAACGCCGAAAACAAACACCAAGTGTTGATCCCTAAAGGGTTTGCGCACGGGTTTCAGACCCTCACACCAGACGTGGAGGTCAGCTACCTGGTCAGTCATCCTTACACACCCGAAGCTGAAGCGGGCTTGCGATGGGATGATCCGAAGATCGGGATCGATTGGCCGCTCGCGCCCACTGAAGTTTCAGACAAGGACCGCACCTGGCCGGATATTACGGATGTTGGAACGCTCTACACCAACTAGCCTTTAAGCCAGGGCGCACCCTTCGCATAAGACGCTTCAAGGAACTGCCGGTCACGGATCGTATCCATGGGTTGCCAGAACCCGTCATGACGGAAGGCCGCAAGACGGCCCGTTTCAACCAACTGCCGCATCGGCGCCTGTTCCCAAACCGTTTCATCGCCGTCAATCAGGTCAAAGACATCGCTATTGCAGACAAAATAACCGCCATTGATGAGGCCAACATCGGCGGAATCTTTTTCGCGGAAGCTCTGCACAATCGGATTGTCCGTTTCGAGACCCAGCACGCCAAATCGCCCGGGTGGTGATACCGCGGTGACGGTGGCCATGGCGCCGCTGGACTTGTGATAGGCGATAAGGTCGGTGATGTTCACATCTGATACGCCGTCACCATAAGTGAGACAGAAGGGCTCATCTCCGATCACGTCTCGCGCCCGTTTCAATCGACCACCGGTCATTGTGTTCAGACCTGTGTCTAGAATTGTGACGTTCCATTTCGGCGCATTCGCCCGCGACCACGTGATATCGCCACTGGCGAGATCGATCGAAAAATCGCCCGAGCGGTGATAATAATTGAGGAAGTAATCCTTGATGGACTCGACCTTGTAGCCGCCCAAGACGACGAAATCGGTCAAGCCGTGAGCGGCGTAGATTTCCATAATATGATGCAGAATGGGTCGGCCGCCGACCTCCACCATCGGTTTCGGACGCAACACGGTTTCTTCGGACAATCGCGTTCCGAACCCACCAGCAAAGATGACTGCTTTCATTCTCAATGTCCCCACATCATTTCGTCTTACAAACCGATCCCCGCATAGCGATCGACGCTGTTCTTGTTGAGCATACGCCGCCCATCGATCAGCAATGGCGCGTTATCACCTTTGCTCAATTTCTCGGGCAAATCTCGAAATTCTGGCCAGGCCGTCATCAACAAAATCGCCTTGGCGCCATTCAGGGCGTCTTCAAGCGTATCTTTGAAAACGACGCGCTCTCCGAGCACATGTTCAGCCTCATGCCGTGCAATTGGATCAAACGCAGTGACCTTGGCGCCCTTTGAGGCAAGAGTTTCGATGACAGGCAGGGACGGGCTCTCGCGAATATCGTCCGTGCCCGGTTTAAAGGCCACGCCAAGGACTGTGATGTCCTTGCCTGCCACATCGCCGAGACCTTCCTCCAGCATATCGATCATCTTTTGCGGTTGGCGATTGTTCACTTCAATCACCGAGCGCAGAAGCTGCATCGGCAGGCCTGAATTCTCTCCATGAGCCACCAGCGCTTTCACATCTTTCGGAAAGCACGAGCCTCCAAACCCAGCGCCTGGCCAGACATACGAAACAAATCCAGGCCGAACGCGTTCGCCAGTCTCAAGGATCGGAGAAAATCGTCGATCAAGGTGAACGCCTTGCATCGCTTCAGCAACATCGACGTTTTGAACCGCACACAGATTGGCAATTTCGTTCGAAAAAGAGATCAAAGTCGCCAGCAATGAGTTCGCTGTGTACTTGATCATCTCCGCCGTGCTTGGGTCTGTCCGGACCTTGTCTGCGGTTTCGAAAACCTCGTACAATTCGGCCAGCGCATCGATGGAGCGCTTATCAATTCCACCAAAGACGATACGGTCTGGATCCATAAAGTCTTCGATCGCCTCGCCTTCGCGCAGGAATTCGGGGTTCATCCCGACGCCAAAATCAACCCCTGCCGTTTTGCCAGAAGCCTCCTCCAGGATAGGCAAGACAACATCTGTCGTCGTGCCCGGGACCACAGTGCTCTTCACCACAACCATATGCCAGCTGTCTTTTTCCGCAAGCGCCTCGCCGATTTCTTTGGCCACTTGTTTGATATATTTCAGATCGATGATCTGACCGTCAAAAGGGGTGCCGACAGCGATTAGGGAAAGATCTGAATCCATCACCGCTGCCCGTAAATCCGTCGTCGCTCTGAGACGGTCCGGCACGTTTGCGTCGAGCAGCTCTTGCAGACCCTTTTCGTAAATCGGGGGATCTTTCCGGGCGATCATATCGACCTTGGCCGGATCGATATCGACGCAAGTGACTTGGTGACCAAGATGCGCGAGGCAGGCTCCAGACACGAGGCCGACATAGCCCGTGCCGACGATTGAAACTTTCATTTAAGCGTCCTCCGCGACACGGTTTCCGGCATACCAGAGCATGGCGCGCTCCAAGCCTTCTTCGAAATCTACTTGGGGTTCATAGCCCAACTCGTTGCGGGCCTTGTCGATGATCGGACAGCGCCGGTTAGGGTTATCGGTAAGATAGTCTTTATCCGTCGAGGTCTCGCGAACAACTTTGCCTTCAAAGCCCCAATGCTTGCGAGCGACAGCGACCACTTCATCCGCGAGCCGCGCCATGGAGACCTCTGCGGCGTCTGTGCCAACATTGTAGCTCTCACCCGGGTGCCCGATTGTGAGCACTTTGAAGTATCCAACAATAGCGTCCGCGATGTAGCAGAAGGTTCGTGTCGGTGATCCGTCCGACAGCATGACAATGTCGCGTCCCTCAAAGACATCGCGCGCAAAGTCGGGCAAAACACGACGATCCGTGATTTTCAGTCCAGGACCATAATTGTTAAACGGCCGCGCAATCGTAATCGGCAAGTCATATTGCTGAGCGAAGTTCACACATAGCGTCTCGCCGTAGCGCTTGGACTCATCATAACAAGCTCGCGGCCCGGTGCAGGAAACATTGCCGCGATAAGTCTCGGGCGTCGGGATGTTCTCCGGCGTCGGATCGCCGTAAATCTCGCTGGTCGAGTAAAACAAGAATCCGGAGACCGGTGTGCCCTTGTCTTTTTGGATCAGGACGTAATCAAGCAAGTGGCGCAGGCCATTCACATTGGCGTCCATCGTTTGGATCGGGTGTATGCGGTAATAGATCGGCGAGGCAATTGAAGCGGCGTGGATGATGTAATCAAAATCCCCAGCGTCTTCTGGCATGGGGTCGGTAACATCATGCGTTGCGAGCGTCAGGTTCTCATCGTCTTGCAGCGCGGCGATCCAATCCGGTTTGCCGCGCATCCAATTGTCATAAACCGTGACATGGATCGGGGCTTGTCCGGACGCTTTGTTCCAAGCGAGCGGTGCCTGCACGAGATAGTATCCCAGGAATCCAGCGCCCCCAACAATCAGCAGCTTCTTGCCAGCCATTTTTGAGAATTCGGCCTCAAGGCGCTGTCCAATATTGGCGAGATCTTCTTGAACAATTGAATCGGCGGTTTTCATCGGGTCAGTCCGTTTACATCATAGTGTTGTGTTAAGAAGCAGACTTGAGCAGGGCGTCCTGCTCGCGTCGTAATTGGTGAGCCAGGCTGCCACTCGGGGGAATGACATCGTCCCATGTCAGAACCTGATCTTTTTTCAGATCGCTTTTCAGTCGGCAGCCTTCAGCGAGGCCCATCGGAAGCAGGTTTTCTCGTTCAGCGATGTCGTAATTCTCGCACTGGCCATAGGTCATGTAGTGACCGAGACCATCGAGGGTTTCGCCCGTTTTGGAATCGATTTTGGCCGTGGCAATGCATTCAACGGTTGGCGTAAGCGTCGGGGCGATGACCGTATCACGACAGAGCGCAACCCGCGCGGCCGAGATATGCACTTCCAAAGCCGTCAGGTGCCACGGTACGTAAAAGCTATAGACCGGGCCTTTGCCGAGTTTGCCATAGTTGAGATAGTGCGCTTGGGTCGGATCTTGCGCTTCGGCGAATACGTAGACGCCAGGGCTTGGCGCCGCGCCGACCACATAGTCCACGATGCCGCCAAGGGAGCGCATCTGGTCCAAATCATACATTTCGACCATTTCATCGACATGGCCACGATACTCGATCCCGATCATCCCGCGCTGAGCGACCTTCATGCCCGTTGCGTTGGCAGTGATGGCCTGCTCCATGGAGATCTTTGTTCCATCCGCGAAGGACGTAACCATGTGCGGCGTCTGCCCCCAGGTCTTCGCGAACTCTGCCTGCGTTGTCGGATTACGATATCGATCCTGTAGGCCTTTGATATTGCCGCATAAAATGGGCTTTAGACCGAGCGTTTGAACATAACGATAGAGGTTCATTTGAACGCCGGGCTGATCGCCATCGCAGCCAGACAAAATGACCCCAGCCTGATCGGCTTTGTGTTTCAGGATTGGACCGACGGTGGCATCCAGTTCGACATTCATGGAGACCATTTCTTTGCCATGCTCTATGGCTGAGAGCGTCACCTTCGCGCCGTACTCAACGTGTCCGGTCGACTCGATTACGATCTCGACGCCGGCGGATGCGTTAACCGCATCAACACTGCTGGTAATCGCATACTTCCCGTTACGGATCGCGTCATCGACTTGGTCAGAGGTCTCGCATTCGACAACATCGCTCGCATCGATCCCAGCGACTTCATATGTCTTGCGCGCCGCAGCGAGTGTGCGATTGCAAATCACAGCGATCCGCATCCCGGGCGTGTAGCGGGTTACTTGGTTGACGATTCCTTTGGCCATGAAGCCTGCCCCAAACAAGCCCACTTGCAGGGGTGATTTCTCTTCAGCGCGCTTTGCAAGCGCCGAGTCTACAATAATCATTGTGCGTCGCGTCCCATTTTGAACTCTAGGTCCAAGCGTAGACTTACTTTGTGCAATCTAGACGCCACTTATCAAGCCCTGAGCACGCGCAAAATACCGCACTTAAATTTGACAACTTCGAATCCACGAACAGTCAATCCTGACAGTGATGTCGACGCCAGCGGCGGCGTATGCTGCAATTGCTAAAAAATTATGGGAAATCACTGACAAGCAGATATTATTGTGTCATATCAACTCTGTGACCTCAGGCGGTCGCGATTTCACCTAAGAAGCTAGGTGTGTGGGACGCGTTCAATCAGGATACTGACGGTTCGTATCAGCCCAGCGAAACGCTGACGGCAAGGGGACGCCGAGAATGCAGTAAGCATTTGGTAGTTTATGGTTATACGTATTGTAACTTGGCACGTGCATTGCTTCATCACGTCCAACGATCCGGGGCGCGCCTGGATCCAGTAAAGTGGGGATTGTTAAATCCATGAAGTATCTTCGAAATTCATCGCTTATGGCGATCGCAACCATTGGCCTGATGACTGCACACGCCAATGCTCAAGACGATTTTTATGATCGCGACAAATATGAAGCCGTGAAAGAGCGAGCTCAGCCAGACTTTGATCCAGAGCCAGTTCGGGTTGGGACGTTTGTTGTCAGATCCGATTTGACGGTTGGCGTCGCATCAACCGATAACGTTTTCGCTGCAAGCGGAAATGGCGCTGACTCGGAAGAATCAGACACGCTCCTAAGCGCAGCAGCCTCCGCGAATGCGCGCACCGACTGGAGCGTCCACGAAATCGGCCTGCGCGGTCGCCTGGGGCGCACAGAGTATTCAGACTTCTCTGATGAGTCTTTCAATGAACTGGACGTCGCTGCATCTGGCCGTCTTGATGTGTCTCGCGCATTCAATATCGCGGGCGAAGTCTCCCACCGAGACTCAGTTCAGCCTCGTGCAAACTATGCCAACGGCGCTCAACTCGATAGCCCGATTGAATTCAATCGCTCGAGCGTTCGCGTTGCGGCGAATTACCAGAGTGAACGTATTCGCTGGACCAACGCGATCCGGGTGACCGAGTCAGACTTTGATGATGGCTTGTTCCGTGACACGAACACGCTGTTCGAACAGGATTTCCGCGACAACAGTGATGTGAACTTCACATCTCGTTTGTCATACGCCGTTTCGCCGAACATTGCCGTGTTTGGTCAAGGTACTGTCTCACAGACCGATTATGACAGTGCGCGCACCATCACGGACCCAGTGACGTTGGCAACAACCCAGCGGATCCGTGACTCAGAAGGCTACATCGTTGCCGGCGGTGTCAACTTCGAGACCACCAATCTGCTGCGCGGCGATATCGCCGTTGGCTTCTTCTCTGAAGACAAAGAAGACGAAGCGTTCGAAGACGTTGATGGTCTGTCAGTCGATGGCAATGTCGAGTGGTTCCCGACCCGCCTGACGACGGTCACTTTCACCGCTGGCCGTCGTGTAACGGACAATGGTCTGATTGAGTCTCCAAGCACGCTGCAAACCAGCTTCGGGGCGAATGTTGATCACGAATTCTCCCGTCAGGTGGTTGGTAGCGTCTTCGCGAACTTTACCGAAGATGATTACCAGGAAATCGTGCGGACGGATGACTATCGTCGTCTCGGCGCAGCGATCACTTATAAGCTTAATAAGCGCGTTCACCTGACCGGATCTGTGCAGAACATCGAGCGCGATGCAACGATAACGGGCAACGCCTTCGATCCAAGCTTCTCGACCAATGTGATTGGGATCGCACTCTCGATCTTCCCATAGTCTAATTTCTCTCTGACCTGGCCGAGCTGAACTCGGCCAGGTTCACAAAAAAATAAAACAACGATCTATTCACAGGGTGATAAAGTGAGCACACGGTACAGCATAGAATTGCCTACGGCGTCCGCAGGAAGCGGATTTGAAGACCAAGGCTTACCCGTCACGATCAAGTCAATCGTGGAAGTCGTTTATAGACGCTACTGGATCATTGGCATTGGACTGTTGAGCGTGTTTTCGCTCGTCGCGTACATGACGTTGACGGCAACGCCGGTCTATACCGCTAAGGCGACGGTGATCGTTGATACAAAAGAGCGCAACGTGATCGATCTCGGCAGCGTAATTGGCGGTGTTGGCGGCAACACGGCTGAAATCGATACCGAAGTTGAAATCATGGGCTCTAAATCGCTGCTCACCCGCGTGGTTCGGGCCCAAAATCTGACCGAAGATCCGGAATTTAATCCCTATCTAGATAGTGGCGCACCGAAAGGTGCAGTCAGTCAGTTGAAGGGCTTTGTGCGCGGTCTCATCGGCGGTTCCAATGATAAAGATGTCGACCCGTTCGAAGGGTTGAGCGAGGATGAAAAATCCGAAAAGATCCTCGAAGACACAACTAATAGTTTTTCGCGGCATGTGAGCGTCAAGCGGGTCGGAACGACCTTCCTGATCAATGCCGAAGTCTATAGCGTCTCGGCGCAAAAATCTGCTGATCTCGCAAATGCAGTTGCCGACCAATACCGGGTTGATCAGCTCGAAGCGAAACTTGAAACTACGCAGCGCGCGACCAATTGGTTGCTCGAGCGCGTGTCCGGACTGCGCGAAGAAGTCTCGGATAAAGAACGCCGCGTTGAAGAATACCGCTCACAGTCTGGCCTGCTTGCAGCCGCTGGTACATCGCTGACCGAGCAAGAGATCGCCTCGCTTTCATCTCAGAAAATTCAACAAGAAGCTCAGCTCAACCGCGCGCGTGCCCGGTTTGAGAACGTGCGCCGTGCCCAGGCTTCTGGCACTGGCATCGACTCAATCTCTGAGGTTCTGAACAATCAGGTGATCTCAGACTTAAAGGGGCAGCAGGCCGTCGTTTTGCGGCGCCAAGCGGACCTTGAAAGTACACTTGGGTCACGTCACCCCGACCTGATCCGCGTGCGCAGCGAAGCGGCGGACATTGAGCGCGCGATCAATGTCGAAGTTCAAAAAATTATCACGACGCTCGAGAACGAAGTGCAATCAGCTCAGGATGAGGTCGACAAGCTGAACGTCGCAATCGGCCGCGCTCGCGGGCAGCTGATCCAAAACAATCGCAATCAGGTGCGTCTCAATGAACTTGAGCGCGATGCCGAAGCGAGCCGTGTTTTGTACGAAGACTTTATCAGCCGCGCCAAGGAAACAGGTGAACAGGATGATCTTGCAGAAGCCGACGCGCGGATTCTGTCGACGGCCTCTGTGCCTGGGTCTCCAAGCTCTCCACAAACGATGATCAACCTGGTTCTCGGGCTGTTGCTCGGCGGCATGGTCGGCGTGGGGCTCGCGATGCTGGCTGAGATGTTTGACATGCATGTCAGCTCAACAGAAGACGTCGAGCGAAAGCTCCGTGCCAAATCGATCGGATCTATTCCGTTCATCCCGAACCGTGGTATTTTGGGACTGGGCAAAAATACGCCGCCAGACTTTATGACCAAGAACCCGCTTTCGGCGTATGCGGAAAGCGTCCGCTACCTGCGAGCGGCCATCGCGTTCTCTGATCTCGACAGCGAAACCAAAACCGTCGCAATCACGTCTTCACTTCCAAATGAAGGTAAAACGAGCCTGACGCTGAGCCTTGGACGGATGTCCGCCATGTCTGGCTCGCGGACATTGGTGATCGATGGCGACTTCCGTCGTCGTGAGCTCACTCGCATGGTTGGGATCACACCGAAGAATGGCTTCATTGAACACCTGTTCGGTGCGGGTACGCTGGATGAAGCAATCCATCGCGACACGAAGTCTTCGCTTGATATTCTGCCGCTGTCCAAGACGGGGCACACCCCACATGACGTCTTTGGAACGCGCGCGTTCGATGAGCTCCTGGAAGTTCTCAAGCAGCGGTATGACAGCATCCTGATCGACACCGGTCCGTTGCTGCTCATGGCCGAAGCGCGGGTGATTGCCGGCAAGGCTGACAAGACAATCTTGATCGTGCGCTGGCGTCACACGAGCCGCGGTGCAGCGCGCCAGTCGCTCAATCTGCTCAAGAATTTCAATGCAAACTTGCTGGGTGTGGCGCTCAACATGGTCAACCTGACCAGCCGTCGTCACCACAAGGATCCGAGCGCGAGCAACAAGGCATACAGCAAGTATTACTCTATGGGCACGCGCAACAAACTGTTCGGTGGAAAGGACAAGCTTCAGCCTCTCAAGGATAATCCGATTGCTCGCCCGGCCGCAGCGTTGCGACCCGCGAACGAGGAAACCCCAACTTTTGTTGGCAATCCCGAGGCAGAAGAACCTGCGAAACAGGCCAAATGGTCTGGGTCCTCCACCAAGTAGTAAAGGATGTAGGCCATCCCTCTACGAGATCGGCGCGTCGCCGAACTCTGGGAGCCTGTAGCGGAGCCTAGCCATGTCAGAACAGAAGAAATTTGGGTCTTCCTTCCGCGCTGCCCTGACATGGAACATGCTGAATATTGGCGTGGGTCAGGTAATGACGCTGGCCATCTTCCTCCTCCTGACCACGAAACTGTCACCCGTTGTGTTCGGGATTTTTGCCCTCGCCCTCGTGTTCATCGAGTTTTTCAATCTCGAAGGGCGCTTCTCGATCATTGACGCCATTGTTCAGCGCCAGCGTTTCGACAAGAAGTCGTTGGCGACCGTTTACTGGGTCGCGACGGGGATCTATGGCGCGTTTGCCGGATTGTTTGTGTTGCTCGCCCCAGTCATTGCCGGGGCTTTCGGGTATCCAGAGATCACCGATGTGCTGCGCGCACTGGCCGTCACGCTTCTGATCATTCCGTTTAGTCTGGCGCCGACCTCAGTGCTCTATGAAAAGCACGATTTCAAAACCATCACGCTGCGGGCCATTTTTGCAAAATTTATGGGCGGGATGACCGCTTTGATCGTGGCTTTCGGTCCGCACCCTGAATGGGCGCTGGTGGCGCAGCGCGTGATGGCAAACACAGCCGAAGCAGGCTTGCTGATCGTCCAGACCCGCGTCTTCCCGTCGTTCAATTTCGACCGCTCCTGGGCGCGGGATTTTGCGAAAGAAGCAGCGCGCATCTTCATGGCACAGACCTGTGTGAAATCCTTGCTCCGCGTGCTTGATATCGCGATTGCAGCCTTCTTTGGCGCTGCAGCTGTAGGCCTGTGGCGAATCGCCGAACGGATCATGCAGGCAGTGTTCGCCGCGTTCGCCAATCCAATCTCGTCGCTCTGGGTGATTTTGCTGTCTGCGAAAGACACAGGGCCGGAAGATCGAAAACGCATCTTTCTGAACCTGACCCAATTGGGCGCGACCATCCTCGTCCCTGTCTTCGTAGGCATCGCTCTGATTTCGCAGGATTTCATCAATGTCTTCGTCGCGAGCGAGTTTAGAGCTGTCGGGCCAATCCTGGGACTCTTGGCCATCTTTGGCTCATTGGCCCCGTTCTATAATTTCCGAAACGCGGTTTTGATCGCGCTGAAGCGAACCCGTGCGCTGGTCAATCTGGCGCTGTGGGATCTCGTGTTTTTAAGTGCTCTGTGTCTGGTCCTGCGGCCGATCGGGACGATGGGGCTCGTCAGCGCGCTCGGCCTTGTCTATCTGGTCTCGACGGTTCTGTTCATGCCGATCGTCTTAAAGGAAGTTGGTGTCAAACTTGGGGCACTCGCCTATCGGGTTGCGCCGGCCTATTTGGGCGCGGCAGTTATGGCAGCTACGGTTCTGATATCGTCTTCCATGTTCGCGGACATGCCGTCGCTTTGGCAGATCGGTCTGAAATCCAGCATCGGGGCTGCAACCTATTTTGCTTACCTGTTCTTGATCCACCGCAATTGGCTCCAAAAGACCGTCGAGATGGTTCTAGATCGAAAAGCACAAGTGAAACCGGCTTAAGTCGATGCTTGATCAACCGATCCATGTTGCATTTTTCGGACATGACTCTGCGGACGCAGCGAACCGTCGGCGCGCTCAAGCGTTTCAGGATGATGGCATCCAGATCACGGGTTATATGATGCATCGCCGAGACCCGGGCGCTGTAAACTGGACCAATGTCGATCTCGGCGAAACCCGAGACTCAGCTTTCCTCCAACGCATCAAGTCGATTTTCTCAGGCGCAGCTGTCGCGGCACAAGACGAAGACCGCTTGCGGTCCGCCGATCTGATATTCGCACGTAATCTCGACATGCTCGCACTCGCTTTTCTAACCAAGCGCAAGCTCAAACTAAAAACGCCGGTTGTTTATGAGAGTCTCGACGTTCACCGAATGCTGAGCCGTACCGACCTGTTTGGAAAACTCTTCCGGTCGATTGAGCATGTGTTTTTGAAGCGTAGCCGCGGTCTGGTAGTGAGCTCACCTGGCTTCGTTAAAAACCATTTTGAGCGTTACTATGCCGGGGACTTTAAAGCCTATCTGATTGAGAACCGGCTCGCGGCTGGGGCGGAATATGGACCTCGGCCGGAGGCGAAGGTCAGTGCTGAGACGGAGCCTTTGCAAATTGGTTGGATCGGGAAACTTCGATGCAAACGGTCGCTCGATCTGCTGGCGAAAACAGCTGATGAACTTGGCGATCGAATTCACATTCACTTACACGGTATCCCCGCGCGCACGGAGATTCCCGTCTTCGAGCCGATCATCGATGCGCGCGAAAACATGACCTATCACGGCAGGTATCGTGCGCCTGAAGACCTGTCCGAGATTTATCAAAAACTGGATGTCGTTTGGGCAGGTGACTTTATGGAGGCGGGTCACAATTCGGTCTGGCTGCTACCCAATCGGATCTATGAAGGCGGTTACTATGCCGTCCCATCGATCGCGCCTTCAGGCACTCAAACGGCGGCTTGGATCGAAGCCCACGATGTGGGATTCTCTGTGCCGGAGCCACTGGAAGGGACATTGCCCCGATTCTTCGAAGAATTATTGTCCAAGCGGGATCAAATCCTGCATTACCAGAATGTACTGCTTTCCAAACCGACTGATGTATTTGTGCAACCAAATGGATTTTTGTCCAATATCATCAGAGACATACTCGTCGATACACGAGATTAACGGACACCGTCAGCATCCGCACAAGGTCACGTGACCGATTTCTCATCTTGGACTCTCTGGAGATCGATCTTATTTACAGACTCAGCGAGCGTAATACTTCGAAACTTCGATTTGAGGCGATCAAGTTAATAGATCTGTAACTTCGGTTTTGTTCTTGAACCTATGAGCGATCCAATTTCCGTGAAAATAGATCCCCCTTTCATTGGTGAGCGCACCGCAAAGCACGCGATTGATCAGGACGATCGCGAGCGAAAATGGCCGGTATGGATTCGCATTCTGATCATTCTTAGCATTAGCGCTGGTTTGTGGACGCTGATCTTCGCCGGAATTCGATTTTTGATCGGCTAGGCTGCCGCGCGCGACACATCCACAGAGAAGACACGGCTCGCTTCATCCCATAGCGCTTCTGTTTCTTTAAGAATTCGCGCGGTCGTTTCCGAATCCAGCCGTTTGCGCCACTGCTCTTTCAATTCAGCACTTTGACGCTGCAAATTATGCTGTGTATGCGTCCCGGGATCGACAATGTTTGAGGCACCGGTGTCGGCTCGAATTTGCGCCTCGATCTCCGCTGTAAAGGGCAGATCTATCGACGAGAAGATCGATCGAAATATCTCAACGGGGTGATCGCATAATTGGTCGTGCAGGCAGAAGAACCAATCTGGATGCATTTTCGACCAATCCAGCGTGGCTTGCGTGAACAATTTCCACTGTAGAATGACCGCTCCAACTTTGTCCTCTGGAGCCTTGCGCCAAGCGGCAATCTCTTGATCAAATTTTCCATCGGACAATGGCAGCGGGTGATCAATGATGTACTGCGTTTCAGATTCCCAACCCAGATTCAAAAATGACGAGACAATACCGCCGGGATGGCGACACATCATAATGACTTTGGCGCCATAGGCTTCGGCCAACCAGTCGGCGGAGAAAAAAGCGATGGGGTCTTTGATTGAGATCCGCGACGCCTTCAGGAAACTATCACGGTCCTGCGCCAGCTTTTTCAGCGACAAGGCTGAAATCATATCCTTGGACGATGAGAGCCGCTCAACCGCGCCGCGTGGCAAGTGTCGCCATCTCTGCGCGCTGTTTGCGAGCGTGAGCAGGCGATCGATCTGAGGTTTGTACCTGGCTTCGTTTTCTTTGGTGATCCTGAAGAATTTCGATGGCAGATCAAAATGGTAGGTGAAATCCGGGTTGAACGGCTCATAGACTTCGAAAACCTCGGGGACTTTCGAAATGATGTTCCCACAAAATGTGGTTCCGGATCTTGGGCACCCAGAGATCAGAATCGGGGGTTTAGCCATGACACTCGTCTCGCAGATTACGTCCGAACCGATTTAGCCTTAGCAATAATCGATCCGAACAGACGGTCAAAGGGGGTGGCATTGCGCCAACGTGAGAACGTTAGACCGCGCCGCGCGACGAAATCACAGCTGGGATAGTTTTCAGAACAATCCAGACATCTTTCAGAAAGGTCCGCGACTGAACATAGCGTACGTCCATCGCAACCCGCTCCTGGTATGTCGTTTCGGTGCGACCCTCGACTTGCCAGAGGCCTGTGAGGCCCGGACGAACAGCGGTATAGAACCGATAGCTGTCGCCGTATTTCTGGATTTCGTTTTTCACGATCGGGCGTGGGCCGACGATCGACATGTCGCCCCGCAGCACATTCCATAGCTGTGGCAGCTCGTCGATGGATGATTTGCGAAGGAAGCGCCCAAGCGGCGTAATGCGTGGGTCGTTTTTCAGTTTTTGCGTCGCCTGCCACTCGCGTCGCAATTCCGGATCTTCTTCCAGGAGCCTCTGCAGACGCTCAGCCGCGTCAACGCCCATCGAGCGTAGCTTGAAGCAACTAAAAGTCTTTCCGTTCAAGCCATAGCGGTCTTGCGAGAAAAACGCCTGACCGCCATCCTGAATGCGCACCAGAACGGCGAAGAGTAAAATGAGCGGTGCGAGAAGAATCAATGCCATCGACGCGACAACAATATCGAATATCCGTTTCAGCGGATCGATGTTTGGTGTGATATGCTCTTCAAGGTTCGTTTCGATACGAACCCCGGTAAGATGCATGGGATCTTCTGATACTCTAACACGCATACTGCGCCCCCAAATACTCTATTTAAACTCTTGCGAGACCTTAAAGAGCTCATTCGAGGTTGGTGTGTTACGCAGTCACCGCGAATGAGCTTCTCCCCTACACTCTTGCAAGAAGCTCACCGCCTATACGCCCATAATTCACCGGTTTTGCCAGCGAATTCCCCAAATAGGAGAGCACTTTTTTGCAGTTTTTTAAGAAAGTCCCAAATTCTGACACGAAGAGTCGTGAAACCGTCCAAAATTGAGACACTCGGACAAATACTTGAGCCAGTTTCCAACAAAAGATATGCGCACGTTAGGATTGCATTTACCTGAAAAAACCTGCACCCGATCAGTTTCGGGCACAGGCAAGACTTTAATACTGTATATTGCGTAGTTTAGAAAATACGCTCGCCAATTCGCAATGTGTCACCCGGCTTAACTTGGGTCGTTGCCGTTAGCGCCACAGATTGCTCAGCCATGGCATCCGTTCCGCGAACAAAGACAGTGTTCTTTCGCGCGCGGTAGGTGAAGCCACCCGCCGATGCCACAGCCTCCATCACGGTTAGGCCGTTCGTGTACGGATATTCGCCGGGGTTCCGGACTTCGCCGAGAATATAATAAGGCCGGTAGTTTGCCACTTCGGCGCTGACTTGCGGGTTCTTGAGATACCCGTCAGCCAATGCCTCAGCGATCCGAGTTTCCAGTTGAGGAACTGTGAGGCCTTCCGCAACAACTTGGCCGATGAGGGGCATAGAAAATGTTCCGCTGCCATCGACTTCGAACTGTCCGGACAAGTCGGCTTGACCGAAAACCGTGATCCCCACCTGGTCGCCCGAGGAGAGTGTGTATTCCGTCACAGTGACGGTCGTGGCTGGCGTATTTGCCGTGTCCTGGCTCGAGGCGGGGGCCGGGGCCGACTGACAAGCTGTCGCCAAAAGGGCGGTCAGGCCGATAGCTAGGCCAGTCTTTTTCAGGGTGTGGGTCATCTCAGTCTAGCTCCTTAGGTCTCTGTGAGAGTTATTATCCGCATACGGTCCATGATGATTGAACCTTACGTTGAAAGATATTGAATGTCCTTGTCTAAAAACCGCGCCGCGGACAAGCGGCCTGTCATGTACGCTCCCGTATCGAGGCCGATCCGGCGATTATCTCTGTGCACGGAATCTGTGGGCGTGTGCCCATGGACAACGAGTTTTTCAAAATTCCCGCTGGCGGCCAGGAATTCTTCCCGGATCCACATCATGTCTTCACCGCGCTGTTGGTCGAGCGGCACGCCTGGTCGCATCCCCGCGTGCACGAAGACATAGTCGCCAATTGTGTGCGAGAGTTTCAGCGTTTGGTAAAAGGTCAAATGATCATCTGGAAGGCTGCCCCGGAACTGGTTCCAGAGGGTCACCCAAGCATCTTGCGCTGCAGCCGGGTTGCTTGCTTTCAAACCGCGCGGCGGTGGCTGCAACCCATAGGAAAACAGAGTTTCTGCACCGCCATACATGGCCCATTTCTCTCCGAAATTCGGGTCTTGGATAAAGTTGAGCAGAGCTTCCTCATGATTGCCCATGAGATACACCGTTTCGAACTTATCCAATCGATCGCCCAGGAACAGGTCAATGATCTGGCGTGACTGCAGACCGCGATCGATATAATCGCCGAGAAAAACGATGGTCGGTCGAACGTCTTCGGGGAGGTCGGCGGCATCGATTTCAATCTGCGCTATGAGCACTTCCAGCAGATCCAGGCGCCCATGTATGTCACCGATGGCATAAACGCACATGCCGTCTGGAACTTTCGTAACGCGCGTCACTGGGCGGTGGATTCGATAATTCTCATTGGCGGGGCGGGGCGCGCCGAATGTGCTGCGCCGACCCGTTATAGGAGAGAAAAAGTTGATCACATTACGCCCCAGGATCGAGACGACATGCGTTGCTGAAAATCCAGAACCGATGTGTTCGGTTTGTTCTGTATCTGCCTCATAGGCTTCAGGGGCGCCGCCAAACCGCTGTTTCAAAAACCCTGCGCCCCAACTCATGTGCATTGTCCCAAGCGCGGGCCCTGCCCAGATCCCGCAAAGTGAAAAATGTCTCAGGACCACATAAATCGACATCAGTGCCAAGACGCTGAGATAACCAAGTGGGACGATCAATGCGGGCAGGAAGACTGGCGCAATGGCCAATCCCAGCAGGTTCGCGATCAAGGCAAAGACCGGAAGCATTTGCCGGATCTTCAAGCTCATTTTGTTTTTAGCCGCATTGCGGGCGCGGCCTTTACCGTAATTGAAATACTGCTTCGCCAAACTTGAGATCGAGCCGCGCGGGACGTATTGAATGCGAATGTCGGCATCGAGAAAAATGCGACCGCCTTGTGCAATCAGGCGGGCGTCATATTCAGCATCTTCATTGTGCGAAAATGACTCATCATAACCGCCGAGACGACGGAAGTCCTCGATGGCGAAGCCAGCATGATGGCCGTGATCAACATAACCGGAATCCTTACCGCCACGATGGGCCGCGCCGCCAGAGCCTAACGGCGTATCGACCACCCAGGCATTAGCTTTTTCGAAACAAGAGCTGCCCACCGCGTCCATCGCAATCACCACGGATTCGGCGCGCGTTTCGACCAAAGATTCTGCGATGTCCAAGATGAAGTTCTCAGGATAAAGGGAATGTGCATCACATCGGACCAGCCAATGCGTTTTCTCTGTCGCAGCTTCGGTAACGGCTAAATTGAGCGCTGCGGATTGGAGGCGCTTCGGATTCTCAAGCACGCTCAGATTTTCAAACTCGTTCTTCAAATCTTCCACGATCGCGACGGTCGCGTCCGTGCTGCCGCCATCGACAATCACAAGAGGAACCGATTTCAACGCAGGATTTCCCGTCATCAGGGATCGAATGCAGGATTCAATATGCACCGCTTCATTCAATGTCGGGATCACAGCCAAAATTGATTCCGGCTGAACGCGGGGCGCATCTACCACCATTTCGCCACCGATACTCGTTGCCGTCATAGACATCGTTTGCGTCCCGTCATCATCAGAAGTCGTACTCGTTCTCAATCGTGAGCAAATCCCGTACCAAGACTACGAAAAATGATCGTCTGAGTCATCACACGATAGATGGGCTCCGACGACAAACTCCGAAGCATAGTTTTGAAGTCGCTAAAAACGCTCCGAATGGAGGGTTGATCTTAGTTTATCCCGCAAACAGGGCGCGTCTGAAAATCAGGCGCAAGGTTCGCTGATTCACATACGCTTGCATGCAAGCTGCTGGCCTCCGTCGCACTCTTGATCGAGCCAGCCGAGAAGTGCCCGGTCATTGGGAATACTTCAGAACTTGCCGCGTCCACGCAGGTGAAGCGGCACTGGGTAACACTTGTCTCGTCAACGAAACCCGACACGGCCGCTGCATCATCATCCACAACGAATTCCACGCCTGTTTCGATGTCCACAACAGTCTCAAGCTCAGTTGAAAAATCAATGGCTGCAATCGTGTCCAGTTCAGTTTCACTTTCCGCAGACGCCGGCTCCGTCGGCTGTTGGGATGCGTCGGGCTGCGTTGCGAGCGGCTCAATTTCTGCCGCAGGGGTCATAGTGTCTCCAGCCTCGACTGCGTCAGAGGACCCGACGGTCAACGAGGCCACAACCGGAAGGGATATTGGGTCTTCAGCTTCGGCGACGATGGTTGCTGTGTCTATTGTGACGTCGATGGGGCTCGAGTCCAGCGTTTCCGCGACCGTTGTGCTGCTTGTATCAGTCGAGGCAAGGCTCGCCATTTGCGCATCCGTCGGCGCAATAGGAACGCGCTGCAGGAATAGATCTGTCGGCCGATACCGTTCAGTTCTGGCACTCCCAACGGCCAAGACTGTGGCTTCGTCCATTTGCATCAAGTCATCAAGCTTCGCACCTGTTGGAAGGGTCACTGAGCTCTGACCGAGCACCATGCCATCGTTTGTTTGTTGTTCGAGCACCAATTCGATGCGGTCTCCCTGCCTCGAAAAAGTGCTCGCGATCAGGGTGGTCCCAATATCAGTCGTCGTAAGCTCAGCGTCAGTGAAGTATTGCATATGTGGCAAATCGATAGTGCCGCGTGTCTGGCCAGTTGGGTCAAGAGACAGAAGCCAAGGCTCGCTCCCGGAGATCAGATAGGTCACCCCACCCTCTGCCTGGGCCGTCGCACCGGCAATCGCTTCGTTGGCGTCGAGCGGCAAAAGCTTCTGGCGCAGCATGTCGCCATTGGCATCAATAATCGCAATGTTCTGGTCACCGAACTCTTGTTCGGTGGCTGCTGCGCCGAGCACAGCATATGCTCGGCCTGAGGTATCCAGACTGATAAAAGCGGGCTGCCAACCCTGGGCACGATCAAATTGCTTTTGCCAGGCAATATCGCCAGCCGCGCTGATCGAAACCACTTGAGAGAAAGCGCGATCAAGCGACGGGGCGATAAACACAAACCCGTTCATATCAGGGGCGATCGCAACTTCAGTGCGATCGAGCGTGCTTGAGGCAAACTCTTGTCTCCACTCTGTTATCCCGGTTTCGGAGAAACGCGACACGATGATGGCTGACTCCAGGGTAGACATTGTGATCATGCTGCCATCGCCAAGGCGCGCGAGATGCAAACCAGTGCCCTCAATGGGTCCGAGCTCCGTAAGTTGGGTGTCAGTACCGGGGGAGACCGCACTGCTGATCCGCACCAATCGGGTTTCAGTTTCGCCTGCATTGGCGCCAAAGTGCGTTTTGATCAGCATCATCGCATCGCCGTTCGAAAGCGGTTCTATGGCAAGGATCTGATCGGAATCTGCAGATCCAAAAATGAAGGCGCTGGACGAGTCCGTCGCGGTGATCGGGGCCGACATAATCGTCAGATCTGAGGCGGTTTGTATTGGCGGATTTATCCACGTTCGCCCAAAGTACCCGCTCGCCAAGCCAGCGACGAGAACGAATGCGATCAGCAGGAGACCGACAATGTAATCGCTTGTTTTGACCGTTACAGCGGGCGTTTGCGCTAAGGGCCGTGTTGCCGTGTAGGGCGTGCTATTTAACGTCGTAAAGGTCTTCTTTGACGCCTCGGCTGGGTCGGATTTCGGCAGCACACTCGCAGGAGCAGACTGAGCATTATCGGGTTTGCTCACCGGATTTTGGTGGTATCCAAGCTCAAGATATACGTCTCGTCCCGACATTGGCGTACTCTCCTACCGCAAACCGAGATTCTTCGGTTGCTCGTCCCATTCTAGGATTTCTAAGAACTTTCCCAGACCCTAGATTTTCCCAGCTTCTATGCCGCAGTGCAATATTTGGACCGGCTTATTCCTAGAAACGTTGCATTTCCGCAACAATTTCGGGCACGACAATGATTAACCTGCCCTGCAAGTGTGCGGCTGTAGCGCATGGACAAGTCGGGGCGTCCATGATCAAAACGCGGCAGATTCGAACGGTTTGAAGCGAGAAAGTTTGAGCATGGCAAAAGGTCTGGTCACGGTATTTGGCGGGTCCGGTTTTATTGGGCGCTACGCAGCCAGAACCCTCGTCAAGGCAGGCTATCGCGTCCGGGTCGCCGTGCGGCGTCCTCACCTTGCAGGTGAAGTCAGATTGGCGGGCGCCCCCGGTTGGGTTGATATCGTGCAGGCGAATGTTCGAAACAAAGACTCTGTTGCGAAAGCGATTGAAGATGCGGATGCGGTCGTAAACTTGGTCGGAATTCTTTTCGAAAAAGGGCGACAGAGCTTCGAAGGTGCGCAGCGCGACGGTGCCATAAACGTTGCTGAAGCCTGTCGAGACGCCGGGATTTCTTGTCTCGTTCATGTTTCTGCGATTGGAGCTGATGCGAACGCGAAAGCTGATTACGCGGAGACCAAAGGCGAGGCGGAAACTGGTATTCGCGAAGCCTTGCCGAGCGCAACCATTTTGCGACCGTCCATCGTGTTTGGCCCAGAAGACGACTTTTTCAACCGCTTTGCCGCCATGTCAGCCCATCCAATCTCATCTGTTGCGCCGTTCCTGCCAGCGATTGGTGGTGGAACGACCAAAGTCCAACCGGTTTATGCCGGGGACGTTGCAGATGCCATTGCCGCGGCGGTGACGCGTGAGGATGCGGCTGGGAAGACTTTCGAACTTGGCGGACCGCGCACTTATACGTTCAAAGAGCTCTACGACTTCATTGGCGAGACGATCGATCGCAAACGCTATGCATTGCCGCTGCCGTTTGTGATCGCCAAGCCGATGGGGCTCGCGTTCGGGACGCTGTTTAGATACTTGCCGCCCTTATCCTCAGGAATTCTCGGTGCACCGCCAATCACGGGCGACCAGGTGGAGATGCTGAAGACGGATAATGTTGTGTCCGACGGGGCGCTGACGCTCGCGGATCTCGGCGTGGATGAGCTCGAAACGGTGGAAGCCATCGTTCCGAGCTATCTTTATCGCTTCCGCCCGTATGGGCAGTATCACCAGAAATCTGAATCTGTTTGACCGGTCAAAAACCGCGCCGGGTGCACGGCTTATTCGGTTTCGTCCGCTTCTTCAGTTGAAGTGCTGACGTCAGTCCGTTTCATTTTCTTGATGACGATCCGCGTATTGCCTTCATCATCAATGTCCTCAAAAATCGTCTCAGTATCGAAATCGGCATCCAGATCGATGTCCATTCCCACTCCGGCGTCGCTGAGCGCTTCTTGAATCAGCACCTCGATTTCTGCTTCTGACAATTCGCTCCCGGACTCGCTGCGTTTGATGACAACTTTCCGGCCAACTTCAGTAATCAACTCGCCGTGGATCTCACCGTCTTCGGAGTCGCTGAATTTGAGGATCTTCATCGACTTGCGGGTGATTGGCGTGCCATCTTCCTCACTTTCGAACTCGCTGTCATGAATGACAATCCGATTGCCGGCAGATTCCAGTTCAGCCCGGCTGACGCCGCCTGAGCCGTCTGTGTCGAGCCGCTTGATAATATCGGCATCATAACCGGGGACGATCTCGCCTTCGGTGAGAAAGCCGTCTTTATTTTTGTCGAGGACTTCGAACGCATTCGCGTCAGCGGCTGATGGCAGGGCTGTCACCGAAAAGACGCCAAGGGCTGCTCCGGCAGCTGTCGCGAGCGTTTTAAGTCTGTGTCGTGCGAGGGTCATAGAAATCTCCTGGACCGGATGAGGTTGTTCCGCCAGTCGAGCCTCTTCGATATAGTCAGAAATGAACCGTCGCAGGGCTTGAGACGCTGTCTCACCCTGTTGCTTTGTCGCCGCCATGAAGTCTTGCTTCTGTTGATACGGCAAACGGATGTCCAAGCTTTCGCTTTTCTTTTCTCGGCGCTTCATTTTTCACCTGATCGGAGGGGCTAGACCAGGGGCCCGCACTTTTCGACACATCCCCGAATATAAAAGGATGATTGTGCCAAGACGCCAGTAAAAAAGTGTCCGGACAGAAATATTGCTTTTAAATCAGTCCCAAGACGGGTGCTGCCAAGAGCAAGCCGACTCCTAAGAAGAGCCGATAAATCACGAATGGCAAAAAGGTCATTCGCTTCAGAAGCGTCATCAGCGCATGGATCGAGGCGATTCCGGACACAAAAGCAAGGGCGGCAACGATCAGTCCGTCCTGTAAGGTGACCACCGCACCGGACGCGTCGGCATCGAACAGGCCGATAGCGCCGTAGAGCCCGGCCGCTGCAAGAATAGGTGCGCCGATTAGCATCGAAAACCGAGCTGCTTCCGTGCGTTCATAGCCCAGCGCCCGCGCCGCCGTCATTGTTATACCGGACCGGCTCGTGCCCGGGATTAAGGCCGCGATCGCTTGAGTTGCGCCGATCAACGCCGCGTGCCCGAGTGTCATATCCACTTCTTTGCGATCGGTCCCGCCTGCGACATCCGCCCACCAGAGCAACAGGCCGAAGCCAATCGTTGCGGCGGCCACGGTCCAGACACTGCGCAACTGCGCCTGAACGGCCTCTGGGACGAAAACCTCATGAGCAATCGCAGCGATGACAGCGATCGGCGTTGCGACGATGATGCAGAGGGCCAAATTTGCCCCGCGAGAGAGCGGCGCGTTGCGGAAGCCCGCGCCGACAAGTTCAAAGCCTCCGAAAATCGCGGCGATGACGTCTTTACGGAAATAAATTAGCATCGCTGCCAGCGTCCCGAGATTGGAAACAGCGTTGATCAAGAGCTCGTCTCGACCCTCGAGCGTAAAGTAATTAGCCGCCAGCAAGACATGTCCCGATGACGAAATTGGAAGCCACTCGGTAAGGCCTTGTATGATCGCGATAATGGTCAGTTGCAGCAAAGACATGATCGGCTCGCAGTTTCTTGTGCCCGCCTAGCCTCTGGCACAATTCACGCCAACGCGCACGATATTATGATATATACTGAAATGATACTTTTTTGCTTGCTGACTTTGAGAATGATACTCATTCGATATGAAATCTCAGTAAATATGTATCAAAACAGTATAAATAGGCAGAATCGACCCTTGCTGCCGCCAATCTCGCGTTGGATAAGCAAGGCTCTACCCTTGGGAGCCCGTTATGGCAGAAAATATGCTGCAATTCATCAAAGTTGAGCGCGCGATGCCGAAAAAGCGCGCGGCGCGAACGCGCAAGACTGACTTTAATGAAATCTACGGAGATTACGCCAAAAGAGCGGCGCGCGACCAGGCCTCCCGATGCTCCCAATGCGGTGTCCCTTTTTGCCAGCAAGGCTGTCCGCTTTCTAACAATATACCCGACTGGCTCAAACTTGCGGCGGAAGATCGGCTCGAAGAAGCTTATACGGTTTCCAGCGCGACCAATAACATGCCAGAAATCTGCGGTCGGATTTGCCCTCAGGATCGACTTTGCGAGGGAATTTGCACGATTGAACAATCCGGCCATGGCACAGTAACAATCGGCTCGATCGAGCGCCACATTACCGACACGGCGTGGGAGCAAGGCTGGGTGCGACCGATCAATCCGCCGCGAGAACGCGCGCAATCCGCGGCCATCATTGGCGCGGGTCCAGGCGGCTTGGCGGCGGCGGAAGAATTGCGGCGTAAAGGGTATCAAGTCACGGTCTATGATCGCTATGATCGCGGAGGCGGCCTGCTGGTTTACGGCATTCCCGGTTTTAAGCTTGAGAAAGACATTGTTGAACGGCGCATCAAGCTGCTTGAAGATGGAGGGATTTCGTTCCGCTTTAACTGCGATGTCGGCCGAGACATTACGCTTAACGAGATTCGCGACAGCCATGACACAGTTCTGATTGCAACTGGTGTCTACAAAGCTCGCGATCTCAAGGTTCCAGGCGTTGGCGCAGACGGCGTGCATCCGGCGCTGGACTATTTAACGGCGTCTAATCGCGTCGGGTTTGGCGACAGTGTCCAGGCTTTCGAGGAGGGTGACCTCAATGCGGATGGCAAGCGCGTGGTCGTGATTGGCGGCGGTGACACGGCGATGGACTGTGTGCGCACAGCGGTTCGCCAAGGTGCAAAGTCTGTGACCTGCCTCTACCGCCGTGACCGCACTAATATGCCGGGGTCGCAACGTGAAGTGGCGAATGCCGAAGAAGAGGGCGTTAAGTTTGAATGGCTGTCCGGTCCCGAGGCGGTTCTGCATACCAAGGCGAACAAGGTCAAAGGCGTAAAGGTTCGGCGTATGAAGCTCGGTGCGCCGGATGCATCAGGGCGTCAGTCGCCAGAAAAGACCGAAGAGACCGTCGACATGAAGGCCGACATGGTCATCAAGGCGCTTGGTTTTGATCCGGAAGACTTGCCGGTGCTTTTTGATGAGCCGGCTTTGCGGGTCAATCGCTGGGGCGCCATCCAAGTCGACTTTAAATCGATGGAGACAAGCTTGCCGGGCGTCTACGCCGCTGGCGATATTGTTCGCGGCGCATCTTTGGTGGTCTGGGCAATTGTTGATGGCCGCGAAGCGGCGGCGCAAATGCACAAAGCGATGCGTGCTGCGGCCAAGCAACAAAAAGTGGCGGCGGAGTAAACATGCATATCAGCTTTACCCCTGCGGCTCCGGCGATGCCTGAGATCAGCTTTGATGATTTCCTCGCGGTCGATATCCGGATCGGTACGATCCAGGAGGCTGCGCCTTTGGAAGGCGCGCGCAAGCCGTCGATTAAAATGGTCATCGATTTCGGCGAAACGATCGGGCTCAAAAAAAGCTCAGCGCAGATTACAGAACACTATCAGAGCGAAGCTCTGGTCGGACGCCAGGTGATGGGCGTGGTGAACTTCCCGCCCCGCCAGATTGGCAAATTCATGTCTGAAGTGCTGACGCTCGGCTTTGCGGATGAGGCGGGTGCGATCAGATTGATCGGTCCAGATGCCGCCATCCCCAATGGGACGAGGATGAGCTGAGATGATTGAGATTTACAAAAATCACGGTCTTCGTGGAACAATAGAGCCGGACGGACGGGGCATTTGCACAGAAGCCTTCGAGCGATTTGAGACAGACCAAGTAGAGCAACAAAACAATGACTGATTTTGTTAAAAACTATCTCGCCAATCGTGACCGCTTGATCGCGGGACACGCCTATAATCCCGAAGATGAGCACAGCGCCTGTGGTGTCGGCCTCGTCGCCGCTTTGGATGGCAAACCGCGGCGGGAAATCGTCGAAATGGGCATCAAAGCGCTTAAGAACGTTTGGCATCGCGGCGCTGTAGATGCTGACGGTAAGACCGGCGACGGTGCGGGCATTCGGGTTGAAGTTCCGCAGGAGTTCTTTCGCTATCAAGTGAGTCGCTGTGGGCATAAGCCGACAGATGATCCGATTTGCGTTGGACAGATTTTCCTGCCGCGGACAGATCTCGGCCAGCAAGAGGCTGCGCGCGCGATTGTCGAAACTGAAATCCTGCACTTCGGTTTCTATATCTATGGTTGGCGGCAACCGCCCGTCGACGTCTCCATTATCGGCCAGAAAGCCCAAGACACGCGCCCTGAAATTGAACAAATCATGTTTCGCGATGACCGGACCCGGGACCCGGAAGCGCTCGAACGCGCGCTTTACATCTGCCGGCGCCGGATTGAACGACGGGCTCGAGAGGCGGGGATCCCTGGCTTCTATATTTGCTCACTCAGCCACAAATCCCTGATCTATAAGGGCATGTTTCTCGCTGAGGATATTGATAATTTCTACCTCGACCTGCGCGATGAAAGATTTGAGTCCGCCGTCGCGATCTATCACCAGCGTTACTCGACCAATACGTTCCCGCAATGGGCGCTCGCGCAGCCATTCCGTATGCTGGCGCATAATGGCGAAATCAATACGCTGCGGGGCAACCTCAATTGGATGAAAAGCCATGAGATCAAAATGGTCTCGGGGACATTTGGGGATTACGTCGATGACGTGAAGCCTGTCGCGCCACAGGGCAGCTCCGACTCTGGCGCGCTCGATGCCGTGTTTGAGATTTTGTGTAAGGCCGGGCGCAAGGCGCCGATGACAAAAGCCCTTTTGATCCCGGAAGCGTGGTCGAAGCGCGCGTCGATCATGCCTGAAAAGCATGCTGCGCTTTACGCGTATTGTAACTCGGTAATGGAGCCTTGGGACGGTCCAGCGGCGATTTGTGCTTATGATGGCCGTTGGGCCGTTGCTGGACTTGATCGAAACGGTCTGCGTCCCCTTCGCTATGCGCTGACCGGCGACGGTATTCTCGCCGTTGGGTCTGAAACCGGCATGTGTCCACTCTCAGGACACGAAGTCGTGCGGCGCGGACACGTCCAGGCGGGTGGCATGATCGCGGCCGATCTGCAAACCGGAAAATTCTATGAGCATGAGGAAATCGTCAACGAACTTGCCGAGCAGCATCCATATGAGGATTGGCTCAAAAATGTTCGCGATCTCGACCCTGAAATCGGTCCAGGCCCCGAACCGCGCATGTTCGATACCGAAGCCATGTTGCGACGTCAGAAAGTGGCGGGATTCACCTTGGAAACCCTCGAACTGATCCTCGCGCCAATGGCGGAGAACGGCAAAGAAGCAATCGGTTCGATGGGAGATGACAGCCCGGTCGCGGTGCTGTCTCAACGATTCCGGCCGCTCTCTCATTTCTTCCGGCAGAATTTTAGCCAGGTGACAAATCCACCCGTTGATCCTTTGCGCGAAGATCGCGTGATGAGTTTGAAAACGCGTTTCAAGAATCTCGGCAACGTGCTGACGACCGACGAAACGCAGCAGGATGTGTTTGTTCTGGAGAGCCCGGTTCTCTCGACCGGCATGTACGACCGGCTGACAGATATGCTTGGTGACAGCGTTCAGCACATCGACTGTACGTTCGAACTCGACGATGCCAGCGGCAATGGCCGGGCACTTCAGAAAGCCCTTTCTCGCATTCGCCAGGAAGCAGAAGATGCCGTACGCGCGGGCCGCGAGCATATCATTCTGACCGATGAACATCAGGGCGACTCTCGTGTGGCCATTCCGATGATCTTGGCGACGGGCGCCGTCCATTCTCACCTGGTTGGTCAGGGGTTGCGAACTTTCTGTTCGATCACAGTCCGCTCAGCCGAGTGCATTGATACGCACTACTTTGCGGTGCTGATCGGTGTCGGCGCGACCTGCGTGAACGCGTATCTCGCTCAGGACGCTATTGCAGATCGTCACGGCCGGGGCTTGCTCGGGGATGTGTCGATTGGCGAGGCCGTTCTGAACTTCAAAAAGGCGATCGAAGCCGGCCTGTTGAAGATCATGTCCAAGATGGGGATTTCTGTCATTTCCTCTTATCGCGGCGGCTATAATTTCGAAGCACTTGGACTGTCCCGCGCGCTGGTGGCTGATTATTTCCCGGGTCTCGCGAGCCGGATTTCGGGTCTTGGTCTCGCTGGGATCGAAGAAAACGCCGTGACCCGTCACGAGGAGGCGTTCGATGAGGATGTGATTTCGCTGCCTGTTGGCGGCTTCTATCGGCTACGCGCACGCTCAGAACCACACGCGCTCGATGGCAATCTCATTCACATGCTGCAAGCGGCCTGTGATCGTGGTGACTTTGCCTTGTTCGAAAAGTACGCCAACGCCGTCGACCGTCGCGATCAACCTATCCAATTGCGCGATTTGCTCGACTTCAAGCCGGCGGGTCCAAAAGAGCCATTGGAGCGGGTTCAATCGGTCAATGAGATTCGTAAGCGGTTCGTCACCCCGGGCATGTCTTTGGGCGCGCTTAGTCCCGAAGCGCATGGGACGTTGAACGTTGCCATGAATCGGATTGGCGCGAAATCTGTGTCTGGCGAAGGCGGGGAAGTCCGTGAACGCTACCGTCCGCTTCCGAATGGCGACAATATGAACTCGGCGGTGAAGCAAGTCGCCTCCGGACGCTTCGGGGTGACCGCAGAATACCTCAACAATTGCCGCGAAGTTGAAATCAAAGTGGCCCAAGGGGCAAAGCCGGGCGAAGGCGGGCAATTGCCAGGCTTTAAGGTCACCGAGTTCATCGCTAAAAACCGGCATGCAACGCCGGGTGTGACGCTGATCAGTCCGCCGCCACATCACGATATCTATTCGATCGAAGATCTGGCGCAGCTCATCTATGACTTGAAGCAGATCAACCCAGAGTGTCGTGTTTGTGTAAAGCTCGTCGCGCAATCCGGCGTCGGCACGGTTGCGGCTGGCGTTGCGAAAGCGAAAGCGGATGTCATTTTGATTGCGGGCGGAGTCGGTGGAACGGGCGCTTCCCCGCAAACAAGCATCAAATATGCGGGTCTTCCTTGGGAAATGGGACTCGCGGAAGCGCACCAAGTCCTCAGCCTTAATAATCTGCGAGATAAGGTGACGCTGCGCACAGATGGGGGTCTGCGTACGGGTCGAGATATTGTAATTGCGGCGATGCTGGGGGCTGAGGAGTATGGCATCGGGACGGCCAGTCTTGTCGCCATGGGATGTATCATGGTGCGGCAGTGTCACTCCAATACATGCCCGGTCGGGGTTTGTACGCAGGATGAGTCGCTCAGAGCAAAGTTCACGGGCACGGCTGATAAAGTTATCAACCTGATGAGCTTTATCGCCGAAGACGTGCGCCGGATTCTGGCGTCTCTGGGTCTGAACTCACTGGATGAAGCCATTGGCCGCACGGATTTGTTGGCACAGGTCTCACGTGGCGCACCCCATTTGGATGACCTCGATCTCAACCCGCTTCTGGTACAAGTCGACACGATGGAGGCGATTACCTATCAACCTGATCGCCGCGAAGACGTGCCGGATACGCTGGACGCGCAAATTTTAAGAGATGGCGAGCCGTTCTTTGCTCGAGGCGAAAAGATGCAGCTCACATATGAGGTGCAAAACGTCCTGCGCACGATTGGCGCCCGCGCAAGCTCCGCAATCGTCCGCAAGTTTGGTGAAAAAGCGCTTCCAGAAGGCCGACTTCATATCCGGCTAACGGGCAGTGCGGGGCAATCCCTGGGTGCCTTTAGCGTGCAAGGCTTGCTCCTCGATGTGATTGGGGATGCCAATGATTATGTGGGCAAAGGGCTTTCCGGGGCAACGATTCAGCTGCGTCCGCCCGCAAATGCGGCTTATCAGGGCGGCGAGAACACAATCATCGGGAACACCTGCCTCTACGGCGCGACGAGCGGTAGTCTCTATGCCGCGGGACAAGCGGGCGTTCGATTTGCTGTTCGTAATTCTGGGGCGGAAGCTGTGGTTGAAGGCTGCGGCGCGAATGGCTGCGAGTACATGACCGGCGGACGTGTCGCGATCCTTGGCTCAATTGGTGATAATTTTGGCGCGGGTATGACAGGTGGGATCGCTTACATTTGGGACCCGGAACAGCGTTTTGAGTTTGTCGCGAACCCGGATGCGATCGATTGGTACTCGCTGGTCGACATGGAACACAAACATATCGAAGTCTATGAAATGATGCTGAAGATTCATATGGAGCGGACCGGCTCCGCGCGGGCAGCCGATCTGTTAAAGGAATGGGGCCAAACGCTCAGTGATACATTGATGATTGTGCCTAAAGAAATCTCACAGCGTGTGCTGGGTGACACCAAAATCGAAAAGGTAGGCTAGCCCGCAGCGTCAGGCCTTGCACTTCGTTGCGGACCTCCCCACCTTGGCGGTCAAGAGAGTGAGATTATAGGTACCCGCTTCATGAGCAAACGCGATTACTATGACGTGCTCGGCGTAGACCGAAATGCGGACGATAAGGCCCTCAAGAGCGCCTATCGGAAGCTGGCGATGAAATACCATCCGGACCAGAATCCGGATGACGCTGAAGCTGAGGCCATGTTTAAGGAAGTCGGCGAAGCATATGCTGTGCTGTCCGATCCTGAAAAGAAAGCGGCTTATGACCGCTTTGGCCATGCGGCGTTCGAGAACGG
Source organism: Pseudomonadota bacterium (assembly GCA_038527765.1). GTDB lineage: Bacteria > Pseudomonadota > Alphaproteobacteria > Caulobacterales > Hyphomonadaceae > Henriciella. Next base: position 601,992 of record JBCBFK010000001.1, read on the forward strand.
CATGGGCGGCGGGGGCGGTGGCAATCCGTTCGGGGGCGGCGACCCTAATGATATTTTCCAGGATATTTTCAGCCAGGTCTTCGGAGGCAATCCATTTGGCGGCGGGCGCCGTCGTGGTGGGCCTCAACGCGGTGCAGATCTGCGCTATGACATGGACATCACTTTGGAAGAGGCGTTCCACGGCAAAGACGCGACCATCAACGTCCCGTCGGCGGTTGATTGCAGCACTTGCGATGGCACTGGTGCGGAACCGGGGACCAAACCCGAAGTTTGCCCAACCTGTAATGGCAGCGGCCGCGTGCGTGCCCAACAAGGCTTTTTCACCATGGAGCGTACGTGTGGACGCTGTCACGGTAAGGGACACATCATCCCGAACCCTTGTAAAGTGTGCGGCGGAGCTGGCGTGGTTCAGGAAGACCGCAATCTGTCTGTGAAAATTCCGGCGGGGGTCGAATCCGGTATGCGTATCCGTCTCTCTGGCGAAGGCGAACCTGGCACCCAGGGCGGACCAAAGGGCGATCTCTATATTTTCGTGAATGTCGACGAGCATGACATTTTCGAACGCGATGGACCGAACCTCTACTGTCGAACACCTGTTTCGATGGTGACCGCGTCGCTCGGGGGCGAGGTTGAGATCCCGACCATTGATGGTGGTCGCGCTCGCGTAACGATCCCGGAAGGCGCACAAACGGGCCGCAAGCTTCGGCTTCGAGGCAAAGGTATGCCAAGCCTGCGCGGCAACCACACAACCGGCGATCTTTATATCGAAATGTTCGTTGAAACGCCGCGCAATCTATCCGCGCGCCAAAAAGAAATCCTTCGGGAATTTTGCGAATGCTCAGGCGCAGATTGCAATCCAGAATCTGAAGGCTTCATCGGCCGCGTGAAAAAGTTCTGGGATGGCATTGGCGGCGAAGACGAGGCCACCAAACACTAAATTGAAGCTTTAGTTGAACCGGTGGCAGCGCTGGTTTACGACCTCTCGAGATCTATCGAGAGGAAACGAGATGAGCGAACAGGACCTGGGCTTCGATACCAAGCAAATTCATGCCGGAGCGGCGGCAGACCCGGCGACGGGGGCACGGCAGGTGCCGATCTACCAATCAACCGCTTTTGTGTTTCGCGACGCGGATCATGCGGCGGCTTTGTTCAACCTCCAAGAAGTTGGGTTCATTTATTCCCGCCTGACCAATCCCACAGTCGGGGCATTGGCAGACCGGATCACTCAGCTTGAAGGCGGTGCAGGCGGAGTTTGTTGTTCCTCCGGGCACGCCGCGCAGCTCATGGCGCTGTTCCCTCTGATGGAGCCGGGACGCAATGTCGTCGTCTCGACGCGTTTGTATGGCGGCTCGGTCACTCAGTTCACGCATACGATCAAACGCTTTGGTTGGGCGGCGACCTTTGTCGACTTTGACGATCTGGATGCTGTTAAAGCGGCGATTGATGAGGACACCCGCGCGATCTTCTGCGAGAGCATCGCCAATCCCGGCGGCTATGTGACGGACCTCGAAGCCATTGCCGCAATCGCTCAAGCTGCGCACGTTCCGATGATCGTCGATAACACGACGGCGACGCCCTATTTGTGCAATCCAATTCAGTACGGCGCGACGCTGGTCACACACTCTTTGACCAAGTACTTGACCGGCAATGGCACAGTCACCGGCGGCGCGATCGTCGATTCCGGTGCGTTTGACTGGACTGCAGCTGGCAAGTTCCCGTCGCTGACGGAACCGGAGCCGGCCTATCATGGCCTGAAATTCCACGAGACCTTCGGCCCGGCCGCTTTCACGTTTCATTCGATTGCCGTCGGCCTTCGCGATCTCGGCATGACCATGAACCCTCAGGGCGCCCATTACACGCTGATGGGCATTGAGAGCCTGTCTTTGCGCATGCAGAAACATGTCGCCAATGCCGAAAAGATCGCCGCTTGGCTCGAGGGGCATGAGGCGGTCGCAAGCGTGACCTATGCGGGGTTGGACAGTTCACCGTACAAGGCGCGCGCGCAAAAGCTCTGTCCGAAAGGGGCGGGCGCGCTCTTCACCGTTCAGCTCAAGGGAGGTTATGAGTCCTGCGTGAAGTTCGTGAACGGCCTGGAGCTGTTCAGCCACGTGGCCAACCTTGGGGACGCCCGGTCACTGGTGATCCACCCGGCCTCTACGACGCACCGCCAGCTCACCGATGAGCAAAAGGTTGCGGCGGGGGCGGCGCCGAATTCCGTGCGTCTCTCGATCGGGATTGAGAATGCTGAAGATCTGATGGCGGACCTGGATCAGGCTTTGAAGGCGGCGAGTTAAGCCGCCGTCACAAAGGTCGCGATCACCTTTTTCAATCCTGCTTTCTCAAACGCCACAGTGAGCTTGGTGCCATTGGCGTCCATGACTTTGCCGTAGCCGAATTTTTCGTGGAAGACGCGTTGGTTGAGTTTGAAGCCGGACTGACCAGATTCAGAGGCGACCAGTGTGGCTTTGCCGTCGATGACCGACCCGGATTCGTACTTCCCGGCATTCTCTTTCAAACGCCGCCAACCAGGTGAGGTATAGTTTGATCGCTCGCCCAAGTCCTCGACGGTCCCGGTAAAGCCGTCTTCTCCGCCTGGGAGGGAAGAATAGCCGGTCTCAGCTTCTGCCTCGACATGTTCGTGTGGAAGCTCATCGACAAACCGGCTCGGCAAGACGCTTTGCCAGCGCCCGAAGATCTGCCGATTGGCGACAAAGCTGATCCGACAGACCTCGCGCGCCCGCGTGATCCCGACATAGGCAAGTCGGCGTTCTTCTTCGAGGCCTTTGGCGCCGCTTTCATCAAGCGAGCGCCGGGACGGAAACACTTCTTCTTCCCAGCCTGGTAAGAAAACTTGTGGCCACTCCAAGCCTTTCGCGCCGTGCAGGGTGAGGATCTGCACCTCATCACCATTGCCTTCGCGCCCAGCGTCCATGACCAGTTCGACATGCTCCAGGAAGCCTGTTAGATTCTCGAACTCCCCCATCGCATTGATCAGTTCTTTGAGGTTATCCAGGCGGGTCTGTGCCTGCGGGCTACGATCCTTTTGCAGCATGTCCGTATAGCCGGACTCATCGAGGATGACTTGAGCGAGCTCTGTGTGGGGAATTCCGCTATTATGACGGTCGCGCCAAAGATTGATCTGATCAATGAATTGCGTGAGCCCGCGCTTTCCGGGGCCTTTGATCTCGTCGGTCTGCAATACCATCGGAGTGAGTGTGAAGAGGCTTCGGCCATCATCGCGCGCATAGCGTTGCAGCTTCTGCACAGTCGTGTTGCCGACGCCGCGTTTGGGTTGATTGACCACGCGCTCGAAGGCGAGATCGTCATCCGTCGACCGGATCAGGCGCAAATAGGCCATGGCGTCACGAATCTCTGCCCGCTCGAAGAAGCGTGGTCCGCCAATGACGCGGTAAGGAATGCCGAGGATGATCAGGCGTTCCTCAAACAGGCGCATCTGCCAGGACGCACGCACCAGGATCGCGCAATCTTCGTATCGGTTTTTGCCGCCTTTCGCCGCCCAGGCTTCGATCTCGTCGCAGATCATACGCGCTTCGGCTTCTCCGTCCCAGAGTCCGCGCACTTGAACTTTCTTGGCATCTGGATCGTCTGCCCAATCACCGCCGACAAAGAGCGTTTTGCCGAGCCGGCCTTTATTGTTTGAGATCACTGCAGACGCCGCGGCCAGGATGGGCTCAGTTGAGCGATAATTGCGCTCCAGCCGAATGACTTTGGCCCCCGGAAAGTCCTTCTCAAAGCGCAGGATGTTATCCACCTCCGCGCCGCGCCAGCCATAGATCGATTGGTCATCATCGCCGACACAGCAAATGTTTCCACTGCCCTGGGCGAGCAGGCGCAGCCAGAGATACTGGGCGACATTGGTATCCTGATACTCGTCGACCAGGATGTATTTGAACTTGCGATGGAAGTCCGCGAGCAGGTCCGGATTCTCCTGGAACAGCGTGATGTTATGGATCAGCAGATCGCCAAAGTCGCAAGCGTTCAGGACTTTCAGCCGGGCCTGATAGGTTTCATAGCACTTGATGCCTTTGCCATCGGCGAATTGATAGGCCTCGTCGCCGGGGACTTTGGCGGGTAACAGCGCCCGGTTTTTCCAACCATCAATCAGGCTCGCTAAATAGCGCGGAGTCCAGCGTTTCGGATCAATATCTTCCGCGTCGATGATTTGCTTGCAGAGACGGATCTGATCATCGGTGTCGATAATCGTGAAGCTTGATTTCAAGCCGACCAGTTCTGCGTGCCGCCGAAGGATTTGTGCCGAGATGGAGTGAAATGTACCCAGCCAGCGCAAGCCTTCGCCGGCGTCACCTGTGAGCTTGAGCGCCCGCTCGCGCATCTCGCGCGCAGCCTTGTTCGTAAACGTCACGGTCAGGGTTTGGCTCGGATAGGCAAGGCCCGACGCGATGATATGCGCCAGGCGGGTCGTCAGCACCCGGGTTTTTCCCGTGCCCGCGCCCGCCAGGACCAACAGCGAGCCTTCCGTGGTCATCACTGCATCTTTTTGTTCGGGGTTTAGCCCGTCCAGATATTCGGCGTGCGCCTGCGGCACTGGCGCGCGTGCGGCCGCCATTTCCGAGATGCTCAATTTGCGATTCGGTCCCGTCATGCGGAGAATATAGTCATGTTCGCCGCCCCCCGCGACTCCTTCTCCCCTTCGCGGCTGCGCTTTTAGCCCTATGTTTGTGGAAACCTCACCACAGAGCGACCATGAGCGACACACCAGACCTCGAAAAAGACCCTGAACGTAACCGGCTTTCGGCCCGCGTTGGCCGGACGGTCAAAGTTGGAACCAACCTATCCGGCGCAGGCCTGACCTTTGCCGCCAATGCGATGTTTGGCGGCGAGAAAGGCGATGAACGGATCGCCAGGGCGCTGGCTGCGGCCTTGGGGAAATCCAAAGGCCCGTTGATGAAAGTCGCGCAAATGGTCTCGACCATTCCGGACTTCCTTCCGGCTGAATATGCCGAAGAGCTCAGCCAGCTTCAGGCGCAGGCTCCAGCTATGGGGTGGCCCTTTGTTCGCCGTCGCATGCGGGCCGAGCTCGGGGCCGACTGGCAGAGCAAGTTTGCTGAGTTTGGCAAAGAGGCGGCGCATGCTGCGAGTCTAGGTCAGGTACATCGCGCAACGCTTCCCGATGGCCGCGAGGTCGCATGCAAGCTGCAATATCCGGACATGTCATCCGCTGTTGAGAGCGATGTTGGCCAGCTGAAACTTGTCCTCGGAATGTTCAAGCGGATGGACGGGTCTATCGACCCCACAGAAATGGTCGAAGAAATCAGCGACCGCCTGCGTGAAGAGCTCGATTATGCCCGCGAGGCCAAACATATGGCGCTCTATGCGCATATCCTGGCCAACAAGGATTTCGTGCACGTGCCGCAGCCAATTGAGGACCTGTGTACGGATCGTTTGTTGACCATGACCTGGGTCGAGGGTGAACGCTTGAACGCATATGAAGACGCCTCGCAAGAGGTGCGTAATCAGATTGCCGAAAACCTGTTCTGGACGTGGTGGCATCCGTTCAACTCGCGCGCGGTGATCCATGGCGATCCGCACCTCGGAAACTACCAGGTGACCCGCGAGGGGCAGGGGCTGAACCTGCTTGATTTTGGTTGTATTCGGATTTTCCCCCCGCAGTTTGTGGCGGGAGTCGTGGAGCTCTATCGCGCCGTTCTCGCAGATGATTTCGACGCGACCTACGCGGCATACGAGAAATGGGGCTTTACGGGGCTCAATAGGGACCTGGTTGAGGTTCTGAACATCTGGGCGCGCTTTATTTATGGCCCTCTGCTGGACGATCGTGTGCGCAGCGTTGCCGATGGGATCAAACCAGGGGAGTATGGCCGTAAGGAAGCGTTTGCGGTCCGAAAGCTTTTGAAGGAGAAGGGTCCGGTCACGATCCCCCGGGAATTTGTGTTTATGGATCGCGCCGCGATTGGCCTCGGCGCTGCTTATCTGCGGCTCGGTGCTGAGCTGAATTACCATCAGCTGTTTGAACAAAGCCTGGAGGGTTTCAGCGAGGAAGCGCTCGGCGCGGCGCAGCGTGAAGCCTTGCAGGCTGTGGGGCTTTAAGCGGAGTCAAGGATCGGGCCCATAACCGCAAGCAAACCCTTTCCAAATGCAACCAAATGTGCCAAATGCGCCGCTTGAAGCGAGATACGCGCAAACCTAGCCCTTCTGGACGACATCCTGGACGTGGCTGAACCCGCGCCGTCCTCCCTCAAAACCATGGCCAACCGGCCGCACCAGAAACCCGCCTTTTGGCGAAAACAGAAAGTATACCGATGTCGATCACAGCTGAGCGTAAAGCCGAACTGATCAAGAAATTTGCCCGTACCGAAGGTGATACAGGCAGCCCTGAAGTCCAAGTCGCGATCCTAACCGAACGGATCAACAATCTGACCGATCACTTCAAGGACAATAAAAAAGACAATCACTCGCGCCGGGGTCTATTGGCGATGGTTGCCACCCGACGCAAACTCCTCGACTATGTAAAGAGGAAAAATGAAGAGCGGTATCAAACGCTCATCGGAGAGCTCGGCATTCGCCGGTAGGCTCTCAAAACAGCCCGCCTTGGCATTCGGCCGCGGCGGGCTTTTCGTATGTATGAAAGAAAGCAAAACGTATGTTTGATAAGCAATCAGTCTCGCTGGAATGGGCCGGCCGGACACTGAAAATCGAAACGGGCCAAGTGGCTCGTCAAGCCGATGGCGCCGTCATGGTGACCTACGGCGACACAACGGTCCTCGCGACCGCCGTCTATGCGAAAGAAGCAAAACCTGGACAGGACTTCTTCCCGCTGACGGTCAACTATATGGAAAAATACTACGCTTCGGGCCGCATTCCAGGCGGCTTTTTCAAGCGTGAGGGACGCCCGACCGAAAAAGAGACGCTGACGTCTCGCTTGATCGACCGTCCGATCCGTCCGCTCTTCGTGGACGGCTTCAAGCATGAGGTTCAAGTCGTGCTGACCGCGATCTCATATGACCTGGAGAATGACCCTGATATTCTCGGCATGATTGGCGCCTCTGCGGCCCTGGTCCTGTCTGGGGCACCTTTCATGGGCCCAATCGGCGCGGCACGCGTTGGATACAAAGATGGGGCCTATGTCATCAACCCAACGGTTGAAGAGCTCGAAGAGTCTGAGCTTGATCTCGTAGTTGCAGGCACCGCAGACGCCGTGATGATGGTGGAATCAGAAGCCAAAGAGCTGTCAGAAGACGTCATGCTCGGCGCGGTTATGGCCGGACACGACGCCATGCAGCCCGTGATCGATGCAATCATCAAGCTTGCCGAAGCGGCCGCTAAAGAGCCATTTGACTTCGAAGCAGAGGATCTCTCTTCGGAGCTTTCTGCGATCCAGAGCCTGGTCGGCGACGATCTCTCCAAAGCTTACCAGATCACGGAAAAGCTTGAGCGTCAGGCTGCCGTTGGCGAAGCGCGTGATAAAGCGGCCGCAGCGCTGGTTGCGACGGAAGAAAACGAAGACGGCATGGACGGCAATGTGTTCAAGTCGGCGTTCAAAAAAGCCGAGGCCAAAGTCGTTCGCGGCGATATCATTAAGACCGGGAAACGCATTGATGGGCGCTCGCTCGATCAGGTTCGCCCAATCCTGGCCGAAGCTGGCTTCCTGCCGCGCACACATGGCTCGTCACTGTTCACCCGCGGTGAAACCCAAGCGATCTGTGTGGCGACCCTCGGCACCAGCGATGATGAGCAATTCATTGATGGCCTGGACGGCACGCGCAAAGAGAAATTCCTCCTGCACTATAACTTCCCGCCATACTCTGTTGGGGAAGCGGGCCGGATGGGGGGCACCAGCCGCCGCGAAACAGGTCACGGGAAACTTGCTTGGCGCGCCCTGCGGGCGGTTCTGCCTGAGCATGAAGAGTTTCCTTATACAATCCGCATGGTTTCTGAGATCACGGAATCGAACGGCTCGTCTTCTATGGCGACCGTTTGTGGTTGCTCGCTGGCCATGATGGACGCGGGTGTGCCTCTGAAGCGCCCTGTGTCTGGCATCGCGATGGGTCTGATCAAGGATGATGAGGGCATTGCGGTCCTCTCTGACATCCTGGGTGACGAAGATCATCTCGGTGACATGGACTTCAAGGTGGCGGGCACCGAAAAGGGTCTGACCAGCTTGCAGATGGACATCAAGATCGCGGGCATCACCAAAGAGATCATGGAAACTGCGCTCGAGCAGGCCAAAGGCGGCCGTGCGCATATCCTGGCTGAAATGGCCAAAGGTCTCGACACCGTGCGTGATCAACTGGCTGATAACGCCCCGCAAATGGAAATCATCAAGGTTCCAGAAGACAAGATCCGCGAAGTCATCGGCTCTGGCGGTAAAGTCATTCGCGGCATCGTTGATGAGTCTGGGGCCAAGGTGAACATTGATGATGACGGCACGGTGCAGGTTTCTGCGACCGATCGTGAGAGCATTGATAAGGCCCTACAGATGATCAAAGAGATCGTTGCGGAGCCAGAAGTCGGCGAGATCTATGAAGGCAAAGTCGTCTCCATCAAAGACTTCGGCGCCTTCGTGAACTTCTTCGGGCCGAAAGACGGACTGGTCCATGTTTCTCAAATGGCGAATGAGCGCATCGGTCACCCGAAAGATGTCGTCTCTGAAGGCCAGCAAGTCTATGTTAAGCTCATGGGCTTTGACGATCGCGGCAAGGTCCGTCTGTCGATGAAAAATATCGACCAAGAGACCGGCAAAGAAGTCGAAAAAGAAGCCGACGCGTAAGCGTTTCAGCTCTAAAAACTTTCTCCTAGAAAAGCCGCTCCTAATTGGGGGCGGCTTTTTCGATTCTAAATTCGTCCGGATTGGGATAAAAGTTAATCCGAAAACGGATGAAATATTATTGACATATAACTGTCACATAGGTTAGTGACTGGTATGTTACGAAAATATGACACCCTTAAGTCGTCCCTGCTGCTGGCACTTGCGGTCGCTGGAGGCGCCGCAGTTTCAGGCCTAGCCGCTGCTGGCGAGGTGACCTGTAATCTCGAAAATGGATTTGCATCTGAGCTCACAACTTATGTTGCTGAAGCTGAAACTTGCATTGCCGAGGCCGACAATATCGCCGGACAAGTTGCTGATGGACTGTTCGCGGAAATCAATGCCGAGCGCGTTGCCAATGGGTTGGAACCGCTCAACCGGCGCGTTTCACTCGATATGGCGGCTGAGGCGCATGCCTTGGACATGTCCGTTCGTATCTTCGCCGATCATGCGGACCTGGAAGGTCGCGATCACTTGCATCGGATTCGCGCGTTTGACCGCACGATGTTGGTCGGCGCCTCTGGCTCGAATGTCACTGTCAGTAAATCATCGATCGCAGCGTCTGATGTCCATGTGAAGATCAAGAACGACGCTTTCAACGTGGAGAATATCCTAAGGGACAGCTTCACGGATGTCGGCATTGGCGTGGTTGAAAAGGCTGGCCAGTTTTACGTCGTTCAAGTTTTTGCCGATGCTGAGGGAGATCTCAGCGAACCCTTGCCGATCATTGCGGAAGGCACAGCGCCCTTGCGGGTCAATTTAGCCAGCCGGGATCAGAGGTTCGTTGCTTGGGGCCTCATGGACGATGCATCTGGAGAGGTGGTCGCGCGTGGGTCTATGCCGCGGTTGCGGTTTACCGGTCTGGAGGGGTCTGAGGCATCTTTGAATGTGCTGGTAGGTGTGCGCAATGACACTTACGTGCTCAAAGGTCCGCTCGTGACTGGGCAGCCTGACGCACCAGCGGCGGTCTTGATCGCCTCTCGATAGAAGTGAAAAGCTCAAGCTCAGTGCGCGTCTTCGGGCGCGCGCTAGTTGCCCCACTCCATGCCCATGGTCTTCTTCATCCAATCGGAGAAGGTCGCGGGCTTTTGGAGCGCTTGAGGGTCCAGAGACCCGTACCAGACAATTGGGCCGTCTTTGGCTTCCAGGCGAACCCCACGAATGCGTTGCTCGCCGCCCCAGTTTCCATATTCGGTGCCGGGATCAAGGAGCAGCATGACTTGCGTGCCGCCTCGGCCGTTTTCGTCCGCTCCAAAGACGAGACCGTAGACTTTTTCTCGGCCGAAGAAGCCAGATGAGTGCGCCTGGCGTTTGCCATTCAGCAAAACTTCGTCCCACATCAGATTTCGCCGCCATTGCAGCACATGCATTTGGTCGTCGCTGACGACTTTGATGTCGACTTGGTGTAATCCGAGGCGGACGATTTCTGCATGCATGGGAGGACTCCTTCTTATTGATAAACAATAAGTACTCTCGGAGATAAGTCAACAAAAAAGCCCAAGTCCGAGCGCCTTGGGCTTTTTTCGTAAGCTTTGACGGGCCTATTCCGACATCGCTGTAATCGTTGCAGTACCGCCGCCGCCGATTGAAAGCGTATAGGGCGAAGATTCGCCGACCGCTTGCGCCACTTCAGAGAAAGTCGCGCAGACTTCGCCTTGGTCCGGGACATCTGCACAAAGCGTGGCGGAGTCTTCATCCCAAGTATAGGGCATCGACAGTTCTCCCGTCGTGGCCGTGTTGGTTTCAGAATCAAACGTCCATTCTTGTGTCGTGCCGTCATCCCCTGCAAATGATAGCGTAATTGAGGCCGCAAATGCTGGAGCCGCAACGAAGCCAGCAGCCACCGCTGCGCAAATTAGTTTTTTCAAAACACCGTCCTCCCAATGGGTTGTGCCGCATCTGTGATCTTCGGCGGCGAGGACAGAGTTAACAAAAGATAGAGCCGCGGGCAAACGGATCGGCTAGGAGCGCTCTGAGACGGAAAGAACATTCCCATCGGGATCTTTGAACCACAGAATGCGCGCACCGCCGTCAGGGCTTGCCCAAATTCCTTTTTCGTCCTGACCCATGCCCTCGAATACTGAGAACTCGACACCTTTCTCGGCGAGCGCGCGATGAGCGTCGTCGATGCTGTCCACTTGCCAGTCCAGCACTGTAAATGGGAGGGGTGTATGGTTGGGGACTTTCGAAATCCGTAGCTCAGCGCCAGCCAGCTGATAGACGAGGGCAAACGGATCATCTGCCTCCAGAGTAAGGCCGAGCGTCTGCTCATAAAAAAGTCTCGCCGCTTCGGCATTCGAAGTGGCGAGAAACACAGTGGCTTTTGATATTGTCAGGTCCATTTGCGCCTCCCGAATATGGTCCGCATCATCGGGACCGTTCAAGAGACGTCAATGGCTTATTGACCGGCAAAACGCAGGAAACGGTTCCGCAGGTCTTTGTCTGTTTTGAACACACCCGTGAATTGGGTGGTGATCGTCGCAACATTTTTGTGGTGCACGCCGCGTGTGGTCATGCACTGATGCTTCGCGTCGACCAGGATCGCAACGCCGGCGGGCTGAAGGGCCTCGGTGATGCAGTCGGCAATCTGCGCGGTCATGGTTTCCTGAGTCTGCAGGCGCTTGCCGAAAATTTCGACCACGCGGGCAATTTTGGAAATCCCGACAACCTGGTGCGTCGGCATATAAGCGACGTGCGCCTTGCCGAGGATCGGTACCATGTGATGCTCACAATGGCTTTCAACGTCGATATCTTTGAGCATAACGATATCGTCGTATCCCTGGACGTCTTCAAAGGTCCGAGACAGTTCTTTAACAGGGTCCATTTCGTACCCGGCAAAAAACTCCTGGTAGGCTTTGACGACGCGCTTTGGCGTGTCGATCAGGCCTTCGCGGCGCGGGTCATCCCCGGCCCAAGCCAGCAGCGTGCGGACCGCGTCCATGGCTTCTTCCATGCTTGGTCGGTCAACAGGTTCTGCGCGCGTGATTTGATCTTCTGGTGTGATGGCATCCATGGCCATGTTCATAATCCTTAGTCTGAGGGACGGAGGTCGAGCCAAATCTGAGGTAGACCATTCAAGGACCCTACCAGATAAGGACTTAACGCCCGCCCGGAGTGAATAACCCTCAGGGCGATGACGATAACATAGTGGCGAATTCCACAAGTTACCAGACTCTTCTTACGGCAAGTCCAACAAAGTGGATTTTAAGTTTTCTTGATTTTGCAGTTACAAATAGAGGACTCATAAGCCCGAAATTAAGGATAGCGGATGATCGGCGCACACCTCATCGCAATGGCCGGGTTGCCCGGCGCGGGGAAGAGCTCAATCGCGAACGGCCTGTGTCGTGCGCTTGGCGCGACCCTGTTATCTGTTGATCCCATCGAAGCTGCAATGTGGCGCTCGGGCTTGGGTCGTGACGCTACGGGGCGCGCCGCTTATGAGGTTGCTGAAGCGCTCGCCGCCGAGAATCTACGACAGGGACAAACGGTTATCGTCGACGCCGTGAACCCGGTTGAAGAGGCGCGGTTAATGTGGCTCAACACCGCGCAATCATTAACCTTGCCGATATCTTACATTTAAGCGATTTGCAGCGATGAAGCGGTGCACGAAGCGAGAATTGAAGCACGTGTGCGGGGCATTGAGGGCATGCCAGAAGTTACGTGGGCACGCGTTCAGCAACGCAAGGCTGAATATCAGACATGGTCGCACCCGCGATTGGTCCTCGACACATCTCAAACGCCTGTGAATGATCTCGTTGCCGACGCCCTTGCTTTCATTCGACGCGCTGGTGCGCTCTAGTCTCCGTCCATCCGCAAAGCTGCGACAAAGGCCTCTTGTGGGATCTCGACTTTTCCGAATTGGCGCATGCGCTGTTTACCGGCTTTTTGTTTCTCAAGCAGTTTGCGTTTTCGCGTCGCGTCGCCGCCATAGCATTTGGCCGTCACATCTTTGCGCAGGGCTGAAATCGTCTCACGCGCAATGATGCGACCGCCAATTGCTGCCTGGATCGGAATTTTGAACATTTGGCGCGGGATCAGGTCTTTCAGGCGCTCGCACATTTGTCGGCCTCGCCCTTCAGCCCGCGCGCGATGGACCAACATGGCCAGCGCGTCAACTGGCTCGTCATTGACGAGGATGTTCATTTTGACGAGATCTTCAGCGCGGTGGCCGACAATTTCGTAGTCAAAGCTGGCATAGCCGCGCGACATAGATTTCAGACGGTCATAAAAATCGAACACGACTTCGTTCAGAGGTAGCTCGTATTTGACCAGCGCACGACCCCCAACATAAGAGAGTTCCTTTTGAATACCCCGTCTGTCCTGACAGAGTTTCAAAATAGAACCTAGATACTCGTCCGGCGTATATATCGTTGCCTCAATCCAAGGCTCACGGATTTCTGTGACTTTGACAACATCCGGCATATCGGCCGGATTGTGCAGCTCAATCTCCGTTCCATCTGTCATGGTCATCTCATAGACCACGCTTGGGGCGGTCGCGATCAGATCAAGATCGAACTCGCGGCTAAGACGTTCCTGGATGATCTCGAGGTGCAACAAGCCAAGGAACCCGCAGCGAAAGCCCATACCGAGGGCCGCTGAAGTCTCCATTTCCCAAGTAAAGCTTGCATCGTTGAGCCGCAGCTTGCCCATCGCCGCGCGCAAATCATCAAAATCGGCTGCGTCGACAGGGAACAGACCGCAGAAAACCACGGGCTGTACATCCTTATAGCCGGGCAGAGGCGCGTCCGTGCCATTTTTCTCGGTGGTGATCGTATCGCCGATGGCGCAATCAGCGACTTCCTTGATTGAGGCGACGAGGAAGCCAACTTCGCCCGGACCTAATTCGTCGACATCGGTTGGTTTCGGTTTGAAAACACCCACCCGATCAATGTCATAGGTGGCGCCGGTCTTCATCATCCGGATCTTCATTTTCTTTTTGAGGACCCCGTCATGCATCCGCACGATGACCACAACGCCGAGATAGGGATCGTAATAAGCGTCGACCAGAGCGGCTTTGAGCGGCTTGTCGGTGTCTCCGTAATCCGGTGCCGGCAGGCGTTCAACAATCGCCTCCAGGACATCCTCGATGCCGAGGCCCGTCTTGGCTGAAATCGCAACCGCGTCGGAGGCGTCAAGCCCGATAATGTCCTCGATCTGGTCCTTCACCCGCTCGGAATCCGCGGCGGGCAGATCGATTTTGTTGAGCACGGGCACGATCTCATGATCCTGGTCGATCGCTTGGTAGACATTGGCGAGCGTCTGCGCCTCAACGCCCTGACTTGCATCCACGACCAGCAGGGAGCCTTCACAGGCTGCGAGACAACGGCTGACTTCATAAGAGAAATCGACATGCCCGGGTGTGTCCATCAGGTTGAGCGTGTAGGTTTCGCCATCCTTCGCCTGATAATCAAGCCGAACCGTTTGCGCTTTGATCGTGATGCCACGTTCTTTTTCAATATCCATAGAGTCGAGCACTTGCTCGGACATTTCGCGTTCGGTCAGACCGCCCGTCTTCTGGATCAAGCGATCGGCGAGCGTCGATTTACCGTGGTCAATGTGCGCCACAATGGAGAAGTTACGAATTTTATCGCGGGGTGTCATAATCGGGCATATAGCGACATGCGCTGCTCCCGCCTAGCGGCTTTGTGCGCGATGGGGTGCGGCGTTCCCGCTCGCAAAAGCCGTTATAGGCGCGGACATAATTGAATGTTGAGCGCCTTAAGCCGCAGACGAGAGATAAATGTACCATGCGATGAGCATGATAAGACGTCCTGTGACCGCGCTTCTTGTGAGCGCCCCAAGGAACACAAGACTCGCAGGCATTATCAGGCTGATCAGGGCGATATGATTGAGCCATTTCCCTTCGCTTTGAAGGACCGTGCGCACTGCACTTGGCATGCAAACCAGCAAAGCCACCAAGGCCGCAGCCACAAACAGTGCAAGAGACCGACCGACCCGGTCCGGTCCCAGCGTCTCAAGTAAGTGCTGCGTCGATTTGCTTTGCCATCGGGCACTGGCCTCAGCGATCGGAAAGATCAGGCAGAGCATCAAGAGCGGACCTGCGGCGGTTCGGAAAGGCAGAACTGCGCCAGCGACACATGCGGCAAGCAGGATCAAAGCCCAAATCCGGGCTTTGAACATTTGTTTGACCTCGCTGACCACAATCGCAAAAAAGTTCGTCCTGCCGGCGCGCGCCGGAAGCGGTGGATCAAACGGTATGTTTGAGATTGCGGCGGCGGCGAGAACGCTTTGATCAATTTGTGCGTTTGCAACTGCGGTATTGCGCGCTTTGACCGGTGCCCAAATCAAGCCCGCTAAAATGGCCAAGCCCGCGGAGATGCCGAGCCATACGAAACGTGCCAGGACATAGCTGGGATCGGTGACCCCTTGCCAGGCATCTGTGAGCACGCTCTCACCCGTGTTCGATGACCCTCCGATCGAGACGGCGGTCACGGGAAAGTCCACGGAACCCACGATTGGCGACACAAAGCCAAATGCATCTGACATCGGATTCAACATTATCTGATCGGTTTCTGGATCGGTGGTGCCGATAATCCCCGCGATGATCAGTGTGATCCAGGCGATGAAAAACACAACGTCACCCACCCAGCCGCGCGTTAGTGGGCGCGCATCTAAGACCAGACGGATCGCCGCGATCAACGCCATTGCAGGCGCCGCGGGCAGCCATAAGGCAATCGTGGTCTCCAGAACGTTGGCGTCGGCTTCCAATCGAAAAATACCCAGGATCAATCCCGAGAGAGTCAACGCCGAGAGCAACATCCACAACGCCAATGTGTCTGATGCCCAGCGCCCGAGGACCCAAAGTGGCCGCGAATGTGGAGTGATGTCGGTCACTTGCCAGGGGCGGGCTCGAGAGGGACCGGCTCTCAGAAATATGTAAGCGAGGGGCGTCAGCAAGGTTGCTGCGAGCACACCAAGCTCAAGCCCTAGGATTGGCGCTGTAAGAGTCGGCACCTGGCCGTTAATCGTCAGAACCGCATAAGTCGCCTCTTTATCCGGCACCATATAATGTGCGGCGATCGGGGCCGCGAGCGCAACCAGCAGCAAAGCCGGGTTACGCACGTGCCGGTTTAGCTCAAACAAAGCGCTGGATGGAAGAACCGAGGCAAAGCTCATGTTGCGGTCAACCCACCCTCAGCGACCTGCACCGTCTTTGCTCCTTCCGTTTGGAAGTGTTCGGTGAGGTGCGTTGTCAGGAGCACGGTCGCCGTTTGAGCGGCATGCGTGATCAGGGCCGCTACGCGCGATGCCGTTTCCTTATCCAGTTCTGCCGTTGGTTCGTCTAAGGCCAGCAGCTTTGGTTCGCCCAAGAGGGCTTGCGCGAGGATCAGGCGGCGACGCATTCCACCCGACCAGCCAACAATGCGTTGGTCCGCATCGAGGCTTAGTCCCAATTGATTCAAGAGATCCGCAGCCTGATCCTTCGCCCCGCGCCCAACGCCCTTAAGCGCCGCGATATGCAGCAGAAACTCCATGCCTGTAACATCCAATGGGAGATCCACGATCTGGGGTGCATAGCCCAACTCAGATCGCAGCTTTCGCTTGATTTTGGAGTAAGGGGCTCCATTCCACATCACCGCTCCAGACGTCGGTTTTTCAACCGTTGCGCATATTCTCAGGAGGGTCGATTTTCCTGCCCCACTTGGGCCGACCAGAAGGTTGAGGCCAGGGGAGAACTCATGGCTGATTTCATTCAGCACGCGGCGCTTTCGATAAGACTTCGAGACGCTTTCCAATTTCAACATAAGAGCCGCACCCCCGTGACGCGTCCGCACTATCACGGGATTGAGCTTTCGGGGCAAGCCGGGAATGCGCGCTGGCAGATCCGGGTGAGCGCAGTATCCGCGCCAATCTGAGTGTAACTCTCTAAACATAGCTATGCGAGCAGTCTTGAACTCACGTTTTTTTGTTTTGGCAGCCTCATTTGCTTTTGCATTAGTGACCGAGCCGACGGCAACAAAGCCGCACGAACAACAAAAATTCGGCTACTAGGGAGTGAAACGATCAATATGAAAAATACGGACTTATTGCGACTCGCGGGGGCGTCCGCTCTGGCTTTATCCCTGGCATCGCCAGTGGTGTCAGCTCAAGAAGGTAGTGAAGAAGACGGCGCGCGCACGCTTTCTACTGTGACGGTGACTGCGACGCAGCGGGCCGAGAGCATCCAGGACGTTCCAATTGCGGTGACCGCGCTCAGCCCAGAGGTCCTCGACCGGGCCGGCGTGGCGGATGTCACCGCGCTGGATAGCGTCGCACCAAGTTTCAACATGAACAGTTCGGATACGACGACGGGCGGCACGACGCTGCGGATTCGCGGGGTTGGGACAACCGGCAATAATATTGGTCTTGAAAGCTCGGTTGGGGTTTTCCTCGACGGGGTTTATCTCTCTCGTCCAGGCGTCGCGCTTGGCGATCTGATGGACTTGGAGCAGATCGAAGTCTTGCGCGGTCCGCAGGGAACTCTGTTTGGCCGTAACACTTCGGCGGGCGCTCTCAACATCAAAACGAAGAAGCCGAACCTGGATGAGGTCGAAGGCTTCGCCAATGCAACGCTAGGCAATTACAATCTGCTGAACGTCCAAGGCGGTGTCAGCATTCCGATTGTCGAAGATACATTTGCGGTGCGTATCTCTGGCGCGATCACCGAGCGCGATGGGTTTGTTGAAGGTCTGAACGGCACCGAAAGCCATGACCGCGATCGTACGGTCATCCGTGGCCAGGCGCTTCTGGATCTCAAAGAGCGCGGCGAAATCCGCGCCATTCTCGATTACTCTGAAGCGAATGAGCAATGCTGCCATGCCGTTTGGAACAATGACACGCCGTTCGTGGCCTTCTTCGGTCCTGCAGGATTTGATGCCGATGGGGGCGCGCCCAATATCGGAATTGATGGCCTCCGCTCCAACGATAGCGATTTCAGCAATCCGTTCGAACAAACGGGCTTCTCGCTCGAATATAATGTGGATACGCCCCTCGGCGCGCTCACATATATCGGATCATATCGGGACTTCGAAGACGAAACGTTCCGAAGCACTGACTATGTCGGGCTCGACATCTTTACCGTCGGGCGCTCTCCAGAGGCGCGTGCACTGCCAGGCACAGCCTTTACGCCGAGCGGCAATGTCACATCGATCGAGACCACGACGCATGAATTGCGCCTACAAAACTCCGCCTTCGATGACCGCCTCGATTGGTTGGTCGGGCTCTACTATTCCGATGAGACGATCGATTCTCGCGGGTCACTGACCCTCCTTGATGATTTTCAGGCGGGCGTAAGTGCGGGGCTGCTCGGTCAATCTGCGAACGTCCTGTTTGCGTTTGCAGGGTTCAATGACGCATCTGGTGACTTCGCAGACAATGCGTTTCTTCAGGAAGGCGAGTCCTTCTCAATCTTCACCCATAACATCCTGTCGGTCACGGATAAGCTCGATCTAACGGTGGGGCTACGTTATGTTGAAGAGAGTAAGGATGGCAGCTTTGAGCAAGTCGGCGGCAATTTCGATGCCTGTCTTGGGACGTTCAATACCTTGGCCACGGATCCAACTGCGATTCCGGCGTCACTGGCGGGCGCTTCCGTTGCGCTGAACTGTTTCATCTTCGCGGCGCCAACCTTCGACGAAGCGAATTTCGGTCCCTTCTTTGCGCCGTTTTCCGCGAGCCCGTTGGCTGGGCTTCTGCCGCAAGAATTCTCTGATACGTTCGAAGACGAAGAGCTCGTTTACACGATCAAGCTCGGCTATGAGCTGACGCCAAACGTCAACATCTATGGCGGTTTCACGCATGGCTTTAAGTCCGGCGGTTTCAACCTTGATGCGTCCGCGGCGGCGGGCGGTGCCGACCCGCGCTTTGACTCTGAAATCGTCGACGCTTGGGAGTTTGGTCTGAAATCAACCTTGTTTGATGGCCGGGCGCGCGCGAACATCGCCATCTTCCACCAAGATCTCGAAGACTTTCAAGTGCTCGAGTTTACGGGCATTCGGTTCCAAACCTTCAATGTTGGCAAAGCGCAAGCGAGCGGTGTCGAAGTCGAGACCGAGGCGCAGCTCACGGACAACCTGGCGGCCAATTTCAACTGGACCTATTCCGACGCGAACTATCCAGACGATTGCGATATCCTCGATGCGACCGCGCCGGGCTTCAATCCGAACGCGGCTAACCTTTGCGGCGCCAGTCTGACCAATGCGCCAGAGAATGTCGTCGTCGCTGGAGCCACGTATGAGTTCGATGCGGTGGGATTGGAGTGGTTTGCGAATGGAAATTTCCGCTACGAATCCGATCGTCGGACGAGTACGCAACCAACGGAAATTCTCTCGCCAGTTTTGCTGCCTGGCGACATCCAGGAAGCGAACACAAAGGTCAATCTCCGCGTGGGTGTGAGTTCTCCAGACGATCGATGGACCATCGAACTTTGGGGCCGCAATATAACTGATGAGCAGACCAAAAACGTAACGTTCAACATTCCGCTACGCGGGGGCGAGGGCGCCCGTGCACGCGGTACCTTCACTCAGGATCCCGCCACTTACGGCGTGACCTTGAGAACGCGTTTCTAGCGACTCTAGAAAAGCGTTTCCTTCGACTAAGGGGCAGCTTTTGCTGCCCCTTTTTTTAGGACTCGTTCCACAAGCTTTTCAATCGCCGCGGTCCGTATGGATTTCCGGCGACTGACACCTTTAACTCTCTCGAACGGTGCGCATATAAAGCAAACGAGCCAACAATACTCTTGTTACCCGAGCGCCGACGCCATGATCCGACTCTACAAACGCGATGAAAACGACACTGTCGCAGCTTACCATGAAGCCTGGATCGAGCCGCAGAACCGGCGCATCGTCGAGCACTGGGGGTATCTTGGCGACTCGGGTGAAACAGCGACGCATCGCATCCACATTCTCGGCTCACTTGAACGTCAGTTTGACGGTGTGCTTGAACCCGCCCGTGCGCTCGGCTTTTCAGAATTGCCTGAAAGTGCCTTTGCCACTTTGATTGTTGCTTATGATGTGCGCGGCGTGGACCCGGACGAAGCGAAGGACAAACAAGAGGATATCGAAGAGGCACTCAACGAGAAGCTTGGCTGGACAGGGCTCGGCTACTGCGATGATGGAAGACTGAGCGCCCAAGCGCTCGAGATTTGCTGCCGTGTTGTGAATGTCGACCTCGCGCGAAAAGTGATCTCTGAATCGTTAGACGGCTCGGTGTTCTCTGATTATTCACGCATCTATCAAGAGTAGGTATACCTCCCTCATGGCCGATGCCGAGACCCTGATTGATAACACACCTGTACCGCGCTCTGTCGGGATGACCGAGGAAGGCTGGCTGACCGACAGCTGGTACTTCCTGTGCCCATCCGCCGACCTCAAACCTGGCAAACAGGTCCGGCGCATGGCTCTCGGGCAGCCGATCGTCGTAGCGCGGAGCGACGCGGGTGAGGTATTCGCCTTACGCGATATTTGTCCGCACCGGCTGGTGCCGTTGAGCGCGGGTCGGCAGATCGAAACCGATGGCGAAACGACGCTCGAATGCCCTTATCATGGCTGGCGGTTCGGTACCGATGGCGTGTGTCGCTTAATGCCGAGTTTGACGGGGACGGAGCCTTATGATCCGTCCAAAGTTAAAGTGCGTCGCTACCCGGTGCATGAAGCCAGCGGCGCTGTCTTTGTCTTCATTTCGGACAATCCGCGATTTGGTGGTGAGCCCGATGTTCCCGCCCCAGACTTTGGCGCGCTGCCGTCGTCTCCGAAATTCGTTATCGAAGATGTGTTCAATGCCAATATGGACGATGCAATTGTTGGCCTGATGGATCCGGCGCATGTCGCCTTTGTGCACAATCAATGGTGGTGGCGCCCGTCATCGGAAGGTCTCAAGCTCAAAGAGAAGCCGTTCATTCCAGCGGAGCGGGGTTGGGCCATCGATCGACACCAGCCGAGTTCAAACTCGCGCCTTTATCGATGGGTGTTCGGGGATCGTGTAGAAACCGAGATTCGTTTTCAGTTGCCCGGCTTTCGCTGGGAGATCGTGTCGAATGACAAGGCTCGGTTTTTAACCCTGACCTGTTTGACACCGGAAGCGGAAAAGCGAACGCGGATCACTCAGCTAACCTGGTGGACCGGGGCTCCGCTTTTGAATTTGGCCATCCCTGTCGCAAAGCCCATGGCGCGTAAGTTCCTGCGCCAGGATGGCGATATGGTGGATCTGCAAAACCTCGGCATGGATCACCAAAAGTCGATGCTCTGGGTCGATGATATCGATGTGCAAGCCAAATGGTATCAGATGCTCAAGAAAGAATGGGTCGCTGCGCGCACGCATGAGCGCCCGTTTGAGAACAAGATCGAGCCCACAACTTTGCGTTGGCGCAGCTAAACCTTAGCGCGTTGGAACCGGTGCATCCCCAGAATAGTCGTAAAACCCGCGCCCAACTTTGCGGCCGATCCATCCGGCTTCCACATACTTCACGAGAAGCGGGCAAGGGCGGTACTTCGTGTCAGCAAGGCCATCATGCAGAACCTGCATGATCGAGAGACATGTGTCCAAACCAATAAAGTCAGCCAGTGTCAGAGGACCCATTGGATGGTTTGCGCCGAGACGCATCGCTGTATCGATGCTTTCCACCGTTCCAACGCCTTCATAGAGCGCATACACCGCCTCATTGATCATCGGCACCAGGATACGGTTTACGATGAAGGCGGGATAGTCTTCCGCATTGGTCGTGGTTTTGCCGAGCCGTTCGGCAAAGTTGGTTGCCATTTCATATGTATCTTGGTCCGTCGCCAGACCACGAATAATCTCCATCAGCTTCATCAACGGCACCGGATTCATGAAGTGCAATCCGATAAACCGTTCGGGTCGATCCGTTGTTGAAGCGAGACGCGTAACGGAAATGGAAGACGTATTGGTCGCAAGATAAGCATGCGAAGAAACGACACCGCAAAGATCGGCGAATATCTTCTCTTTGACTTCGCGATTCTCTGTAGCGGCCTCGATGGCGAGATCGACCTCAGCCAGAGGATCAAGCGCTACGGTGGTGGTGATCCGTGACTGTGCGCCCTTCATCTCGTCGATTGAAATCAACTCTCGAGAGAGCTGGCGGCTCATATTCTTTTCAATTGTCGTGACGCCTGCGCTCAAAGCGTCTTGAGACACATCGTTCAAAATGACGTTGTACCCAGCAAGTGCACAGACATGTGCGATCCCATTGCCCATTTGCCCGGCGCCGACCACGCCCACGGTCTTAATTTCCGCCAATTGTGTCTCCCGTCGGAATTGTAATCTTATCTGAAGTCTAGGTTGCTTGTGCAGTGCGGCAAAGCAACCTTGGATTTCTTTCGCAGTTGCGAAAGCATGTCACCTGTCACTTCAGGGTCACATATCGATAAGACTTAGGCGGTGGGTTCGACTTCGCTTGTCGCGGCAGCGGCCCGGATTGTCTCGAGCAGGGAACGGCGAAGCGATTTGTCCGCAATTTTCTGGAAGGCCGTTACCAGCTCCATCGCCTCATTGTCGAGAACGGGTAGGCTGGGCGGATGGTCACCTTCTTGCAGAATCCGCGACGGCGGCGCATCGAGCAGATCATCTACGCCTTCGTAGAAATAAGTAATCGTGATCCCGAGCACTTGAGCCATCTCAAACAATCGGCCCGCAGAGATACGGTTAACGCCCTTCTCGTATTTCTGAACCTGTTGAAAGGTGAGGCCAAGTTTTTCGCCAAGCTGTTCTTGGGTAAGCTTCAGTTCACGACGACGCCATCTCAGTCTTTGACCAACAATTCGATCAATTCCGCTTGGTACTTTATTTTCAGACATCCTGCGCCCAACTCTGTTATACCATCATTTCGTTTCTAACGTCGCCAGGTTGTAAAGGCTAGCCCTGCAAATAGCACCATTGTCAACCAGAAAAATGTCTCTCCAAACCTTTGATATGGTGTCTTTTCTAGCCTTGCGGGAAGACCGGACCGTACAACCGCGGAACGCCAGCCTGCCGGGTCGCCGGGCGCTGGATTTCCGCGAGCAATCTCACGACCATGCCCGTCGACCATCGCCGTCATCCCACGTGTCGCAACCCGCGCCATAGGCAAGCCGCTTTCAATCGCGCGATAGCGATTTTGCGCATAGTGCTGCGCGGGACCAAGGCCGCCTCCGAACCAGGCATCATTTGAAATCACGACGATCCACTCGGCCGAATCTCGTTGCGGTTGAGCTTTGCGAACGATTTCGGGGAACAAGCCCTCATAACAGATGAGCGGAATGAAGGGTGGGGCAACGATTTGCGGCAAGAGGACCGTGGCTTCCGAACCCGGTTCAAACCCGTTTTCAGCCGCCCGCTGAATCGCGCCAGGCAGAATGCCGGCAAGGCTTTCGCCAAAGGGAATAATTTTGGTCGCCGGCAGTTCGCCAAATGGGACCAGCCGGTGCTTGTCATAGAGCGCGGCGAGCGTCGCCGTATTCGTCCCTGCGGTAAACATGACGAGGCTATTATAGGCGGTGACGTTGTCAGCTTGCCGAGTGAAGCGGGTCGACCCCGCGATGAGGGCCCGTCTGTCAAGAAATGCCGAGACCAGCTCTAATGCGTCGTAATTGGGGAGGTACGGGTTGGGAAGAAGGCCGTTCGGTAGGGCCCCTTCTGGCCAGATGACAATATCGCCAGCTTCACTCGGCACCTCTTGGAGCAGCTCAAGATAACGCGCGATGACAGGCTCGCCGCCATTATCAAACTTCTCTGCCTGCGGGACACCCGCGTCCATAAGCAGGATCGATCGCTCCGTCATGATCGTATCATTGGCGAGGCGTTGGGAGCCCCATGCGAACGAAAACCCGATCAAAGCGACGGATACGGCGATCGGCAGCGCTCGGCCAAGCACGCTATTGGAGTCGCGCGTGTCGACCAGGGCCGCGGGTGAGGCGGCGACGAAGAGCGTGACCAGGGTCAACCAATAGACGCCGCCGATTGAGACCACTTGAGATAAAGCCCCACCTGGAGTCCAGGTCGTGCCTGGCAAATTCCATGGAAAGCCCCCAAACAGGGTCCCGCGAATAAGTTCAGCTCCACCCATAAACAGGGCGAAGATGAACACGCGCGACGGCGAGGCTGACCAGAAGGCACCGGCCAGAGCGCAGGCGGTTCCCCAAATTAGGGCCATGCCGCCTGGGAGCAAGATCAGCGGCATCCACAAGAAGATTGCATGTTTCTCAGGCTCCACCAGAAACGGAAGCGCCGTCCAATACATGCCAATCAGAAAATAGCCAAAACCAAACGCCCACGCTCGGGCGAAAATTGCGCGGCCCCATTGTCTTTGACTGCGAGCCCCATCGATCATCCAGATCAGGCCTACAAAGGCGATCACCAGAGTCGGCGTTAGATGAAAGGGCGCAAAACCAAGCGCGCAAAATGCGCCGAGCAGGACCGCGAATAGAATTGCCGTTAGACCGCGCGTTCGTGCGACCGCTTCATGCAAGGCGGTGAGGACTCCGAGACCGCGGCTCCGGGCCTCTTGGTGTTCAATCATGTGCTTGGCTCCGATGCGGGCTGTCGCACCACCAATCGGTGGATCCGGCGCACGTCGCTTTCCAGAATTTCAAGATCAACGCCTTTCGGATGCGGGAGCACTTCTCCCCGAAGCGGAACGCGGCCTGCCAGCGCAAAAGCAACGCCACCCAGCGTGTCGACATCATGGTCTTCGAGTTCAAGCTCAAGACCCGTTTCTTCGGCAAAATCCTCGGTCTCCATACGCGCGTCGACTTCCCAGGCAAGCCGACCGCGGCGGACGATGAGCGCGACTTCTTCATCATGCTCATCTTCAATGTCGCCAACGATTTCTTCGACCAGGTCCTCGAGACTTACCAATCCGTCGGTGCCGCCATATTCATCGACCACTAATGCCAAATGGATCCGCGAAGCTTGCATCTTCACCAGGAGGTCCGCCAGCGGCATGGAAGGGGGGACGAATAGAATATCGCGCCGCAGCCGTTCCAGCGGCACATCATCCTTTTCAGGTTCGGCGCCATTGGCCCGAGCGATTTCGCCAATCAAGTCGCGAATGTGCACAACGCCAACCGGATCATCCAGTGTGTCGCGATAGACTGGCAGACGGGAATGAGCTTCATTTGCGTATAACTGGATCAGGTCTTCGAGGCTCGAATTGAGCTCTACGGCGATGATTTCCGCGCGAGGTATCATCACATCTTCGACACGCGCACGCTCGAAGTCTGCGATTCGCAGGCGCATCTCCTTTTGTGAGGGCGGTTCCGAGCTTTCCTGCGCGGGGTCTGCTTCGGTCTCCGCAGTTTTGCTGAAAAGGCCAAACAAGCCTTTGCGTCCTGTCGACATTTGTTCTTATGATCCTGCCTGAGCGCGAACGATTCGCAAATTAGTTATATGGATCAGGCCAGCCCAGGGATGCAAGCGCCGCCACTTCCAATGACTCCATTTCGACTGCCTCTGTGTCATCTTTGTGATCATAGCCAACAAGATGCAACAAGCCATGGATTAATAAATGGGATAGATGCTGATCCAAGGTGATGCTTCTGGCCGTTGCATCCTGGCGCGTGACCCCAAACGCCACTGCAATGTCGCCCAAAAACGGGGCATCGAGCGGATCCGCCGGAAACGATAGAACGTCCGTCGGCTTGTCCTTATCGCGCCAATCACGATTGAGAATTTGAATCTCTGTATTGTCGGTCAAGAGGACGCTCACTTCCCCCGAGGCGTTGGATTGGTGTGCGCCCGCGTCTAAAGCGCGCTGGCAGATGTCCGTGAGATTCGAAAGGGTGGCGGACCAGGGTTCCGCATCGATCCGCAAATCCAACTCAATCATCGCGCTTTTGCTCGGCATCCCGGTCATAGGCTTGGATAATCCGACTGACGAGCGCGTGACGACGCACGTCTCGCGCTGAGAACGTCACCCGGCCAACACCGTCTACACCGCGCAGTATTCTCAATGCGTGGGCGAGCCCTGAGGGCTGACTGCGAGGCAAATCGACTTGACCCGGATCGCCTGTCACCACCATTCGGCTGTCGCGACCAAGCCGCGTCAGGACCATCTTCATCTGCGCGACTGTCGCGTTTTGCGCCTCGTCCATAATCACAAAGGCATTTTTCAGCGTTCGCCCGCGCATGAAAGCGAGCGGTGCTACTTCAATGACGCGCTTTTCCCGAAGCCGGCCAGCCTGATCGGTGCCAAGCGTTTCATCCAGTGCGTCCCAGATGGGGCGGAGATAAGGTTCAACCTTCTCTTCCAGGTCGCCCGGAAGAAACCCCAGATTTTCCCCAGCTTCAACGGCAGGCCGCGTAATGATCAGCTTGGAAGCGGCTTTGTTTTTCAACGCCGCAGCCCCCGCAGCAACCGCCAGAAAAGTTTTGCCGGTCCCTGCAGGACCCACGCCAAATATCAAGTCATTCTTGGCGCCCGTCAGCAAGTCAAGATACTTGGCTTGCGCATTGGTCTGAGCTTTGATCGGGACTTTCAGCCCGGTCAGTGTGCGATAGTGCTGGTTGGGGGTCCGTGCCTGGTCTAGCGCCCCTTCAAGAGCGGCGATTCCAGCGTTTGGGTTCTGCGAAAGAACGGTTTCGAACACGCTGAGAGAAAGCTCTGCCGTAGCGACGGCCTCATCTGAGCCTTCCAAACGAATTCCGCCGCCCTGGCTTTCCGCTTTCAGACTTCCGGCAGAGAGCTCATTTTCCAAATAGAGCAGATTCATATGGTTCGGCCCGCATATCACCGGCAAAAGTGACGCGTCCTGTGGGGTCCAGACTTGGCTCAAGCGGCAACCTCTTCCGATTGCTTTGCAAGATCGCCCGCGAGGGAATTCAAAGTCGCGCCCTTGATCTCCACGTCGATAATCTGGCCAACGAGATTTTCGGCGCCATCAAAATGCACCGCCTGCAACCAGGGTGAGCGACCATGCATTTGACCGTCTCGGCGTCCCTTGCCGGTCACCAGCACCGGCACCGTCTCGCCGATTTTGGAAGCGTTGAAGGCGGTTTGCTGTTCGCGCAACAAAGCTTGAAGCGCTTGCAATCGCTCATTCTTTACGTCTTCCGGGACCTGCCCAAACATTTCAGCTGCCGGCGTGCCTGGTCGCTCGGAATATTTGAACGAGTAGGCGATTGCGTAATTGACCTCGCGCACCAGATCCATGGTGTCTTCGAAATCCTTATCGCGCTCGCCTGGAAATCCGACAATAAAGTCCGAGGCCAGCGCCATGTCGGGCCTGGCGTCTTTCATCCTGCGCATAATGTCGAGATAATGCTCACGCGTGTGCCCACGGTTCATTGCTTTGAGGATGTTGTTTGAGCCTGATTGAACAGGCAGGTGCAAGAACGGCATCAGTTCCGGTGTGTCTGCATGCGCAGCAATCAGATCGTCGTCCATGTCGCGTGGGTGGCTGGTCGTGTAGCGAATACGGTCGAGGCCACCAATCTTGGCAACGTGACGAACGAGTTGCGATAGCGACCACTCATTGCCGCCTTCCAGCTGCGGGGCGGCGCCATGATAGGCATTAACGTTCTGACCAAGCAGCTGGACCTCGCGAACGCCCTGGCTCGCGAGATTGCGCGCTTCGAACACCACATCATCGACCGGACGCGAGAGCTCTGCGCCACGCGTATAGGGCACGACGCAGAAAGTGCAGAACTTATCGCAGCCTTCTTGAACGGAGAGGAACGCCATTGGTCCGTCGGCCTGACGCACTTTTGGGAGCGCGTCGAATTTCTCGAGTGTTTCAAACTCGGTCTCGAGGCGCTCACCTGTCGAGCGGTGCACGCGGGCAATCATCTCTGGCAGCTTGTGATACGCCTGAGGGCCCAAAACCAGATCGACGGCCGGTTGACGCCGCATGATTTCAGCCCCTTCGGCCTGCGCCACGCAGCCTGCGACCGCGATGGTCATATTGCCACCTTGAGCCTGTTTCAGCTTCTTGATCTTACCCAGCTCCGAATAGACTTTTTCAGTCGCCTTTTCGCGAATATGGCAGGTGTTCAAGACAACCAAATCAGCACCGTCAGGACTATCGACAGGCGAATACCCAATTGGGGCGAGCACATCTTTCATGCGCTCGCTGTCATAGACATTCATCTGGCACCCATACGTCTTGATGAAGACCGATTTGGTGTTGGATTTGGAGGTCGTGTTGGTCATCGGGCGGCTTATGACCGAAAACCGGTGAAAAAGCTATATGTGGGTTCAGTTTTCGCCGATTAAAAAACTGTGTAGGCCGCCTTCACGAGGGCAACCAAAAATACCGACCCAATGGCTGTCAGCATCGCGACGTAAGTGCCTTCGCGTAGCTTCTCACGATCAATGATTGGACCATTGAATTTGTCTTGGTCTTCGGCTTGTCTTTTCTGCATGGAGAGTACGTTCATATGTCTAATCCTCCTTACGCAAGTACTCTACGAACCCACTTCATTTACCACGTTTAGAATAAATTACAACGAAACCGGACAAATATTACGGGGTAATACGGATTAAATTTTGTTCGGTTTCCGCATATTTGGCGAAAGTCATCACACCTGTAGGTGAGAAAATCATAGAACTTGCTGGACGTTAAGGTGGATTACGGTCATCCCTCCGGCATGACGCGAACCTTGCTCTTCAACAAACCTTATAATGTGCTTTCCCAGTTCACCGATAACGGCAATGAGGGGTCCAAGCGACAAACGCTGTCTGATTTCATAGATGTGCCGGGCGTCTATGCGGCGGGGCGTCTCGACCGCGACAGTGAGGGATTATTGATCTTGACCGACAACGGCCGCTTACAAGCTCAAATCTCGCATCCACGGCACAAGACAGAGAAAACCTATTGGGCGCAGGTCGAAGGGCTACCGGACGAGGCAGCGATCGAGAGCTTGCGCCGCGGCGTAGATCTGAAAGATGGCCGCACATCGCTGGCACAGGTGTCGCGCATTCCGCCGCCCGCAGACTTATGGCCGCGCACCCCGCCGATCCGCTTTCGCAAATCTGTGCCCGATTGTTGGTTGAGCCTGACCTTGACCGAAGGCCGCAATCGCCAGGTGCGCCGGATGACCGCTGCGGTCGGGCATCCGACTTTGCGGCTCATCCGTTACAAGATCGGCAATTGGACGCTCGACGGATTGGCAAGCGGCGACTGGCGAGACGCCTAACTCTTGGCCAGACGGGCCTTGGTCATGCCGGCATGTGGTTTGGCGTTGGCTGGATCATCCGGCCAGTCATGTTTGGGATATCGTCCCCGCATATCCTTCACCATATCTTGATAACCGCCGCGCCAGAAGTTTGGCAGATCACGTGTGGTCGCCACGGGTTTGCCACCTGGCGACAGGATTTGCAGCGTGATGGGAAGTCGTCCGTCCGCGACGCTTAAATGTTGCTTGGTCCCGTAAAGCTCCTGCGCTTTGCACTCGAGCAAAGGCGCGCGCTCATCAAGCCAGTCAATGCGCGCCTTCCGGCCAGAGGGCAGCGCTATCGTCAGGGGCGCTTTTTGATCCAGGTCTCGCGGTAAGGGCCAGTCGAGCTGCGCTTTCAGAGCGTGAAGGAGTGTGCCGGCGCTTGGGATCGAGAAAGCCCGCTGGTCGAGCGCGCCTGCCAGCCACGTTCCGCTGCTCTTGGCCAGCGCCTCGACGCTCCAGTCCGGCCAGACGTCGCCGTATAGTTTTCGCAATTGCTGCATGCGCGACACGTGTTCATGGATAATGTCAGCCAAACCGGTCGGTCCGAATCCGTCTGCGCAAAGATGAGCAATGAAGGCCGCATTTGCCGTTTCGACATCTGGCTTGGGCAGGGGTTGCTCAGATATGGTGATCGCGCCAAGCGCCTGAAGGCGTCGGCCTTTAAAGGACCCATTGGCGGGATCAAACTCGGCGACATCGCGCGATGAGACTTTGCCAAGCTTCAGCACGGCGGACTCTGCGATTGTGGCCGCCAGTGTAATACGCGCGGACTTCGCGCCACCAATGAGGTCTGCCACGACCAGCCAGTCTGATTTCGCCAACGGGGATGCCTCATCCACCTGACCCGCCCGCCCTGAACTCAAGACATATTGTGTCGCCGATCCAGGGCGTCGTTTGGCGATCATATCGGGCCAGCTCTTGGCTAGAATATGCGCGATATTTCCCCGCGGAGAGGCGGCCCCTCCCCAGCGCTCAGCCTGGCCTCGCAATGATCGCGCGCGCGGGCTGCGATCGGACTGGAAGCGCGCGAGACGCTCGTTGAGATCGGGGCTTGACCCGCCCATGCCGCGTTCGCTCATCAAAGCCGCGACCTGCGCCGCGAGTGCCCTTTCCTCTGGGATTTCGGCACCCACAATCAAGGCTGACTGCCTAGGCGAGAGGGGCAGCTTGCTCATGGCGCGACCGATGGTGGTCAGGCCGCCATCGGCCTCTATAGCACCAAGCGCCTGCAGATCTTTTTGCGCTGCGGCCAATCGACCTGAAGGCGGCGGCGTAAGCCAGGTCAGGCGCGCAGGATCCGTTTCGCCCCAGTCTGACAGCGTCAGAAGCAAGTTCGATAGGTCCGACGTGAGGATTTCCGGCTCTGGCGCAGGGGTCAGACCGCGGGTCTCGGCTTCATCCCACAACCGGTAGCAGATACCGGGCCCGAGGCGTCCAGCCCGGCCGCGGCGTTGATCCACGTTCGCCCGCGCCGCCCGGATGGTCTGCAACTCGGTCGAAACGCTACCGGGCACGTAGCGCGGGACGCGGGCATAGCCGCTATCGATGACAACCGAGACCCCCTCAATGGTAAGCGCGCTCTCGGCAATATCAGTGGCGAGGACGACTTTGCGTTCGCCCTGCGGGCTTGGGCGAATAGCGGCGTCTTGCTCTTGCGGGCTGAGGGCTCCGAACAAAGGCGCAATCGTGACGCGATCGGTTTGCGTCAAACGCTCTGCGACGCGCCGGATCTCACCCGCGCCGGGCAGAAACGCCAGGATTGAACCCTTTGTTTCTCGCAACGCGCGTTCAATCGCCCGAACCATTTGGTCCTCAAGGCGACCGTTTCCACGCCCGAGATAGCGCGTTTCAATCGGATATTGCCGTCCGGCGCTTTCCATCACCGGGGCATCCAGGGTCTTCGCCATGAGATCGGTGTCCAAGGTCGCTGACATGGCGAGCAGCAATAGATCTTCGCGCAATGCGCTTTGGGCCTCGAGAGCGAGGGCGAGGCCAAGATCAGCGTTTAAGCTGCGCTCATGAATTTCATCGAATATGACCGCCTGAACGCCGGTGAGTTCGGGATCGGCCAGGAGGCGACGCGTGAACACACCGTCCGTGACAACTTCGATCTGTGTTTTGTCGCTGACCCGCCGATCCACGCGCGTGGCGAGACCGACACGCTGCCCCACCTTCTCGCCGAGCGTTTGCGCCATCCGTTGAGCCGCCATGCGGGCCGCAATCCTGCGCGGTTCGAGCATAATCACTTTGCCGTCGAGCGGCGCAAAGCCGTCCAGAAACCCTGCCAGCGCCAGAGGCACGCGCGTCGTTTTACCGGCGCCAGGAGGCGCGCCGAGGATGAGTCGATGGCGCGACCGCAAGGTCGAAACAATCTCCGTCAACAGAGGCTCAATCGGTAAACTCATTC
This sequence comes from Pseudomonadota bacterium, assembly GCA_038527765.1. Taxonomy (GTDB): domain Bacteria; phylum Pseudomonadota; class Alphaproteobacteria; order Caulobacterales; family Hyphomonadaceae; genus Henriciella. Next base: position 633,353 of record JBCBFK010000001.1, read on the forward strand.
GCTCCTCTTAGGGAGATTGGCTTTAAAAAGCCAGCCAAACCGCATTTGGTTGACATAACGAAATGTTGTATATATATAACAATTCGTATCTAGAGAATACCAATTGAGTGTACATAATCGTATTTCTGTCTTGAGAGCTGAACGAGGATTGTCACGTCGCCAGCTTGCGGATGCTGTCGGCGTCAATTTTCAAACGATCGGCTATCTCGAGCGCGGCAATTACAATGCGAGCCTGGAGCTTGCACTCAAACTCGCGGCCTATTTTGGCGTGCCGGTAGAGATGGTTTTTTCCTTGGAGCCGTTCGAGCTTCTTTCCCAACAAGCCCTCAAAGCGGAGCAGAACAAATGATCTTTTACCGCAAGCAAAACACTGAAACCAAAGACCTGCCTATGAACGTCAAACGCGTGCGCTATCTCAGCGTCGCTTCTCTCGTCACCTATCCGGTTGGCGCGATCGCCAATTTGGTGGGCAGCATTCATGACGTCTTGGCGCTCGAAATTGCCGGGTTGCTGCTCGTCGTTGTGGCCCTGTTTGCGTTTATCGGCGTGATTGGAACGGGCGTGCAGCGAATTGCCGCTGACGAAACCGACAAACTAGATCCCGTCGAACTAGACCTGCGCCAGAAAACCTATGCGCGAGCGTATCATTGGGTAGGGGCGATTGCTTTGCTGTCGGTGCTTTACATTGCGATCGCTTCGGACTCGCAAGACCGACTTGGACTCTGGGTCCCGTCGAGTTTTGACCATTGGAACGCGATCATGTGGGGCGGTATTCTGGTCATCATGGTGTTGCCGACCACTTTGCTTGCCTGGTCGCTGCCGGAAGAGGAAATTCTCGACGACGAGGCCTGAGCAGTTCGCGCTTACACAGACGGTTTCCCTCACTCCTGAAATCCCGTATGGCAAGCCGCGATAGTGTTGGAGGTCCCGTCTGTGACCCAGATCCCAGAATTTTCCATCTGCGTGCCCATGCATAATGAGTCAGGCAATGCCGAACAATTGATCGATGAGATCGCGGCAGCGCTCAATGGACGCGCTTATGAAATGGTCATCACTGACGATGCCTCAACCGACGATACGCGTGCTGTCCTGGCCGGGCTCAAGGACAAGTATCCTGAGCTGCGTGTGCTCTCGCATCGCCAGAATGCGGGGCAATCGCGCGCCCTGCGTACGGCGATCCAACACGCAAGGGCCCCTGTTGTGGGCACCTTGGATGGCGACGGACAGAACGATCCGGCGGATCTCCCAGCGCTATATCGCAGCTTGACCCGCGCCGATGCGCCAGAAGGTCTGACCATGGTCATGGGTCGACGCGCCAGCCGCAAGGATTCCTCCTGGAAGAAATTCGGTTCCCGCTTTGCGAACGCCATTCGCAAGCGCATGTTGCGCGACGATTGCGATGATAGTGGCTGCGGTATCAAAGTCATGAAGCGCGAAGCGTTCCTCAACTTACCCTATTTCGACCACATGCATCGCTACATGCCGGCCCTGATGAACGCGGAAGGGCATAAGGTTGAGTTTATGGATGTGAACCACCGCGAGCGGGGCACAGGCCAATCCAAATATACAAATTTCGGGCGACTGGCGGACGCTCTGTCTGATCTGCGCGGCGTGATGTGGTTGATCCGGCGTCGCCGCAATCCGAACGGTGCGGACGAGCTTTAGACGCCTAGGTGTTGCCCAATAAAAGTAGCGCGCGAGTCGACCGATCCTGTTGGAACCTCAATGAGCTCATAGCCTGAGCTTCGATACGCTGTCTGAATAAGCTGCCCGAACGCGACCGTGCCCGCAAAGTCGAGTTTGCGCTCTTCATCGTTCTGGTAGATCTCCTGCCAAGCCGGAAGGTAAAAGACCGGCGACCGATATGGGCGGCGTTCGAGCGCTTGCCGAACGGATAGGTCCTCCAGCTCATAATGCGCACAAAACGCCAGCAAATCCGGGATGGCGCGGTCGAAGACGGTCAGTTCCGAAGCCGCGTCATAATCTGCGCACGCAAGTTCTAGCATGCGCTGAACGAAGAGCGCCGGGTCCTGGTCTCCGGTCGCAGGCTCTCCTGTCTGACGCGCCTGATGCAGGACACGCCGCGCGGCTTCCGGTACCGTTCGGACCAGAGCGGGCAGGGCCTCAAGCAGAGTCGTTTTCCCAACCCCCGGCGGCCCCGTCAGCACGAAATACGGCGGCGCTTTTTCGATCATGGCACACTTGCTCACTTTGCATTAAGGCTCAATGCGGTTAACTGCTGGATGAGGAGACGGGCATGTCAGTGATCTTTCCAGCCGCTGCCGCCGCCCGTCTTGACGAAAAACATGAGAGGGCGAAGCACCAGAAGGGTCGCGGCCCGCGTAGAAGGGGAAATCTAATGCGACTTATGATGAGCGCGTTTCCACTCTTTGTCATTCCAGTCGGAATCTACTGTCTGATCGCACTGACGACAACCGGTGACCCGGCCGTTTTAACGCATGGCGCGGAAGTGCTGAGCGAGAAAGCCTCTCCCTTAATGGGCGTTCTGGGCCAGAAATTCTTCGCCATTGGTATGATCGGCGGCGAGATCGAATGGGTACTGACCAAGGGCGACGCGCTCTTACTGCTCTCGATCGCGGTCTTGTTCATGGAAATCCTCAAGTCCACCAGCACCGGGACGGCCACGATTATGAACCACGCGCTGTCGATGATTGTCTTCATCGTCTGCCTGATGCTGTTCCTGTTGCATCCAAATTTTGCAACCTCAGTGTTTTTCATTCTGACCGTGATGGCGCTGCTGGACGTTTTGGCGGGCGTGGTCGTGACCATTGTGTCGGCGCGCCGTGACTTTGGCGTTGGCGAAGGGTTTGTTGGATAGATTTTTCCCAAACAGCCACGTATCTGCAAAAACTTTAGGGCGGGCGCTTCACAGCGCCCGTTTCTGTTCTAGGGTGCCGCCAGTAGGAACAATAGCTTTGCCGGGGAGGCAACATGGAGACGCTTGAATACTGGGTCGTGATGGTCAGCGATCTGATTTGGGGAGGAAATTGGGGCGATACACGGCTATTCCCAATGGGCCCCATCGCTATCATCCTCTTGGGATCCGGTCTTTGGTTCATGATCCGTCTTGGAGCGCGGCCGCTCCGTCGGCTTGGGCCTGCGATTGGCGAAGTTTGGGAAGGCCGTAAAGGCAATGGTGACCCGAACCAGATCACGCCCTGGCAAGCGCTTTCAACAGCGTTGTCGGGCCAAGTCGGGACCGGCAATCTGGCGGGTGTGGCCACGGCCATAACGCTGGGCGGTCCGGGCGCGATTTTCTGGATGTGGATTACCGCCTTTTTTGGCATGGCGCTGGCTTTTGCCGAGAGTTCGCTAGCGATCAAATACCGCGAAAAAGACGAGTATGGCCGCATCAATGGCGGACCGATGTATTACATCAAGAACGGTTTGGGGAAGAAATGGGTTTGGCTCGGCGTTCTCTTTTGTCTTGGGACGATCTTCTCAGCCATGGCAACCGGCGGGATGGTGCAAGCCAACTCAATTACGCAGACAGTGGTTCGTAGCGCTGAAGCCAGCGGTTTTGCGTTACCCGCATGGGTCGTTGGAATTGTCATTGCCGCGCTTACGTTCGCCGTCATTATTGGCGGGATCAAGTCGATCGGATCCGTCGCCGGTAAAGTCGTACCGTTCATGGCGGCGCTTTATGTCGGTGTCGCTTTCATCGTGCTGTTAATGAATGCCCCAGAGATCCCGGGCGCGCTTTGGCTGATCATTTCTTCGGCCTTCGGTCTGCAAGAAGCGGCAGGCGGTGCCACAGGATACCTCGTCCTTGCTGCGATGCGTGCGGGGATCGCGCGCGGTTTGTTCTCGAACGAGGCAGGCCAAGGTTCTGCGCCGATCGCTCACGCAGCCGCGCAGACCAAAAATCCAAGCGTACAAGGCGAAATCGCGATGATTGGTGTGTTCATCGATACGCTGATCATTTGTACAATGACCGCTTTGGTTATTCTGACGACAACGGGGTCCTGGACTACAGAAACCGGCGAAGTGACCGCACACATTTGGGAAGCCGCCGGCTTGCAAGCCTCGGCCATTACCAATGAAGCCTATTCGATCGCCTTCCCGGGCGGCGGTATCTTTGTCTCGGTCTGTCTAGCCCTGTTCGCGTTCACGACGATCATAGGCTGGTCTTACTACGCAGAGCAAGCCATCACCTATTTGCTCGGCGAATGGGCGACGCATCCAATCCGTTTCCTTTGGGTAGGTGTGATCTTTATCGGCGCTATCGCGCAGGTTCAGCTGGTCTGGATGTTTGGCGACTTGGCGAACGCCTCGATGGCCTTCCCAAACTTGATTGCGGTCCTGGCACTGTCGGGTGTTGTGCTGGCGATCCACCGCAAGAATGGTGATCCGGATACCGAAGATGGTAACACAATCATGCTCGGATCTGACGGGAAACCATATCAGGAACCCAGTGGGACCGCCCCTGCTGAGTAGGGGCAATTGATCTGTTAAAATCAAAGCGGGCGCGCTTCGGGGCGCCCGTTTTTGTTTGGTGTTAAGGTCTATCGCTTAGATCGCGGGCATGTCTGACCACGCCCGTATCGAAGCTTTTCTAGAAATGATGTCGGCCGAGCGCGGTGCGTCGCCGCACACGCTTGATGCTTATGGTCGGGATTTGCTGGATGCGTCCGGTTATCTCGGCGGGCACTTGCAGAGCGCCAGCAGCTCTGATCTGTCCGGCTGGCTGCAAAGTCTTGCCAAGGATGGATTGGCTGCGTCCACGCAGGCGCGGAAACTCTCCTCTTTGAAACGGTTTTTCCGCTTTCTGTTTGAAGAACGCGATCGCGAAGATGATCCCACCTCGAAGCTCGATGCGCCGAAAGTCCAGCGCGATGTGCCAGATGTTCTCTCTCGGGACGAGATTGATGCATTATTGTCTGCCTGCGCCGATGACGCCCGCCTGACCTGCCTGATGGAACTCCTATATGGGGCCGGATTGCGTGTGAGTGAGCTCGTCACTCTGCGCCTTGGCAACTTACCCAGGCGACGGGTCGGTCTTTGGGAAACGCGCGAGATGATCATTCGTGGCAAAGGCGGCAAGGAACGTTTGTGCCCCTTGGGCGCGCCTGCCTTATTGGCGCTCCGAAACTGGCTCGAGCTGCGTGATGGCGACAAATACGGCACAGGCAGCGGGGACTTTCTGTTCCCCTCGCGCGGCAAATCTGGCCACCTCACCCGCAGGCGCTTGGCGCAGCTACTAGAAGGCTTGGCCCTTACGGTCGGCATTAATCCGAGCCGCGTTCATCCGCATGCGCTTCGCCACGCCTATGCGACCCATCTTCTGCAAGGCGGCGCCGATTTGCGCAGTGTTCAGACGTTACTCGGTCATGCCGACATCGCGACCACGCAGATCTATACGCATGTTATAACGGATGAACTGGCTGAATTGCTGGAAACAAGCCACCCGCTTGCACAATAGTTCAAGTCGCGCGTGATCTAAGCGTACTTTACACCCGTAACGAGTGTATAGGCTTTGAAAGGTCCTCGTGATGAAACTGCTCGCTATATCGCTGCTCTCTTCTGTTGTCATAACCTTTGCTGCCGTCGCAGCAGAAACGCCGCCTTTGGAGGCCTCTGATCTGGAGTTAGCTGTCGGTGCAGATTGGACGGGGAGCCTGACCTATCTGAACTATCAAGACCCCTTTGTGGACTTTACCATCCCCGCGGCCCTCGAAGTTCAAGCGACCGAGACCGGGCTGCAACTGGCATACAAGTATCCCGATGAGCCACATGCCAATTCGACCATAGTTGCTGAGATCAGCCAAAACGGCACGCAGTTAATGGGGGAACCGATCGTCTCAAACCTGGCTATGGAAGATGGGGGTCGAAAGGTGAAAACAGCATTCGACTGCGAAGATATGGGCCGCCCCGCCGCCTGTGAGATGACCTACTCTTTTTCGGCAAATGAGCTCCGCATCAAAAAGATGGTCACGTATGAGGGTGAACCCGAAGGCTTCCGACGCAACGAGTACGTCTTCACGCGTTGAACCGCGTCCATCTTGCCATTGCCTCGATCGGTTTGCCCGCTAGGTTGCGCGGCAAATCGGAGAATCTCTTATGAGCCAAAAAGCGCCGCGCCAATTTTTTAAGCCCCTTGCTGCCGGTGCCCCCGAGCCCATGCGAGAGCTGCCGGTCCGCGTCGAGCGGATGATCCAGTTCGTCCCACCCCATTTGGACAAAGTGCGCGCCAAAGTGCCCGGCATGGCGGACACTTGCGACGTGGTCCTCGGCAATCTTGAAGACGCGATCCCTGCGGACGCCAAAGACGCCGCCCGCGCGGGCGTCATCGAGATGGCCAGCATGCTCGATTGGCAAGCGAAAGGCACCGGCTTATGGAGCCGCGTCAATTGCCTCAACTCACCTTGGTTCCTCGATGATGTGACAGAGCTTATCACCAAAGCGGGGCAGCAGATTGATGTCCTGATGATCCCGAAAGTCGAAGGTCCGTGGGACATTCATTACGTGGATCAACTGGTGGCGCAATTGGAGGCAAAAGCGGGCCTGTCGCGTCCCATTCTCCTCCACGCGATCCTTGAAACGGCGGAAGGCGTTGCACGGGTTGAAGAGATCGCGCTCGCGTCCCCGCGCATGCAAGGCATCTCGCTCGGACCGGCCGACCTGGCCGCTTCGCGGAAAATGAAAACCACCCGTGTTGGCGGGGGCCACCCCTTCTACCGCGTGATCGAAGATCCGACGGATGACGGCACCCCGCGCGCCAGCGCCCAGCAGGATCCATGGCATTATACGCTCGGCAAAATGGTCGATGCCTGCGGCATGGCAGGCATCAAGCCCTTTTATGGGCCGTTCGGCGATATTGCTGACCTTGACGCGTGCGAGCAGCAGTTCCGGAACGCGTTCTTGATGGGCTGTGTCGGCACCTGGACCTTGCATCCAAGCCAGATCGATGTCGCCAAGCGAGTCTTCAGTCCAGACCCTGACGAAGTCGCTTTCGCGCGCCGCGTGCTCGACGCCATTCCAGACGGAGCAGGAGTCGCGATGCTCGACGGCAAAATGCAAGACGATGCGACCTGGAAACAGGCGAAAGTGATTGTCGACCTCGCTGATCAAATAGCGGCGAAGGATGGCTGAGATAAAGTACAAATGGAGGCGAAGCAGGTTGCCCGATTTCGTTAATGTCCTGATCACTCTGGACATGGCATAATACACAGATGCGAGTCGGCCCTCTCAATTCTGCCAGACGCCTTTTTCTCTGTGCCGTGTTCGCAGGCATGGCAGCCGCGCCTATGCAAGGACAAGACGGCGTTTCGCGCGCGGAACTCGACGCGCTCGAAGCTGAACGTGTTGAGACTCTGAAAAAGCTCGCAGCCCTCGAAGACGCAGAGAGTTCGGTTGCAGGAGATCTCGAAGACCTGGAACGCGAATTGATCTCGGCCGCCATGGAGAGCCAGCGCCGGGAAGACCAGGCGACGTCCGCTGAGTTAAAACTCGTCTCCCTTCGATCGCGTTTAGGTTCGGCTCGCACCGAATTGGTCGATGGCGAAGACACTCTCGAAGAATTGATGGCATCGTTAGCCATCTCCGGACGTCACCGCCCGCCGGCGCTACTGACCCAACCTGAAGACGCCAATCAAGCGATCCGCGCCGCGATCCTGATGGGGGAAGTTGCTCCTCAAGTCAGCGAAAAAACAAACTCGCTCGTTGATGAAATCACGCAGCTGCGTCGTTTAGAGCGCCAAGTTTTGCGCGAACAAAAAATCCTTGCGGCGGCCGACGCCGCGCTGGCCCTCAAGAAGGAAGAAATTACGCAGCTTACAGCGGCGAAACGGGCCGCCTTTGAAGACGTCAACGCCGACGCTGAAAATCTTCGGCAACGCGCTGAATCTCTTGCGGAAAAAGCAAATTCGATCCGGGAGTTAATCGCGGCGCTGGAAGCGATAGCGCCGAGTGCGCCACGGTTGAAGCCGCGTTTGACCCTCGCCGAACAGCCGCGCCCGCGTTCAACTCAACGCGCGACCCTTCCGCGACCGACCGTGTCTCAGCCGCTCGGAGTGCTCGCTTTGCCGGCATCTGGCCGGATGATCCGAACCTGGGGGGATCGTATGCCAGGCGGCGCAAAATCGGAAAATGTCGCCTTCGCCACTCGGAGCGGGGCGCAAGTGACTGCGCCAATTAGTGGAACTGTAGAGTTTTCGGGCCCATTTCGGAGTTACGGTCAGTTATTGATCCTCTCGACAAGCGACGGATACCATGTTCTTTTGTGGGGTATGTCGTCGAGCTATGTTACAGTTGGACAAACTGTGAAGCAGGGCGAACCGATTGCGACGATGGCTGATCGGGCCAGTGGCGAACCGGAACTATACATGGAGGTCCGAAAAGGCGGAGAGCCAATGGACCCGGCAAAATGGATGAAACGCGGCTAAGGCCGAAGAAGGAGATACGTCGATGAGAGCTATGCTGACAGGAGCCGCGCTGGGGGTTGTTTTAGGAGCTACAGCAGTGGGCGTGTCAGCGGTGGCTTGGCCGGACGCCGAATACAAATCTCCTCGCTATGAAGCGGCGTTCGAACAATTGTCGCTCTTCACCGAAGTCATGGCGCGCGCAAAAGCCGACTATGTCGAAGAGATTGATGAAGTCGCTGCGCTTGAAGCTGCGATTGACGGCATGCTTGGCTCGCTCGACCCACATTCCGGATACATGTCGCCGGATGAGTTCCAGGCTTTGCAGGTGACGACGTCAGGTGAGTATGGCGGTCTAGGGATTGAAGTGACGATGGAAGATGGCTTCGTCAAAGTCGTCACACCTATGGATGGTACGCCTGCAAGTCGGGCGGGTTTGGAGCCGGGCGATTTGCTCACGCACATCAATTCGCAAGCCATTGTTGGCCTGAGCCTGGATGATGCCGTTCGCGACATGCGCGGCGAACCGGGAACAGATTTGACGGTGACCGTCTATCGCGACGGTCAGGACCCGTTTGATGTGACGCTCACGCGCGAAGTGATTGAACCAAAGTATGTTGAGTTCACGGACAAAGGCGACGGCATCGCCTATATCCGGATCGCGACTTTCAACAATAAGAAGACCACGACGAAACTCATCGAAGCGTTTGATGAAATTCGCGATGATATTGGTCGTCGACCGAATGGCATCATTCTCGATCTGCGAAACAATGGCGGAGGCCTTCTCGATGAAGCGGTATCTGTGAGCGATCAGTTCCTGTCTGGCGGCGAAGTGGTCTCAACCATCGGTCGTCGACCCGGCGATGTGATGCGCTCGAATGCTCAAAAGGGCGAAGTGTTCAAGAATGTGCCCATGGTCGTTTTGATCAATAATGGCTCTGCCTCGGCGTCTGAAATTGTTGCCGGAGCGCTTCAGGACCGGGATCGGGCAACTGTGATCGGCATGACGAGCTTCGGCAAAGGTTCGGTGCAAACAGTCGTCCCACTGGGGGCTGAGCGCGGAGCGATCAGGCTGACAACGGCGCGTTACTACACACCCGCTGGACGCTCGATTCAAGCGACGGGCATCGTCCCCGATGTTGAAATCGCAAATCGCCGTGTCAGCGAGGAAGATCTGGCCCGCATCCGTCGGTACTCAGAAGCCGACCTTCCAAATGCGCTCGACAATGAAAACGGAACCGCGCGCAACTTGCCGCACATTCCGGATGATATGCCGCCTGAAGATTATGAAGGCGAAGACTATCAGCTCGAAAAAGCGATAGAATTCCTGAAAGCCGGGGGTGTTGTCGCGAGCACGGATACACGCGCAGGTTAAGTCGGTGAATTATTCACCCATTTCTTAATGCGGTCTCACCGAATTTTAATAGATTAGCTCTCGATCTGCGCTGCAAATCAGCTCAAAGGTTAATTTGGATTTGCCTCTTCTTAACCATTGGAAAGGCAAAGTGGTGGCTGATGATTTTTAGTGTTCTCGGGAGCCCAAATGCCTGCTCGCTCTTCGCGTGACCCGTCCCCATTTCGAAGCGGCCTAGTGCATAGCGCATTGGGCGCTTTTACTTTGACGTTTATTCTCGGATCCGCGGCGTCGGCGATGCACATGTTTGGCAGCCCGTCCGACGCAAGTCCTGCGGTTCGAATGGCCTTGTTTGATGATGCGCCGAGCGATGCACCCCAGCTCAATCCCCGCTTGCCGGGATATCAGGAAGCGTTTGGCCTCGCTGAGTCCGGCACCAGTAATGCGTCTGCCAATGTCGGTGCTGCGGTCGAACCGGACCTTGGGGTGGAGTATTCTGGTGCCCAAGCCGTCTCTGCGGTTGCGCCTGCAGAACCGACCACATCGAATGGTGTTCGGATCAATGGTAAAACTGTGATGCCTGGGCAGTCCTTCAGCCAGGTTTCGCAGAGCGTTCAAATCTCGGCGTCCATGACCACCATTGAAGGGGCCACCCCTTCGGCCGAAGCGCAAAGCACACTGACGGCCAGTTCGCCTTTGGTCCGTAATGCACGAGCATTTTCAAATCCGGATAACAAACCGACCGTGTCACTGATCGTCGGGGGACTCGGCACGAATGCGACTCTGACCCGCTCTGCAATTGACAATTTACCGCCGGACGTAACGCTGGCTTTTGCGCCGACCACAGACAATTTGGCCAGCTGGGTTCGCCGCGCGCGCCGGGCCGGTCATGAGGTTTTGATTGAAGTGCCTATGGAGCCATATGATTTTGGCCGGCAACGCCCTCATGCGCAGGTCATGCGCGTCTCGCAAACCCCAGACGAGAACAAGGCGCGCTTGTCCAGACTCCTGGCGCGAACGCCGGGCTTCATTGGCGTCATGAATTATCAGGGGGCAAAGTTTGCGACCGACCCGGCAGCCGTTGATCCGATTACGGCTGAGCTGACCGCCAAGGGGATTGCTCTGTTTGAGGATGGAAATCTGATGCGCTCCGAGTTTAGCAAGAGCGCAAAAAAATCGGGATTAGCTTTCGGGAAGGCCACCAGCGCCATTGATGCCCGGCCTGGGGCCGACGAGATCTTGCAACAATTGCTTTTGCTGGAAACAACGGCGCGTGAGCGCGGCGCTGCGCTCGGCACAGGAACGCCCTTTCCGGTGACATTCGATATTTTACAAGAATGGCTGCCGACGCTTGAGGAAAAGGGCATCGTTCTGGCGCCCGCCTCTCATTATGCCAAGCGATCGCTTCGATCTGGCCAGGCGCAACAGGCTAGTTTAGACCCGCAAGGGTGAGTACCAAAAAACGCGATCCAGCGCTCTACCGCGCCAATGTTGGCCTGGCTTTGTTTTCGAAAGCTGGGCATGTCTTTGTGGGGCGACGTGTGAATGGCCGCGGAGCCTTTCAATGGCAAATGCCTCAAGGCGGTGTCGACAAAGGGGAAGAGCCGGTCGAAGCGGCTTTGCGCGAAATGGACGAAGAGATCGGCGTCGCAGCCAAACTGGTCGACGTTCTCGAAGAAACGGAAGACTGGCTCTATTACGATTTCCCGCCTGATCTTCTAAGGCGTATGGGTGGACCGTATCTCGGTCAGCGCCAGAAATGGTATGCACTTCGGTTCAAAGGCTCCGATAGTGATGTGCGTCTCGATAAGCATACACCGGAATTTGATGCTTGGCGCTGGGCTAGGCTCGAAGAGGTGCCGGATCTTATCGTGCCCTTCAAGCGCCCTGTCTATGAACAAGTGGCCCAGCGGTTCCAGCGCTGGACCGCGCCGGTTTAAGGCCTTGGTTGCAGATAATTTGATTTCCTCTCAAACTCTGCCAAAGCTGGCAAAAAGATCAAAGGTGGGAGAAAAAGGTCGATGAGCAAAACGCTCTTGATGATCCATGGCGTTGGCTGCGGTGGAGAGGTCTGGGATCGCATGAAGCGCGATTTCGTTATGGCCGGCTGGGTCTGTGAAAGCCCGACCCTGTTTCCGCAATCGCGCACCCTTGAAACGCCTCCGGAGAGTTTAGCGGATTTAACGCTCGGGGATTACATTGAAGCGTCTGCGACCTTTGCAAAAGAACTGGCGGAGCGCGACGGCATCAAACCCGTGGTGATGGGACATTCCATGGGGGGGCTCATCGCCCAGAAACTGGTTGAGTCGGGCAGTGTCCGGGGCGGCATCTTCCTGACGCCGGCGCAGCCCAAAGGCTGTACGGTCACAGATTTACGTGTGCTCCGAACGTTTTGGAGCATTCTAAAGGTTGGCCAAAAAAACGTGCCAGGCGGGGTTTTCAAAGTCGGACCCAATGGGTTTCGCTGGGGTGTCTTGAACACGGTTCCACCAGAGCGGCACGATGAAATCTATGCCGGGGCTCTTTATGATAGCGGGCGCGTCTATCACGATCTAGCGAATCCCGATGAGATTGATGCTGGAAAGATCACCGTTCCGACGCTCACAATTGGGGCCAAAAAAGACCGGGCAACGGTGATCAAGGCGGTTAGAAAAGTGGGCGCTAAATACGCAGCTGCAGCTCATCCAGGCGACTATATCGAATACGCCAATCATGCGCATTGGATCGTTGATGAGCCAGGCACGGAACAGGTCAGCTCCGATATTTTGGAATGGTTGGATCGTAAGCTTTAGTCTACGGCACCGATATAGGGCAGGCCGCGATAGAGCCCGCCATCATCCATCCCATATCCCACCAGAAACCGACCTGGCGCATCAAAGGCGTGAAAGTCGACATCGCCGTCACCCTCTGGCGCCCAGGGCTTCCGTGCGAGCGCACACGTGATCACTTCGCGCGCCCCTTTGGCGAGCATATGTCGACGTGCAAAGGCGAGCGTACGACCGGTATCGAAGACATCATCGATCAGCAAAACACCGCGTCCCTTCACTTGTCGGGCGATATCGGCCCTTACCACAACGCGGCCAGAGCTCTCCCGCGCATCGCGATAGCTTTCCAGCCATAGAGCGTCCAAAACAGGATGCACGTCGAGACGCGCGAGAGCCTTCATAAGATCGCTCGTAAAGGGGGTGGCGCCGATCAAGATATTGATCGCGGTCCAGTCTCCTTGGAGTTTTGGCGCAAGACGTCCGGCCAGGTCATCAATCCGAGACATTAGGTCAGATTCAGACAGCACAGATTCAAATTCGGGATGGTTTGTCACTAGGTGGTTCCGTTCTCAACCATCGCGGTATCGGCTGGAACGAGATCGAGTTCAAGCTCGAATGACTCAAAGGGTGGGTTCTCAACGCGCGCTGCAAAAACTGCGGTCGCGCCTTCCGGGATTGAGGACGGGGAGATCGGTGCAAACGCTTCGGCGACCTTGTCGCCCTGATCATCCAGCAGGATGACGCGGACCAGCGGTGCGTTGAGCGAGCGTCCGGTGATGTTTTGGACGGCACCACGCACTTCCAGAATAGGCGTTGTGCCATCAAAATAGCGCTGCGCTTCGGTTTCCATAAACTCTAGTCCGAAGCGATTCACGGGCATGCCCATCGCAGCATAGGTTGACGCTGATTCTGGCCAACGCTTGACCACTTCGCCTCTGAACAGGACCAAACCGGCGAGAATGACAAAAAAGGCGGCAACCGTCGCCGTCCAGGCGCTCAATGCGGCCGCGCGGCTTTTGCGCCGCCGTCTTTCTCGTACTTTCAAGCGGTAGGTTTCATGAGCGCCAAGCGCGGCGGTGCCTTGGCTTGATCCTTCCGGGCCGACAAACCAGGAGTGTCCACACGCCGCGCACTTCACCGTTCGACCGCTTTCGCCGATCGTAGAGTCTTCAGCAAAATACTGAGTCTCGCATTCTGGGCAGGTGAGGATCATGGCTTGGACATTCGCTCAATTTTTAGGAATAGTCGATATGCCCCGAATCCTATTGCTGAAGGATTTACATGACGCGGTTTCGACCTGATCTCAGCGACGAACCTGCCGTGCGTTTGGATGGCGTGAGCCTGTCCTATGAGCGCACTGGCGAGGTTCTGAGTGAAATTGATTTGGTGCTGCGCCAGGGCAGCTTCACTTTTTTGACCGGCCCCTCGGGTGCCGGTAAATCCTCATTGCTGAAACTGATGTATCTCGCCCACGCACCGACGCGCGGCGGTATTCGATTGTTTGGTCGCCAGACCTATGAGTTGAAGCGCAAGCAGCTTGCGGCGATGCGACGTCGAATTGGCGTTGTTTTTCAGGAGTTTAGGTTGCTTGATCATTTGACGGCGTTTGAAAACGTTGCCTTGCCACTGCGCGTGGCTGGACAGAAAACCGAGGCCTATCAGAATGAAGTCATCGACTTGCTTCGATGGGTTGGATTGGGCGAACGGGTGGACGCGCCGATCCCGTCTCTATCGGGGGGAGAGCAGCAACGCGTGGCGATTGCGCGGGCGCTGATCAACAAGCCTGATCTTTTGATCGCTGACGAGCCGACGGGAAACGTTGACCCGGAAATGGGCCGGAAAATTCTTCGCCTGTTTGCGGAACTGAATAAACGGGTTGGCACCACGATACTGATTGCGACCCATGATTTGGAGCTGATTCGAGAATTTGATTCGCCCGTATTGCGCCTTTCAAATGGGCTCTTGGTCAGAGATGTTGAATATGGAGGTGCGGGATGAACCGGCGTGAAACCCCGCTCTTGCCAGCCACGGATGCGCGTGAGGCTGCGCTGTTTTTTGTCATCGGTGCCCTCTGTTTTCTGGCCGCGCTCGCAGCCTTGACCACTCGAGGCACATATAAAGCTGCAGAAGCTTGGGGCGCGCAGATTGAAGGCGACATCACCGTTGTTATGCGCAGCACCGACCGGCGCACCGCTCAGGACGTCGCCGATCGGGTTGCCAGCCTTGCCAATGTGTTTGAGGCGCGGGTCTTATCCCGCGAGGAAGTGGAAACCTTGCTTGAGCCGAGCCTTGGGCCCGGCGGGCTCCCCGAGGGACTTCCCATTCCGATGCTGATGGCCGTCCAAGCCGATATGGCGGTGGGCGATCCGAGCCCAGACATACGAAGGGTTTTGAACGAGTTTAGCGTCGACGGCGATGTCGCAGGCAATGCGGGATACGCTGAAAATGTCCGCGGAGCCTTGGGCGTCTTAAGACTGGTCGCACTGTCGATTGTCGCGTTACTATCTGCAACAGCGATCGCGGTGATCGCCTTCGCCACGCATGCCGCATTGCTGGCGCGACGTGATATTGTCGACGTGCTGCACTTATCCGGGGCGGAGGATCGTTACATTGCGAGCTTGTTTGAGCGCAGGTTCTGGATTTTAGCTTTGCAAGCTGGAATGGGCGGGGCCGTGGCCGCTTTGATGATTACCGCTCTGATCGTGTTTACCGGCAGCGGATCACAAGGCGTGGAAGCGCAATTACTGCCGCGCTTGAGCCTCGATTTTTGGGATATCGTGATCCTTTTAATCACGCCGGTGGCGGCTGGGCTCGCCGCGCGTATGGCGGCGCGCATCACGGTTCTCGCGTCATTGAAGGATACGCTGTGAACGCCATCCGATCCTTTGTTTACGTCATTTGGCTCTATGGCTGGATGGGCATATTGGGGGTCATTGCACTACCGACCTTTCTGCTGCCGCGCGCGGCTGTGCTCTGGTTCATTCGCTTGTATGCACGCCTAGTGGTGCTCGGTCTGCGGCTGATTTGTGGTATTAGAGTGGAGTTCCGGGGTCGAGAGCATGTACCGGGTGGACCCGTTATCATTGCGGGGAAACACCAAGCCATGCTCGATGTGTTTGTACCGTTCCTTCTGTTTTCCGACCCGGTTTTGGTGATGAAGCGTGAGCTGCTTTGGTATCCGGCGCTCGGATGGTACGCGCTTAAAACCCGAATGCTGGCCATTGACCGGTCAGGAGGTGCGCGCACGATGAAGAAGATGCTCGCAGCCGCTGATAAACGGGTCAAAGGTGAGTCGCGACAAATGCTGATTTATCCAGAAGGTACGCGCAGCTTACCCGGCGCTGAGCCTGAATACAAACCCGCTGGCGTTCGAGCGTTTTACAAGAGCCTTGGTATTCCCATGGTGCCGTTTGCAACCAATTCTGGCCTGTGCTGGCCGGCGCACGGTATGCTGCGAAGACCAGGTCGGATCGTTTATGAAGTTTTGCCACCCATTGATCCTGATTTGGCCCCCAAAGCCATGCTGGTGGAATTGGAAGACAAATTGGAAGCCGCGAGTGATCGATTGCTGGACGAAGGGCTGGCCGCTCAAGGGCGCAATCGATCAGACTTGAAATGACGGCGCCAAACACCGCTGTGTTGCGTCAGGCCTGCGAGACACTGGCTGGCATGGATGAGGCGCTCTCGAACGCCTATCAGGCCGTGGACCTGCCAAACTGGCGATCGCGCTCGGCAAATTATCAGTCTTTAGCGCAAATCGTTGTCTATCAGTTGATCTCAACCAAAGCGGCTGACGCGATTTGGGCGCGCTTACTGGCCCGTCATCCTGACTTCACGGCGCCCAAAGTGTTGAGCGATGATCAGGACGCGTTGCGCGCGTGTGGTCTCTCGCGTCCCAAGCTCGCCCATCTCAATTCGATCGCGCGCGCTGTGGAGACACGTGTGCTTGATTTTGAAGATCTGGCCCAGGTATCCGAAGCTTCGGCTCGCGAGACCTTGCTGTCCGTCAAAGGTATCGGGCCTTGGACCGCAGACACATTTCTGATGACGTCGCTCGGCCATTTAGATGCTTTTCCGCATGGCGATGTTGGCCTGATGGAATCCTATCGACGCCTGACCGATGCGAGCACACGCCTGACCTCAAAGGCGTTCTCGGAGCACGCTGAAGCTTGGCGTCCGTATCGCGCGGTCGCCGCGCATTTGCTATATGACTGGCTGCATCTGATGCGCGACTAACCCATCTTTGAACATGCGGTTCGGGTCATAATTTCGTACAATTGATTTGATCTGGACAGTTGATCTGGTTGTCATACGATCGACACAGCGAATCATTAATGCTGCGCGCGAATGAAAAGGAGTGCTCGCTTTCAAGACGAAGGTTCGACATCCCCAGACCCTCATGACGGAGGTTACGCGTCATGGCTGAGGTCCTTTCCACCCCACCAAATGGTCGGCCAGCTCTGGTTTTGAACGCGGATTACCGGCCTCTATCCTATTATCCGCTTTCCCTATGGCCGTGGCAGGATGTGGTCAAAGCTGTGTTTCTCGACCGGGTCGATATTATCGCGGAATATGATCACTATGTCCGCAGCCCGAGCTTTGAGATGCGCTTGCCATCCGTCATTGCGCTGCGAGAATTTGTCCGTCAGGACCGCGTGCCCGCCTTTACGCGGTTCAATGTTTTCCTGCGCGACGGGTTCAAATGTGTCTATTGCGGTGCAACCGAAGACCTGACCTTTGATCATGTCATCCCGCGCTCAAAAGGCGGGCGGACAACGTGGGATAATATTGTGGCCGCGTGTTCGCCGTGCAATCTTAAAAAAGGCGGGCGAATGCCGAATGAGTGCGGCATGCACCCCCAGCGCAAACCCATCCGGCCGAGCAATTACTTCCTTCAGGAAATGGGTCGCAAATTCCCGCCAAACCATTTGCATGAGACCTGGATGGATTACCTCTATTGGGATATCGAGCTAGATGGCTAGCGCCACACGGAAGGTGACACTCGCCCTCTCGGCTCCCCGCCAAACAACAAATTTGCTTGTCTTTGGCGAGACGGATTGCCAAACTTCCCGGTGGAGAGGGATCGGGTATGTGGAGTTTTCTGCGTTCAATTTCGGACACGCTGGGCGTGGGCTTTCTCGCCATGCAGCTCATCAAGCTGATCGGAATGGTGTTTTCGCTGGTCGGCCCGCTCAAGTTTGTGTCCGGCCTGTTTGCAGGCATTTTCCCCATCATTGCGAGCTTCTTCAAAATTAATTTTGGTCTGACGGTGAACGGCTTGGATGTGATGGCGGTGGCCATTGCGCTGTCGGGCACACTGATCGTCTGGTCCTCGGTGGCGCGTGATGAAGCCATGGGGACACGCTATATCTTTCGCTTCTTCATGATACCGTATGCATTCCTGGTGATTATTTTCGCAATCGTCGTGCAAGTGACGACTCCGATCGTCGAGATCAATCAATTCAATGGTCAGTGTAAGGAAGACGTCCCGGATGCGTCGTTCTATGGCAGCACCTGCGAAGAGATGAAACCGCAACTCGCTTTCTGGAATGACGGCTTTGGCGACGACTCGATCAATGATGAGTTTTCAGAGATTCCAGCTACGATTTCAGAATTGGAGCGTATTTCTGAAGACGCATTCGAAGACCCAGCGGCCGCGCAACAGCTGCTCGAGGACTTGAGGGCTGAGGATATCCTCAATGACGCTGGATCAGACGGGATCGTTTTCGAACAAGATGACCTGTTCTCAGACGACGAAGATGATCTCACCGGCCTCAGTTTTATCCTCGCCTTGCTTTACCTCGTTTTGCTCTTGCCGCTTATTTCGGTCGTGGTGTTCTTCTTCAAGCGTTTGTCAGTCAATAAGCTGTTGAAGCGCGTGCTCATCGCCGGTGGGTCAGCGGGCGGTCTGGCGCTCGCGTCTGCGGCTTATGCGGTGACCTTTGGCGGCTAAGCTTCGCCTCGGCTGCGCAACCAAATCAGCAAAAGCGGTATCCAAATCAGCGACAGGGTGATTAGCCCCTTCACAGCTTGATAGCTGATCCACCACCAAAAGAACCGTTTACGGTTCGCGTTCAACCAGCGAATGCCGTCGCGAAGGCGCGCAATTGGGTTTGATCCCGGTTGAGGTTCCGGAGCCGGCTCAGTCGACATTTGGGGTGGTCGCCCCCGCTTTTTTCAGTTGTTTCTCGAGCAAAGGGTGGAGGTCTGGATTGCTGGCAATGATCGTTGAACCGCGCGCCAACAGATCGCCGCCATCTTTCTCCATCACGACGCCGCCGGATTCTCGCACGAGCACAATACCCGCTGCGACATCCCAAGGACTAAGGTCGCTTTCCCAGAAGCCGTCGAACCGCCCCGCCGCGACCCATGCGAGATCCAGCGCAGCGGAGCCATACCGGCGAATACCTGCAACGGTACGGGTCATAATGCTGATCTCAGCCGCAAATCTGGAATGGTAGGCTTCTGCTTTTCCAAGCCATGGCGTCCCCGTCGCGAATACCGCCTCTTCGAGTTTACGCCGCCCAGCGACTTTCAGCTTGCGCTGACCAAGCCAGGCGCCGCGACCTGTTTCGGCCCAGAAAATCTCGTTCTTGGCGACATCGTAAACAACCCCCGCAAACAATTTGCCTTCGCGTTCCAGCGCGATCGAAACCGCATAGTGTGGTTGGCCGTGCAAGAAATTCAGGGTTCCATCCAAAGGGTCCACAATGAACCGATTGGTCTTGTCCGAGCCTTCGACAATGCCACGCTCTTCCATCACAAATCCATAGCCGGGGCGGGCATTGGTCAAATGGTCATAAATCATGTCCTCAGCGCGGTGATCTGCGTTCGAAACGAAGTCTGCCGGGCCTTTTTTTGAGACTTGCAAGTACTCCACTTCGCCAAAATCGCGCGCCAGAGAACGACCTGCTTTGCGCGCCGCTTCGATAATGACATTCCCAAGCGCGGAAGGTTTGGACATAATTGAGCTTTCCTGATTGTTTCCGGTTCGGGCTTTGCCTTTACATGAAACGCGCGTGAGCCTGGTTAGTCGGCGCGGCGCAAATACGTGCGGTCTTCTGTCTGAACGACAATACGCTCGCCGACGCCGATAAAGGGCGGCACGGTGACGCGAACGCCATTATCACAGACAGCTGGCTTGAAACTGTTGGCGGCGGTCTGGCCTTTCACGACTGGCTCGGTTTCCTCAACCGTCAGCGTGACCTGCTGTGGAAGGGCAACGCCGATCGGTTTATCGCCATAGAATTCAATTTCAACGGTCATGCCGTCTTGAAGGAAGTCGCCATCATCGCCGACAAAGTCCTTTTGCAATTCGATCTGTTCAAAGGATTCCTGATCCATGAAGGCGTAAGCTTCGCCGGCATCATAAAGGAATTGAAAGTCCTTTTGCTCCAGCCGAACACGTTCGATCGTCTCATTCGCCCGGAACCGTTCATTGGCTTTCGAACCATTGAACAAATTGCGCATTTCGACCTGATTGAACGCACCGCCTTTGCCCGGCTTCACGTGGTTACATTTCATCGCGCGCCAGACGCTTCCATTATACTCAATCACCATATTAGGCTTGATTTCGTTGCCGTTGATTTTGGCCATATGACGTCCTCATCAGTAGAGCGCGCGGGGTAGCGGTGGCGGGCGCTTTGGTCAAGTTTTGTGGACACAGGGTCCAGCTTACGGTTCAATGCTCATACTCTTTAAATATGGAGGGGCAAACATGGGCATATTGTCCGGGTTTCTAAGCTTCGAAAAATCAATGGGCGAAACGCTCACACGGATACTGTACTATCTCGGCATTCTGGGAATTGCCTGGCATGCGATCAATCGGTTTTGGTTCTGGATCACCTATTTCTACAATGATTGGGATACGGCGCTTTGGGGGATGATCCGCACACCGATCGCCGCGATCATCGGGCTTCTGGTTTTGCGCGTCGTCGCTGAGTTTGTATTGGCCCATTTCCGTATGGATAAATCTCTGCACGATCAGGTCACGGGCCGTGCCGTTCCGGCTAAAGACAGCTAGATTTTCGAACTCGCCATCGCTTCATCGATCACGCGATTGAACATGGCGACGGCGGCGGCGGGACCATCATTATGGTTCCACACGCCGTTTGATACGGCGAGAAAATCCGCCCCGGCAGAGATGAGCGGTGCGGCGTTTTCAAGCGTGATCCCGCCAATTGCGACGCAGGGCAGGGTGAGGAACATCTGACACCAGGTCAGTGTTTCTGGCTCCGCCGGCGTTGTATCGGCCTTAGTGGCGCTCGGATAGAAGGCGCCAAAGGCCACATAATCCGCACCGGCCTCGCCCGCAATCATTGCCTGATGGCGCGAGTTTTTGCAGGTCGCGCCGATGATCAAGTCCTGGCCGACAATCTCCCGCGCTTCAGCAATATCCATATCATCCAGGCCGAGATGCACCCCATCGACTTCGAGGGCGCGGGCGAGTTGCGGGCTGTCATTGATGATCAAAGCGATATGCTCGGCCTGACAGATCCGCTTAACCGCTTGAGTGACTTCTCGGGTCGCCGCCGTATCGATCTGCTCGCCCTTTTTGAGCCGGATTTGCAGGCTTGCAATATCACCGCCTTGGAGGGCCGCGCGAAACAGATCGACAAAAGCCGGAACATCCTCGATTTGAGGCGGCGTGATCAGATAAAGACGTGGGCGTTCGCGTTGCGGGTCGGACATGATCGCAGGATGTGCGCGAAACAGCCCCGGTTCGTCAAGATTTACGATCGGTCCCCGTCAGCCAATTGGTCAGCATTCGCGCGCTCGGTCCCCAAATCAGCGCGGCAAACCAGGCGACGGGATAAGCGAGGCACCAAGCCACCAACCACCGCCCGAACAGGCCGCCATCGAGCCCTGTATTGACGATGGTCACAATTAGCGCGACCAGCGCGCTCATCCCGCCAGAGAGCAGGCCGGTATGGATCAGACGCCAAAGAAGAGGTCGAGAGAGCATGCCTTTCGATGCCATAATCGCCGTGCCCGAGCCAGACACAAAAAAAGGCGGCCTTGTGGACCGCCTTTTTCTTATCTCGCTTAGATGCTCAGCTTAGCCAGCGCAGGACGCATCGTAGATGCTCTCAATCGTGCCTGCGAGCAGACTGTCGAAATCATCATCGCTTTGTGTTGCGGAGAGGCCTTCGGTCAGCGCGCGTGAGAAGCTCGCAATCATTCCGGTGTTCTGGCACAGGCGATCATTTGCTTCTTCGCGGCTAAAGCCGCCTGACAGCGCGACGACCCGCATCACGCGGGGATGTTCAACCAGCGTTCTGTACTGATTGGCTTTCTCCGGCAGGGACAGTTTCAGCATGACCTGCTTGTCGGCGGGCACGGTATCGAGCTGCTTGGTGATCTCGGCGAGTAGAATGTCTTCTGCTTCGGCCTTATCAGCGATCGTGATCGTGACTTCTGGCTCAATGATCGGCACCAGGCCGTGACTGAGGATTTGCAGGCCGACTTCAAATTGCTGGGCGACATTGGCGGCGATCCCGGCTGGGTTCGCAGCATGAACGACTGAGCGCATTTTGGTGCCGAAAATGCCTTTTGTAACGGCTCGCTCAAGAAGGGCGTCGAGCTCTGGCATCGGGTTCATCAGTTGAACGCCATCTGCCTCAGGCGCGAGACCTTTGTCGACTTTCAGAAATGGAACCACGCCGCGCTCTTCCCAAAGATACTTCGCCGTCGGCACACCGTCGATCTCACCGTCCATGGTCCGTTCAAACAGGATCGCGCCCATGACTTTTTCCCCGGAAAATGCTGGAGACTTCACGATCCGCGCGCGCATTTCGTGGATCAGGCCAAACATTTCATCATCGCTCGACCAGGCATCGTCAGTGATGCCATAGAGCTTTAATGCCTTCGGAGTTGATCCACCCGATTGGTCCAGAGCTGCAACAAAACCGGCTTTCTGCGCGGCCTGTTCGGTCATTTGTGGATTTACCATCTATAGGTCCCTCTCAAGATACAAAAAAGGCTGGAAGCGTCCCTGCCCCAGCCGCGTTAAAAGTTGAAATTGAAACTGACACCGCTGTCTTTTCGGTGGCTTCTGCTCCCGCGGCGACGTTTGGCCAGCGGGAGAAGAAAGAGTCGGTCATTTATTTGCCTTTAAGCGCCTCGACCCCGGGAAGGGGTTTGCCTTCCATCCATTCAAGAAATGCGCCACCTGCGGTGGAAATATGCGTAAAGTCGTGCGCCACATTTGCATGGTTTAGCGCTGCGACGGTATCGCCACCACCGGCAACCGCGATCAATGCGCCCGCTTTGCAGCGCGTGCCTGCTGCTTGGGCAGCTTGAACCGTGGCTTTGTCGAAAGGCGTCAGTTCAAAAGCGCCGAGCGGGCCGTTCCAGACCAAAGTCTTGGCCACATCGAGCGCGGACGCCAGGATCGCGACCGTTTGAGGGCCCGCGTCCAGGATCATTTCATCATCAGACACTTCGTCCAGACCACAAGTGCGATGTGCAGCATTGGCGGCGAACTCCTTCGCCACGACCACATCCATTGGTAGCAAAATATCGCAACCGGCGGCTTTTGCGTTTGCCTCGATCTGTTTGGCGGTGTCCGTCAGATCGTGCTCGCACAGGGATTTTCCGACACTGTATCCGCGGGCAGCAAGAAATGTATTCGCCATGCCTCCGCCAATGGCCAAAGCGTCGACTTTTGAAACCAAGTTTTTGAGCAGGTCGATCTTTGAGCTGACTTTTGCACCGCCGACAACGGCCAAAACGGGTTTTTGTGGATTGCCGAGGGCTTGATCTAGCGCCTTGAGTTCCGCTTCCATCAGCAAACCAGCGCATGCGGGTAAGAGCCTCGCGACCCCTTCGGTTGAAGCATGCGCTCTGTGCGCCGCTGAGAAGGCGTCATTGCAGTAAACGTCGCCCAGCGATGACAAGAATTGCGCCATCTGCGGATCGTTCTGTTCTTCCATCGAGGTGAAGCGCGTGTTCTCAACCAGAATAACCGCATCATCCGCAGCTGCATCAATCGTCCCGCGATCAGGTCGCTCGATGAACGTCACCGTTTTTCCGAGCGCGGCTTCCAAAGATGGAACCGTAATCCGGAGGGACATGTCTGGATTTGGCTGACCCTTGGGACGCCCAAAATGAGCAAGCAAGACAGGTTTGCCGCCCTTTTCTAGGATTTTGAGGATGGTCGGCGCGACTTTATTGATCCGAGTCGTGTCCGTGACACGACCGTTTTCGACGGGAACGTTAATATCGATCCGGGTCAGCACGGCTTTCCCGGCGAGATCCATATCGTCGAGGGTCTTAAAGTCGGCCATGAGCGCAAACCCTTAGAGGAATTTCGACATTGCGAGCGCGGTGTCGCTCATCCGGGTCGCAAAGCCCCACTCATTATCATACCAGCTCAGGACGCGAACCAGGGTGCCGTCAGTGACATTCGTGCCGTCGGCTGCAAAGGTTGAGCTGTGGGCGTCATGATTGAAGTCGGCCGAGACCAGTGGCTTATCGGAATAGCCGAGCACGCCCTTCATCGGGCCGTCCGCGGCCGCTTTGATGGCTGCGTTGACTTCCTCGACGGTGGTTTCGCGGCCGGCATCGAAGACCAGATCAATCATGGACACGTTTGGGGTCGGCACGCGCACCGCTGAGCCGTTCAGTTTCCCAGCAAGCTCTGGCAGCACCAGGCCGACCGCTTTTGCGGCGCCGGTAGACGTTGGGATCATGGAGCTCGCGGCCGCGCGGGCGCGGTACAAGTCTTTGTGCATGCGGTCGAGGGTTGGCTGATCGCCGGTATAAGCGTGGACCGTGGTCATGTAGCCGCGCTCGATCCCGACCGTGTCGTTGAGGACTTTTGCGACGGGCGACAAACAGTTCGTCGTGCAGGATGCGTTCGAAACAACTGTATCATCAGCGGTCAGTGTCTCATCATTCACACCGAATACGATGGTCTTGTCCGCACCGCTTGCAGGGGCCGAGACGAGGACGCGCTTGGCACCCGCTTCAAGGTGGGCCGAAGCGGTTTCTTTTGAGGTGAAGATGCCGGTACATTCAAATGCGATATCGATGCCCATGTCGCTGTGCGGCAGCTCGGCAGGGTTCCGAATGGCTGTACACTTGAATGCGCGGTCACCAACACGGATCATATCGCCATCAACGACGACTTCTTGATCCAGTTTGCCGTGCACGGTGTCATACTGCAGCAGGTGCGCATTTGTTTCGACAGGGCCCAGATCATTAATCGCAACGACTTCGATGTCCTTGCGATCATGTTCGATAATGGATCGAAGGACCAAGCGACCGATACGGCCAAAGCCATTGATTGCGACGCGAACAGCCATGAAGAACCTCATTTGCCTAGTTTTAGATTTCGTGGGGTCTTTAGACGCAAGTTTGACGCCAGTCTAGCGCGCGAAATGCGCACAACTTAACTGATTACGCTGTCAGTTCAGTCCCCCTGCACGTCGCAGGACATTTCCTCACAAGTTACGTCTCAAAAAGGGAAAATCCTTTGCCCTTGAGCAAACGAAGAAGCGCATAAAGCAACAGACCCACGGGTCCGAAAACGAACGACCCGAGCAGACAGGGAACCGTCTGCCAGTGGGCAATGCCTTGCCGCATCGCGTCACGCGCGATCCAAGCGCCAACGAACAGATCGAAGACCAGATAATGGGACCAACCGATCAGAACGCCATTGGGATGATTGAACAGCGCCTGGACCCCGCCCAGAGAAAATCCGGCATTGGGATCGCCAATTCCGAACCCCATGGCTGCGATCAACAGCACCGCGTACACACTGCCGAGGACGACTGGCCAGAGCATTGAGTGCACGGCCGCTTTCGTGATCTTGGCGTGTGGTAGAACGATCAGCAGGATCCAGGCCGGCAGCACCAATGCATTGATTGCGACAAACCCCGTCTCCCAAGTCATGACCTCTAGCCTTTTTTGTTCGTGTCATCAGGCTGGTTCATCCAGTCCGTGAATTGTTCCCAATCGATCCAGGTCTTCTTTTTGCGCCGAAGCTTCTGCCAGAAACGGCGGCGCTCTGGCGTCGGGAACGGCTGAAGGTTTTCCAAAAAGGCGTGCGCCACGCTCTTCCAGCTATAGCCCTCAGCGAACGTGCGGCAGGTTTGACGGTCGAGATCGAGACACGCTTTCGCGCCTGCTGCGAGGTCACCGCCAATAGGTGTGATCGTGCCAGCATCTGAGCCTGGGATCACGTCTTTGGGGCCAGTTGCTTCGAATGCCGCCACTGGCGTACCGGACGCCATGGCTTCCAGGACCACCAGACCGAACGTGTCGGTGAGGCTCGGAAAGACAAAAACATCTGCGCTGGCATAATAAGCTGCGAGGTCCTCGCCGAAGCGGGCCCCGAGGAAGTGCACGTTTGGATATTTCTTCTTGAGGCTTTCCAGCGCCGGGCCGTCTCCGATCACAACTTTCGATCCGGGCAGGTCGAGCTCGACAAAGGCCTCGATGTTCTTTTCCACCGCGACCCGCCCGACATTTATGAAAATCGGACGCGGCAACCCCGGGAACAGATCACCTTCTGCACCTTCTTCGATACGCCGGCTTTGATGGAACAGCTCCGTATCCACCCCGCGGGTCCAGGCGACGAGATTGATAAAGCGCTTTGCTTCCAGCTCTTCGACCATGCTTGGCGTCGGCACCATGACCCGGCCGGAATACTTATGGAACCACCGGACGAAGCTATACCCGGCGCTTGTTGGCACAGGCAGGCGCGCAGAAACGTATTCCGGGAAGCGCGTATGATACGCCGTCGAAAACGGGTGTTTGATCTTCAAACACATCTTACGTCCGGCCATGCCGAGCGTGCCCTCGGTGACAATATGGACAGCATCTGGCTCGAAGGCTTCGAACCGCTCTTTGATCCTGCGTTCTGCAAACAGTGCCAGCTTGATCTCTGGATAGGTGGGGAGCGGCATCGTGTTGAACCCGTCGCCTGGATGAATCACCTCGAATTCATGCCCTTCAGCTTCCAGTTCTGCAATCACGCGCTGCATCGTCCGAACGACGCCATTCACCTGGGGCTCCCAGGCGTCTGTCACGATCATGATACGCATCAAACGGCTCCTCATCGTCTCAACTGACGATAAACGGCTTGTCTAAAGAGCCGTGTCAGTGCCGTAAAGCAGATCCTGTTTTGAAGCTGCGATCGCCCGATCACCTCATTCTGAGCAAGCAACGAAGTCAAACGTGCCGGGCTGACCATCATCGATCAGAGAAATTTTGGCGCGCAGCGCTTCTCCATCGCGCCAGTAACGTATCTTTTGCGGGTAATCATGATCTGCATTGGCAAACGTGATCGTTTGATCTCCCATCTCGATGGCGGGGAATGCAGATGGCCCCGAGCCCGCTGGATAAGCGTTGAAGACGGGCGGCGTGGCGGGATCAATCCGCATTTGCTCGAAGAACACAACTTGCCCGTTCTGCATGACAACTGAGTAGCCAAAATAGTAGCCGCCCTCAGACAGGGACCAGACTTCTCGGGTCCCACCCGATTCGCTTTGCCAGCAACCGGTTAGCCAATCGAGCGCCTGATGGTCAGGCTCATCCGCGGCGGAGACGGAGGTGCATCCCGCGAGCAATGCGAGGCTCCAAACAAAACGAATCACTTTGCACCTCCAACGATACCTCTGCCGGGCGCTTAGGATAGCAGGATATGCGCGGCTGTCAGCCAGGACGGGGGCGATAGATAAATCGAGTGGGGCGTTGTGCGCACACCTACTAGATGTAGTAGGTCCTCATCTGGGCTACATCTGGTTGCCGGAGGAGGACACGCTCTCCGCGAACCTCGCTTCGTTAAAAAATTCAAGCGGTTTGGTAAGAAATTTTTTTCAAGAAAAGCAGTGCGCTTGAACCCCTAATTGGGACGGGCTCGGACGAATTGAATTAACCAGCTATTAACCACTTATCCACCGCCAAAATGTCGAATTACAGAGCGACCCTGTTGACCTCCCATTAACCTTAGAGGCACAATATGTTGTGTGAGGGCTGATTTGAAACACCGTATATGGCGGTTTTTCTGATTCATTCCTATATGTAATGGGCCTTATGCAAGGGGTAAGAAGATATGGCAGGCACCACCAACGCGACACTCGCGAAAGAGGTTAAATCACAGGACGTGCAATCCGGCACGCCGGAATTGCGAGTCGTACCTAGCGTACAAGTTGATCGGTCCCGCGATTCGTTGCTGACCGAGTTTGGTAAAGTAACGCTCGAAGATCGCTATTTGCTGCCGGGTGAGTCGTATCAGGACATGTTTGCGCGCGTTTCGCAGGCGTTCGCCGATGATGCCGACCATGCGCAGCGTTTGTACGACTATATGTCCAAGCTTTGGTTCATGCCTGCGACGCCGGTTCTTTCAAATGGTGGCGCGGATCGGGGTCTTCCCATCTCGTGTTTCTTGAACCAGGTCGGCGACAGCCTGGATGACATTGTTGGAACCTGGACCGAGAATGTTTGGCTCGCCTCGAATGGCGGTGGCATCGGCACCTATTGGGGAAATGTTCGTTCAATCGGTGAAAAAGTTGGCAATAGCGGACAGACCAGCGGCATCATTCCATTCATTCGCGTTATGGACTCGTTGACGCTGGCGATCAGCCAGGGGTCTCTGCGCCGCGGCTCGGCGGCCTGCTATCTCGACGTCCACCACCCGGAAATCGAAGAATTCCTGGAAGTGCGTAAGCCGTCTGGTGACTTCAACCGGAAGTCTTTGAACCTGCACCACGGTATCAATATCACGGATGCCTTCATGGAAGCGGTCAAAAATGATGAGGAATTCGACCTCCTGTCACCGAAAACGGGCGAGCCGCTGCGCAAAGTGAATGCGCGCAAGATTTGGCAGAAGATTCTGGAACTGCGGATTCAGACTGGGGAGCCTTATCTGCTGTTCACTGACACTGTGAACAATGCGATGCCAGCGCACCAGCGCCAGCTTGGCTTGAAAGTCACCCAATCGAACCTGTGTTCAGAGATCACTCTGCCGACTGGAATAGACCATAAGGGCGAAGACCGCACGGCGGTTTGCTGCCTGTCATCGATCAATGCGGAGAAATTCTTTGAGTGGAGCAAGGACGAACGGTTCCTGGAAGACGTGTATCGCTTCCTCGATAATGTCCTACAGGACTTCATCGATCGTGCTCCGCCAGAAATGGCGCGCGCCGTCTACTCTGCGAAGCGAGAGCGGTCAGTCGGTCTTGGCTTGATGGGATTCCACTCTTTCCTGCAGTCGCTCAATCTCCCAATGGAGAGCGCGATGGCCAAAGTCTGGAACGAGAAATTGTTCAAGCACATACGCCAAGGCGCAGATGCCGCCTCAGTGAAGCTCGCCAAAGAGCGCGGCGCCTGTGAAGACGCTGCAGAGGCCGGTATGATGGCCCGCTTCAGCCATAAGATGGCCGTTGCTCCAACCGCATCGATTTCGATTATCTGTGGTGGGACAAGCGCCGGGATCGAACCGATCCCAGCCAATGTCTATACGCACAAAACACTGTCAGGCTCGTTCACGGTCAAGAACAAATACCTGGAACAGGTGCTGGAGCAGAAAGACCAGAACACAGATGAAATCTGGACCTCGATCCTTGAGCACGAAGGATCTGTACAGCATCTCGAGTGTCTCGACGAGCACGAGAAAGAGACCTTCAAAACGGCGTTTGAGATTGATCAGCGCTGGATCATTGAGCACGCAGCAGACCGTACGCCTTACATTTGTCAGGCTCAGTCGCTGAACGTCTTCCTGCCAGCCGACATCAATAAGTGGGACTTGCACATGCTGCACTGGACCGCTTGGGAGCGCGGCGTGAAATCTCTTTACTATTGCCGTTCTAAGTCTGTTCAGCGGGCAAGTTTTGCCGGCGCGGATGAAAAAGAGGCAACGATGACCGGAATGGATGTCCCGAATACCGATTATGACGAATGTCTCGCCTGTCAGTAGTCAAAACAGTATCTAATAAAAACCCCGCTCAATAGAGCGGGGTTTTTATTATGGCTTCAGGTATTTCTTCATCCGTTTACTATAAAAAATGCTGTGGTATTTAACTATAAAGTGTGTTTCCGATGCGACATTCACCAAAAAAACGATCAGAATCTCGAGAAAATGAAAAAAAATTGGGCCTCCATTAACCAAGTTTCACACGCCCTAATCTCGTCAGATCTCTAATAAACAAAGGGACGGTCACATTTTCGTGATCGTCAAATGCTTAATTCGTAGAGGAAAATCCGGAGTCGTCGGCGTGAATCGTTCATGCTAAGGTAAGGAAAAGAGGCCAGCTTCGAGGGGACAAACGGAGTTGGCATGTTTAGAGGCGTGGGAATGATGATTGTTGCAGGAGCATCAATGATGGCCGCGATGGCCTGTCAGACCTGTGTTCACGCGCAAGCGAACACAGGACC
Organism: Pseudomonadota bacterium; assembly: GCA_038527765.1. GTDB lineage: Bacteria > Pseudomonadota > Alphaproteobacteria > Caulobacterales > Hyphomonadaceae > Henriciella. Next base: position 663,235 of record JBCBFK010000001.1, read on the forward strand.
CCAAATTGATAATGAGACGATCCTGGCTGCGAGCCGTACGCTGGGTGAACGGGCGTCACAAACGCGGGTTAATCTCGTCTATTCTGGCAGTTTCAAACAGTCGGAAACATCTCGTCATTTCGGGTTCCAGATTCCGCAGAACTCTGATCTCGATTTCGCGATGGACCCGAAGAGCGCGCTGAACAGTCGCCGCCTCTATTCCGGGGCCATTATGACAGACGTCGCAGCCGATCGCGCAGGGGCGGATCTGTCACCTGTGCCGCGTGAACAGCGCGTGTTGGCGGCCGAGATTGCGCTATCCGCGCCGTCTGAGCAGACTGGCTTTGGCTTTGATGTTGGCATCGCGCCGCGCGTCGCCATTACCAGAGATGGCCCTTATGCGTCCCGCCGTTTCGGGGGTGAGGTTCGCATTGGTCAGAACTTTGACAAACGCGGTGAGTCTCCGGAATCAAGTTGGTACTTGTTTGCAGGCGCCGATGGCGAAGCGCTTGTCTGGGAGCCGGACCAAACGCGCGCGATTGCCGTTGGCAGCATGGCATTGCACGATCAAGTGACCGTTGGCGATGTCCAGGCGGGTATCTCCATCCAACGCGGCCCTGGCCAACTCTCATTCAGCTATATTCGTCGTGAGGTCGAGTATCGCGAGCGTACAATCGGCCACAGTGAGAATGAAGACTTCGCAGGAATCAGCTTTACGATTAAGCGCTAATGCATGGTCGCATTTAAACTTATCGGAGCCGCCATCTTGGCGGCTTTTTCTTTACCGAAAGCGGATGCGCAAGCGCGCAGCCCGACGTCCAGGTCGCATTCACCTATGTCTATCGCACCGAAGAGTTTGCCGCGCAGAGTGGTGCACAACGCTTTGGCGCGGTCTCGGTTTCGATCGCTCGTTGAGCGTGTGACCCCCCTCAAAATATGATTCGGGGTTAACATTCGCTTTCTTGTGGGCAGCCTGTGGAGAAGTGACGCAGCCGCGCAGGATATATCTTGCGTGTTCGTACGGCTTCAGACACTATATGTAGTGTTGATGAATTTAGGCAGGGATATGCAATGGCCGATGGCATGATGAAACTACCGGGACTGATGACACCTTCAAACTCGTACAAACCTTTCAGGTATTCCTGGGCGTACGATTTCTGGAAGCTGCAGCAGCAAGTACACTGGCTCCCCGAGGAGGTTCCGCTGGGCGAAGACTGTAAGGACTGGGTCAACAAGCTGAACGACAAAGAGCGTAATCTGCTGACACAGATTTTCCGATTCTTCACGCAGTCTGACGTTGAAGTGGGTGCCAATTATATGGAGCACTACATGCCGCTGTTTAAGCCGGTTGAAGTGCGCATGATGCTGGCGGCGTTTTCTAACATGGAGACGGTCCACATTGCTGCCTATGCGCTGCTGCTGGAAACAATCGGCATGCCGGATTCTGAGTTCTCGGCCTTCATGGAATATGAGGAAATGGCCGCGAAGCATGATTATCTCGGCCAGTTTGGCACCGATAATGAAGAAGATATCCTGACCTCCATGGCGGTGTTTGGTGGCTTTACCGAAGGCCTGCAGCTGTTTGCGTCGTTTGCCATGCTGATGAACTTCCCGCGCTTCAACAAGATGAAGGGTATGGGACAGATCGTTTCATGGTCCGTGCGTGACGAGTCTTTGCATTGCGAAGGGATGATGAAGCTCTTCCATACGTTTTCTGCTGAAACCGGTGCACTGAACACAAAGGTCAAAAACCGCATCCGCGAAGCCTGTGAGACGGTCATCCAACTCGAAGACAAGTTTATCGAGCTTGCTTTTGAAGCCGGCGAAGTGGAAGGTATGACCCCGACCGATATTCAGCAGTACATTCGCTACATCGCTGATTGGCGCATGGGCCAGCTCAAGCTCGACCCGATCTTCGGTGTCGATAAGCACCCGATCCCATGGCTGACTGAAATCTTGAACGGGGTCGAACACGCCAACTTCTTCGAGGCGCGCGCCACGGAATACTCAAAAGGCGCAACCCAAGGCGACTGGCATGGTGATGCGGGCGTTTGGGCCATGTTTGACAAGCGCAAGCCACAAACGGTTTTGGTCCAGTAGGCTAAAACCTCGATACATCTCGGAAGCCGCGCCAGATTTGGCGCGGTTTCTTTTTGAGCTGATGGTGATGATGGGCAGAACCTATCTGATCTCTTCACGCCAATGGCACACGTAAAAAAAGACCGGCCAAGCATCCGCCGCGGCCGGTCTTTAACTTGTTTGCTCGAAGCGGGCCTTACACCTTCACGCCACCTTTTTCCGCATCCGCCAGGAACGCCGCGAGGCCTTTATCCGTGAGCGGGTGATTGGCGAGACCTTTCAGCACATTCGGCGGCACAGTCGCGACGTCCGCACCCGCGAGGGCTGAGAGTTTCACATGGTTAGCATTGCGAATAGATGCGGCGAGGATCTCGGTTTCGAACATGTAATTGTCATAGATGACCCGGATCTCTTCGATCAGCTCCATGCCATCAATATTGAGATCATCAAGACGCCCGATGAATGGCGAGATATAAGCCGCACCCGCTTTTGCCGCGAGCAAGGCCTGGTTCGCCGAGAAGCACAGCGTGACATTGACCGCTGTGCCCATATTGGACAGTTCGCGGCAAGCACGAAGCCCATCCATGGTCAGCGGCAGCTTGACGGCAACGTTGGAGGCAATCGCTTGCAGCTTCTTGCCTTCCGCGACCATGGCCTCCCATTCCGTCGCAACGACTTCTGCGCTGACATGACCTTCTGTGAGGTCACAGATCTCGGCGATGACTTCCTTAAAGTCTCGTCCAGACTTCGTAATCAAGGAGGGATTGGTGGTGACACCATCAATCAACCCAGTTGCGGCAAGGTCTTTGATTTCCGCAGTGTCGGCCGTATCGACGAAGAATTTCATGGCTCAGACTCCCAGACAGTTTGGGTTTAAACCGGACGCCCAATCGAGGTGTAGGTAAAGCCACGTTTGGCCATATCATCCGGCAGGTAAATGTTGCGCAGGTCGACGACGACGTCGCCGTTGAGAGCTGCTTTGATTCGGTCGAGGTCCAGAGCTCGGAATTGGTCCCACTCGGTCAGAATCACCATCGCATCGGCCCCCTCAACCGCCTCATAGGCGTTTTCCGCATAGTCGAGGCCAGACAGGAGGTGCTTGGCTTCTTCCATGGCTTCCGGGTCGAAGGCTTTGACCTTGGCGCCAGCCTCAATCAAGGCAGGCACAATGTCGAGGCTCGGGGCATCGCGCATATCGTCCGTGTTCTGTTTGAAGGCGAGGCCGAGGACGCCAATCGTCTTGCCAGAGACATCTCCGCCCATGGCTTTGATGATTTTCGTCGCCATCGCTTTCTTGCGAGAAGCGTTCACTTCAACCACCGTGTCGACAATGCGGACGGGAGATTCGTAATCATTCGCTGTTTTGGTAAGGGCTAGCGTATCTTTCGGGAAACAGGACCCCCCATAACCCGGGCCCGCATTCAGGAATTTCTTCCCGATTCGGCCATCAAGCCCGATGCCGCGCGAGACTTCCTGAACATTCGCGCCGACCGCTTCGCACAAGTCCGCCATTTCGTTGATGAAGGTGATCTTCACAGCGAGGAACGCGTTGGCGGCATACTTGATCAGCTCCGAGGTCCGCCGTGCGGTAAATACGATCGGGGTCTGATTCAGGAAAAGCGGTCGGTACAGCTCTTCCATCACCTCTTTGGCGCGCTCGTCTTCGGTGCCAACGACCACACGATCTGGAATTTTGAAATCCTTGATCGCGGCGCCTTCTCTCAGGAATTCGGGGTTCGAGACGACAGCAAAGTCTGCATCTGGGCGCTTCTTGCGAATGATCTCTTCGACTTCGTCGCCAGTGCCGACTGGAACGGTTGATTTGGTGACAACAACGGTAAAGCCCGTCATCAGTTCGGCGATCTCTTCGGCAGCTGCGTATACATAAGACAGGTCGGCATGGCCATCGCCGCGACGCGAAGGTGTGCCCACCGCGATGAACACCGCATCGGCGTCCGCAATCGCTTCTTTAGCCTCCGTCGTGAAGAACAGCCGTTCCTCTTTAACGTTCTTCTCGACCAGGTCGTCGAGGCCAGGTTCATAAATCGGCATGATGTTCTGATGCAGGCGATCAATCTTGCTCGCATCTTTATCCACGCAGGTAACGACGTGGCCGAAATCGGCGAAACACGCTCCGCTTACCAGGCCCACATAGCCAGTTCCGATCATTGCAACGCGCATGAAAAACCCTCTTTACTATTACGTCCCCGAGCAGAGCGCGACTGGTGCAATTTTTGACCACGCCGGTCAAGCCTGATGGGCATATCGGCCTAAAGTTGAAACACTTTTTTGGGTTGAAACCGACCCGCCCGGACTTCTCCCAACGCGACCGCCTTATCTTCGAGCATGGTCAGCGCAAGCCGATCGTCAGAACCGGCATCATAGGTTGCGCGCCAGTGCTCCATCACATGCGGGAGCAGCAGGATCTCGCGGCCTTGCTTGATTGCATCTGCATCCTTTTGCTCGATCTGGAGCTGCGGCACATCATCGAGCACGGTTTGAAGTGGTTGCAGAGCGCGGCTCACATCGCCTTCGGCTTCCGCCAGGGCTTCCAAAGCGGCGATGGAATAGGCCCCGGATTCCTCGAGCGCGCCGACGCGCGTGCGGCGCAACTGACTGACATGACCTTCCGCGCCCATAGCTTTTGCGAGATCACGTGCGAGCGCCCGGATGTAAAATCCCTTGCCTGACACGACGCGAATGGTGGCGTGGTCCTGGTCGGCGATGTCGAGCAGTTCGGCTTCGTAAACGGTGACGAGCCGAGACGGGATTTCGAACGTTTCACCGTCTCGGACCAGGTCATAGGCGCGTTCGCCATCGATCTTGATTGCTGAGTATTTGGGGGGGATTTGCTCAATCTCGCCCACAAACGCTTCCAGCGCGGATGTGATTGCGGCACGTGTCGGGCGGACGTCCGAAGTGGCGATAATCTCGCCCTCTTTGTCCTGGCTCGCGGTCGAAGTGCCCCACTCGATCGTAAACACGTACTCTTTGTCACAATCCATGGCCCATTGCGCGGTTTTGGTGGCCTCGCCCAAAGCAATGGGCAATATACCATCCGCCAGCGGATCGAGTGTCCCGCCATGCCCCGCCTTTTGAGCATTGAACAAGCGCTTCACGATACTGACGACTTTGGTGGAAGTGATGTCTGTGGGTTTGTCGATCGCGATCCAGCCATGAATGGGATCGCCTTTTCTCTTGCGGTTTCGCCCCATACGGGCCTCCATACGTCGCCGCTGCGGATCGGACGCAAACGGAACGGGGGTTAGAGTTTGGGCGCTTTTACCCGCCTTGCGCGTCGCCCATTCGCGGCGCGCGTTTCATCACAGAGCTTCTGGATCAGTCTTTGAACGCGCTGAAGACATCCTCAGCGGACAGCTCTTCCGACGGTGCCTCGCTTGGGGTCATATCCAGACTTTGTTCAACGTCCTCAGCGGGTGTGAGGCCCGGACCCTCTTCTTGCGCTGCGCGCTCTGCGTCCATTTTCTTGCGGCGACTGGAGGCTTTCGCGATCACCTCATCGAGCTCAATCTGAGAACACAGGCCGAGCGTGACCGGGTCGACCGGCTTGATGTTCTGGCTGTTCCAATGGGTTTTGTCGCGCACGTTTGTGATCGTCGCTTTGGTTGTTCCGATCAGTTTGGAAATCTGCGGGTCAGTGACCTCGGGGTGATTCCGAATGAACCAGGCAATCGCGTCCGGCTTGTCGCCGCGCCGGGCCACAGGTGTGTACCGCGCGCCCTTGCGCTTGGGTTGCGGGATGTGAGCGATTTTCGACGGCGCAGTCTTCAAGCGATAGTCTGGATCCTCTTCGCCCTTCTGAATCTCTTCGCGGGTCAGTTCACCGCCAGAGATTGGGTCAACGCCGCGCATATTCTCCGCAACGTCCCCGTCAGCGATGCCTTTGACCTCCAAATGGTGCAAACCGCACAGATCGGCGATCTGATCGAAGGTGAGGGTCGTGTTGTCGATCAACCAGACCGCTGTGGCTTTGGGCATCAAGATGTCGGCCATGGGAAGCTCCTCGGATATGGGTGCCAGAAATGCAGCCGCCCGAGACTTTGGTCTCGGGCGGTCAGGTTCTCTGGTATGAAATTACCTAACTTGGTGCCTATAGCCGCATACGCCCGATATTGAAACCCTATGGCTGCTCCCGTGAGAGCAGGATTTTGCCGATATGACCGCCTTTGGCCATATGCGCGTGAGCGTCTTCAGCCTGGTCAAACGGATAGACCGTATCGATGACGGGTTTGATATCGCCCGATAACACGGCTGGCCAAAAATCTGAGAGAATCGCATCTCGAATTCGTTGCTTGTCATCGTTTGGGCGCGCCCGCAGCGTTGTCCCCGTAAGCACCAGCCGTTTGAGCATCAACGGCATCAGATTCACGTTGACTTGTGAGCCTTGCATGTACGCAATGTTGACGATGCGGCCCCCAACTTTTGCGGCCGATATGTTCTTCTGCACATAATCGCCGCCGACCATGTCCAGGATCACGTCGGCACCGCCGGCGGACCGGACCACGTCTTCAAAATCCTGCTCACGATAATTGATCGCGATATCGGCCCCGAGCGAGGTCGCATAATCGCATTTCGCCGCACTGCCGGCTGTGATCATGATTTGTGCGGCACCGGCTGATTTCAACATTTGAATGGCCATCGTCCCGATCCCACTCGTGCCGCCATGAATAAGAGCGGTCTCGCCCGCTTTAAACTGACATCGATCGAATATGTTGGCCCACACGGTCATCATGACTTCCGGCAACGCGCCTGCTTGATTGAAGCTCATGCCGTCGGGAATGCGGAAGAGGGAGCCTTGATCGACCCGGGCATACTCGGCGTAACCGCCGCCAGCCATCAAACCGCTTACGCGGTCGCCAATGGACCAGCCCGAAACCTCCGATCCTGTCTCGACAATCGTTCCAGAGCATTCCAAGCCCATAATCTCCGAGGCACCCGGTGGTGGAGGGTACAACCCGCGTCGCTGCACCAGATCGGCCCGATTCAATCCGGCTGTGATGATTTCAACCAGAACGTCGGTCGGACCGCAGCTCGGTTTCTCAACTTCACCCAACTTTAGAGGTTGGTCCTCTTCAATCACGACCGCCCACATCGTCTCAGCCATTTGACTCTCCTCTACGTTTTCGTCTTCTTGCTCACATAGAGCTCAGCTGCGCCAGTGGGAAAGGGCAACACATGTTCGAAGAAGAGCCAATTCCAGAGAAGAAGCTCGATCTGGAGCGTCTTTCCGTTGAGGAATTACAGGACCGAATTGAAGCCTTGAAAGCTGAAATCCTTGCCTGCGAAGCCGAACTCGACAAAAAGCAGTCGCATAAATCCGCAGCCGATGCATTATTTGGCGGCGGGGATTAAGGTCTTCGAAGGGAGCGCGGCAGTACAATCGTCGCGCACATGTTAAGTCTGGAAGTTGTTCGCGCATGGTCGATCAGTCAAAGAATCCGTCTTCATCGCTTGCAGGTCTGTCCTTCACCGACGGAAAAGTATTCGAGAAAGTGTTTGTCGACGGTATGGCTTTGGTCGAGGAGACGGCGTCTTATCTCGATGGGCCAGGGCGCAAACTCTCGACCAGCCTGCCACGCGAAGCGAGCCTGACTTATGCCGCCTGGAGCATGGAACTCACCACGCGCTTGATGCAGGCCGCGAGCTGGTTGGTTATGCAAAAGGCCGTCCGCGACGGCGATATGCGCCCGGATGATGCGATGCAATCCAAGTATCGGATTAGCCGCGAGGACCCGCCGCTCGATGCCAGTGCCCAGCGCGGACGTGGCTTGCCGGATGTGTTTCTTGATTTGGTCGAACGGTCGGAAAACTTGTTCGAGCGCATCTGTCGGCTCGATCAGGCGATTTATGGCGCCGGACTGGTCGATAGCGGCAGTCCAGTGGGTGATCAGCTCGCGCAACTTCAAAAAGCGGCCGAGAAGGGGGCGTTTGATCCCCTGCGAGTCTGGGGCAAAGCCCGTTAGCGACGCAAAGAAACCCGGGTATCTTTCATCGGAGTTTCCCGGCCCTCTTCATCAACAAATGCCGGGCGAACCTTCTGGCGAGTCTTGGCGTGGGTAAATGAAATCGGCGGCAATGCGCCTCCGCTTACCCAGTCATCTCCCCATTGCGTCAGCGCCATGAAAACGGGTCGAAGGGCTTCTCCAGCGTCCGTGAGAACATATTCTGGTCGGGCGCGCTTCCCATCTTCCTTGTAAGGCGTTTTTGTCAGCACACCGGCTTTTACCAGTTTGCCAAGCCGACCTGATAGAACGGTGCGTGGAATACTCAGCTCGCGTTGAAAATCATCAAATCGGCGCACCCCAAAGAGGGCAGCGCGGAGGACAAGAAGGCTCCAACGATCGCCAATTGTGTCAATTGCCTTTGCCAGATGGCAAATGTCGAGCGGAACTGGAGAATTCTGAACGCGGGGTACCATGCGCCTTCTGTTGTCTGAGTTCGCGCTCCGAATCCAGCCCAAAAATAGACTTGCGACCAAGGTTTCATTGCGTCGGCGCACGCCCTCGGCTAGGGGAGGCGCCAGAAGGTTCAATTTTCACGGGAGGCCCGCGGATGGCTCGCAAAAAGATCGCACTAATTGGTTCAGGAATGATTGGCGGAACGCTGGCGCATGTCGCAGCGCGCGAAGAGCTTGGGGACGTCGTCCTCTTTGATATTGCAGAGGGTCTGCCACAAGGCAAAGCCCTCGATTTGGCCGAATCGACTCCTGTCTATGGCAGCTCAGTCGATCTCAAAGGGGCGAATGATTATGCCGATATCGCTGGCGCTGATGTGTGCATCGTCACAGCGGGCGTGCCGCGCAAGCCTGGCATGAGCCGGGACGATTTGCTCGGGATTAATTTGAAAGTCATGAAAGCCGTGGGCGAAGGCATCAAAGCGCATGCGCCGAACGCCTTCGTCATTTGTATCACCAACCCGCTCGATGCGATGGTTTGGGCGCTACAGCAATTCTCTGGCCTGCCGACCAATAAAGTCGTCGGCATGGCAGGGGTTCTGGATTCCAGTCGGTTTGCCTATTTCCTATCAGAAGCCACCGGCGTTTCGGTGGCGGATATTCATGCCTGGACCTTGGCAGGACACGGTGATTCCATGGTGCCGATGGTCCGTCACTCAACCGTGGGCGGTCTGCCACTGACGGAGCTCGTGAACCAGGGATGGCTCAGCCAGGAGAAACTGGACGCGATCGTCGATCGCACGCGCAAGGGCGGGGGTGAGATTGTCGCGCTCCTGAAAACCGGCTCGGCTTACTATGCGCCAGCCGAATCTGCGATCGCGATGGCGGCATCTTATTTGAAAGACCAAAAGCGCGTTCTGCCTTCCGCCGCCTGGTGCGCTGGCGAGTACGGGCTGGACGGGCTTTATGTCGGCGTTCCGACTTTGATTGGCGCCAATGGCGCAGAGCGAATCATTGAGTTCGATTTCAACGATACTGAACGGGATATGTTCATGGCTTCCGTGAACGCCGTGAAAGGCCTTGTGGAAGACTGTAAGAAGCTCGAGCCTGCGCTGGCTTAGGTCTGCCGTCTGAAAACGAAAGAGCCGTCCCTGTCTGAGGTGAGGACGGCTTTTTGTATTTGGGTCCGTCATCACGCTGATATCACAGCGCCGTGAGGGGTCTATTCAGATCAACGATCGGTCGATAAGGACACCGAAAGTTTGGATCCAAAGGAAGGTCGCTTTCATGTTACGAACTCTTATTGCTGCAACCGCAGTCCTTATGACCGGCGCCGCGGCGCAAGCACACAATCATGGCACTAAAGAAACCAGCTCAATGGTATGCGTAGAAGCGGGCACAATGGCACCGGCCGTTGCAGCGGTGACGTCTGCGGGAGAGGCCGTGGATCTGGCTGGTATCACCGGCGAAAATGGCGCCGTCCTGGTGTTCAGCCGATCGCTGGACTGGTGCCCGTTCTGCAAAGCCCAGGCGCTTGAACTCGAGACCGTCAAAGCCGAGCTTGAAGCGGCGGGTTGGACGCTCAACCTGATCACATATGATACGCCGGAAACGCTAGCTTCATTCGCGAGCAACAGCGAGCTGACCTACACGTTCCTCTCAGACACCGGATCAGCAACCATTGATGCGTTCGGCTTGCGCAATACGGACGTGACCGCTGGCAGCCGTTTTGATGGCATTCCGCATCCTGCGATTGTCTACATCAAGGCTGACGGTGAAGTTGCTGGGGTTCAGAAAGAAGAGGGCTACCGGGAACGTCCGCCGACCGAAGGCATCCCGCAACTCGTTACCCTCATCAATCAAGGCGCGCCCGCCGCACCCTAATTATACAAAAACGGCATAACTGTTTGCCGAAAACGAGCTCTGTCCGGTTGCGGGCCAAGTCACCACCTTGTTTGCGTTGCAAATGTAGGAGGCAGATTTGGCCCGCAATATTCTTCACGTAGACGCATCCGCCCGCACTGAAGGGTCAGTGACGCGCGCGCTCAGTCAATCCATGGTCGAGAAACTCTCAACGGCGGATACAGCAGTGGTTAAGCGCGATATCGGTTTAACCCCGCTGCCAATTCTCACGGAAGACTGGGTGGGGGCGAACTTCACGCCCGACGAAAACCGGACGGCCGAACAAGTTGCGGCTTTAGAACTATCCGACACGCTGATCGCGGAAATCGAAGCGGCGGACGCTCTGGTGCTTGGTGTGCCGATTTACAATTTTGGCGTCCCAGCGACCTTCAAGGCCTGGATCGATCTCATCGCGCGGGCGCGAAAGACTTTTAAATACACAGATAATGGGCCGGTTGGGCTGCTTGAGGGAAAGAAGGCCTATGTGGTGATTGCCTCTGGCGGGACACCTTCGGGCGCCGAGATCGACTTTGCGACCCCCTATGTGCGTCATATCCTCGGCTTCCTTGGGATTCATGATGTTACGGTCGTTGCGGCCGATCAATTGATGGTCGCGGGCCAGAGTAAAGTGGTCGCGGCACAAAACGAAATCGCAGCCCTCGCTGCTTAGGCGCGCCGTCCTTTCCGGCGTCCGATCGCTTGCTGGACGCGGGGGCAAATCCGATTAGTCTCCCTCATACTAAATGGGGGAGACCGACCATGTTCCTGCGCTCCAAGAGTAAAAAACTCGAGTCAAGTCAGCCACGGCACGACGTTGAGCGTTCGCGATGAACCCGGAAGATGCACTGTGTGAGACGGTGCGGTTCACCCAATCGCGGTTTGAAAGGTGCGTCACAGAGCAGAGCTTTGACCCCTGGGTGGTGAGCGGTGGCGTTTTGATGGCTCAGCAGGCTTCAGTGCTCGCCTTGCGCGCTGCTGGCGATGCGATTCCCGCTCAAGCGGGCGGGACCGAGCTGCTTTTGCGCGCCGCCTCAAAGGACCGGTTGCCCGCACCTTATACGTTACCGTTTGGCACTGCGGCGCGTCAAAGCTTTGACCGATTGGTGGAGGCCCGGAACGCCTTCATGCATCCGCGCGGAACGCTGTGGCATGTCAGCGCCGAAACTCTTTCGCGAGGATTGCCGGTCGCGACTCGGGTGGTCCGCCATCTGATTTTGACGCAGCCCATCTTGCCGGATCTGGTTTCCCCGAAAGCACAGAGTCAGCTCGCGGACGATCTTGAAGCCATCGATGCGACGGCGGCATTTCTGGTCGACGATGTATAAAAAACCCCAGCCATTGGGCTGGGGTTTCTTGAGGGGGGTAGACGATCTGTCTTATTCAGACTTTTCCTCTTCAGCCGCAGCTTCCTCTGCAGGAGCTTCTTCAGCTGGCGCTTCTTCTTCGGCAGCTGCAGCTTCGGCTTTAGCGGCCTTCGCGGCCTCTTTTTCGGCTTTAGCCGCCGCCTTGGCTTCTTTTTCAGCTTCTTTGCGAGCGGCTTCTTTTTCAGCCTTCTCTTCAATACGCTCTTTGGCTTTCGCGCCTGGCTCACCTTTTTGCGGGTTATTGCCAGCTTTCCATGTGTAGACCGGAGCCTTCTCGCCCTCGAGCGTGATGTGGCTCAGGAAGCGGGCGACGCGATCGGTGGGCTTGGCCCCTTTCTTGATCCAGTCAGCGGCCTTTGCGCCGTCAATTTTGACACGGCTCTCGCTGTCTTTTGGAAGACGCGGGTCATAGGTGCCGATCTTCTCGATGAAGCGGCCGTCGCGCGGCATACGGCTGTCGGCGACGACAACGCTATAGAAAGGGCGTTTTTTGGACCCGCCGCGGGCGAGTCGGATTTTGAGGGCCATGGGTTACTCCTAGTGTCTGGGCGTCTCGTGAAAACTCAGTGAGACAGCCGGAGCCCTCATCCTGAGCGAAGTCGAAGGACGAGGGCGGGATCGCTGGATCGTCCTGTTAAATCTGCCTTGTCCTATGACTGCGCGAGGTCCTTCGACATCGCTCAGGATGAGGCTGACGGGTGGAAGCGCGAGGATCATTTTTCCTCCCGCAATTTTTCGTGGTGGCGAATGACTTCTGCCACGATGAAATTCAAAAACTTTTCGGCAAAGACCGGATCGAGATTACTCTCTTCGGCAAGCGTACGCAGGCGTTCGATCTGCCGCGCTTCGCGGGCTTTATCGGCGGGTGGCATATCGTTTTCAGCCTTGAGTCGACCCACGGCCTGCGTGACCTTGAAGCGTTCTGCCAGCGTGTGCAGCAAGATCGCATCGAGATTATCGATGCTGGCGCGATATTGAGAGAGTTGCTCGATCGGGGAGGTCATTTCTTCGGTCCCGTCAGTCCGGGAATGTTTGGTACGCCTCCAGGCGCACCAGGCATCCCACCCGGCATCGCAGCGCCGCCGCCCATTTTGGCGAGGTCCGCCGGCGAGACGCCCGCTTGGCCCATCATGTTCATCATGCCGCGCATGCCGCCTTTGGACATTTTCTTCATCATCCCGGCCATCTGCTTGTGCATTTTGAGGACGCGATTGACGTCTTGGACGGTGACGCCTGCCCCGGCAGCAATCCGCTTGCGGCGAGAAGCGTTCAAGAGTGCAGGTTTGGCGCGTTCTTTCTTGGTCATAGAGGAGATGATCGCCGCCTGACGCGATATGATTTTGTCGTCCATGCCGGAGGCGTCGAGCGCCTGTTTGGCTTTCTTGGCACCAGGCAGGAGGCCCATAATGCCGCCGAGGCCGCCCATTTTCTGCATTTGCTGAAGCTGCTGCGCGAGATCATCCAGGTCGAACTGACCTTTGGCCATTTTCTTGGCCATCTTCTCCGCTTTTTCAGCGTCCATCTGGTCGCCAGCTTTTTCGACCAGCGAGACGATGTCGCCCTGGCCGAGGATCCGGCCTGCGAGGCGCTTGGCATCAAAGGCGTCGAGGCCGTCCAGCTTCTCGCCGGTGCCGAGGAATTTGATCGGCAGGCCCGTCACCGCGCGCATGGAAAGCGCTGCACCGCCGCGGCCATCGCCATCCATTCTTGTCAGGATCAGACCGGTCAGCGGCAGACGTTCATGGAAGCGGCTCGCCGTCTCGACCGCGTCCTGACCGGTCAAAGAATCAGCCACCAGAAGCGTTTCATTCGGCGTCGCGATTTTGGCAATCTCGCTCGCCTCCGCCATCATCTGTTCGTCAATTGAGGTGCGGCCCGCCGTATCGAGGAAGAGGACATCATAGCCGCCAAGCTTGGCGGCTTGGATCGCGCGCCGGGCAATCTCGGCTGGGCTCTGATCTTTAATGATCGGCAGGGACGAGACCGCATCGCCGCACTGATCGGCGAGAATGGCGAGCTGCTCCATCGCAGCCGGACGGCGCGTGTCGAGCGAGGCGAGAAGGACTTTCTTCTTGTCGCGCTCCGCCAGACGCTTGGCGAGCTTCCCGGTCGTGGTCGTCTTACCCGAGCCTTGCAGACCCGCCATCATCACCACGGCGGGAGGGTTATCGACGCGCAAGCCGGTTTCAGCGTCTTCGCCGCCGAGCAGCTCGACCAAACCATCATGAACGATTTTGACGACTTGCTGGCCAGGTTTCACCGACCGGATGACATCCTCGCCAACCGCTTCGTCTTTGATTGAGGCAATAAAGTCTTTGACGACGGGGAGCGCAACGTCGGCCTCGAGCAAAGCGACCCGGATTTCGCGCAGCGCAGCCGTGACGTCTTTCTCGGTCAGCGCACCGCGTCCGAGCAATCCGTCAAATACCCCGCCGAGGCGGTCTGTTAGCGCGTCAAACATCGCGTCACTCCTATTGCTGATCTGTTTCTGAAAAACAGATAAGCGCTCTTGATCACCAACACAAAGCGGTAGCGCCCCACTGAGCGAGCCTTCGCCGAGTGGGGGACATCGCCGGGCTCAGGTCCCGGTCAACGCGCACGTACTATCAGTGCGGTGATTAGGCGCCGCGTAAAGCATGGCTGTGGATAAGAATCAAGCGCCTTTGTCGGCGATCACGTGTCGGCCATCATGACATCGAGGCGCCGAACCGCTTCTTTCGCTTCGTCCCGCAACATGGACAGGACCGCGACATCGACCCATTCGCCGTCGGCAAACTTTTCATAGTCTCTGAGGACGCCATCCTTCTCGGCTCCCAGGGACTGGATCGCCCGTATCGCACGCGCGTTTCGATCCTCGACATACCATTCGATCCGCTTTGCGCCCCAGTCGAGGGCGCGTTGGATGAGAAGCTTCTGAATAGCGGCGTAGATACCGCGTCCGCGCAAATGCGGCTCCAGCCACGTATAGCCGATCCGAACCCGGCGATGCATCTTGTTCGGATAGAGCAGCGCGGTCACGCCAACGAACCGGTCCTTATCGTTCGGATCGAGCAAGGCAAAGCCGTACAGTTCATTGATTTCTGCGCGTTTCAGTACGTGATCGTAATAGGCATCGAATCCTGCGCCGCGCTGAATGGCTGGAAGCGAGAGCCAGATTTGGTTGACCGCGTCGCTGGCGCGCAAAGATTCCCGGAACCCTTCATCTAAGGGCTTCAAGCGGATGAGCTCATTCTCCAGTCCGGGCGTGTTCAATTCCATCGGTCTAAAATGCGTGGATGTCGCTCACAGGCAAGTCAAATCTCGCTGATGGATTCTATTATTTTCAACACTCGCCCACACCGCGCGCGATGGTCCTGCCGGATGACCTTGAAAAAAGGGGGGAGGAAGGGCCCGGCAGGACCGCGCGATCCAGTGGCATGAGGGATTGGGGATCGGTTGCCACCGGTGCGATTTCTCAGGCAAAACGTGCTCGCCTGTCATGATTAGGAGATGGCCTATAAGGCCGTCATTTCAAGCGATATATCTTATCGTACCCAATCAACTAAACGTGAACTTAGGGGTGGTGATTGATTTTGTATAATTGATAATTCGACTTGGAAGGATAGATAGAACCTATGCATTTACCGACCCTCCGCCAACTCGAATTTTTGTGTGCTGTCGCCGACAATGGCTCCTTTTCGAAAGCGGCAGAGGCCTGCCATGTCACCCAGCCGACGCTGTCCGCGGCGATCAAAGAAGTCGAAGGACTTCTCGGTGTCCAACTGATCGAACGCGAATCGCGCGGCGCCTCCTTGACGCAAGCTGGCGAAACGGCGGTCGAGCGGGCACGAGTCATCTTGTCTGATACGGCTGACCTCGTCGCGGCCACACAGCAGGCCGGGGCGCCGCTGACCGGCGGATTTCGACTTGGGGCGATCCCGACCATCGCCCCTTTCCTGTTGCCGCGCACGTTGAAAGCCCTGCGGGCAGCGCATCCGAGCTTGAAACTGTATCTGCGCGAAGATCAAACGGATCGGCTGATTGAGGGCTTGCGCGCGCGAAAGCTCGATGCCGCTTTGATTGCGCTGCCGTGGGAAGCGTCCGGCATTGAAACCATGGACCTCGGTGATGACGAGTTTCTGTTGGTCGCGCCGACCGGGCATAATCTCACCCAGCAATCCGCCTTGAAATCAGCCGACCTCGTTGAGGAAGATGTGCTTCTGTTGGAGGACGGGCACTGCTTGCGCGATCATGCGCTATCTGTGTGTCGATTGCCGTCTCAGCGCGATGGTGCAGATGTCACCGCAACCAGTTTGCCGACTCTCGTGCATATGGTTGCCGGCGGACTCGGGGTCTCGCTTCTCCCCCGATTGGCCATTGATGCAGGCGTGACGTCCGGCGCTGACGTCGAACTGCGCGCCTTTGATACGCCGATGA
Source organism: Pseudomonadota bacterium (assembly GCA_038527765.1). GTDB lineage: Bacteria > Pseudomonadota > Alphaproteobacteria > Caulobacterales > Hyphomonadaceae > Henriciella. The sequence goes on from JBCBFK010000001.1 coordinate 679,390, forward strand.
TCGGGCGTCGCATAGGGATGGCCTGGCGCACAGGGTCACCGCGTGCCACCGAGGCGCGAATGATTGGCGATATTGTTCGCAACGCGATTTAGGTCGGCAGGGCGGTTTCTCGGTCATCGACATGTGCAGAGAGATTGTCGGCGGCGCGGAAGACGTCTTCATCCAATTCCCCTTCCCATTTTGCCACCGCCGTCGCCACCGCCGTATCGCCTGTGACATTCGTCAGCGTCCGCATCATATCGAGGAGCCGGTCAAACGGCAGAATGAAGCCGATGATCAGGAAGGCTTGTTCTTCTGGAATGCCGACTTGTGCCAGCGCCAGACCGGACAGAAAGAGGCCCGCGCTCGGAATGCCGGCGGCTCCGATCGAGACGAGCGTCGCCATCACAGCGACGAGGACATATTGGGCCAGGCTGACCTCAACCCCCATGGCTTGCGCTCCGAACAGGGCGACCATACCGATATAGATGGCGGTGCCGTCCATATTGATGGTCGCGCCCAACGGCAGCACAGATCCCGCCACCGCTTTGTCGATGCCGAGATTTTCTTCTGCGCACGTGATTGTGACCGGCAGCGTTGCGGACGAGCTTGCCGTCGAATATGCGACCGCCTGGGCGTCGGTAATCCCGCGCATGAAAGGCAGGAAAGGCAACCTCAGGACGCCTTTAATAATGATCCCACCATAGGTGATCAGAATGTGTAGCGCGCACGCGAGATAAAGTGCGATGGCGAGCGTTCCGAGACTTTGCAATACACCGAGCCCTTGGGTCGCCATGACGGTTGTCATCAATGCGAACACGCCAATCGGCGCTGTTTCCATGACAATGATCGTGACCTTCATCATTGCTTCTGAAGCGCCATCGAACCAATCTGCGACAGGTTTCGCGATCTTTCCGGCCATGAGAATGCCGACCCCAAACATAATCGCGAAGAAAATAATCTGAAGAATATTGCCGGTGGCGAGGGCCTCGACAGGATTCGTGGGCACAATGTTCAGAAGCCGATCGACAATGCCGCCCGCCGCATCCGCGCGCTCGGCGACCGATTGCATCCGACTGGTATCTGCCCCGGCAAAGGTTTCAGGCGACAGACTTGCGCCGGGCTGGAAGATGGTCGCCATGATCAAACCCAGAGTGACGGCGATCGCAGTGGTGAAGAAATAAGTCCCGATCGTGCGAATCCCGAGACTGCCCAGCCGCTTCGGATCGCCCATCGCGATGATCCCTGACACCAGCGTGAAGAAGACCAAAGGCACGATCAGCATTCGGATCAAGCGCAAGAACAGGTCCCCGGCCCAGCTGATCCAGGTTTCAGCAAACGCCCCGCCAGCCTCCGCGCCCATCCCGTAGCGCAGGCCCAATCCCAAGGCCAGGCCGAGAACAAGTGCCAGGATGACACGCTTCCATAGATCAATCTTGAACCACCAGCTCATGCCCGCTCCCTCAAATCTGCTTTTCATGGACGCTAGTCCGCATCGCAGCGCTATTCAACGGCGGAGGCTCAGGATATGAGCATTCTCATGAATATGCTCGATCGTTTCTCATCCGGTTGGAAAGCCTGGTTCATTCTGTTTCTGGTGACCTTCACCGCGGCGGCGCCTGGTGTGTTCAACATCCCGGCGCTTGACCGTGACGAAGCGCGGTTTGCGCAGGCGTCCAAGCAGTACATCGAGACCGGCGATTATTTGATCATCCGTTATCAGGATGAGTTCCGGAACAAGAAACCCGCGGGTATTCACTGGCTACAGTCCGGATCCACGCAGCTTTTGGGTGATGAAGATAAACTTGAGATCTGGACGTATCGCGTGCCGAGCTGGATCGGGGTGGGGCTCGCAACCCTTGCGACTTTCTGGTGCGGTCTGGTTTTTTTAAGTCGACCTGCGGCCTTTATTGGCGCGCTCTTATTTGGGGCAACCCTGCTCATTACCAGTGAAGGCCACATCTCTAAGACCGATGGTGTGCTGATCTTCCTGACGACGTGGGGCATCGGGGCGTTGGCTTACTTGTATATGGGTCGAGCAGAAAACCCTAAACGTATGGCCATCGTCTTCTGGTTCGCCATGGGGGCAGGCTTGCTGATCAAAGGCCCTGTCACGCCAATGGTTGCGGCTTATGCAGGATTTGGGGCCTGGATCTGGGCGAAAGCGGCTGAGGGCAAAGGCGGCGATTGGTGGCGGCCTTTGCTGTGGTGGCCAGGGCCTGCGCTTGCCGCAGCGATGTTCCTGCCTTGGCTGATTGCGATCCAATTTGCGACCGATGGAACCTTCCTGGAGGGCGCAGTCGGAAAGGACCTGAAAGACAAGTTTGCGGGCGCCTCGGAAGGCCATGCCGGCTGGCCACTTTACCATTTGAGCCATATCCCGGTCTGGTTCTTCCCGGCTGTGCTGGTGCTGATCCCGGGTATCACGCTCGCTTGGAAACACTTACGCGGATCGTCTGAGACCGCTCGCAAGCGGGGCACGGATGCCCTTTTTGTGGTGATCGCAATCGGCGCGTTGACAGCATTTGCGACTTGGGTGTTGCCGGGAGAGCTTGGAAATGGCGCGCCGTCTGCCTATGCCGCCTTCATTCTGATCGGGTTTTGGTGGCTTAGCACACGGTCGGAATGGCAACAGCGTTGGGTCAACGACAGCCCTGCCGCCATCACCGATGAAACTAAAGCGGTCCGCTTTTTAGTCGCCTGGGCCGCGCTCACCACGATCTTCTTTGAGCTTATGCCGACACGACTCAGTCACTATATCATGCCAGCCTATCCGCCCATGGCACTGCTCTGTGGATGGGCGGCTGAAAAAATGCTGGCGGGTGCAAGGCTCCCGGTCTCGCGTTGGACGAGCTTTGGTGTCTATGCGCTCGGTGGTGTTCTGCTGATTTTTATCAGCTCCCCCTTCGCGGCCCATTTGATCAAAACTGAAGCCGCCGGAGATTTCAAAACCGCAAACCCGGACATCGTGATCGATCAATGGGCGAGCTATGTGAATTTCCCGCTCTGGCTCTGGTACCTCGGTGGGGCAGTCTTCCTGGCTTCGATCGCCGCGTTTGCTTTCAGGCGGTTGGCGCCCGCCCTTATTCTTGGCGTTTTAACCAGTCTCTTCTTGGGATGGCATGCCCGCATTCACGTCCTGCCCAAACAGCTTTGGGCACAACCGACGGAAAGTGCTCGCTTGGCACTGCAAGGCGTCTGTGGATTACCGTTTGAGTCCTGTGAGGATGGGCGGGCCAGCCCGGAACGGATTCTCGCGATTGGATATGCTGAGCCGTCTTACGTGATGTCCCTCGGCACACAGAACCTGCATCCACCTGAAACGCCGATGATACTCCCTGCGGATGAGGCGGCGTATCCCGTCGTTTATCTCATCAATCTCGAAGATCGCGGCAGCCCGCCTCGGCGCTGCGAAGCGCTTGGCGAGGCGTGCATCCCGTCCGCAAGTGACATTCGCGATGATTTGCTGGATCAAGCGCGGAGCAAGAATCTGTGCGTCGCGGAATCTGACCCGGTCTATGCTTTGAACTACTCAAATGGCGATCCGGCGCATTTTGTGGCGTATCGCTTTGACGGAAACTGTTAAGCGCCCCGAGATTGGCACATTCTGTCGCGCGTCAGAATAGCCTATAAAAGTCAAAATAGGCGACCTTACGTGAGCTCCATCAGTAGTGGAGGCCGCCTATGACCCAGATTGAGGTACATCGTAAGCCGAGCGGGATGCGAGATCGGATTGCGTTCGCGTTCGTGAAGTTTTTGCGGTTTTTCGCTGATCTGTTTTTTCGCAAACGCTACGGTCACCGCGCGGTCGTCCTAGAGACGGTAGCCGCCGTTCCGGGCATGGTAGCAGGGCTGCTCCAGCACTTGCGGTCCATTCGCCGTATGCGCGACGATCAAGGCTGGGTGAAGGAGTTGCTCGAAGAAGCCGAGAATGAGCGTATGCACCTGATGACGTTCATCCAGGTGGCGCAACCGTCTTGGTTCGAGCGCGGCCTGATCATGATCGCTCAGGCGATTTTCTACAATTTCTACTTCTTCCTCTACCTCTTCGCGCCAAAAACGGCGCACCGAGTCGTGGCCTATTTCGAGGAAGAAGCGGTGACGAGCTACACGCATTATCTCAAAGAGATTGATGAGGGTCGCTTGGAGAATATTTCAGCGCCTCAGATCGCGATCGAGTATTGGCAATTGCCAGCTTCAGCTCGCTTACGCGATGTCGTCATTGCGGTCCGCGAAGATGAGGCGGGTCACCGAGACCGCAATCACTATTTCGCTGATACACTGATTGCTGGCGACGAGCCGAGCGCAGAGGAAGCAACCGCGACCGCACCGCGAATGCCCGCTTACGCTTTGCGTAAAACGTAACCGACACGCGGGAAGTGAACGTGCAGATTATCGGCGCGCTCGTCCTGACGGGCGATAATCACACGCTCGGAATTAGCGATCACAAGATCGCCTTCTACCCAGTCTTTGGCATAGTCGTCTGGCGCGACGGCGACTCGGACTCCGGGCTGCAGATCACTCAAATCTCCGGCCGTTGAGGCAGGCTTCAGGCGCGGCGCCGAATTGTGTGCGATTTCGACCGCGTCAGCCCCGCTAATCTCTTCTGGCGCCTGGCCCTTATAGTCTTTCAAGCGTCGGTACCAATCTTTGGTCAGCGGGGCGGCTTCAAAACAGGTTTCAAGGAAATCCGGGATGTTCTTTTCGACAAACCAGGGGTTCATGAAGACGTGGACGTCGACCAGACCGGGTTTGGTGCCGACCAGCCAATCGCCTGTGCCAGCCAATCGGCCGCCGGCGAGGCGCTCTTCAATCCACATCAATTGGCTGCGCCACTGATCCTGCATGAAAGGGGCGGCCGCTTTCATCGCCTCAACGTCGAATGCCCGGCCCGACATTTTGGTCCGATCATCAATGAATTCCTGCGGCATGTGTTCGCCGATAGCTCCGAAAATAACAGCAACGCTGGTCTGGAACCATTTGCCGTCCGTCCAAGCGCTCACCATGCGCGACAGGCCTTCATGACCGGGCAGATTGAGCGCGGGAATTTGGAACCTTTTTTCCAGTTCTGTCAGCATGATGGACGTGTCACAGAAAATATCTGCGCCGATTTGCATCACCGGCGTTCGGCGATACCCACCGGTCAGCGGCATCAAATCCGGCTTTGGCATAATCGAGGGAATTTCAACCGCCGCCCAACCGAGATTCTTCATTCGCAAGGCCAGCCTGATTTTCTCCGAATACGGCGACCGATCGAACTGATGAAGAATAATGCTTTGAGCGTTTGCCATGACCAAGGGCCTCCCCAGACCTGTCGGAAAGTCTAACCGTGTTCGTTTGGGCTTTCCAAGAGAGGATTGTTGCCTAAAACAGGATAAAATACAAAAGTTCAGGGAGTTGGTTGATCATGCTCGATATCGAAGCCATGCCGCATCTCGCGGATATTCCGCGCGTCCAAAGTAACATGAGACCGAATGAAGTCGCCTTCTGGTGCAAAGGCGAGGCGACGACGTTCGCGGAGCTCAACACGCGGTCCAATCAAGTTGCAAACGGGCTGATTGGCCTTGGCGTTTCGCCCGACCAGCGCGTGGGCTATCTCGCGAAAAACACCGCCCTTTACTACGAAATGCTGTTCGGCTGCACAAAATCCCGTGCCGTCATGAACGCCGTGAACACGCGGCTCGCGGCGCCGGAGGTCCAGTTCATTCTGAGTGATGCGCAGGTCCGTATCCTGTTCGTTGGACCGGAATGGTTCGGCATGGTTGAGGCGATCAAAGATGAATGCCCGCACCTGGAGCACATCATCGCAATTGAAGGGACGCATGACAGCTGGCCGGACTACACGACGTGGCGCGACGGGCAGTTGACCAATGCCCCGCCCATCAAAACCGAAGATCAGGACGATGTGATCCAGCTCTATACATCAGGAACAACCGGCCTGCCGAAAGGCGTGATGTTGACCAATGCCAATTATCGCGGGTTCATGGGACAGGCCGGAGAGCTTGAATGGTCTAGCTACGGGGCCGGCGAGAATGTCATGAACGCAATGCCGCTCTTCCACGTTGCAGGCGTGAATGTTGGCATCCTTGGCGCGGCTCAGGGCGCGCGGACAATTGTTCTACCAGAGATCAATCCAGCTGAAATCCTGGATTTGATTGAACAACAAGAAATCAATCACGCGTTCTTTGTCCCGGCGGTGATTCTGATGCTCAGCCAAATGCCAGATTTCCGCGAGCGGGATTATTCCAAGCTCAAACAAATTTTCTATGGCGCGAGCCCGATTACGGAAGATTTGCTCGTCACCGCGGTCGAGGTGATGGGCGCACGATTTACGCAAGTTTACGGCCTGACAGAGACGACCGGCGGAGGCACTTATTTGCCGCCCGAAGCGCATGAGCCGAGCTGGGGCAAGCTGCGCTCCTGCGGGGTGCCATACCCGACCACAATCATTCGCTGCGTCGATGAGAACGGACAACCCGTGCCCACTGGCGAGGTCGGCGAAATCGTCATCCAGTCTGACTTTGTCATGAAAGGCTATTGGAACCGGCCAGAAGCCACGGAAGAGTCGATCCGTGATGGCTTCTTCCATACCGGCGATGCCGGCTATTTCGACGAAGACGGCTTCCTTTTCATCCATGACCGCGTCAAAGACATGATCGTGTCGGGCGGTGAGAATGTCTATCCTGCTGAAGTTGAGAACGCGATTTTCGGGCATCCAGACGTGGCCGATGTTGCGGTGATCGGTGTGCCGGATGAGAAATGGGGCGAGGCGGTCAAAGCGATCATCGTTCCGAAAGACGGCACGGAGCCAACCCCGGACAGCATCATCGCTTGGACGCGGGAGAAGATTGCCGGCTATAAATGCCCGAAATCGGTCGATTATATTGAGGCTCTGCCGCGCAATCCGTCTGGTAAGATCCTGCGCAAAGATCTGCGCGAGCCATATTGGGCCGGTCAAGAACGTCGCGTGGGCGGTTAAACCATGATGGATGACGCGCACGGCGTTCATGATTTTGTCTATGATGAGCGCAATGCCGACATCCAAGTCTCGATTAATGGCGTTCTTAAGCACCGTGATGAGGCCACGGTCTCGGTGTTTGAGAGCGGCTATCTGCTGGGTGATGGCGTCTGGGAGGGCCTGCGCGTCCACAAAGGCGGGGTCGCCTTCTTAGACGCGCATCTGAAGCGCCTTTATGCTGGCGCCAAGACCATTGATATGGACATTGGACTGACGCCCGATGCGCTCCGCCAACAGCTGTTTGATTGTCTCAAAGCGCAAGACATGACCGAGGGCGTGCATATCCGCCTGATGGTGACGCGGGGAATAAAGAAGACGCCCTATCAAGGCCCGCGCTTTACCATCACGCCGCCCACAATAGTTATCATCCCGGAATACAAGTCGCCCGTGCCAGAGGTGCAAGCCAAAGGCGTGTCGCTGTTCACGGCTCATGTCCGTCGCACCGGGCCGGCAGAGCAGGACCAAAAGCTCAATTCGCACTCTAAGCTGAATTGTATCTTGGCCTGTATCCAAGCCGATAAAGCCGGCGCCGACGAAGCGCTGATGCTCGATCCGGACGGCTTTGTGGCGACCTGTAATTCGACGCATTTCTTCATCGTCCGCGATGGTGAGGTGTGGACCAGCCCGCCTGAATACTGTCTTGGCGGGATCACCCGCGGCAATATCATTCAGGTTTGCCGCAACCATGACATTCCAGTGTTTGAGAAACGCTTTTCGCTGTTCGACGTCTATTCCGCCGATGAGGCGTTCATTACAGGCACTTATGCCGGGGCGACGCCGGTGCGTGAGGTGGATGGCCGGACCATTGCGGCGCTCGATGGTCCCATGACGCAGCGGCTTTCAGCGCTCTACAAACAGCATGTCGACGCCCATTTGACGCCGATCACATGACCGATCCTTGCTTGCGGATCGCCATGTGGTCCGGCCCTCGAAACATGTCGACAACGATGATGCGCAGCTTTGGCGCCAGAGCCGATACAATGTGCGTCGATGAACCGTTCTATGCCGCTTATCTTAAACGAACCGGGCTGCGCCATCCCATGTCGGATGAGATCTTCGCCAGTCAAAGCAGCAATCCGATCGAGATTGTTGCTGACCTCACATGCCCGTCTGAGAATGATCCGCCGATCTTATATCAAAAACACATGACCCATCATATGCTGCCTGATTTGCCGCGCGCTTGGATGGCCGATTGCAAGAACGTCTTCCTGATCCGCCATCCCGCCCGCGTCATCGCCTCTTATGCCCGCAAAATGGAGACGGTGACGCTTGGCGCGATTGGCTTTCCGCAGCAGCTCAGCCTGTTCGAAACCGCGACCGAGATCGAAGGGCGCCCGCCCTTGGTCGTGGACAGCGATGATATCTTGCGCCAGCCCGAAGGCCTGCTCCGCGCGCTCTGCGCCGCGCTTAAGATTGACTGGGATCCGGCCATGCTGTCCTGGCCGTCTGGCCCGAAACCGGAAGATGGCGCCTGGGCGCCGCATTGGTATGACGCGGTGTGGCGCTCAACTGGCTTTGGGCCGCCGCCAGACCGTTTACCGGAGGTATCCTCGGAATTCTCGGACGTGTACGAACGCGCGCTCGAAATATACGAGCGACTGTCATCAGGCCGTTTGGGCTGAAGGCGCACAGGACCGAAAGCGCCGTCTTGGTACTCGTATCCCGTCGACCTAGAGACTAGGTGGGTGCCGGTTAGATAGGACCACGGTCCAGTCCAGAGCCAGCTCCCTGACGGAACTTAAGGTCGGCGGATAGCTGACCGTCCTCGAACGCTCCAGCCTCTGTGCTGAAGGCATATAGGCATGATTGTAGCAATCGGTAAGGGGGCTCAAGCGGCAGCGTACTTTTCACCCAGCTCTCTCAGATAGGCCCACGTGAAGAGCCCGCTTGAATGACCGTCGCTGAAAAAGATCCGGACCGCATACCGGCCGACGGGATCTGCTTTATCGACTTGCAAGTCATCACTGACCAAGGGCGGGGGTGGTTTGGGACCACGCCCATGGCCTTGGACCTCGGCGGACGGGCTTTCGAGTCGAAGCGTTTTGTAAGGCAACGTGAAGCGAACCCCGTCATCAAACGTGACCGTGAGTGCGCGCGCGGATTTAGAGAACCGCATTTCCGTTGGCCATGCACGAGTGCTCATGAGGGATCGACCTCTAAGTCCCTGGCTTCACTCTCAAGCAGAATAGGCAGCCCGTCCCGGATCGGAAACGCCAGTTTGGCTTTTTGAGAAATCAGCTCACAGGCGTCGCGATCAAAGACGAGCGGACCGCCGGTTACGGGGCAGACCAAGACTTCCAGTAAGCGCGGGTTCACCCCGCAAGCGCCTGTCGAATTTCCAGTCTTTGAATCGGTCATTGCAGCGTTGAGCTGTCATCTCCAGGAACGTCCATGTCAAGCAAGGTTATGAGCGTTTGCGCCCGATCTGCGACGTTCGGCGCTTCCAGCAAAGCTTGCTTTTCTATGGTTCCAAACGGGCATCCCGCGCATAGCGCATTGATCAGCGTTTCCATGGGGGCGTGTTCAACTGCTTCCCAATCAACTTCCATGGAGTTGATTTGTGTGTAGCGTTTCAACGAATTCACCAATGTCAGACGATCCGGCAGCATTGCCTCCGCAGGGGCAATCAGGTCCAGCTCATATGCAGACCAATCTGCATTGATCTGGCGATAGGGGGTGTTGACCTCAAGTTCTTCTGCGACTTGAAAGCGACAAATCCCACTGAGCGAAATGAGATAGCGACCGTCTTCGGTCTCTGAATAGGATGTGATGCGCCCGACGCAGCCTGTCTTGACGAGAGAGGGGTGCACACGGTCGTCGCCATTTGACTGAATCATGCCAATCAAACGGTGTCCCGACATGGCATCATCGATCATGTTCAGATACCTGGGCTCGAAGATATTGAGCGGCAGCGACCAGCGCGGAAACAGCAACACACCTGATAGAGGAAAGACCGGAATGACGTCCGGTAGATCCGAGAGTTTGTGGTATGTTTCTGCTGGCACGTCAGCTCCAATTCTCCCCTTGCCTGTATGACATGGGGTGATCTGCGCAAACGGCCAGTTTTGATTACCGCATATTACGCAAACATGAGGGATCCGAGCCGACGACGTCCGTCGACAGTGACCGGATCTTTCGGACCTGCCGCTTCAAAAATTTCCAGCAGTTTGGCTTTCGCCTTGCCGTCTTCCCAGTCCAAATCGTCTTGAAGAATCGTCAGCAAGTGATCGCTCGCATCCTTGTTTTTTCCCTGACCGATGAGCTTTTCGGCGAGCTCGAAGCGGGCGACATGGTTTTCCGGATTGGCCGCAACGGTCTCTTTCGCGCTGGCAAGGTCCTCATCCAGAGGGGCCTCAGCCATGAGGTCGAGTGCTGTTCGCACGGACTTGATCGCGGCGTCATTTTTTTTGCTCTCTGGCGCCATGTCGAGGATTTGCCGGGCTCGATCAGGGTCACCATTCGCCAGATAGCAGCGCGCGAGACCGGCAATCGCGGTTGCATTCTCGGGATCGGCTTCCATGACAGCACCATAGAGCTGCGCGGCGGTGCCAATATCTCCCGCCTGGGCGGCCGCGTCAGCTTGCTCAAGCGCGTCCTGGAGCTGCTTTGCGCCATCCGTTCCGCCGAGGATCGACTCAATGAACTGTCTCACCTGGCTTTCGGGCAAGGCGCCTTGAAAGCCATTCACGGGACGCCCTTTGTCGAAAGCGAAAACTGACGGGATCGACCGGACACCCATTTGACCCGCCACTCCGGGATGTTCTTCCGTGTTGATTTTGACCAGTTTGACTTTGCCATTCTGTTCGCCAACGACTTTTTCCAGAGTTGGCGTCAGCGTCCGACACGGACCACACCAGGGTGCCCAGAAGTCGACGAGAACAGGTTGTTCATTTGAGGCTTCGACCACATCGGCCAAGAAGGCTTGGTCAGACGATTCTTTGATGTGCGGAGACGATGCGGTATCGGTCATGGGGCTGGCTCCAAGATTCATTTTGAGCCCTATGTGGGCGTCACAAGCAAACAGTGCAAGCGCTCAACTGGCGGAGCGCTTGTGGCTTGCGATTGAAATGGGGAAGATCGCGTGGCGGACTAGCTGTTGCCAGCCCCGCTCCAAACTTCAGCAACGCGCTTATCACGGCCGCATCCGACGCGGTAAAGCTTATAGCGTGCGGGGTTCTTCTGATAATAATTCTGATGATAACGCTCGGCTTCATAGAACGTTGTCTCATCCAACACGCGTGTGACAATCGGCGCCGGTAAGATGCCCGCTTGGTTCACAGCTGCGAATTGTGTTTCGACTTCGCTGCGTTCTCCAGCGCCATCCACAAAGACCGCTGTACGGTAAGAGTTTCCACGGTCACAAAACTGCCCGCCATCATCGGTCGGGTCGATGTGGCGCAGGAAATAGTCGACCAGTTCGCCATACTCCACTTTGGACGAGTCATAGACCACGCGCACCGCTTCCAGATGACCGTCTTTTGTATGCGACTTGTAAGTCGGGTTCGTGCTGTTGCCGCCTGTATATCCGGATACGGTTTCCAAGACGCCATCAACCTTGTCGAAATCGCTTTCCACGCACCAAAAGCAGCCGCCCGCAAAGATAGCAGTTTCAATGTTGGCATTATTGGTCTGGACGTTCGGACCGTCCTCGGCGCCGGCACTCAAGAAAAACGTCGCGAGCGCGGCAACGCCACCAGCGAAAAGAGCAATAGACAGGGGATGCGTGAGTTTCATTGTATTGTCCGGGGTGCGTGTCGTGGGGATCTCACGCATATGGCCTTGAGTTATGAAAATTGCGAGCGCTGAATTCAGCTTTCACGTTTATTTGTTGTCACGTGATCGAAATCCGACACTAGCTGGCGAGGCGCTCAATCTCTTCCGGTGACAATTCAGAATTGTCATAGATGTTTGCCACATCATCGAGATCGTCGAGGACATCCAGAAGGCGCATCAGCTTCTCTGCATCTTCGCCCGCGATCGGCACCATGTTTTGAGGCTTCCAGATCAGCTTGGTCGATTTTGCTTCGATCTCGCCAAATTTGCCTTCAAGGGCGGTTGAAACTTCCGATAAGTCTTCGCGCTCGGTGTAGATGAAGTGGCCGTCTTCGTCGCTTTCAACGTCGCTGGCGCCAGCGTCCAAAGCTGCTTCCATGATCGCCTCTTCGTCACCCGCTTCGATCGGAAACTGGATCTCCCCAACATTCTCGAAGCCAAACGACACCGAGCCGGTCTCACCGAGATTGCCACCATTTTTCGAGAACGCCGTCCGGATCTCACTTGCGGCGCGGTTCCGATTGTCAGTTGAGGCTTCCACAATGATGCCAACGCCTCCGGGGCCGAATCCTTCATAGCGGATATCGACATAATCTTCGCCACCGCCGCCCTGGCCCTTGTCGACCGCGCGTTTGATATTGTCCTTGGGCATGGACTGTCCGCGCGCATTGGCGATGGCAAGACGTAAACGCGGGTTGCCGTCTGGATCAGGCCCGCCCATTTTTGAGGCGATGGTGATCTCTTTGGACAAGCGCGAAAATAGCGCTGCGCGTTTCTTGTCCTGGGCACCTTTGCGGTGCTGAATGTTTGCCCACTTACTATGGCCAGCCATGGAGGCTCCTGCGATCAGTCTTCTGCACCGGCTGCTTAGCTCAGCTTGGGCGAGATATCAAAGGGGGCTGTGTGATCAGTCGAAGACGGAGGCTGTGCTGGTGGACTTCAGCAATTCCTGCAATTCGGAGAGTTCCCGCGTGATTCTGAAGAATAGGACGGCTGCCACGATCCCGAGAATGCCCGAGATCACGTCCAAGACCATCAGAATCTGGGTCAAGTTCGCGAGGGGTAACTGTATATTTGTTGCGCCGAGAAAAATCGACAAAATGAAACAAACCCACCACGTCATCAGCAACGGGCTTTGTTGTTGTGAAACCCCAATGGCACGCCGCGTTTCGCGATCGATTTCGGCCACGGCCTTGTAGGGTTTGTAGAAATTCGCAACGGGGATGAAAAACCATAACCAGGCCCAATGCGGCGTGGTGACCAGGCGCCCTGGCGCAACCGACTGCAGGTTTCGGGTCGCTCTGAACAATAGCCAAGATGACAGGATGATGCAGACTATGTAGGAGAGCCGATAAACGAGATCGACGCCCCCCAGCAGGGTAATCCAGACCGATTCTTCAGCACTCAGTTGGAGGATCACGGTCCAGTACCGTTGGATATCTGTTGCCGCATAGGCCGTCACCGCAGCCAAAACAGCGGCCAATGGAATGAAGGCAACGAGACCAATCCCTAAATAGCGTGCAATACTCAGCAGCGACCTTGGTCCGTCCGGATAAGGCAAACGCTCGTCTTTATAATTACCATGAAAGTAATTTGGGGCAGGGCTGGTGGTTTGTTCGGTCATCTAGACGCAGCTATATTTGCCGCGCGAAATAAGTCTACAATCAACGGCTACTTTGGTAGCATTTCCGACAATCGCCCGCCGACGCGGATCGGTTCGCACTGTTTTGCCAGGCCCGTCGCGTCATCGGTTTCGATGAACAGGCCGCACAAGGTGCCATCACCCAGAGCGGGCTCGTAACGTTGGCCGGGGAGCTGGGTCGCAAAACGGCGCAGCGAACTGTCCTTCTGCATCCCGATCACGCTATCATAGTCGCCGCACATGCCAGCATCGCTTTGATAGGCGGTGCCGCCCGCGAGGATCATGTGATCTGCGGTGGGAACATGCGTGTGGCTGCCGACGACGACGCTGGCGCGGCCATCGCAATGATGCCCCATTGCCATCTTTTCTGAGGTCGCCTCGCAGTGCATGTCGACAATCACCGCATCCGCGACAACGCCCATCGGCATCTCGTCCAGGGCTGAATCGACAGCTCCGAACGGATTGTCCAGCAGCTGTTTCATAAACACGATGCCTTGCGCTTGGATCACGCCCACGCGCCGTCCATCCGGAAGCACAAAAAGATGCGCGCCTTTACCGGGCGCGTTGGCGGCTTCGGGGTAATTGAGCGGCCTCAAAAGACGCGGCTCTCGCTCGATATAGGTCAGCGCCTCGCGTTGATCCCAGGCATGATCGCCCAGAGTCAGACAGTCCGCGCCCGCGTCAAAGAACTCGTTTGCGATCTTCTCCGTCAGACCAAACCCACCCGCCGCGTTTTCAGCGTTGACGACAACAAAATCGAGCTCCAGCGTTTGGCGAACACCGGGCAGGTGATCGCACACAGCTTGTCTGCCCGGCTTGCCGACGACGTCTCCGAAAAAGGCGAGTTTCATGTCCGTGATTATGCGCCCGCACGACGAAAAAGAAAAGCGCGCGACACCAGATGGGATCGCGCGCTTCGATTTTCGGTTAGACCGTCAGACTATTTTTGCGATGCAGAGAAGCCCAGGGTCTCTTTGGTGTAAGCAGCCGGATCCGGGTTTGCCATAATCGCGGCGACTGAAAGTGGGGTGGCTGGCGCCATTTTCAGCGTCAGCGTTCCGCCATCATTGATAAAGCTTCCCAGGGCCGTCGTTGCTTCTGTGACCAGCGCCATATCGACGCCAGAACCTTGCGCCATCATCGGTGCCATTGCGAGGCCCATACCGATCTGAGACTTCAGTTCGGTTGGGTCTGCCCCTTGCGCGGTTGCGGCAGCATTGAATGCCCGGTCGAGCAGAGAATTGTCTGCGATCGACATTTCGAAATTGTGGAATGTCAGATCATTGAAAGCAGTTTGCATCGCCGTTGGATCCGGCTCGCCACCTTCGGCAAGGGCTTCAAAGTCAAACGCTTCGCCCATTTTGCGGTTCGCTTCGGCATAGCCTTCAATCTTGCCGCCAAAGCTGAACTTGGCGCCATCAACGAGCTCGAGATAGTTGCTCGCTGCGTCGAATGAGAGAATGTCCTGATCAGGGTCATAAGTTGAAACACCTGCGCTTTTGAGCGTGACCTCTTCATAGCCAACGACGCTGAGACCTTGCAGGAGAGCCTCGCCTGCTTCGCCACCCGCGGCGTCTGCTTTCAGAGTTGCGGTAAACTCCTGAGTCACAAACTTGACCGGCTGACCGGCTGCGTTGCGCTCAACTGCAGACACGAGGCTTGGAAGCGCGAACGAAGCGCCCGCAACATCAATCTTCATGTCGTCCATGGAGAAGGTGTCGTAGCCCGGATCCATTGGGTTTTCGTAAGACAGGTTCATGATGGCGTTCATCATGGCCTCTTCGTCATCCACGTTTTCCTGGATCGCTTGGACGAATTTCGCGTCGACATTGGTCGCGGTAAAGCTGCCGATCGACATATCGAAGTCGATGCCTTCGCTCAGGTCACTGCCATTCACAGATAGACCGCTCATCACAGTCTGAGCTGCTTTCAGGTCGGTCATGTCGCGAATTTCGATTTTATCGATGCCAAAGGTCCCTTCGGCGTCAGAGTCAGCGAAATCACCTGTCAGGCCATTGATGGACCAGCTGTCGAAGACGATTTTGTCTGCGGCGGGGAAGGGTACTTCCTGACCATTGAGGCTGGCCGCCAACCATCCAGCGAGTTCTGGCGATGGGTTGATCAATTCGATCGAGCCAAGCTTCACTTCAACATCCTCGCTCTCTTCCGAGATCGTGATATCGTTGAGGCTCATTTTGCCGAAATTCGCCTGGCCGCCATCCATATCGAGGCCTTCCAGAACCAGTGACCCAACTTTAACAGCCTCTTCGCCCGTGATGGTGAGGTCTGTGAACGTGGCGCTGGCACCATCTGTAGTGCTGCCTGCGAAAGACAGAACACCTGAGCCGCTATCCGTCAAAGACATGGCTGCGAGGGCTTGGGCGGCTTCAGCTGGATCGCCTGCACGAACTGTCAGTTCTTTCAGAACCGGTGCTGCAACATTGATCTCGGCGGGTGCGTCTGCACCGCCGCAGGCTGCGACGAGCACGGTTGCGGCTGCACCAAACATTAATTTCTTCATTGTCGATTCCCCTATTAGGCGGTTTCCCATAGTCTTATCTCATATTGCTGTCGAGGCGTATTTAATGATTATCGATAAAGGCGACAAGATGGCGCTGGTCGCAAAAAACGGGAAAACCGTAAATGTGCGCCTGGAAGTCAATCCAAAAGCCCGACGCCTAATATTGAGGCTGGACGAGCGTGCGCATGAGGCCGTCGCCGTCGCGCCCAGCAAACGAAAGATCGGTGAAGCGGCGGCGTTCGCACGTGACCGAGTAGACTGGATTGCTGAGCATTTACAAGCACTTCCAGACGCGGTGACCCTGTCAGAAGGAGCTGTTTTCATGCTGCGTGGGGAGCCCTGTCAGATCAGCCTGGACGGCCCGGGTCGTGTGCCGAAATTGGAGATTGGTCCCCCCTTGATTTTACGCGTTCCA
The DNA here is from genome assembly GCA_038527765.1 of Pseudomonadota bacterium. Lineage (GTDB taxonomy): Bacteria > Pseudomonadota > Alphaproteobacteria > Caulobacterales > Hyphomonadaceae > Henriciella. The sequence goes on from JBCBFK010000001.1 coordinate 695,738, forward strand.
GGGCAATCGGAGACCACCGGACAGCGCGTCGAAAGATATTTGAGAAAATCAGCAAAATCGGATTTGTCCGACGCAGTGATTCGGTACTGCGACCATTTGCGCGTCGAAGCCCGACGCGTGACCGTCAAGGATACACGCTCACGTTGGGGCTCATGCACGTCAGACGGGCGTTTGGCCTTTTCCTGGCGCCTCATCATGGCCCCCCCGCCGATCCTTGAATACGTCGCTGCGCATGAATGTGCTCACCTCCTGGAGATGAATCACAGCCCTGCGTTCTGGGCGCATGTTGAACGCTGCCGCCCTGAGTGGAAGAAGGAACGTGCGTGGCTGCGAAAGAATGGGCGAGATCTGCACGCGGTGCAGGCAGTTTAAGCGGGCGCGAGCTCCGCTTGGCTCTCCGGTTGATCTTTAAGTTCAGGGGCAAAGCTGATCACGATCGCGCCGTCGCCTCCGCGGGCTTCACGATTCGGGCCGAGCAGGAAAAGCGTTCCGTCCGGCCGAATCTCGGCAACAATATCAGCATCCGGTCTGTCTTTGCGCAGATCCGCCAGCGTGTACTTTTCGGTGAGCCGCGTGCGGGCAAATTCCCAGCCGCGATACTGATCTCGGATCAGACTGTCATAGGTCCGGCCACGGCGGATCAGCGTCCGGCCACGCGCATTTGAACTTAATCCGCGGTCATCGCCCTCTTCATCCTCGCTGATCGACAGTTGATAGACCATGTGTCGCCCCACCTCTGGTGCGAAATGGCTGCAGACGAGGGCGTTATAGGAATCATTGGTGGATAGCGCGATCACCGTCGAGAACCGCGCATGATCGAGCTTTAGCTCGGCGTCTTCCGACATGACTTCGCCCATAAAAATATCCAGCCCGGCATCGCGGGACGATTTCAAGCGTCGATAATTACTATCAGCAACGATAACCTCAATTCCGCTTTGCTCCAGTGCGCTCGCGAACTGCACACTCCAGGTGTTTGCGCCAACGATGAGAACCCCAGGTTTTTCTTTTCTGGCGAGGCCCAAGGCGCGCGAGAGCGGTCCAATTGTAAATCCGTGCAGCACCACGGTCACAAACACCATCGCGAAGGCGAGGGGAGTAATCTGATCCGCACCGGCAAAGAAGAACCTGCCTTCTCGCGACAGATCGACCAGGAGCGACCCAAACAGGCCGGACACAGCCACCGCGACGATCCCGCGCGGTGCGATCCAGCCCAGCAAGATCGCTTCTTTTCGAGACAGTGTCCCGAAGGTCGCAATCCAAACTGATAGGGGGCGCACCACGAACAACATACACATCAGGAAGGCGAGCGTGTTCCAGTTGATCGCTTGGTTGATGATCTGGGGCGTCAAATCTGCGGTCAACATGACGAACACACCTGACACAAGGAGGATGGCGATATCTTCCTTGAACTTTTGTAGCTCCGTCAGACCTGCAAGCTTCGAATTGCCCAGCATCATCCCATACGCGGTTACCGCCACGAGGCCGATTTCTTTCTGGAACATTTCCGCCATCGTGTAGCAGAGCACGATGGAGGCGAGGATGAGTGGTGCTTTGAGATATTCCGGGGTCCATCCTTCTCGGAAGGCCTTGGCCATAACCCAGCCAAAAAAGACACCGAGTACAATGCCATAGCAAGCGGCCATAATGATCCATAGACCCGCGCCAAACAGGCTCTGGCCTTGCGAGGCGACCCGGATGAACTCAAACGCCGCGACCGCAAAAAGGGCGCCGATCGGGTCGTTGACAATGCCTTCCCATTTCAGGAATTGAGCAGGCCGCCCTCCGAGCTTGGATTGGCGGAGGAGTGGAATAATCACCGTGGGACCGGTCACGACCATGACGCCGGCGAAGACCACGGCGCTCGCCCAATCGAGCCCGGCAGCATAGCGTGCGGCGAATGTTCCGAAAAACCAGGCGAGTGGGCCGCCGACAAAAATCATTCGTCGCACCGCCGCGCCGGCCTCTCGCAAATTCTCGAACTTCAGAACCAGGCCACCTTCAAACAGGATCACCGCCACGGCAAGCGAGACAATTGGGCGGAACACATCGCCGAAAGTTGCCTGCGGACTGAGCAATGGATTCCCAAAGATCACAGACCATAACGGACCCACCGCCAAACCGGCCAGAGACATCAACACAATTGCCGGGGCCTGTAGCCGCCAAGCGAGCCATTGTGCGCCGACCCCGAGCGCACCGATGAGAGCACAGGCAAAAATGACGCTTTGACCAGCGCCACTTGCAAGAAGAATGCCCAAATCCATGCCTTCAGCGCTCAACGGTCCGTTCAGACCATCGCCTCGTCATCGCGGCGAGAGATGTCGAAACCGATTTCGCGACTGCTATAGTCACCCGCTTCATAGCGTTCGATTTGGGTCTGAAACCATTCCAAGACGTGTTCATAGATATGGTCATAGAAGGGCTGAGGATCATTGTCCTTAAGCGGGATTGAAAGCCGATACTCTTCGCCTCCAACGATTTGAGTGATGAAATCGTCCCCGATTTTTTGGCATTGCATGGTGACGCGCATCCAATCGGTCTCGGACAGAACGCGGATGGCCAGTCCGAATTGGATGGCTCCGAGGGGTCGAAACCCTTTTGGCGGAATGGAAAAAGCCTGATCGCCATAGTCTTTGGGTTCGAAAGCGCCCATCGGCGGAACCAATAGAACGCAGACACCACCCTCCATACCGATATGCGCGCACAATCCGGCGCGCAATTCCTCGGCCAAGGCTCTGACCCGAGTATAATTCTCGGCGGCTAAATTCTGATAATGCGTGACCGTAGCGATCAAGTCGTCAAAACGAGACAAGCCCATACTCCCCAATGAACCTCACTGGGAAACTACGTCGCTAAATTGTGGAAAGCTAGGGGTTAGATGGGTTTGCCCGCAAACGCTGAGTTCCGTTCGAATCAGCGACCGCTTTCCAATACAGCTCCAAGCCGCAATAGGCGAGCACAATGCCAAGATTCGCAGCCGTGATCGTCGACAGACCCGTATGCTGTGTTGGCACAAGGATCAGCTCGACCACAATCGCAAAGGCCAAGGCGATCATGGCGGCTGCATTCCGTCGGCGGATGCCGATGGTCAGAGCAATCCAAACAGTAAGGGCGGCGAAAGAGAGAATTCGCACAAAGTGGTCATAGAACCCGGATGGATCCTGCAGACCCGGCTCAAACGCGACAGATTTAAGCGCCACTAAGACCGCGATTACACCGCAAAGCCCGGTTGCGACTTGGCCGATTGCACCGCGAAGCCAGTAATCACGTTTGATTTCCGGTTCGAGTGTTGTGTCTGCTTGCGTCATGTTCTGCTCCGCGGTTTGCGTTCTGCAGCACTGTGCATCAGTAGTTTTGATGCCCGTTTAAATGCGTCCATGAAATTTAGCCCCGCTGGACGGGCGGTCCGTTAACCAATTACGCGGCGCGCTGCGCGTGTTCCAGCCGCACCACACTCAGTCGCTCATCCAGATCGGAGATGTTCGGACGAAGGTGCACAGGCAGACTGGCGCGGGCGATTTCTATGGCCGTGCGCGGCGCGGTGTCTTGTGTGAAAGCCGTGATGATTCGCGCAATCGTATCGAGATAAACGGCCTCTTCTTCGACAATTTGCCCGAACCGATTGGCGATCGGACCGACCAGGCCATAGGCGAGGAACACGCCGAGAAAGGTTCCTAGCAACGCGGCAGCGATCATTTCCCCAAGCACTGCCGTCGATTGATCGATCATCGCCATCGTCTTGATGATGCCGAGCACCGCCGCGACGATCCCGAGGGCTGGCAGCGCATCAGCAAGCGTTTGCAAGGCTGTGACACCGCGCTGACGCTCTTCGACAATTTCGCTTACCGTGTCTTGCAAATAGACCGCTGTTTGATCGCGCATGGCTGGGTCCAGGGCGATCAGGCGAAAGCTGTCACAGATCAAACCGACTGCGTGCGGGTCTTTTTGCAAGCGCGGATGATCGGCGAACAGTGTCGAGTTCTCCGGTGTCTCGATATCGGCTTCAATCGCAACAATTCCGCCTTTGCGCGCCCGGCGCAGCAATTCGTGCATTAAGGTCAGCAGGCTCGCATAGTCCGAGCGCGTCCATTTTGCACCACGCATGGATTGCAGCGCCCCTTTAAAAGCCGCTTTGGCGACAGAGCCGGAGTTTCCGATCAAAACGGTGCCAATCGCTGCGCCACCAATCAATGCCAGTTCGAACGGCAATGCCGAGAACACAGCGGGCCCTCCACTCACGAGCAGTGCGCTGGAAACGATCAACAGAACGATCGCGAATCCGAGTAATTGGATCATGGTTGTGGCTCAGACGTGATTACACTGTTCAAAGACCTCGCAGAATTTCCTTTCAAACCTATTGCGCTGGCGAAAGAACACGCTGCACCCGCGTTTGCATTCCCCGACGACGGGCCACTGACGGTCCGAACAAGGTCTTGATTTTACGTGTCAGTCGCTCGAAACAGGGCGCATGAGCGAACAGGATCCCAAGTCTGAAGACGCGCCCCAGCCCAATCGGCGTGGGGCGTTTTTTCTGCTCTTCTTTTCGCTGATGGCGATTGGCGCCGGGAACACAATGCTGATTGCGGCCGTCATCCCGCCTTTGACGCGCACCCTCGAATTGCCGGATTGGATGGCCGGCGCGATCTTTTCGCTGTCCGCTTTATGCTGGTCGCTGTCTTCTCCATTTTGGGGCAAGCGCTCGAACCGATATGGGCGCCGCCGGATCGCTTCCTTTGGGTTGGCCGGATACTCGGTGTCTATGTTCTTGCTGCTGATGTCGTCTTGGGCCGCGGTCTCAGAGTGGATCACGGCGCCGTTTGCAATTTTTGCCTGCTTGGCGCTGTCTCGATCCGTCTTTGGCCTCATCGGATCCGGGTCCAGCCCGTCGGCCCAAGCTTATGTGGCGGATCGGACCGCGCCGAGCGAGCGCCAAAGTGAGATTGCCTTCGTCACGTCAGGTTTCAGTTTCGGAACGGTGGTCGGCCCGGCCTTCGCCGCCGCTCTGGTGGCTTACTTCGGGATTTTGAGCCCGATGTTGGTGACCTGCATCCTCGCAGCCATCATGTCGATCTTGTTGTGGAACTTCCTGCCCGAGAACCGCAAACCTGTTCAGGACGCGACCACGATTGAAACCATTCCGGGCGCGATCGGCTTATGGCGATCGCGCAATGTGTTGCCGTTCCTCGCTTACGCCGTGACCTTGTCCCTGGTCACCGGCATCCTGACGCAAGTGTTCGTGTTTGCGGTGATGGACAAACTCGACGTGAGCGGAGCGCAAGCCGCACAATATACCGGCCCCGCCTTCATGGTTGGCGCGATGGCTGTGATGACGGCGCAATTGGTGCTGATTCCGCGCTTAAAACTGCGCAACAAGACGCTGATGATCACCGGATGCTTCCCCCTCCTGATCGGGGCGTTGTTACTGATCCCCGCGCAGGATTTCGCGACTTTGATTTTGGCGCAGTTTTTTCTGGGCATCGGGCAAGGGCTTACGCGCCCTGGCTTCTCAAGCGGCGCTTCGCTGGCGGTCTCGCCCCAGCTTCAAGGCAATGTGGCGGGGCTGGTCATTTCCGCCAACGGCATGGGCTATATCATCACGCCGCTGTTCGGATTGTTTCTGTATGAGTTCGTAGACCCGTCCCTGCCATTCTGGATCTGTGTGGTCTTATTGGTTGCGATGGCGCTGTTCGCCTGGAAGGCCATTGCCCCGGGTGTGGGTGAAGCTGACGGAGACGAGCCTTAACGCGCCGCCAGGACCTGATCCAATGCCACAGTTGTGGGATAGCCATCCGCTGGCGTGATATTGCTGGCTTTCTGGAAGCGCCGCAGCGCGCCTTTTGTGCCGCGCCCGGCAATCCCATCGACTGAACCAGCCTCAAATCCGAGCTGGTTCAGACTGTCCTGCAAGATCATGATATCGCGGCGGGTCAGGAGCTGAAGGTCTTTTGGCCACACGGCCACCGGACCATCTTCCCCGGCCACGCCATCGGTCAGCAAACCCACTGAAAACGCGTAGCTGTCGGAGCGATTATAGGTCTTATAGACGTCGAAGTTGCGAAACAGCAGATATTTCGGGCCCGTTGCTCCGCTCGGAAGCCACAACTCAGCATAATTGCTTTCGGGTGCTGTGAATGGACGGCCAGAAATCGGCGCGAGGCCATAGCTGATCCAGGTCGACAAGCGTCGGTCTTCGCCATCCGCCAAAGACCAATCGAACTCTGGCGGCGCGATGATTTCGACGCCCCACGGCACGCCTTTTTGATAGCCTGACGCGCTCAAATAGTTCGCCGCCGATGCCAGGGCGTCCGGCACGCTGTTCCAAAGGTCTTTCTTGCCATCGCCATCGAAATCGACCGCATAGGACAGGAAGGTCGAGGGCATAAATTGAGTCTGGCCCATCGCGCCGGCCCAGCCTGAAATCAAATCGTCTCGATCCACGTCACCGCGCTCTTGCAGCTTCATCAAGGCGGTCAATTCATTCTCGGCAAATCTCTGGCGCCGACCTTCGACTGCCATATTGGCGAACGTGTTCGCGGCGTCGAAGTTGCCAATATAGGAACCGAGATTGGTTTCCATCGCCCAGATCGCGGTGATCGCTTCTCGGCTGACGCCAAACTCTGCTTCGATCGCGTCAAATGTGGAGGAGAGCTCAGCGAGCCGCTCTGCGCCGCGGGATTTGCGGCTTTCCGTGACGGCGGAACTCACATAGTCCCAGATCGGTTTGGCGAACTCGGCCTGGTCTGCAATGTCCGTTTTCGCCACTGAAACATCGTCTGAGAGATACAAATCCAGCGGAGAGATCTGGCTCAGCGTGTCATAAACAATGACAGGATCGCGTCCGGCCACAATTGCCCGGGATGAAAAATCGTCCCGCCAAGCGTCAATGCTGGCATTTCCAGATGATGTGAACGGCGGCAAGGAGGGCACTGTGACCGGCGTTTCGGTGCGGCTAGTCGCACCCGAATTCACGCCAGAATGTCCATCAGACTGGGGTGATGCCGCGCACGCCGTCATCAAGGCGGCACCAGCCAAAAGCCCATAGAGCGGACGTTTGCTTATATATAGAGTCATGGCACGTACCCCTCTGCGCATCTGCCTGTAAGCCATGATTGACTCATTCGGACCCGATGTGTATGTCCCGCGCTTTCGTGAAAACAGTTCTAACGTTTGGGCAAAAGCCATGAAAGTGAAATCCTCGATCAAAGCACTCAAGTCGCGTCACCGTGACTGCAAGGTCGTTCGCCGCCGTGGCCGGACCTATATCATCAACAAGACTGACCCACGCTTTAAAGCAAAGCAGGGCTGAGCTTTAGATGAACAGCTGAGCCTCACGATCTGATGGGTGCTCGCATCGTCCTTTTCGATCTTGGCAACGTGGTCGTTGATTGGCGACCAGCCCGGCTCTATCGCGACTTTTTTGAAACTGAAGCAGAAGCCACGGCTTTTGTGCGCGATGTGTGTAACATGGACTGGCATGTTCACCATGATCGCGGCGTTTCCATGGCAGAGAATGCGAAACCCCTGATTTCGAAGTTTCCTCAATATGAACGAGAGATCCGCGCATGGCGGACCCGTTGGCTCGACATGTTCGAAGGCTATGTGCCTGGTGTGCCGACCTTGATGGCGAGATTGGAAGAAAAACGCGTTCCGCTTTATGGCCTGTCCAACCTTTCCGATGAAGTTGCGCAAGAAACCTTTGACGCCTTTCCAGTGATCAAAATTTTGCGGGATGTTGTCGTCTCCGGCGAAGAAAAAATCGTCAAACCAGACCGGCGGATTTATGAAATCTCGCTGGACAGAATGGGTGGGCCTCACCCGAGCGAAGTCTTGTTCATTGATGATAGTGCACCCAATTGCGCTGCGGCTGAAGCGCTAGGAATCCAAGCGCATCATTTTGCGGGGGCCGAGGGTCTTGAATCGCGGCTCATATCAGAAGGCCTGCTCTAGGCCTGACCGTTCAAACAGTAGCGACCGCGCCGCTTTGTATTCCGCTTGACGCAAAGAAGCTCCCCCTCCTATCGATGAGATGGAGTGAGGGAGAAACACATATGCACAAGCTGATTATGTCTTTGAAGCATGCGCCCATTTTGGGGCTGTCCATGATCCTGGCCGGCTGCGTTTCGGACGCCGAACCCGAACTCGGTTCGACCTGGACGCCGGAAATTCTGGCAGATCACAATCGCGATGGCGTCGTCACAGCCGCCGACCGCATATCCGGACCCGATCAGTTTGCGATCATTCTCCCCAATATCGGCGATGTTGATGCGCGCTGCCCGTCTTCAAACGACACCGATTACAGCGACGACGCATTAGAAGCGTGCCATGATGCTCAAGACAATGAGCCGCGCGCGCCAGACTATTTCGCGCCGATCAAACTCTCCGCGATGCCACAGGTTTCTGACGCGGCGGTCGGGCAGCTGCAGGCCAAGGGCGCCGGCGCGGACAAGCTACGCGTGTTTCTGAAACAAGGCGGCGACTGGCTGTATCTCGACCCAACAGATGCCTTGTCCGCTGCGACGCTGCAGGCAGGGGCGGAGCTCGGTGTCGATTCGCGCGATATCGTCCGAAACGCAACGGATTGGGATGGCACAGTGGATCTCGAGTTTGCAGTCACGGATGGCGATACGACCGCATCGCATATTGTTGGTTTGCGTGTCGCACCGGTGATTATTCATAATCACCTTGAGATCGCGACCGAAGTCTTTGTCCCGCAAAGTGACGGCCCCGTGCACGAAACCTTCGTTGAAGACCTGACCGCGGCGATGGAGAAGTTCAACTCCGCGGCACCGCTTCGAACCTTGAACACAACGGACAATTGGGCTCAGGATTTTGTCGAGTTTGGGCATGTCAGCATGCCGGGTCCAGACGGGCCTAAAACCATTCGTATTGCCATTCGGTCCCCGCAGCCTGCCCGGTCCGCGGGCCGCGCATTGTTTGATCTGAAAGGCCCTGGGTTCGGGGTCGTCCAGATCGGCGGCGATGGCTACCACCAGGCGGATTCATTCGGAAATCTCGAAACCGTGCCGCCTTACGCACATAATGGCCAAGCCTATCCGGCGGGCCGCGTGATTTATGGTGATGCGGGTGATGGCATTGCCCCGCACACGGATTTTCTGGCCTTTTTTGAAGCCCAGTCAGCGCAAGCGCCGATCCTGCTCGATACGTCTTGGCTGATCATCGCTCATGTCGATGAGTTTCTGCAATTTTTACCGGCGAAGAACGACCGTGGCTGGACGATCGCGGTGAAGGACGTTCCATCTGCGCTCGCCGTTTTACGCAAGGCACAAGCGCAAGGGCATGGCGATGCCAAAGCGTTTTCAAGAGACGGCGCACTGGACATGACCATTAATGAGCTGCTCTCAGATCAGGCGTTTCTTGAGGACAATGAACGCGCACGCCGGCGGGTCGAAATGAATCTTGAGCGCTTAATGGCCGAAACGGGTGTTGGTGCAGAAGACATCGTTCGCATTCCGGGCTTGTTCGAGGTCGCAGGGTTTGCCGAATATGTTCAGCGCGCCACCGTGCGCGATGCAGATCAACCCCCACCGCCTTGGCTGGACGAAGAAGGCCCAGGCAGCGAGCGCATCGTCTACAGCCCCGGCAATCTGGTGGCGTTCTACCCAGCCGCGGTGAACGGCCTTTTGATGGACGAGACAAATTACATTCCCCCAAAGCAATGGGGGCCCGTCATTGACGGAGTCGATATTATGGAGGCTGCAGTTGTCGACGCGTATGCCGCGGCCGGGATCACGGCGTGGTCCATCGATGATTGGGACTCGCATCATACCAGCGCAGGTGAAGTCCATTGCGGCACCAATGTTACCCGCACCGTTGCAACTAATTGGTGGGACTGATCGCTGTGTTTAGCGAACCGGTGGCCCGTCTTTGAAAGCGTTCCAAACGTCCTGACGCCATTGTCGTGGCGGGCGTTCTTTGCGGACTTCGAACACCAGCGTGTTTCGAGCCGTCTCGCCTTGCGCCCGCGTCGCGATGATCTCTGCACTATGTACCCCGATCGGCAGGTTCTTAGGCAGGTCGTAGATCCATAGGTGCATGTTGCGGTCCGCCACGGTTCCACGCGGTTGCGGGACCGCGGGATCGAGACGGGTATATCGCCCTTGCTTATAGCCTTGGGTTTCAGGGTCACCCGACTGACTTGCGATCGCCCCTCTTGCGACGGTGAGCTGTCTCTGCATCGCAAACGGATCCGACCACTCGGGACCGATTTTCGCCGACTCACCATTTGCTTCCTGCGTGCGAGTCATCGCGACGGGCGCATCGCCATTCAAGGATACCGTGACCTGCGTGGTCGAGTCGCCCATCCAGACATTCGCGGTCAGCCATGTCCGGTCGGCGAGATCTTCTGGGGTCACGATTTTCACGTCGGGCAGGTCGAGCACGCTGAGCGGGGGAGTGGGATCGCGCTGCAGCCGGGAAGTCGCAAGCCAATCCATGATCTCCTGCGCCCAGGTCCGATACGGTGGCGTGCTGACGGACAGCCACATGGCCTCATCTTCCGGCAGACCAGTGCCGCGATAATCGAGCAGATAGTCCGTACCATCGACGTTCATTTCGACCCATCCGCGTGGACCGCCCTGGCGCTGCAGGCTCATCGGTACGCCGTGAACGTCGAAGTCTCCGTTCCACCAGCCCCCGGATACGGCCCCTGTGATCAGATGCCGGAAAGGAAGGTCGCTGACGCCGACTTCGGTTTCCCATCCTGCAAACACATCACCCGGGCTCATATTCTCAATCGTGTGCGTATGTCCCGACAGCGACAGCGCCTCCCGGTCGCCGACAAGAGCGTACAAGTCCATGACATTGTCGGTTTGATGCGGCTGCGCGAGGTGATCAACAAAGGACACGAACGGAACATGGTGCGCAAACACAATCAGCCGATCTTCCGGAGTGACCGCGAGGAGGTTCTCGACAAACGCTATCTGCTCATCCGTGATGCGACCATTATAACGCTTGCGAGAATCAGTTACACAAAAGCGACGAGTGTCTTCGATATTGTCTTCTGCCGAGCAGGGATAAACGACATTGTCGAGGACGATAAAGGTCGTTTTGCCCATCTCGAACGCGTAATATTCTGGTCCCCAGAGTCGGCGCCAACTGTCCGCGCTATCTTCGTCATAATCAGCATCAAAGTCGAAATCATGATTGCCATGGACCCACCATTGCGGCGCGCCAACCACACCCATGAGTTCTGCCAGCCTTGGGATCAGGTCGAGATCATCGCCCACCACGTCGCCAACGGGCAGCAAGCAATCGACTTTGGCATCGCGATCCATCAGGTCGTCCACGAACGAGTCGCGCGTATGGCTGACTTCTTCGTTTGTATAAACTTGGGCGTCACCGATTACCGCACAAGAAAAGTCTTCCCCGACAGAGGAGGCTGAAAGCGGAAAGTTAATCGCTGCGGGTAGGGGACCGGTTTGAGGCAGTCCGCCAAATCGGAAAGGTTTTGGTGAACCGGCAGGTTTATGCTGGTAAGCAAATTGTGGGACGTGGTTTGCATCCGTCGGGACACGCCAGCCTTCCGGCTGGATCACGAACACAGACATATCAGGCCGTTCTGGCAGCTCATATCCGCCCGATCGATCCGTCACGACCACGTCGAGCCCATTCGACACGGCCACGCCCGCGATGCCAGGCTCATTCGCGTCCAACTGTCCGTCCTGATCGAGATCATTGAAAACGGTTCCACGTACAGTATCCGCAGACGTTTCGCCGGCCGGGATGACTTCGATCGAGGCAAAGTAGGGCGCATCTTCAACAAAGGCTGGCTCTGTCGGAGGTTCGACCGTGGCGCATGCCGCCACTCCCAAAAGCGCTAAACCCGAAACGCCTGCCAAATGCGCAAAATTCATCCCACACTCTCCATGTTTCGCCAGTGCTTAGCCGACGAGTGTGGCAGACATAATACGAGAGTGATCTTGAACGTTAGTTTTTTGTTGCTCGATCGCTCAAAACGCCTGTGGACAAAGTATGGCGGCGGTTTTGTTTTCCTTTTTGCCATTACGGGTGGACCGGCAACTGCGTTCGCATTAGTTTTTAAAGCAATGACGCAACTGGCGAATGAAGTGGAGCACCACTGGGGAGCGTCGTTCCAATCAGCATACGCGCCGTTCGCCTGGGCCATTCACCTCGTACTTTGAAAGGAGATGGCCATGCCTGAATTATCCCCTCAAACCGTAGCGTTCCTTGTCTTCCCGAATGTGACGCAGCTCGATCTGACGGGTCCCGCGCAAGTCTTGTCGCGGCTCGGCAATACAAAACTCGACCTGGTCTGGAAGAACACGGATCCGGTTCCAACAGATGCCGGTTTTCCGCTCCTGCCGACCGCGACCTTTGACGAGGTCAAAACCGCAAACATCCTCTGTGTGCCTGGCGGGCTCGGCACCATGGAGATCATGCAAGACCCTGACGTGCTCAACTGGGTACGGACCGTTGCGGGCAAAGCCGATTGGGTGACGTCGGTTTGCACCGGGTCCCTCGTCCTCGCCGCGGCGGGTTTGTTGGAAGGATATCGTGCGGCGTGCCATTGGGCGTCGATTGATCAACTGGCCTATTTCAATGCGATACCTGTCAGTGAGCGGATCGTGGCAGATCGCAATCGATTTACTGGAGGCGGCGTCACGTCCGGGATTGATTTCGCGCTCGCCCTGGCCGCCCGCATTCGTAACGAAGATTTCGCCAAGTTTATCCAACTCAGCATCGAGTACGATCCGCACCCCCCTTTCGATTCCGGCACACCGGACAAAGCCCCTCCGGAGATTCTCGCGCGTTACCATAAAATGATCGAACAGAACGTACCGGACCGGGCTGCAAAGGTAAAAGCGATTGCGCAGGCGCTCGGATTTTAGCCGTATTTGCAGCTGATACAGTTGGTCACGCGAATTCTTCTTGGCAGCCAAACCCCGACACCCCATACTCTTTAACATGTTCAAAGCGCTCGCCTTCTCAGGACTATTGCTAATCAGCAGCCCGGACTTTGGGCCGTCGGACGAAATGTTCGAGGAGCTTAAAACCGCGCCGTCTGAGGAAGAAGCGAACGATATTGCGCTCGACATCTGGGCCTCTTGGATGGAAAGCGGCTCGGATGCCGCGGATCTCGTTATGGAGCGCGCTGTTCAGGCGCAAGCTTTTGGGGACCTTGATCATGCGCGTGCTCTTTATGACCGCGTGATCGCAATTCAGCCTGAATATGCCGAGGCCTGGAACCGCCGAGCGACAGTATTCCTGACGCAGGAAAATTATTCAGAGGCGCTGCGCGATGTGAATGAAGCTCTGCGCTTAGAGCCACGTCACTTTGGAGCGTGGGGCGGGCTCGGGGCTGTCCTCGAAGGACTCGGGTCTGAGGATGAGGCAGTCGCAGCTTATCAGAAGGCGCTCGAGATTTACCCGCTCTTTCCTTCCGCCCAACGCGGCATAAATCGCATCCGGCGAGAACGGGAAGGCCGGCCGGTGTGAGAATGCTGACAATTGTATTGATTGTGGTGGCCCTTGGTGGGGCTGCTATCTGGGTGAACAGTGCGGCTTATGCCTCGCGCATCAATCAAGCCCATCCAGCCGACGGCACACGAGTCCAAGTGAATGGCGCCGATGTACATGTCTTGCAGGCGGGCACGTCAGGCCCGGTCGTGCTGATGATCCACGGGGCGTCGGCAAATGCTCGCGAATACAGCTGGACCCTGGCGCCGCGACTGTCAGACACGCACAGAGTTCTGATGGTTGACCGGCCTGGCCACGGTCATTCAGAGCGTCCTGACGATGCCGCGACCTTGAAAGTGCAAGCCGAACAAGCTGCAGGGGCACTCCGCGCGCTCGCTCCCGGCGAAAAGGCTGTGATTGTCGGACATAGTTTTGGCGGCGCTGTCTCGCTGAGACTTGCCCTCGATCATCCTGACTTGGTCGAGGGGCTCGTCTTGCTCGCGCCGGTCAGCCATGATTGGGGCGGCGGCGGCGAAGCGTGGTACAATAAGTATGCCGGGCACCCTGTGATCGGTCCGGTTTTCACGCGTCTGGTGCCGATTGTCGGCCCGAGCCAGGTGCGCGGCGGCGTCACCAACGTGTTCTCGCCAAAACCGGCGCCCGAGGGTTATTTTGAGAACTCTGGCATTGGACTTTTGTTTCGGCCCTCAAACTTCGCTGCCAACGCGAAAGATGTGAATGCCTTACGCAAAGAACTCGGCGCGCAGCAGGATCGCTATATCGAGATTGATGTCCCGACCGTGGTCTTCTCGGGCGCGCTCGACACGGTCATCAGCCCGCCTTTGCATGTCGGGAAACTCAAGCATCAGGTTGAAGACCTGGAGCTTGTTAAACTAGCAGATGGCGGACACATGCCGCATCATGCGTTTGGCGCAGATGTTGCCGCCACAATTGCACGCCTGTCCGGCGGTTCGACTGCGCAAGCGGCGGAATAGGCCACTAGGAACGGGCGAGCCCGAGGCGATCATCCACATCTGCCAGATTGTCATCCAGCGCGGCGAGATACCATTGTACGGTCTCGCGCAGACCCGCATCTAGATCGCGCTCCGGGCGCCAGCCGATCTTTTGTTCAGCGCTTGCGGGATCGACCGCATAGCGACGATCATGCCCTTTTCGATCCGTGACAAACTCAATTTGCGCTGCATAGGGCGTCGATTTCGGGCGGATATCGTCGAGCAGAGCACAAATCGTTTTCACCAGATCCAGGTTTGAACGTTCGGCCCGCGCCCCAAATAAGAGGGTTGATCCTGGATCAGCTGCAGCCGCTTGAATGAGTCCGCGCGCGTGGTCTTCGACATAAAGCCAGTCCCGCACATTCTGCCCGTCGCCATAGACCGGGATCGGCGCGCCGAGCAGCGCTTTGCGGATGACGGTCGGGATAAGTTTTTCGGCGTTTTGCCAGGGACCGTAATTGTTTGTGCAATTGGTCACGACCGTCGGCAGGCCATAGGTGCGCTGCCAGGCTCGGACCAAATGATCACTCGCCGCTTTGCTGGCCGAATAAGGGGATGACGGCGCATAGCGGGTTTCTTCGTCAAAGGCGGGGTCGTCCGGCTCGAGATCGCCAAACACCTCATCGGTGGAGATATGGACAAAGCGGAAAGACGGATCTTTTCCGCCATTCTCCCACCATGCCAGTGCCGCTTCGAGCAGGCTGAACGTGCCGTCAATATTGGTTCTCATGAACGCACTCGGCCCATCAATGGAGCGATCCACATGCGTTTCGGCTGCAAGATGTAGGATTGCATCCGGACGCGCTGCTTTAAAAAGGGCGGAGATTGCGGGCTGATCGGTAATGCAGGCATGCACGTTCTGGACTTCATAACCTGTAATCGCATCTGGATTGGCGGCGTAGGTCTTTTTGTCGAGATTGAACACTTGATGCCCAGCGCTCGCCAGCTGTCGCACCACGGCCGATCCGATGAACCCATAGCCCCCGGTCACAATAAAGCGCATATGTTCTCCCACCGAGATGCGGTTTGGTCCTTAGCCATCTCTGAATACATGCGAGAGCGCTATCGCACCAGCGGTCGCAACATTAACGCTGTCAAAGCCCGTCACCATTGGGATACGGACCGGCTGGCAGGCTTGGATTAACCCCTCTGGCAAACCCGGGCCCTCCGCGCCGAGCAGGATGGCGAGCTTCTCTGGCGGATCAAGCGAGGTTAATGCGGCGGCATCAGCGCGCGGTGTCATGGCCCAGATCTCAAAGCCCGCAGCCTGTAAGGCCGCGATCTGATCGGCGCCTGTGCCGCCATGGTGATACGGCAACCAAAGACTGGTCCCGGACGAGACGCGAATAGCCTTTCGATAAAGCGGGTCGCAGCTGCCTGCATCGAGAACAATCCCGTCAGCGCCAAAAGCGGCCGCATTTCGAAACGCGGCGCCGACATTGTCGTGATTTGAAATTTGATTGAGGATCAGCAGGCGGTTTGCGGTCTCGAACGCCGACAAAGCCATCCCGCCGCCCTTTTTGGCGCAGGCGAGCACGCCGCGATGGATGGGAAATCCTGCGATCTCATCCATCATCGTTTGCGGCGCTGTATAGACCGGAACCTCGCTCGGCACCTGTTTCAAGAGATCGGCGAGCGGATCTAGGCGTGTGTCACACAAGAACAGGCTGTGCAGCTCGAATCGAGATCGGGTTAGCAAGATCGAAAGCGGCACTTTGCCTTCGACAATGAACATCCCGTCGGTCCCGCCGGTCAAATCTCGCTCGCGCACGCTCACATAAGGGGCGATGCGGGGGTCGCCCCGTTCTGCGATTTCTATGATTTGTTCGGAAACCAAAGTGTTCGTTTTACCCAAGCTTGATCAGATCACACCTTAGCCCTCATCCTGAGCGAAGTCGAAGGACGAGGGCGGGTGATTTTGATTCAGCACTTTCAAAGTCATCCTTCGATGTCGCTCAGCCCTTGGACTTCGCTCAGCCCTTCGACTTCGCTCAGGATGAGTTCTTTTTTGGTAAGTCTCAGAGACCTAAACCCCGGTTGGCAGACCCTGGTCTTTCGCCATTTTCTGCATGGCTTTTTGGAGCTTCTCAAACGCGCGAACTTCGATCTGGCGGATGCGTTCGCGGCTGACATTGTAGACCTCGGACAGTTCTTCGAGAGTCTTTGGCTCATCTGTCAGACGGCGCTCTTGCAGGATGTGCTGCTCGCGCTCAGACAGATCTGCCATAGCGGTCTGTAAGAGCTCCATGCGCGCATCAAACTCTTGCGTGCGGGCAAACTCATCGGCCTGGTTTGGCTCTTCATCTTCAAGCCAGTCCATCCATTCCATATCGCCTTCAGCGCCCATCGGGGCATTGAGTGAGGCATCCGAGCCGCTCATCCGACCGTTCATTGAGATCACGTCTTTTTCCGAAACGTTGAGCTTGTCTGCGATATGCTTGACCTGATCGGGTTTCAGCTGCGCATTGTCGAGCGCATCAATCTCGCCTTTCATGCGGCGCAGATTGAAGAACAGCTTCTTTTGCGCTGCGGTGGTGCCGAGTTTTACGAGACTCCAGCTGCGCAGGATATATTCCTGAATGCTCGCGCGGATCCACCACATGGCATAGGTCGCAAGGCGAAAGCCCTTGTCCGGGTCGAATTTCTTCACCGATTGCATCAAGCCGACATTGCCTTCGGAGATCACCTCCGCCATTGGCAAGCCATAGCCGCGATAGCCCATCGCGATTTTGGCGACCAGGCGCAGATGAGAGGTCACCATCTTTTCAGCGGCATCTGTGTCTTCATGTTCCTGCCAGCGTTTGGCGAGCATGAATTCCTCATCCTTGCTGAGCATGGGGAATTTTCGAATTTCTGAGAGGTAGCGGCTAAGACCCTGTTCAGGGCTCAGCGTGAGCGCGCGGCTCGAGCTAGGTGTATTGGCCATCACTGGTCCTCCTTATGTCCCCGTCACAAGACCCTCTACGTTGAGGCATCCGTTTCGGTTCTATCGTTGGTGAGGGTCATAGCCCCGATCATCGGCGGCGTCTTTCCCTCAATCGCGAATAGTCCCTATCGCGAATATGCATAGATGGGGATGACCCGCGCATTATGGAAGGCGGGATGCTGACGAATCCTGTCAGGACAAACCGCTCGACCTATGACCAAATGGGACGTGCCGGCGTATTTTACGCCACCATGCGGCGACTTTTCACGTATTTTTCCATGCTCGCCGCCGGGATTGGACGTCCGAGCAGATAGCCTTGGCCTTGCTGGCATTTGAGCTGTCTCAGCAAGTTGAGTTGTTCGCGGGTTTCGATGCCTTCAGCGACCATTTCCACTTTCATCTGCTTGGCGAGATTGATGATCGATTGCATGATCAGAGAGTTCGAATGCTGACAGGCTTTGAGCAAGAAGGAGCGGTCGAACTTCAGTTTCTGAACCGGGAACTCGGCCAGATAGGACAGTGACGAATAGCCGACCCCAAAATCGTCGAGCACAATGCGAATGCCGGACTGACGCAGGCTTTCGACCGTGTTTTTCGCGGCATCCCAGTTTTCGATCAGCGCTGTTTCGGTGATCTCTATCTCGACCTGTTCTGGTTTGAGGTGGTTTCTGCGTGCATGTTTGACGACATAATCAGCGAAATCCGTCGTCCTCAGGGTCCGCGCTGAAACGTTCACGGAGACCCGCTGTTGGCTCCCCAACCACTGCGAGGCGTTGCGCAGGGCGATCGAGATGATTTGCTGATCGAGCACTTCAATCAGGCGTGTTTTCTCAGCGACCTGAATAAACTCGGCCGGAGAGACCTTGCCTAAAAGCGGATCCTTCCATCTCGCCAATGCTTCGAATGAAACGATCCCACCACTGCGCAGATCATATTGCGGCTGAAACGCGATTCCGATGCTGCGTTTGGAGATTGCGACTTTCAAACACTCTTCAACTTCGTACTGACGCGTGATTTGTCCGTCGATCTGCGTATTGAAGACCAGATGCGATGAGCCGGCGATTTTCTTTGCTGCGAAAGCGGCATTGTCGGCTTGGCGATACAATTGCTCATTCGAAGAATCCGAGCCATCCGAAAGCGCGATGCCGATCGAGAGGTCGAAATCGATGTCGCCTGCCTGGGTCGGTATGGCGGCTTCGCTGAGCGCGCGAATTTGTAAGGCCAAATCCTCTAACACCGATTGCGAGGGCTCATGTGCGCACAGGATTGCAAATTCATCGCCGCCGAGACGGAACACGCGGCCAATACCGGCAATCGCGGTTTGCAGGCGGTCAGCGAACGTGCTCAGAACCTCGTCGCCCACGCCGTGACCGAACGTATCATTGATCTGTTTGAATTGATCCAGATCCATGATGAACAGCGCCGGGCGCATCGATGGGTCCGAAGCTTCAGAGATCTGGTCCATGGCAATCTGGAAGGCCCGGCGGTTGTGACAGCGCGTCAGGGAGTCCGTGATCGCAATGGCCCTGACTTTTACATTGTCTTCGCTCAAGCGTTTTGCCTCAGCCTCTGTGTGGCGTTGGAAATGCGAGACGAGGACCCCACACAGGATGGTCGAGAGTGTTGAATAGCTCAAAATCGACACCGCAGCAGACGAAATGTCATTCTGTTGAACGTGCGCGCTTGCGAGAACGGCAACATAAGTGAGGATGACCAAGACGGTGCCGACAAGACTTGCCGCTGCGCCAGAAACGGATCCCATGATCAGCGGGATCAGCACCAAGGACATCAACGAAATCTGAGCAGGATCACCGAAATAAAGCGGACCGTGCGCGATCACCGCCAAAACCCAGATTCCGAGCAATACCCCAACCGTCTTCTCAGCTTTGAATATACGAGAGGCGGCGAAGAATGCGAAACCGACCCCGACCAGACCTGCGGCCCAGAGCATCACCCTGTCTTCACCCAGGACAGTCTGTTCCGTATTGCCCGCAAACACCAAAAGAGGGGTGACGGTTGCCAACAGCAAAAACAAGATACGCATGCGGCGACGTTGCGTTTCGTCTTGCGCTCGTGCAGCGCCGGAGATTGCGTCCATAAACCGGGTTAGCCAGCCAGATGTGACGGGCTCGATAGCGTCCATCGCTGTCTTTTCAATGGTCCCACCCATCGAGTTTCCTTGAACAACTAAGTTCGGTGGTGAGCGAATGCTCCCCCCCGTTCATTCAGGAGGTAGTGGAAATAGACTTCGATATAGAAAATCCGATTGGGCGAATTTGATCTAAAATTAATTGCCCAACAGCGTCTGGACGTGGCTCAAACTGGCACGCCCTATGCTTCTTAATCGCTGACTATGCCCGTAACTGTTACAGAACCCGCCCTAAAAGATGCGCGCATTTTATTGCTCGGCGACTCGCGTATGGCGTTTCCGATTGCAAAAGCGCTTTCAAAACAAGGGGCGAGCGTGTTCGCGGGCGTCTCTGTGTATAGCAATTACCTTGAATGGTCGCGTTACGTGGTCGGCACATTTCAGCACCCCTCGACCGATACAGGGACAGATGAAGCCTTGCCCTACATCCTTCATTGGCTCGATCAAAACGCTCCGATTACGGCGATTCAACCTGTCAGTGAGTCTGCGACACGTCTGATTTCACGGCATCGAAGCCTGTTCGAATCCTACGCGCGTCTGATCATGCCGAGTGCAGATACGGTTAAGGCCTGCGGCCGAAAAAGCGAGATGTTCGAGACCTGCGATGCCCTCGGGATTCCGCTTGCGCCCTATCGAATTGTGACCTCGAAGCGGGAGCTGTTCGATGCAGCGGCGGACATCGGTTTCCCCGTGATCGTAAAACCATCTTGCGTGGATGCAGAACTGTTTGGCCGCAAAGCTCTGATCATTCATTCAACGGCCGACCTGAACATATGGGTGACCGAATGGCCGGAAATTCATCCGGAACTGATCGTTCAGCGCTTTGTTCGTGGCCCCCGTCACAGCGTTGTCTTCAGTGCCGAGCAGGGTAAAATTCTGAAGGCTGTGGAAGTGCTGGCGCAGCGCACACACGAAAACGATGGCACTGGATATACAACGCTTGGCATCGCGATTGAGCCCACCCCTGTTGTACAGGCTGCGACCGAAGCCTTGGTGAAGCATTTGAACTATGGTTCGACCGGCTGCACTCAATTTATCGTGGATCCAAAGTCGGGTGAAGTGACGTTTATGGAGCTAAATCCAAGAACCAGCCTTGCTCGCATTGCTGAAGCCGCTGGCGTGCCCCATAGCGTGCTGGGTTTCGAGACCGCGCTCGGTCTGGCACACTCAGACTTGGGCGACCCTTGGAGCATCAAGACCGGCACGCGATATGCCTGGACCAAGGGCGATATCATGCGCCTGAAGCGCGGACTAAAATCGCGGCAGATAAAGCCGATCGCCATTGTGCCCGAACTCTTCAAAATCGGTATCGATGCGCTGCGCGCCGAGCATGCGATTCTTGATCTGAGTGACCCGGCCCCTGCGATCGGCACGTATTGCAACGTCTTTCTCAAGCATGCCCGGCGGCAACGCACATATGACTTGGAAATGGAGCCCGCCATTTGAGATCGGCGTCTCGACCGGGGAAACAACTCACATCTCAATCCGCGATCCTTCTCGCGATCTTAGCGAGTGCGATCGGGCTCACATTGATCACCGTGCTCCAGCCCTGGATTGATCCCCGCTGGCTGTACATGGACACCCAGACCGTTGGAGAAATGTCCGGGGATTGTTGCCACATTTATGATGGTGCGATGTCGACTCTGGGCATCATGCTATGGGCGTCGACCGCGGCTGTTTGTGCATTCGGCGCGCTGCTCATGTTCGCAGCTCGGCAAACGCGGCTGGCGCTGTTTGGTCTGCATGGCGGTTTGGTCTCGGTGCTTCTGGCGCTCGACGATGCCTATCTCATTCACGAAATCGCGGCTCCGAAACTCGGCATTTCTCAAACGCTATTCATTGCGTTGATTGGACTGGCCATCCTGTCTTATTTGCTGCTGCAAAGACGCATATTAGTCGCGTCCTTCGCCTGGCTCTTGGGGCTCAGTCTCGCGTGTTTTGGTGTGAGCGTTGGCATCGATCAAATTGTCCACAGCATCGAGCCAGTATGGGTCGTTGCTGAAGATGGTCCCAAATTTATCGGGATCGTTGCCTGGTTTTTATTTCATTTGATGTCGCACGTGACGCAGGCGCTTGAGATCCAGCCGGATGCGCCGACTAAGACTTACGCGCCTTGAAGGCCGCCATCTGTTCCGGGGTCGCGTCACCCTGGAACTTCTCTTTCCATTCGGAATAGGGCATGCCGTAGACCCGCTCGCGCGCAGCCTCCTTAGACATTTCAATGCCCTCAGCTTCAGCCGCTTCGCGATACCAGTCGCCGAGGCAATTGCGGCAGAAGTCCGCAAGGATCATCAGCTCAATGTTCTGAACGTCTTTGCGATTGTCCAAATGCGAAACCAGCCGCCGAAAAGCGGCCGCATCGAGCTTTTCTTGTTGAGCCTCTGTCAGGTCTGTCACGTCTATTCTCCTATAGCGCGGACGTCTGCTTCTATCACCAGCGTCATGGGTTCACCATTGGCGTCGAAATTCAGCGTAATGTCGATGGTCTCGCCGCTTGTGACATCCGACCCCACGCCAAACAGCATCAAGTGATCACCGCCGCGCTGCAGCTCCAGGTTTGACCCGTCGGCGATCTCAAACCCTTCAACCTGGCGCATCTGCATTTTACCATCCACCGTGGCCATGGTGTGTAGCTCGATTGTGTCGATGCTCGTAGAGCTGGCGCTGGTCAATGTCACGTCGCCACCATCAACGCTGACCGTGACACCGCCCATCGTGATATCACGCCCGCTGATCGGCTCCATGACGAAGGCGTCTGTATAGGACAAGACCGGACCGGATTCGGCTGCGCGCGGAGTTGGAGCATCCGCAGGAGAGCAGGCGGCAATGAGGCTTACAATGGCCGCACTGGCGAGAAGTCGAGACATGGTGAGTTCCTGTGTTACAACGCTCTGCCCATATAGAGACGCTTTACACCTGCCAGAAGCCCACAACGCGTCGCACCTCTTCGATAATTGGTTCGGCGACTGCATTCGCCTTTTGAGCGCCTTTGGCGAGCGCCGCGTCGATCTCCGCTGGATCATCAAG
This sequence comes from Pseudomonadota bacterium, assembly GCA_038527765.1. Taxonomy (GTDB): domain Bacteria; phylum Pseudomonadota; class Alphaproteobacteria; order Caulobacterales; family Hyphomonadaceae; genus Henriciella. Next base: position 718,287 of record JBCBFK010000001.1, read on the forward strand.
CAAGTGCCGCATCTCTTGAGTGATTGGCGAAAGCTTCTCGACCGCCAAATCTGCCAAAGCGGGTTTGAACCTCCCGAAACCTTGGCCCCCATATTCCGCCAGGACCTGCTCATCGCTCATGCCCGCCAGGGCCGCATAGATCCCAACTAGATTGGCAACTTCTGGACGCTCTTCCATTGCCTCGACGGTCTCAGGCATGTCGCCGAGCGTGTCCGTTTTTGCCTTTTTGATCTTCTTGGCGATCGTATCGGTATCGTCGATCAAATTGATCCGAGACGTTTCCGCCGGATCCGACTTGGACATCTTTTTGGTGCCGTCTTTGAGGGACATGATCCGGGCGCCAGGCCCTTCAATCAAGCCTTCCGGGAGCGGAAAGAAGCCAGGTACGTCATATTGCTGATTGAACCGCGCGGCGATGTTGCGGCTGAGTTCCAGATGCTGCTTTTGGTCTTCGCCTACAGGGACGTGCGTGGCCTTATAGGCCAGAATATCCGCCGCCTGGAGCACAGGATAATCGAACAGGCCAACGCTCGCGCGCTCTGCGTCCTTGCCCGATTTATCCTTGAACTGGGTCATCTTCTCAAGCCAGCCCATGCGCGCGACGCAGTTGAAGACCCATGTGAGCTCCGTATGGGCGCGCACGGCGGACTGTACGAAAATGGTCGACGTGTCGGGGCTGAGACCCGCGGCGATCATTGCGGCCGCGATCTGGCGTGTCTGATCCGCGAGCGCACCTTTGGGCTGAGGCATCGTAATCGCGTGCAGATCGACCACACAATAAATGCCTTCCCAGCCAGCATCCTGGAGATCGGCGAACTTTTTCAGTGCACCAAGATAGTTTCCAAGATGCAGATTTCCGGTGGGTTGAATGCCGGAAAAAATGCGCTGCGGGCCGGAATAGGTCACTTGCTCAGTCATGGCAGCGGGGTTTAGCGGTTTTTGCTTTCCTGGCTAGAGGAAAATCACGTCGTCTTGCGCCGCATGAGGCCCTTGAGATCACTGATCCGGATCGCACCGAACACGAGCGCCGCCGCTGCATAGACCACAGCGCCGAGCGATATGAAGGCGAGCACCTCAACAAACTTGCCATAGGGCAGCACGGATTGAATCAACTCACGCTGGCCGAGCAAGACATACAAAGCCGCGCCCATAGCGAGGCTTGCTAGCAGGACCGAAACCAGTCGCGAGATGAGCCGCCCACCGGGTCGATACCATCCGCGGCTTTGCAGGCCAAAGAACAATAACGCTGCATTCATCCAGGCGGCGACGCTGGTCGCGATTGCGAGGCCCGGGAAGCCATCCCAGCCCTGTGCCCGAAACCACAAGAACAGCCCGGCCCCGAGCGCGGTATTCAGCGCGACGGTAAAAAGCACAAACCGCATTGGGGTCTTGGTGTCTTCGCGAGCGAAAAAGCCCGGTGCAAGAACTTTAATCAAAACAAAGGCCGGAACACCCCAACCGTAATGGATCAGAGCCAGCCCGGCTTGTTGCGCATCATTGAGGGTAAAGGCCCCGCGGGCATACAAGCCCTCGATCAGATAGGCCGGAGCAATCATGAGCGCGATCGCAGCGGGCAGAGTCAGCGCCATGGCGAGGCCAATGCCGTCATCCATTAATGTGTTCGAAGTCACGGAATCATCCGAGCGCGCGGCCCGCGCCAGGCGCGGCAAAATCGCGACCCCGACGGCCACGCCAACAATACCGAGGGGCAGTTGGTAGAGGCGATCCGCATAGAATAACCAAGATTTGGCGCCTTCTTCGAAACTTGCGAGGGCCTGGCTGACCAGAATATTGATCTGCGTTCCGCTCGCGGCGATCGTGCCAGGAATGGCGAGCGCGATCACTCTCTTGACTGCAGGCGTCAGGCGTGGCCAGCCAAGCGACAATGACACTTTTTGCCGGCTGACCCCCCACCAGAGCAGAGCAGCTTGCCCGACCCCGGCCAGCGATACCGCAATCGACGCCAAAAGGGCTGTATGGCGTTGATCGTCGCCCAACAGGGCGGCGCAGATCAGGAAAACGTTCAAAAGCGTCGGGGCGCCCGCGGACAGCACAAATCGGCCGGCCGAATTCAGCACGCCTGATAAAAGCGCCGCCAAAGCCATACAAGCGAGATACGGCATTGTGATCTGCGTCAGCAAAATCGCGAGCTGAAAACTCTCGCGCTCTGGCGCGTAACCGCCATGAATCACCCGCATGATCCAGGGCATTGCGAATTGCGCGACAATCACAAGTGCGGCGGTCGCCGCAAACAACCCGCGCATGGTTTGCTTTGCGACCTCAGCCGCGGCGTCTGGACCTTCCGCTTCGAGGGTACGCGCATAAGCGGGCACGAAGGCTTGGGCAAACGCCCCTTCGGCGAAAATTCGGCGAAACAGGTTTGGAAACATCAATGCGGTGACGAATGCATCCCCGATCGGACCGGCACCAACTTTTGCCGCGATCAGAATATCACGTAAAAAGCCCAGGATCCGGCTGCCAAAGGTCAGCGAAGATTGCGTGAGCGTGTTGCGCAGGAGACTCATTCAGGGCTTTCGCGATTAGAAACTGTCTGCGGCGCTGGCCCGCTTGAGTTTGCGCGCCGGCGTGCTTGGGCCGTCCGGTTCTTCAAGTCCAAGCGCGGCGAGGAGTTGATCACGCAGTGACGATTTCATGTCTTCGTCGAACCCCTCGGGTAGTATCACATAGAATGCATCGAACACGCGTTCGCCGTAAGAGCCAACATGCGCAGAGACGATTGAGATGTTTGCATCCGCGAGAACTTTGCTGACATCGCTCAACAAGCGTGGCCGATCGCGTCCAGAAACATCAATCACGGTGTAGGCTTGCGATGCATCTTCGGAAATTGAGACACGAGGTTGCACGATAAAGGCGGCTTTGCGCTGATTCTGACGCAGGTTTGGTTCGGCAACTTCGGAGTCTTCATCGATCGCCTTGAGAACGCTTCTTTCCAGTCGGTCCAATCGGTTACGGTCGCCCATCGCGAAGGGTTTGCCATCGCCATCCTCCAGAACGAAGACGTCAATGATGCGCCCTGATGGTCCGGTGAACACTTGTGCGGCGACGGTATGAGCGCCAAGCGCGCCAATGGCTTGGGTCATGCGTGCAAACAAGCCGACCCGGTCCGGCGCGGAGACAAATAGCACGGTGCGTTGATCCTGCTCACTGCGCGCACGAATGATGATGTCATCATTATCAGAGAGGAGTTTCGAATGGTCGATGAGCGTTTCCGGATCAAACCCGGTCCAATAGGCTTCGTCCATTTCAAGCATGACGCGAGGCAGGGCGCCGGTTTGATCGATGACGATTTCCCGATTGGCTTCGGCGCGCGCCTTGAGTTCGGCCGTCACGGTCGACTCATCTGTCCGACCGCCACGTAAGGCCGCTTCGGTATTATGATAGAGATCGCCGAGCAGCTGGCCCTTCCAGGTGTTCCAAATGTTTGGCCCGACCGCGCGAATGTCCGCGACGGTCAGAATGTAGAGCAAGCGCAAATGCTCGATATCCATGACGCGCTCCGCGAACGTCACAATTGTTCGAGGATCTGCGATGTCGCGCTTTTGAGCGGTTTCGCTCATTTCCAAATGATTGCCGACCAACCAGGCGACGAGTTCGGTCTCGGCCTCATCGAGTCCTAACCGTTTACACGCGCGCCGAGATGTTTTCATGCCTTCAATTTGCTGGTCGCCGTGGCCTTTGCCAGTATCGTGCAAGAGCATGGCGAGATAGAGCGCGCGGCGATTTTCAATCCGGCCGAAGAGCTGCTTTGCAAGCCTGAAACCGTCTTCGCCTTTGTCCATTTTTGACATGTGCTCGAGCGCGCGGATTGTATGCTCGTCCACGGTATAGTGATGATACATGTTGAATTGAGTCTGCGCGACGATGCCGCCAAATTCGGGCAAAAAGCGTCCCAGAATATCCGCCTCATTCATACGATTGAGGGTCAGACCCAAGTTCCGACTATTGAGCAGGATTTCGAGAAACGTCGAGACCATTTTCGGATTGGTTCGAGTCTTGGCATTGATCAGCTTGGTATTCCGCGTCACCAGGGACAGCGCATCAGGATGGACATCGACGCCTTCCTTATCGGCGACCTGAAATAATTTGAGCAGCGTTGTCGGGTGACGGTGAGGGATGTCATCATCCGCAAACGCGACGCGGTTTCCGACCATCATGAAGTTGAGATCTGTCAGGGTTTTGGTCTGTGACGTCCCGGGCAAGAACCGGCGCCAACCCTCGGGTTTGGCTTTCTGGTCGGCTTCCAGTTTCGCCGCGAGGATTCGGGTCAGACCGCCAACATCTTTGGCAGCGAGAAAGTATCGCTTCATGAAGCGTTCCACACCGAGCTGTTCGCCGCGGTCCTGATAGCCCATGCGGGCGGCAATTTCAGGCTGCAAGTCAAAGCTCAACCGCTCTTCAGGGCGTCCGGTAATGTAATGCAAATGGCACCGCACGGTCCAAAGGAACCGAGCTGCGCGCATGAACAGGTGATATTCGTGTTTGGTGAACACCTGGGTCGTCATGACGTCTTCGAGCGTACTTGTGGTCGTCGGATGCATATGTTTGACGATCCAATACAGCGTCTGAAGGTCTCTCAGCCCGCCCTTGCTCTCTTTGACATTCGGCTCGACCAGATAGCGCGCATCGCCCTGCCGAGCATGACGCGTGTCGCGTTCTTCGAGCTTGTCGGCGATGAATTGAGCATCGTAGCCGACGACGGCTTGGCGATGGATTAACTCTGTCGTTTCGTCCGCCAGCCCTTTGTCCCCGAAAAGGTAGCGGGTGTCGAGCAAGCTCGTTTTGATCGTCACATCTTGTTTTGCGAGGCGAACGCATTCCTGCGGCGTGCGAAATGCGTGGCCGACTTTCAACCCGATGTCCCACATCGCATAGAGCATGTATTCGATCACGCTTTCAGCGTGTGGACTCGCCTTGTAGGCCCGAATGAAGAGCAAATCGATGTCAGAAGATGGCGCGAGGACGGATCGGCCATATCCACCAGTCGCGAACACGGCGAGACGTTCACCCTCGGTGGGATTGCGGGCACGAAACACGTGCGTGGTAGTGAAATCATAGAGCGCGTGCAGCACTTCATCTTGAACGGCCGCCAATAGTCTCGCCGTATCGAGACCATCAGCGCCCTGTTGAAGTCGTTCCTGGGCGATCAATCGCCCACGGAACAGCGCGCCATGCAGAATATCCAGCGCCTTTTTGCGTGTCGCTTTTTCATCGCCTTCATGATTGAGCGCTGCGGCTGTGAGTTTTACCCGCAGAGCGCGGCCATCGATAATAGAGCTCAACCGCCATTTTCCAGGCGTCCGGCGAGTCGGCGTTCGTTTTTCGACGAGTTCTATTTCTTTCGACATGCCCGCCCGTTTAGCCTGTTTTGAGACACTCTGGCTAGCATTATCCCCTTAAATCGCCGACCGGCGAAGCGATATCAAAGCTTGTTCGAGAATTCCCGCGCTTGCCGCACAAACCAATTGCCCGCCGGGTCTCGCTGGATCTCCGCGCCAATCACAGGCAAGACCCCCAGCGCCGCGGACAACTGGGATCAGAGCTGCCGCATCATAAGGGGCGAGCCCCGTCTCTGCCACCAGGTCTATCGTCCCGGCTGCGACGCGCGCATAAGCATACGCATCCAGCCCATACCGCGTGATCCGGGCCGTATGGCGCAAATGGGTCCAGGCCCCCTGCTCAGGCGGCGTCATGATAAAGGGATCTGTGGTGGCGATCACCGCCTCGCGCAGGTCTTCACATTGAGACACTCGGATTGGGACCTCTCCAGAGGCGGACCGCAGAACGGTGCCTTCGGGCGTGCCGACATAACGTTCCTCCAGAACGGGTTGATCAATCAGGCCGACAATCGCGTCTCCGGGCTCATCGACAAGCCCAATCAGCGTGGTCCAACTCGGCAAGCCCGCCACGAACGCACGTGTGCCATCAATCGGGTCGAGGACCCAAGTCCAGCCGGTTGTCCCGGATTTGCGTCCGAACTCTTCGCCAAAAATGGCATCGTGCGGTCGCAGCTCCGCCAAGACGTCGCGCATGGCTGTTTCGGCCGCCCGGTCCGCAATGGTGACTGGGTCAAAGGCGCCAGAGTCCAGCTTGTTTTCAACCGTGGTCAGAGCGCGAAAGTGCGGCATGATCGCAGCGCGCGCGGCATCGGCCATTGCGTTTGCAATGGCCGTTGCATCAAAATCCAAGGGAGTGGTCATATGCCGCGCTTAGCCGCGCGAAGGCACATGGGTCAAGCAGCGCCGGTGTCTGACGTTTCAGATTCCAGAGCTTTTGCCAGTTCGAGCAGGCGCCGACGCGGGCGTTCGCCCAGCCGATAATAGGCGCGAACCAGTTCGAGCGTTTCTTTTTGACTTAAAATGTCGGCATCAAGGCGTTCCGCATCATTTGCGGCCATACCCTGCATCGCATCGATCTCAAGTCCATCGAAGAAGTACTGAACAGAAACGTTCAATGCCCGCGAAAGATCGTAGAGCCGCGATGCTGTCACGCGATTGGCGCCGCACTCATACTTTTGAATCTGCTGAAATCGCACACCGACCATGCCAGCAAGGTCTTGCTGTGTCATGCCCAGTAGGCGCCGTCGCCGCCGCAGGCGCTTTCCTACGTGCAGATCTGTGTTGTCCGTCATACCGTACTCCCGGCTGATCGGAGCCCCCTATAGAGTCCCGAAAATGGATATTGCGGAAAACAACAGCAAGTTGCGTGCCGAAACCCTAAAACCTCAATTTTTTCAGTTATTTACTATACTCTGACTTTCTCGGACGATTACGCTGCCATCCCTTTGTCGCAAGGGAGTTATGCGGCAGCGCAGCGAATAAACTCTTGTTTTTTGTGCGCCGCACAATAGATTGAGACTTAGCACTGCGGTGCTGACGCCTTCTGGCGTTTCCTCCCTTACCTATTTCAGCCGCGCTCTTTAGCGCGGCTTTTTTTTAACCGTTTTCTGCGATCGCGAACTGAATGATATCCTCTATCAGCCGATTTACCTGGTGTTTCGTCTGGTCAAATTGCGCAGACTTTTGAACGTCCATTTCATTCATATACAGCGCCCGATTGATTTCAATCTGTAAAACGTGCACGCCGCGCCGCGGACGACCATATTTGCGGGTCGTGTAGCCGCCTGCATATGGCGCGTTGCGGGTGACCGAGAGCCCTTCCCGCCGAAACCGGCGCTCGGCCAAAGATGTGAGCTTGGCGGAGCAACTCGACCCAAAGCGATCACCAAGGACAATATCCGGTAGGTTTGAGCGCCCAGGTTGGCGAGAGGGCATGGAGTGACAATCAATAATGAATACGTCCGCCCATTCGGCTTTCAAGGTCTCAATCTCTGTTTGCAAGGCGGCGTGATAGCGATCATGCACCGCTTCCAAACGAAATTCGCCGTCTTTGCGTGAAATCTGTCGTGCATAAATATCGCGGCCGCTCGCGCCCACGCGGGGCAGGCAGCCAAGACCGGCTTTGACCCTGGCGCTGGGCATGCCCGCAAGGCGCGGTAACCCATCGTGAAACATGCTCGCGTCCAGTTCGCGTGCATCGCGGTTCAAATCGACAAATCCGCGCGCATAAGTGGCGGATAACAGAGTCGCCCCAAACATTGTCGCGTCAGCATAGAGTTCGTTTACGAAAGCATCCTCCGTGCGTTGCAGGTCCGATAGCGGGACCGTCAACAGGTCGACCATTTGCTGTGGGTAGACCTGACCACTGTGCGGCGATGCAAACACAACCGGGGCTGAAACGTCTTGTGCGCGCGCCAGCGTATAGGCTTCGGGCCAGGTCGGGTCTGCGACAGGATGCGTTTCAAATGCGGTTTGCATAGGCCCAAGGTCGGTGATCTCGGAACAAGGTCAAGCAGAAAATACCATTCGGCGGCGCAAACGCATGACTCTCTCCGTTTTTCCGACCTTTTCTTGCCGAAAACCCCAGTCATATTCACGGAGGGTTTACTGTATTCGCGCCATTGTGCCATGACTTAGATTCTGGGACGGATGGTTATGAGCAAAATCCTGCTTGCCGAAGATGATGACGCGATGCGCACCTTTCTCAGCGCGTCTTTGCGCCGGGCAGGGCATGACGTCCAAGACTTCGAAGATGGCGAAGGTGCGCTTGAAGCCCTGGAGCGCGAAGTCTTTGACCTGTTGCTCACCGATATTGTGATGCCCGGGATTGATGGGATTGAGCTGGCCCGCCGGGGCGCTGAGCTCGACCCAGCCATGAAGATCGTCTTCATCACCGGATTTGCAGCTGTGGCTTTGTCCGGCAGCTCCCCGACACCAGCCGGGGCGAAAGTCCTGTCGAAACCGTTTCATTTGCGCGAACTGGTCGACGAAGTCGAACGAGTTATGGCGGCCTGATCGCGCACTGCGAACGATTGCAGTTCAGGCTTGACTAAACGCCTCCAAAAAGAGATGACCCGTCCTTCCAAATCGGATGGTCGATTAGCTCAGTGGTAGAGCACTGCATTGACATTGCAGGGGTCACTAGTTCGAACCTAGTATCGACCACCATTTTTCTTCAAACAGGGTCATGGGGTGAACGCTCAAAAAGCCGTAACACTTTCGCTGTGTCGCAAAATGAGAAGCCAGGATAATCACGGCGGCGCATGATCCGACTATAGGCGTCCCTTGGGCCTCATAAAGGCGTTTGGGTGGAGGAGCGCTGATGTCAAAGAAGGTCTGGACCTGGGCGCCGAGCCTTCTCTGCTTTCTGATTGTTCTCGGCTTCAGCTGTACCTTCCATTACCGAGCGCCGTTTCATGATCATTGGGATATTGTTCCGCTATTCGCGGCTATGCAAAGCGGCGAGTTTCGGTTCGGTGACCTGTTCGCGCTTCATGGCAATCATTGGCATGCGTCTGCCTATGCCGTGATGCTGGGCTTAAGTCCGTTTACAGGCATGGCGCATGGCTTCGAGGTGTTCGCAAGCGTTCTGTTCGCGGGGCTTGGCTTCGTCGCTTTGATACGAATACTCACCGTCAGTATGCACCGATTAGGGGTGCCTTCGGCCAGAGCCTGGGCGATCGGGTTTTGTGGGTTCTTTTTCTTTTCGCTCGATCAGGCCGCCAATTGGTTATGGGGGTGGCAGGTCGCGGTATTTATCAATCTCGCGGGCGCGCTCTGGGCGCTTGAACGACTTACGGTCGGAGCGCCAACGCTGAGTAATGCGACTCTTGCCGCCATTGCCGCAGCGATTTCCATATATGCGTTCGGGACCGGGTGGGTGCTCATCCCAATCGGATTTGCTCTCCTGGTTTCATTCGGAGCATTTCAGACTCCCAAAGGGTGGGGCGCGCTCGGGATCTGGACGGTGCTTTCGGCGTTGCTCCTCTGTCATTTCGCGCTCGCGCTCAATGATCCCGCCGCCGACTATTCAACCAGCTCGTTGCCGGACAAAATGGCGTTAGAGACCTGGGTCGGGCTAACGCACTATACGATCAACTTTATTGCCTCGCCGGTCGTTAGATTTGCACGCGACAGCGCGCTGCTTACCGCCTTGATCGGATTTGGACTCCTGTTTTGGGCAATTTGGAGGTTGCGCACGACCGAGCGCCGAAACCTTACACGCGGGCTTGCGCCGTTTTTAGCGATGGCGGCTTATGCCATCGGATCGGGGCTCCTGACCGCCATCGGGCGATGGGAGATGTTCGGCGTCAAACAAGCTTTTGTAAGTCGCTACATTTCGTTTGGGACCTTGTTTTGGATTGCCGTCTTCGTGCTCGTCGTTTTCGCCATCGCGAAGACGAGGCATCAACGCCACCGCTCTGTCTTGGCCCTCATGGGACTGTTATTCGTTTTGAAACTCGGCAACATACCGAGCGTGGTCCAGAAAAGCGTCGGGATCTCTCAACAAATCGAAACATCGGTAGAGACGCTCAGGCAAACCTATCCGAACACCGCTTCGGAGACATTCGGCGTGCTGCATCATCCGGCGCAAAACATCGAGCCCCGCCTTCAGGACCTATACGCGCATAGAGCGAGCCTATTCTCGAACTTGGAAGCGCCAGCGGTATTGCCTGCAGACGATTCCATCTCGTCCGATCCCGAGGCGCCATAATGCAGGTTACGTCTCTGTCTGTTGTGATCCCATTCTATAATGAAACGGAGAATATTACGCCGCTTTTTGATCGCCTGCTGCCAGTTGTCATCGCGATAACGCATGACTGGGAGGTGGTTTGCATCGATGATGGCAGCGAAGACGAGACCTTTGAAAAACTCCGGGCATTCCGGGCCCGGGATCCGCGGATCAAACTTCTTAAGCTCTCCAGAAATTTCGGAAAAGAAGCAGCGATCTCTGCCGGTCTTTCGTTTGCGGGCGGCGCGCATGTGCTCGTCATGGATGGAGATTTGCAGCATCCCCCGGAAGTTCTGCGCGACATGATCAAACTCCAGCTAGACGGCTTCGACGTGATCTATGGCGTGCGCCGGTCACGTCAGCCGGACAGAACGCTGCGAACCTCACTCTCACGCCTGTTTTACCCTGTCTTCTCGGCTTTTTCTGAGACAGATATTCCGCCCGATGTGGGCGACTTCCGGCTTATGACTCGCCGCGTGGTTCAGGCTCTGAATGCGCTGCCAGAGAAAACACGATTCATGAAAGGGCTGTATGCGTGGGTCGGGTTTTCTCATCATCCTGTAGAGTTTGATGTGGCACCGCGTGCGAACGGGAAAAGCAAATGGTCGCTGCCGCACCTATTAGGGTATGGCTGGACCGCCATTGTTTCCTTCAGCGCATTGCCCTTGCGACTCTGTTCGGTTGTGGGCTTTGCGATTGCGACACTCGCGCTTTTTTATGCGATCTGGATTGGACTCTCGACCGTTCTGTTCGGACGCGATGTGCCAGGTTATGCCACGCTCGCCGTCGCGATCTTCTTTCTTGGCGGGCTTCAATTGATCGGAATTGGCCTGCTTGGCGAGTATATCGCGCGGATTTTCACAGAGGCAAAAGGACGCCCGATTTTCATCGTCGAGGAAGCTGATGGGTTTGAATCTCAGGAATAGAGATCGATTGCGCCCGATGGTTTGGATGGTCGCGCGGTTCGCCATGGTGGGTGTGATTGCGACGGCGGTCCACGCCGCGATCCTTGCGCTTGGCATCGAGCGCTTTGAGGTGCTGCCCCCCATCGCGACGGTTTTCGGATTTCTGGGCGGGGTCGGCGTGTCATATGTCGGGCACTATTATGTCACCTTCCGATCGGCAGAACCGCATGGCCGCGCGCTACCCGCTTTCGCTGGAACAGCCTGCGGCGGGGCGTTGCTGAACTGGATGATTTTCGTCATCGTTACCGAACACTTCCAAGCCAGCTATTGGCTCGCCTTTGCCATCGTATTGGTGAGCGTTCCCATAGTCGTGTTCTTGGTTTCAAAAGCCATCGCGTTTCAACCCGACCGGTCAGGCGAATAGATTTCGGCTACCCGTCTCATCCAAAAGGTTGAGGCCGTTGTGCGGCGCCGGGCAGGTCGGCAAGTTCGCGCGCTTGTTCGACCCATCGATCCCGCGTGATCCGGCCTTGATAGCCCGGCAAGAGCGCGTCGACGCTGGCGACATCCTCTTCCGACCATTCTGCGATCTGCCAGTAATAGAAGACGCCGGTATCGTTCAGCAGCTGGCGCAGCATCGGACCGATCCCGCGAATCTTTTCAAGATTGTCAGCCTGTCCGAAACCCGGCTCCAGCAGGAGATTGCTGGCCGTATCTGTGGTTCGAATCATGTCGATTGGATCGAGGGCGGCTTCCGGAGGGCGCAGGTTTGATTGCGGTGTGAACGCATAATCCCGGGGCGGCTCGCGATAGGGCTCGCGCTGCGGGGCGGGCGGCAGGTCTGCGCTCAGCTCAAGTCGCGAGCGCAGCATATGGTGCGTCGCTGCGAGGCCGTACTCGATCGATGTGAGGCGGTTCTCAACCCCAACAAAATCGACGCGGTTTTCGATCGAGCGAATGGCACTGTTCAAGGTGGCGACGTCGCGCTCGCGCAGGTTGAAGACCATTTGCTGCAGCCGCGACAGGCCTTGTTCCAGCGGCTCGAAAGCGGTCTGGCGCGGCAGAAGATTGCGCAGGGCTGTCAGCTCGTTTGACGTCTGATCCAAGCGCGATTCGAGGGTTGCGGTGTCCACACGCTGATCGAGCGTGGTCAGGATTGCACCAATCTGGTCCATGCGCTGTTTGATCGCGGTAATCGTCGTGTCGAAGCCAATCAGTTTCTGGTCGAGGGCAGCGAGAGTGCGGTGATTGCCCGCATTCGCGGCGGCGGTCGGAACGATTTCATCAAGCTTCTCACCGATCGGGCGCAGGCTTTGGAGTTGACGGTTGAGCTGATCCTCGATCGCCTGCAAACGCGCTTCGAGCCTTTGGGTCAGACTATCTGAGTCGGGCGATTTCGCGGCGAGGGCCTGAAGGTTCTGCTGGATCGGTTGCAGCATGCCATCTGAAACAGAGCTGAATTTCTGTTCCAGCCGCGCCACTTCAGACTTCATGTCGAGGGCCTGGCGTTCGGCCAGGTCATTGGTCTGCTTCGACAGGGTTGCGATTTGTGGGTTTAAGGCCGCCAGCTGATCGACTTGTGCCTGGATCTCTCCCAATCGCGACAGCATTGGATCGAGATCGGTCTCAGGCTGATCATGGAGCGTGCTCTCCAAACGGCCCATCGACGCGTTGAAATGGTCTGACAAGCGCGTCTCGAGGGCGTCCAGGCGCGTCTCAAACCCTTCGGCGGCAGCTTCAGAGCGACGAACCTCTTCACTCACAGACTGGATTTCCGCGAGCAGGGGAGAGAGCTCCGCCTGCGTATCCGGGACCGCGTTGGAGAGACTTAGAATCTGCGACTCTAGTGGTGACAGGTCCGCGGTCTCGATCTCGTCGATTTTGGCCGAGAGCGCATTCAGATGGGTCTCGAGATCTGACCGCTCCATCAGGTCAGGTCTGGATTTGTCCGAGCTCTTGACCAGGCTCGAATAGGTTTCCGTCACATCTTCGTAACGGCCCCGCAGCCACCAATAGGCCAGTCCGGCTCCCATCAAGGCTGAGAGCGCCAGTAAAAACAGAATTTGCAGCCAGAGATACCACATGTGCCCACCTAATTCAGAATGCCTGCCTTCTTATTCCTGCGCGCCATCACTTGCGCGCACGCTAAACTCGATCCGCCGATTTTGTTCGCGGCCTTCGGGCGTCTCATTGCTCGCCACCGGCCAGGCCGCGCCATATCCTTCCGCGTCGAGGAGGTCTGCGGACGCGCCGCGAATGACCAAGGCATCGCGCACCGCTTCGGCGCGGGCGAGGCTCAGGCGCTCATTCAAAGCTGCGGAGCCGGTTGAATCAGTATGGCCCTCGACCGTCACGCCGACATCGCATCCGATCACCGCGCGTGCCAATTGATCGAGCAGGCCGGCGCTCGTCGGCGCAATGCGCGCGCTGCCCGTTGCGAACTCAATATTGGAGTCTGCGAGAAGCGCTCGCAGAAATTGGTCGCAGGCTTCGGCCAGATCTTGGGCCGTCTGAGCGGGCGGCGGCGTGACGTCTGTCTCCGACGAGGCTTCCGGTGCGGTTGCCTCTGCGTCCTCCGTCGCAACAGGATTGGCCGGGTCTGTTGTGCTCCCCAGCAAGGTCGTTCGGTCAATCACGCGCGTGACCGGGCGCGCCTGTCCAAACAGGGTCGGCGCCTGCACGTCCCGCACCAGATCAACTGCCTTTGCGGCGCGCTCCGCGCTCGGGGCCTGCCCGGTCAGTGTGATCCATTGGCCGGATGCCGATACCGTCGCCCAGCCTTCGCCCTCTGCCCGCAAAGAGGTCAACGCGGCTTGCTCTGCATTTTCCTCAATCCAGTAGGACGCAAACGGGATCAAGGCGAACAGGGTCAGCAGCGCGAGGCCGAGGGCGGGGATCAATCCATATGGAATGAAAGCAAGACCTGGCCCGCCCTTGCGCCGAACATACCGACGCGTGGTTTCCACACGCTCGGTTTGCGTTTTCTGATCCTGCTCAGACACCGCCATCCCCTTTAACTGCCATCACCTAACCATCCACAGAGGGTGAGGTCCATGTTTCGCTGTCAGTTTTTACCGATTGTCACGATTGGGAGGGCAGGGTGGTGCCGCGTATAGGACTTGAACCTACGACCCCCGCATTACGAATGCGATGCTCTACCAGCTGAGCTAACGCGGCACACCGTTTCAGGCGCGTCGACATACCGAACCTGCACCATTTGGGCAAGTCGGCTGTGGCAAGTTACTCCTCGCTCGGCACGTAATCCAAAGGTGGCGTGACAATTTCAGTGTTCGGGGTTTTCGGCGTCCCGGAGCCGGCAGACGGTGCGGGCAGTGCGATTGGACGGCGCGCGTCGAGTTCTCGCTCTGAGGTCTCATAACGCGGATGCACCAGGATTCCGGCATCGCCGAATGCGTAGACCAGGCGCGCCCAGTCCGCCGGGCCATATTGAAATGCCCCGCCGCGCGGATCGATGTCGGACCATTCCTGTTCACGCGCGGCTGTCGCGGCCATGCGGCCCCAACGCTCAGCTTCGGTGAGGTCGCCATACCCGCGCAGCGCTTTCTCCAAAAGCAAGCACAGGCGTGCGGTGGGTTTCTCCTCGACCAGCAGCGCCAGGGTTTTCACAGCGTTCAGCCAGTCGCGGCTTTCCATGGCGAGCTCAGCGCTCAAGATCCGGCTTTCGCGATGGTCAGGGTTTGCCGCGATCAAATTGCGGAGACGCTCTTCAATCGTTTTCGGCGTGGCACTTGTGTCCAGGCGCCGGACGAGCTGCGCCAGCGCCGGATGCGGACGGGCCTTCCAGCCAAGTTCAAGTACGCCATGGGCGGCTTTTATCTTGTTATCGATCATCAATTGCCGTGCGCCATGCCAAGCGGCCGGAGGGAAGGACGGGGCGGACCGAATGGCCTCGGCGAGCAAGCGTTGAGCTTCCTTGCGCTCGCTATGCTGCAGCGCTGCCGCTTGGGCGGTGTACAAAACCGCGCGGCGACGGCGCAGGCTTTCACCGCGGATCTGACCACGCTTCTCGCCAACCGAGAGTGTTTGCAAGGCGGCGTTCCAATCACCGGCTGCGACCTGGCTGTCGAACAAGGAGTTGAATGGCCAGTCTGCCCCTGATTTGAGCTCCAAGGCCTCGCGGGCGCGGGCCTCTGCAGACAATGTATCCCCGCGGGCACTGGCCGCTGAGGCCGCCCCTCTCAAGCCAGCAAGCTGACCGCCTGGAAGACGGGCGAGTTGCCCCCAAGCCCGTTCGGCGCCGGACCAGTCATCTGAAATCTCTGCGGCACGGGCTTCCAATAAGAGCTTGAGCCGATCGTCTTCTGCAAATTGTGCAGCTTTCTTCGAGAGCTTCTTGGCAAGCGCCGCATCGCCCGCTTCCGCCGCGAGTAAACCATCCGCCAGCGCCTTGTTGGCGGCTTTGGTTTTCGACACTTTGCGCGATTTGCTAAACCGGCTGGGCAGCGTCACCAATCCGGTCAGAACGGACCAGGCGAGCGCCAGGATCGCGCCACAAAGCAAAATGGCGAGCAAGGCCCAGACAATTTCAAATTCATATAAAGTGCCATTGCCAAGATCGAGCGTCAGGCCGCCTGGCAGGCGTGAGGCCCAAATGGCGAAAATGCCCGCGGCGACAATTAGCAAAATGATCAGGAATAGAATGATCATGGGCGCTCTTCTGCAATCATGGTCAGGCGTAGGGCCTCGAGGGTTTCTTCCAACCTGTAGCGGTTATCGGCATTATCTAGCCAATCTGTGAAGACAGGCTGAAGATCGGCGTCAAGGCTGCGAATTTGTTCGATCGCCGTGGCGAGATCCCCCGCTTCCAAGGCCGTCTGAGCGGTCATCAGCTGATCTCGGGGTGTGGTCTCTCCAGACCGGCGGATCTGAATGCCATCTCCAAAGACGGTGCGCATCCAGCTGCTGCCGGCGCCGTCATCGCGGGCATCCTGGTCCAGAGCTTCATTGATCAAAGCGGGCAGATCTGCGCGCAGCTCTGCGAGAGTCGGGACAGGGTTTGGCGCAATACTGGCCAGGCGATCAATCGCCTGATTTCCAGGCATTGCGGCCGCAAGCCGTTGATGCGCGGTGAGAAACGGGCGCCCACGCCGTGCGGCGGCTTCGATGGCTGACAGCGCCAAGGCCGCCTCGGTCCGGGCATTGGAATCCGTGGCGGTGGTCAAGCGTTCAGACTGGGCCTGGTTTTCTAGCGTGGCGAGCCGGGTTTTGAGCAATTCGAGCACGCGATCATAGCTGCCGAGCTGCGAGACGAGTGCATCCTCTACGGCGGTCACTCGGGTCTCAAGCGCGGTCAGATCTGGCAGCTCGACTATGGCTGGGTTTGTCTCATCCTCTTGTTCGGCCAGACCGGCGATCCGGGCCCGTTGAAGGGTTGAGATGTCAGCCTCAAGGGTTTCGATCTCTGACCGGACGGCGCGGAGGTCGGTGACGAGACGCGTGCGGTCGGCCTGTAACCCATCGGCGCGTGACTTGAGCGCTGCAACGTCAGTGACAATCGTGTCCGTGATCGTGGAGCGCTCAGTCTGACCGGACTTCAAGACTGCGATCTCGCCCTGCAAAGCTGCAATATCGGCGGCGCCCGGTTTCAGCCCGGGCAACATGCCAGCGCTATAAGCTGACAAGCCCAAACACACCAAAGCTAACCCCCCAAACGCAACCCAACCCGGACCGCCCCGACCCGCCTTCGACGCCTTGGGAGTCGGGGTGGCGGGTTCGAATTCTGCGTCGATCGGTGCCTCATCCCCGGGGGCTGGGTCTAGGGATGGGTTGGACATTTCTGGCGCTCCTGTCGCGGTGATTCTGTGAGCTTATATCGTGTTGGTTCACGCCGAAAGTGTGGCAAGGACCTGGCTCAGCCGCGCGAACAACCCGTCTTCGTTCGGAGACTCTGACGTATAAATGGCGTTTAATTTCAGAGGTGCAAGCGGTGCGCAGGCCGGTTCTGAAATCCCAACTGCGATCCAGTCCTGCAGGCTTTGTTCGCGCATCAACGCGGCAAAGGCTGTTGCGCCCTTCGCCGAATGAATGAGCACCAAAGCCGGTCGATTTCGCTGGAGGATATCTGCGGTATTGGGAGGTACGATAGAGGTACGATTCATACGGTAGAGCGGTACGAAAGAGGTATGATAGCCGAGAGCTTCCAAATTTGCCTTCAAGGATCCCGCTGCAGCGGCGTTCGCAACATGCAGCAACGGCCTCTCTGTCGGAGCGCTTTGCACCGCGATGAAGTGCGCCAAATCGACCGCATTGCCGGCCGATTCCCGAATGTCCTGAAAGCCTTCCTGCTCGGCCGCCGCGGCGGTTGCGGGCCCCACGCACCAGGCGGTTAGCGTCCGGGCCGCCTCGCGCGCCGCATACGTCCGCACACCATTGGCGCTGGTAAAGACGAGACCGGAAATCTCCTCGACAGAGGGCAGTTTCGCGTCAGCGATGACCTCGAGGCTGAGCATCGGCGCCACGACCGCTTGCAGGCCAAGCGCTTCCAAGCGATCGGCCGTCTCTTGAGCCCCGGGTTGGGCGCGGGTGACGATGATTGGAAGGTCCATCATGGCGCGCGTCAGGTCTTAATCGGTGAACACCGGAAGATCGCCGCCCGCCTGATCGCGAATGTTCTCGGCCAGCTGACGCCCGAGCCGGGCGAGGTCGCCCAAAGGCGTCGAGATCAAGGCTTCAGCGCGCGCCGACCATTTTGTCTGGCCGTCCGGTGTCAGGACCTCGCCGCGCAGATGCCAGGCGCCGTCGACATTTTGCAATTGCGCCGCCATTGCAGTTCGACACGAGCCATCAAGTTCGGCCAGGAATGCGCGTTCGGCAGTGGCCATGGCGCGCGTCGCCGCGTGGTCGATGTCGCTCAGCGCGGCGGCGAGCTCATCGCTCAGACGGTCTGGGCGGGCGGCCACGGCGATGATGCCTTGTCCGGCTGCGGGCAAGAGATCGGTCATTGGAACAGGAGCGGCATGCGTGTCCAAGCCGAGGCGTTTAAGCCCAGCCATGGCGAGAAACGTGGCGTCCGCCTCTCCACGTTTCAGTTTTTCGATACGGGTCTCAACCCGGCCTCTGAACGGAACAACTTTTAAGTCAGGCCGGAGCGATAGCGCTTGCGACTCGCGGCGTAGACTTGCGGTGCCGAGCACGGCCCCATGAGGCAGGTCTTGCAGTTTGGTGATTCCGTTAGTGGTCAGGAAGCCGTCGCGAGGATCGACCCGTTGGGGATAGGCCACGAGGTCTTGGCCCTCTGGCAAGAGGCTCGGAACGTCTTTCAGGCTGTGCACGCCAATATCGACATCCCCATCATCGACGGCGCGATCGATTTCTCGCGTGAACAGGCCTTTTCCGCCGGAATTGATCAATCGCTCTGTGGTGAGTTGGTCGCCTTTGGTCGAGAAGGTGACGATTTCACCAGTGAGCTGGCCCTCACTGACGCGTTCAATCTCGCTTTTGATCAGTTCGGCTTGATACAGCGCGAGCGGCGAGCCTCGCGTGCCAATTTTCACGGGGTGAGCGCTTGCCATTTTGGCTCCATTCTTGCGACTGTCAGTGTACGCGCAGAATCAGCTAAGGGTGATCCTTGGCGGGCGCAAGCCGATCCGGCAGGAGGACATTCATGCGATCAGTGCTTTTGGGAATGGTTTTGACGCTCTGCGCCTGCAGTCAAGCGCAAGACGGAGCGCCTGACATCGACACCTCCGTCCCGATCGCGCAAGCGCCGATTGAGCGCTGCATGAATCTCGGGAGCGCGTTGGAAGCGTATTATGAAGGCGAATGGGGGTATACGGTTCGCCGGGAGGATCTGCAGCGCCTATATGATGCCGGTTTTGACGCGGTTCGCTTGCCGATCCGATGGTCCGTCCACGCTGAAGAGACAGCCCCTTACACGATCGATGAAGGCTTTCTCGCGCGCGTCGACGAAATCGTCGGCTGGGCCGATGAGATTGGGCTGAAGATCATCGTGAATGTTCATCACTATGATGAGTTAAACGACAATCCAGACGCGCATGAACCTCGGCTGGAAGCCCTCTGGGATCAATTGGCGACACACTATGCCGGAGCACCTCAATCGGTCATTTTCGAGACGCTCAATGAACCTCACACGAAGATGACAACCGCCCGCACGGACGCGTTAAACCAGCGCTTGCTAGAACGCATTCGGCAGGACCATCCGGAGCGTTGGGTCATTCTAGGCACCGCATTCTGGGGCAATCTCAGCGCGCTTGAAGAGTCACGGCCAGACTATGATCCCCGAGTGATGCTGACCTATCACGAATACTCGCCATTTGATTTCACTCATCAGGGCGCGAGTTGGACCAGTGTGACTGAAACCGGTGTGCGATGGGGGACGCGCGACGACGTCGAAGAGATGTTGAGCGAACTTGATAAAGCCGTCGCCGTTCAGGAGCGGTTTCGGATGCCCGTTTTTGTTGGCGAGTTCGGGGTCTATAAACGTGTGCCGATTGAACAGCGGGCGCGCTGGGTCCGGACTTTGCGAACCGGCATGGAGGACCGCGGGCTTTCGTGGTGTCACTGGGATTTTGCTGGCTCTCTCAACGTTTATGATGTCGATCGCGAAGCCTGGTTGCCCGAGATGAAAGCGGCACTGCTGGACTAGGCGAGTTCCCTAAACGAAGTGGGACGCCTATATCGCGCGCATGACACAAGCGCTCACAGTTCTGGGAATTGAAACCAGTTGCGATGAAACCGCGGCTGCGGTCGTGCGCCGTGAGGCGGACGGCTCCGTGTCGATCTTGTCTGAGATTGTCCGCAGTCAGATTGACGAGCACACGCCGTATGGCGGTGTGGTGCCCGAGATCGCCGCCCGGGCGCATGCTGACATTGCCGATGCGGTCACCGGAACCGCCTTGCGTGAGAGCGGCCTCGCTTTGGCTGATTTGGATGGGATTGCCGCAACCAGTGGGCCAGGTCTGATTGGCGGCGTCATGGTCGGCATGATGACCGGCAAGGCGCTCGCGATGGCGGCTGAAAAACCGTTCTTGCCGATCAATCATTTGGAGGGGCACGCGCTCTCGCCACGTCTCGCGGAGGACTGTCCGTTCCCGTATCTGTTACTATTGGTGAGCGGCGGACACTGCCAGTTTCTCGCGGTTGAGGCGTTGGGCGAGTATCGCCGCATGGGCTCGACGATCGATGACGCGGCTGGAGAGGCATTTGACAAGCTTGCCAAGACGCTCGGAATTGGGTTTCCGGGCGGACCGGCGGTGGAGCGTCTGGCAAAGTCTGGCGACCCGGCACGTTACGCCTTGCCGCGTCCGCTTTTGAACCGACCCGGGCTGGATCTGAGTTTTGCCGGCTTGAAAACCGCCGCGGCGAGAGTGGCACAAGCCGAACCGCTCGATGCTCAAGCGCAGGCTGATCTATGCGCAGGCTTTCAAGCCGCCGTCACGGAGTGTCTGGCCGAGAAGACCGAGCGTGCGTTAGCAACGTTTCAGGCGGGTCGAGCTGACGAGACCCGATTGGTTGTGGCTGGCGGTGTCGCCGCGAATGCAACCATTCGTTCTGCTTTGGACGAGGTTGCTCGTGCACACCATGCGAAGCTGATCGCCCCGCCGTTGCGGCACTGTACCGATAATGCAGCAATGATTGCATTGGCTGGGGCTGAACGGCTGGCTGCGGGTTTGTATCCGGAAGATGGGCTCGCCTTTGCGGCACGACCGCGTTGGCCCCTTGATGAAGCAGCGGCCATAAAAAACCCCGCCTATGGCGGGGGCAAGCGGGGCGCGAAAGCCTGATCCTCTGATTAGAACTTGAAGGCTGACCGCAGACGAATACCGGCTTCGATCTCTTGATCTTCCCATTGCGCCGTGTCGTCAAACTCTTCTGCGCCAATCGTCAGTTCGCCGCCTACTGAGATGCGCGGCGTGATCCGGAACTCTGCTTCCGCCATCATTTCCTCGCGAGGCAGGGCGGAGCCTTCTTCGCGTGACGTCAGATCCAGGCTGAGGCTCCAGCGGTCACCATTGATCCAGGCCAGGTTGAACGTCCGCGCCGGCGTGTTTTCCCAAATCGGTGTGCTAAAGTCCGCACTGCTGAAATTGAACGTTTGAAACCAGTCCGGTTCCGCAAGGTCAGATTCGGAAATCGAGGGCGCTGGCATTTCAGGCACGTCTTGCTCAGCCATCGCCGGAAGGGCGAGGAAGCCAATAGATGCAAGAGAAACCATTAGTGTGCGCATAAGATATTCCTATGCACTAAATAGCAGCGAGAGTCGTTAATAGAACCTTAATTTCCAGAAACTTGCACAATTTCCTGTGAGAGTGTGATTTCGACAACAATCCCGCGGGTCTCCCAGTTTTGCAGGGGGCGGTGGGTCTCATCATGCAAATATGCGATAGCCAGCCGATTTGAGCGCCCGAACTCACGGGACGCACCCACGCGCCAGCCGTGTGATTCAAGGTCTGCGCCATGATCGCTTGATTCTCCATATTCTATCGAAAAATCAGTGCTGTAGGCTTCTCTGTGCAGGCCCGCACTCCAGGCGTTATAGTCGCTTTGGGGCAGTCCATTATCAGACTCGAGCCACGAGACACCGAACGTCCAATCGTCTTTTTCGATCCGTGTTCCGGCCGAAAATGTCTCGACAGACTGATAGACCGCACCCGGTCCGCGTGTGTCGGCATCTGCCTTGGACCACCCCAGTCCGAGGTCAAATCGCCAGCCTGATTCGCGTAATCGGCGAGTTCCGTTGAGCGCAAGCTCGATGGCGTTCTCGATTTCGGGGGCAAATCCGCCCGTGCCGGCGCTCGGACGACTGTCCAAACCATCGGCGTCTGCGCTGGGTGTGAAACTCACCCCCGCCCTTACACCGATCAGGCGCGGACTGGCATAAGAGACTTTCGCACTTGGACCGGTCAGATCATGACGTGTACGGACCGTACTCAGTCCTGAGGGATCGATCAGGGCGCTGTCGAGACGGGCGTGCGAGAGCACTGACGGGGCCCCTTCGTGAAACCGCGCCGCGACGCCTTGATCCTTGCCGAGCCGGACCTCGCCATAGCCACCGTCGACTTGCAAATAGGCGCTCTCCCAGCGCCCGCGAAGATCGCTATCATCATTGGCTGGGGCTGCTGAGAGACCTGAAAACGCGCCCACTGGGGCTGTGGTTTCGGGTCCGAACCCCCCGATCCCGCCAATCCGGGTCGGGTGATCAGACTGCAGACGAAAGGCCCCTCGAGCGCGCAGGCGGACGCCATTTTCTAGCACCTTTTCGCTCGTCCCGATCAGTGAAATTTCGCCGAGGACTGG
This sequence comes from Pseudomonadota bacterium, assembly GCA_038527765.1. GTDB lineage: Bacteria > Pseudomonadota > Alphaproteobacteria > Caulobacterales > Hyphomonadaceae > Henriciella. The sequence continues at coordinate 740,558 of JBCBFK010000001.1, forward strand.
TTCAACCTCGGTGCCTGTCGCCTCATCTGCAAATGGCGTGATCACTGTGACAGACTCAAATTCGAATTCAGTTTCAACCGGACTCCCAGTTTGGGCCACGGCGAAACCTGGTAGCCAGGCAAAGCTTGAGAGCAGACAAAGCTGATACGGTTTCATGGGCGTTCTTCGATCCTTATCGCTGTTCCGCATATCGGCACTGGCAGGCTGTGACTCAGGTGTTATAGAGACTGTTAATCAACAAGGTCTTGCCAACGGGAAATGACGATATGAAGGCAGTTTCATCCCTCATCGCAGCAGCATTCGGTGCCATGGCACTCTCGGGTTGCGTTTTTGGTGGCGGCAACGATTTCGATGAGCGGGTCGTCGACGAGATTGCCGGCGGGGCCAATCCCTATCTCTGGCGCGCCAGCCTCGATACGCTGCAATCCTTGCCCTTGGTGGATGCTGACCCGTTCGGCGGTACCATCATTTATGACTGGCACTCGTTCCAGAATGCCAGCGATGAGCGCATCAAGGCGACTGTCTACATTCTCGATTCGCGACTTAGGGCCGACGGCGTGAAAGTCAGCGTGTTCCGTCAGACCAATCAGGATGGGACATGGACAGACGCGACCGTCGATCCAGACACAGGGATTCAGCTCGAGAATGCCATTCTTGCACGGGCGCGGAATCTCAAAGCATCCGAACTCAACTAATTTAGACATTGATGGGGGAGGCCATGGCCTCAAGATACAATCCGCAAGAGGCGGAACCCAAATGGCGTGAAGCATGGGCACAGACCGAGCTGTTCAAAGCCAAAACACCTGCTGAAGCGGGTGACATGCCCAAAGCCTATGTGCTTGAGATGTTTCCGTATCCATCCGGTCGTCTGCACATGGGGCATGTCCGCAATTACGCGATGGGCGACGTCGTTGCGCGGCACAAGAAAGCGAAAGGCTTCAACGTTCTGCACCCAATGGGCTGGGACGCGTTTGGCATGCCGGCCGAAAACGCAGCGATGGAGAAAGGCGTCCACCCCGGTGAATGGACCTATCAGAACATCGCTGCCATGAAAGCGCAGTTTGAAAAGCTGGGTCTGTCGCTCGATTGGTCGCGCGAGTTTGCGACCTGTGATCCAGATTATTATGGCGAGCAACAGCGATTGTTTTTGAAATTCATGGAGAAAGGCCTCGTCTATCAGAAAAAGGCCAAAGTGAATTGGGATCCTGTCGACAATACCGTCCTTGCGAATGAACAAGTCATCGACGGCAAAGGCTGGCGCTCAGGCGCACCGGTTGAACAGCGTGAGTTGGTGCAATGGTTCTTCCGGATCACCGATTATGCCGAAGACTTGCTGGAACAGGTCCAAAAGCTGGAGCGCTGGCCAGAAAAAGTCCGCACCATGCAAGCCAATTGGATCGGCCGGTCGGAAGGCCTGCAAATGCGGTTTGAATGGGCGGGAATGTCCGGTGAGACGGTTTACCGCGAAGGGACACCCGCCGAAATAGTCGAGAAGAGCGAGGCAGAAAATAAGCTGCAAAGGGAACGTGAGGCGATCGCCACCCAAGTAGCTCCGAACGGACTTGAGATTTTTACAACGCGTCCGGACACGCTTTTCGGCGCGAGCTTTGTCGCGCTGTCGCCAGATCACCCTTTGACCATTGAGATGGCTGCCAGCAATGGAGAGCTAGAGGCATTCCGCGCCGAGTGCGCTCAGGTCGGCACGTCAGAGGCGGACATTGAAAAGGCCCCAAAAATGGGCTTCGACACCGGCTTGTGGGTTTCCCATCCCTTTTTGGATACTTTCTTGCCGGTTTATGTCGCGAACTTTGTCTTGATGGGCTATGGGGCGGGCGCGATCTTCGCCTGCCCAGCCCATGATCAGCGCGACTTTGATTTTGCCCGCAAATACAATTTGCCGATCCTGCCTGTGGTGAAGCCATCCGATAAGGATGCCGCATCTGCGGCTTGGGTGTCGTCCGGCGAGGGCGTCGACATGGAGACCGCGTATACGGGTCCAGGCTCGATCATGAATTCGGATTTTCTGGATGGTCTCGAGATCAATGAAGCAAAGTCGATCACGATCCGGAAAATTGAAGACATGTCGCTCGGCACGGGCACGGTGAACTACCGCCTGCGTGATTGGGGCGTCTCGCGGCAACGCTATTGGGGCTGTCCGATCCCGGTGATTCACTGCGAGCAATGCGGGATCGTGCCGGTGCCGGAAGAAGACCTGCCGGTCAAACTCCCCGATGATGTGAGTTTTGATAAGCCCGGCAATCCGCTGGAACACCATCCGACCTGGAAATATGTGAAATGCCCCAATTGCGGTGAGCACGCCGTGCGCGAGACCGATACGCTCGACACGTTCAATGATTCCAGCTGGTATTTTGCCCGATTTGCGAGCGTCGATGACCCGGCTGAGCGGGCCTATTGGTTGCCTGTGGATCAATATGTTGGCGGGGTTGAGCATGCAGTGTTGCACTTGCTCTATGCGCGCTTCTTCATGCGGGCCATGCGCGATGTCGGCGAGGTGGATCTGCCGAGCGGAGAGCCGTTTGCGGGCCTGTTCACACAAGGCATGGTGACCCACGAGACATTCAAAGCCGAGGATGGACGCTGGTTGCAGCCAGCTGAAGTTGAGCAGCGCGGCGACACTTGGTTCGAGATCAGCTCTGACGCGCCGGTCAAAGTCGGCGCGATCGAGAAAATGTCGAAGTCGAAGAAGAACACGGTCGACCCCGACAATATTATCGCGACCTTCGGTGCGGACACGGCGCGTTGGTTTGTTCTGTCGGACAGCCCGCCTGAGCGAGACGTCGAATGGACTCAAGCTGGCGCTGAGGGCGCGGGCCGCTTCGTTCAACGAGTCTGGGGCGTTTACAATGCGCTCAGCGTGCTGTCGCTCGCTGATCCGGTCAGTGGCAGTGACGCTTCGATGGCCTTGCGCCGGGTCTCCCACAAGGCCGCCCACGCGATTGATAAGGCGATCGAAGAGTTTCGCTTCAATTCCGCCATCGCGACCGTGCATGAATGGGTAAGCGCGCTCAAGAAAGCCGAACAAGGCGGCGAAGATCTCATTCAGGCCCGCTTTGAGGGGGCGTCCATGCTGGCGCGTTGCCTGATCCCGTTCATGCCTCATCTGGCGGAAGAGTGCTGGAGCCTGATCGGCGGTGAAGGGCTTTGCTCGGCGGCGGCTTGGCCGGATGTGGATACGACCTTACTCGTCGAAGACAGTGTGACCCTACCAATCCAGGTGAATGGCAAACGCCGCGCAGAAATCTCCGTCGCCAAAACCGCGAGCAAGGATGACATCGAAGCCACAGCGCTGGCGGAACCGGCTTTGCAATCCTTCATTGAGGGCAAAACCATCAAGAAAGTGATTGTCGTTCCCGGGCGGATCGTGAATATCGTCGTATGATGAAACATGCCGCCATCGCGCTCCTCGCTCTGACGCTCACTGCATGTGGGTTTACCCCGCTTTATGCCAATGGCGCGAGCGGCGGCGACGTTCGCGTGACGCAAATTGATGGGCGGTCAGGGCAGGCTTTGCGCAAAGCCTTATTGCTCGAGCTGGCGCCGGGTCTGCCAGGGCTTGATGGTCCGGCAACGCTTGAAGTCGAACTTGATGAAACGCTGGGCCGACTGGCACTTCAGCCGGACGAAGCGGCAACGCGAACCGACATTATCGTCAGCGCCAATTATGTTCTGGTGATTGAAGGCGATGCGATTTCCGGACGGTCTGCTGCGGAAACCAGCTTTCTTGTGCCTGACGCCCCGTTTTCAGATATTGCCGCGCAGATCGATGCGAGCGAGCGGGCGATGAACGTTCTGGCCCGCCGCATCGCTGATGATTTGCGGATCAAAATGGCCAACGCGCAATGAAGTTTCAGGGCGCGAGCGCTGAGCGATTTGCCAAACGACCTGACCCTGCCTGCGCGTTCGCCCTGGTTTTTGGGGATGATGAAGGCGTGGTCGCGGACATTGCCAACGCGCTGATTCAGGCCTGGCAAAAGGACAATCCGAGCACCGTCCTGACCCTCGATGAAGACGAGATTAAACGCGAACCGGCGCGTCTGTTTGATGCACTGGAGGCGGTGTCTTTGTTGGGAGAAGGGACGATTATTCGCATCCGAACCAAAGGCGAGAAACTGTTTTCTTTGATCAAAGAGGTGTTGGACTTTCCAACAGAACGCGTGGCAGCAAAGCTTGTCTTGCAAAATGGCAGCCTCAACACGCGCTCTAAACTGCGCACGGCTTTTGAAGCGGCTCCGAACGCTGCAGCGCTGCACATGTTCTCCGATACAGCGTCGGACATGTCGGACCTGGTCAAAGCGTTTTTGGGCGCGCGGGACGTATCGATTGATCCGGACGCCTTGTCGGTCTTTGTCGGCGGTCTGCCGGGCCATCGTAGCCTCGCCAATGCGGAAATGGAGAAGTTGGCGGTCTATGCCCACAATCTCGGTCGTGCGGTCTCAGTCGAAGACGTCCGCTCCTTGTGCGAAACCAATGCGGATGAGAGTGCGCGCTCGGCTGTCTTGAAGGCGCTGGCAGGCGAGCCAGACCAGGCGCAGGCCGAGATGGATCGTGTCATTGATGCAGGCCTGTCGCCGATCAGTCTTGTGCGCATGTTCGAAATGGAAGCGAGCCGAATGCTGGAAGCCCATGCTCTGCAAGGCGATTCCGGCGGCGGAAATGTCGGGATGAAGCTCAAGCCGCCGGTCTGGAAATCAGATTGGCCCGCTTTTCAGGCGCGGCTTCGAAAATGGCCCGCGGCGCGTCTGGCCCGGCTGGTTGAACGCCTGCACGACCTGGAGCTAATGGCAAAATCGCCCGGCGGTGCGGGGCTCGCAGAGCCGGCCACGCGGGAACTGTTCGTGACGCTCTATAAGGTCGCAGCGCAGGCCAAATGAGCTGATCACGAAACCATGACTGGAAGTTTTTAGCAGACTTTGCCATGGGAAGCGGTGGAGGACTTTATGACACTGCCGATAAAACTGCTGTTCCTGATCGTAGCGATTGCCCAGTTCTTTGTGCCTGTCTTGCCGCAGCTTGGGATTGGCGAATCGATTGGAGATCGCGCGACGGCGTATGGCATACCGCCGGAATTGCCAATCGGCGTTTTCTTTTCGATCTGGAGCGTTATTTTCACAGGCCTCCTGATCCTGGCAATCGTCAATTTGCGCGCGCCAGACGCGGCCAGTGAGCGCCTCGCTGCGCCTTTGGCCTTCGCAGCGCTTGGCAATATGGTCTGGATGGTCTCAGCGCAATCGATCGGGCAGGTTTGGCTCGATTTCCTGCTCTTGTTCCCGATCGCCTTCTTTACCTGGGAAGCGGCCTATCGGCAGGACCGCGCCGGGCGTTTTGATGGCACGTGGCGCACGATCCTGTATGGGCTGACGGTCGGCTTGTTTGCCGGATGGCTCACCGTTGCGATCTCGATCAGTGTGCCTGACCTTGGTCGCTGGCTGCTTGGACGCGGTGTCACCGACGCCGTCTGGCAGTCTCTGTGGATGACCCTGATCCCGGCTGCCTGCCTTGCCTTCGTGTTTGCCAATTATGTCAGCCGGAATGGATGGTATTTCGTCGCGCTCGCATGGGGACTGACGGGGATCGTGATTAACAATTGGACGCGGACGGGCACGCAAGCTCTGGCGATCGCTGCAGCGATTGTCGGGCTCTATATTCTGTTTCGGCGTATTCGGTTCGGGGCGCGGGGCAGTTATCCCGCCAAACTCTGAACCTGCGTGTTCAGCGCTTCGATGAGCGTTGCATCAATATTGCCGGTCGTCTCCAGCCCATAATCGGACTGGAAGGCGCGAATGGCCGTGCGGGTGCCCGCGCCAGCCAAGCCATCTGCCGCGCCCGCTTCATACCCAAGGCCGTTCAGCACGGTCTGGATCGCCTCGACTTGGGCGCGTGTTGAGCGGTCCCAGGTTTGCGCGCCAAAAGCTCCATTTGCCGCCTGATCAATCGGAGCGAGCGCCCAATTGGCGGCGCGACGCTGGGCTTGTTGAGCCTGCTCAAGCGGAAGGGCATTGCGAAGCGTCGCGACGTTTCCGGGGGCGCTCGCATCGCCGTTCAGCGCGGCAACCTCGTACCAATACAAGGCTTCGACCTGGCTCGGAGAGATGCCAAGACCGTTCTCGTAAAGGACGGCGAGATTGTACTGGCTGTCGACAATGCCGAAATCTGCGGCGCGGCGGAACCACTCCGCTGCGGCGGCATAAGATTGCGCGCCGCCTTCCCCATCGGCATAAAAGACTGCGAGATCGTGCATGGCTTTGACGTTTCCGCCCGTCGCAGCGCGTTCGGTCCAGGCGCGCGCTTCAGTGAAGTCGCGGGGCACCCCAATGCCGCGCTCATGCAGTTTGGCAAGGCGATATTGTGCGGCTGGCAGCCCTTGCTCGGCGGCGCGGCGAACAAAATCGGCCCCTTCGGCCAGATCCTGCGCCTCCAAACGCGATTCGCCCCATTGGAATTGGGCGATCGCATTGCCGTTCTCGGCGGCCCGATCAACAGTCAGCGCTTGCGGGATTGTTGGAAGATCTGTCGGGACGGCCAATTCAACCGGCTCTGGTGCGGCCAGAGTTGGCTCGGCTTGCGCATTTCCTGCGGCGCTGCCTTGTTCGTCGAACAGCGTTTCATCAAGGTTGATGTCGACCGCTTCGGCAAACTCAACCCCGGTCAGGGATGGCTCGATTCCTTGTTCCGTCCGCGCTTCTGCCAGCGAGCTTTTGGTCGCAATGGTCGGCGCGTCGGTGTCTGCGGTCACTTGCTTGCCGCGCAGAGCGACCCAGCCGCCTGCGCCAGCGGCTGCAATTGCGAACACAGAGGCTGCAGCAATTATGGGGAGCTTCTTGCTGCCACCTTTAGATGATTTGGGCGCGGCCGACGCGGCGGGGCGTCGACTCCGACGTTTTCCGCCATCGCGCTGCGGGTCAGTGGCCGCGGCAATCGCTGCGTTTCGAGCGCGACTTAGATAGTCTGCGGCGTCTTCTTCCACGTCTGGATCGGCAAGCTCGTCTTCGCTCGGTGCTTGTGTATTGTGCGCGAGCTCTTCGTCGAGCGCTGGCAACAATTCTTCAAGCTCATCGCGTTCGACCTGCTCTGAGAAGACATCAGAGTCTCGGGCCTCTTGTTGAGCGTCTTCCCAACTGCCGAGTTCCGCCAGCGGGTCGGGCTCAGCCTCCGGTACCGGCGTATCCTCTTGATCGATCTCCTGCATAGACGCGGCATCTACCAGATAGTCGTCATCCGCATGCGTAGGATCGATTGGCGTTTCTGCGACGTCCCACTCCTCTTCGGATGCGGTGGCAGTTTGTGACGCTTCGAAATCGTCTTGCGGTTCGGCAAACGCTTCAGCGTCCGAGTCGCCGTCAAAGTCGGGCAGGCCTGCGATAAACTCGTCTGGATCTTCTTCGCCAAACTCGGAGGCTTCGACCGGCGTTTCAACATAAGACTCGAACGGGTCCGCCTCGACCTCTGGTTCGGGCTGCTCAATGGGTTGCACTTCGATCGGGGTATGATCGACCTCGAGTTCCGGAAGGTCCGGCAACTCGGATTCGCTTGGCTCAGAGTTTGGGGGAGCGGTGAAGTCCTCGAGCGCCTCAAGCCTAGAGGCGAGGGATACGATCGCGCGTTGGACCGGCGAGACCGCCGTCACCGTTTGATTCTGCATTTCGGCCAAACGATCTGAGATGTTGCAAAGCGCGTCGGAGAGACGCGTTTCCTGGCGCGCTTCAGAGGCTGTTACTTTGTCGGCTAACGCGCGCTGCCCCTGCTCCTGACGGGCCTGGACATGCTTAATCGCCGTCGCGACCTGTTCACCAACCTGCTCGATCGCATCAGCGCTGCGGCGTTCGCTCTCCCCAATGCGCTTATCAAGCGTATCTGAAAGACTGGCCACCTGCTCGCCGATCTGGTCGATCTGATCGGACGAGTCATTGCGCTCCAGCGCATAGACGCGGGTTTCGAGCTCACCCATTAGTTCAGGGCGCGCACCGGCAGCCGCGCGTTCGATTTCCTCAGCCAATTGACGCCGGGATTCTTCAACTCCATTGCGCAGATCTTTTGCCAGAGAGTCAAAGCGCTGTTCGATCGCAGCGCGCCAGGCTTCGGTTTTCTCCGGATTGGCCATAGCGGCAACAGAACTGATCCGCTCATCAAGATTGGCAAATGTGTGCTCGAGCGCTTTCAGGGCGGTATCTGTTGTGGTTTCAGCGCGATGCAAGCGATCTTGAATGCGTGCGAGCGTGTTTTCCAAAGATGTGATGGCGCCTGATACGTCGCCTTCGACCGCTTTCATGCGACCTTCGACTTCGTCGACTTTGGCCAGCTTGGTCGCGACGGAGGACTCAATATTCGTGAATCGTTCGGACAGATGGCGCCCCGTACCTTCGGCGCGCAACTCGGCTTCTTGTACAGCTTTTTCGACCCGCTTGGCGGCATCGGCCAGAGTCGACTCGACTTTCACCTCCATGCCTTCAACACGTTCATTCAAGTCGTTGAAGCCAGCCTCAACGCGACCTTTCATGGCCATCGTCTCATCCTGGTTGAGGCGACCCTCTTCATAAACATGGGAGGCGAGCTTGCCGAGCGCATCCTCCAAAGCCTTCATGGCTTCAAGGCTCTGCTGGCCGCTCTCATCGGTTTCGAGGACGCCAACTTTGCTCTGCAGATCTTCGTGCGTTTCGCGCAACTCGTCGATCATCCGTTCGACTTCGGCGGCCATGGCCGAGGTCGAGTTTTCAGTGTTCTCCAGGCGCGCCAGCAAACCCAGGACCGATTGATCGATGCCGGTAATGGCCAGGGTCGAGCGGGCTTCAACCGCTTCGATGCGCTGCGCGAGACCGTCTAAAGCGCCGGGACGCGGCGTGCTGACGGGTTCGAAATAATCTCTCGGACCGGCTTCAGAATGGCCCTCAAGCAACAGATTATTTATGTAATCGCCGAGCGTTATGCCTTTCAGCCGCGCTTTTTCCTTGGCAACAGCACGTGCCCGATCGTCGACCCCTTTAACGCTCCATGACCCATACTGGCTCATACCCGGTACTCCGATTTCGCCCGCGTCTGATTCGAAAAAACGCGCGCATTTCGCTATTCTGAGTAGAGAGATGGCGTGAACGCTCTTAATTCCGGGTTAAAAAGGTAAACACCGAAGCGGAATTTCGTAAGACTTGTTCATAATTTGGCTTACGTTGACGTGAGCCTGACGTTGACGTTCGCGTAAAGACAAGGCATAGTTGCACACATGCCTGATACCGTAACCTCACTTTCTATCGCTGACTCTCGCACATATTCCATTTCGGAACTGGCGCGCGAGTTTGGAATCACCCCCCGTGCCTTGCGCTTCTACGAAGACAAAGACATGCTGCACCCGGCCAGGGACGGCATGACCCGCGTCTATTCTCATCGCGATCGTGGCCGCGTAAAGATCATCGTCCGCCTCAAGCGTCTCGGTTTGCCGCTGGCCGACATTCGCGAAATTCTTGATCTTTATGGTCTCGAAGATGGACAGCGCGCTCAGATGCGCATGTCGCTTGTTAAGTTCCAGAACCAGATCAAAGAGCTCGAAAACCAGCGCGAAGATATCGAAATGGCGCTGCAGGAATTGCATAACGGGATCGAGTGGCTGGAGGAGCAGCTGGAGAAAATCGGCCCCGGCGCGGCGGAAGCCGAGAACCTGAAAGCCTATGATGCAGTTGCGCGCCGCCAGCTGGATGACGCGTAAGACAAAATAGTTCGGCTCGCTGAAGTTGAATGACCTTTCCAAACCGTGGCGCTAAAGCAAGCGTCACGGTTTAATAATAAAAACTCGAGGGATACCCAGATGCCACGTTACGACGCCCCAATTCGCGACATGCAGTTCATTTTGCATGATGTGCTGTCCATCCAAAACTACTCCAACCTGCCCGGATTTGAGGAAGCGACCCCTGACCTGGTCGACGCGATCCTGGAAGAGTCTGGCAAGTTCGCCAAAGAGGTCCTGTTTCCGCTGAACAAGGTTGGCGACGAGCAAGGCTGTATTCGGAATGCGGATGCCAGCGTCAAAACCCCGGACGGGTTCCCGGAAGCCTATCAGCAAATGGTCGACAATGGCTGGCCGCTGCTCGGCAAGTCTCCAGATATGGGCGGGCAGGGCCTGCCATATGTTGTCGGGATGGCGGCGAATGAAATGACGTCATCTGCGAACATGGCCTTTGCCATGTATCCGGGGCTGACGTCCGGTGCGTTTGAGGCCTTGATGGCCGGCGGATCGGAAGAGCAAAAAGCCAAGTACGGCCCGAAAATGGCGTCTGGTCAGTGGGCTGGCACCATGAACCTGACCGAACCGCAGTGCGGGACCGATCTCGGACTGATCAAGACGAAAGCGGTTCCTCAGGCGGATGGCTCTTACAAAATCACCGGCCAGAAAATCTGGATCTCAGGTGGTGAGCAAGATCTGACGGAGAACATTATCCATCTCGTGCTCGCGCGCATTGAAGGCGCGCCAGAAGGGATCAAAGGCATCTCGCTCTTCGTCGTGCCGAAATACATCGTCAACGAAGATGGCTCCCTCGGCGAGCGCAATGAGGCGTCTTGCGGCGGTCTCGAAGAGAAGATGGGCATCCATGGCAACGCCACCTGCGTCATGAATTATGATGGCGCGACCGGTTGGCTTGTCGGTGAAGAGCATAAAGGCATGCGCACCATGTTCGTGATGATGAACGAGGCGCGCCTCGGGGTCGGCATGCAAGGGCTCAGCCAGGCTGAAGTCGCCTATCAAAACGCGGTGGATTTCGCCAATGATCGCTTGCAAGGCCGGTCTTTGAAAGGCGTCCAGGCGCCGGACAAACCCGCAGACCCTGTCATCGTGCATCCAGATGTGCGCCGCATGCTGATGGACCAGAAAGCCTTCATCGAAGGCGCACGCGCGTTCACATATTGGACCGCTTTGTATGGGGATCTGCATCACAAGTCTCCAGACGATAAAGTCCGCGAAAAAGCCAGCGACTATATGGCGCTGATGACGCCGGTCCTCAAAGCCTTCCTGACCGATCGCGGCTTCAAAATGGCCAACGAAGCGCTGCAAATTCATGGCGGCTCTGGCTTTACCCAAGAATGGGGGCTGGAGCAGTTCGTCCGCGATTGCAGGATCACGCTGATCTATGAAGGCACGAATGGTATTCAGGCGCTCGACTTGGTCGGCCGCAAACTGGCGTCAAATGGTGGCCGGGCCGTGTTCAGTTTCTTCGCCGAGATGGATGACTTTATTGGCACGCATGAAAGTGTTGCTGAACTCGAACCGTTCATCGAAGGTCTGAAATCGGCCAAGGCGCAGCTGCAAGACGGTACCAATTGGCTGATGCAAAACGGCATGAGCGACTTCAACAATGCTGGGGCGGCTTCGTCAGACTATCTTCAGCTCTTCGGCCTTACCGCGCTGACTTACATGTGGGCGCTGATGGCGAAAGTGGCTTTGGAGAAGAGCGGTGACGATCCCTTCTATGACGACAAGATCGTGACCGGGAAGTACTATGTTTCGCGTGTTCTGCCGGAAGCGGCGTCGCACCTTGCCAAGCTGAAAACCGGCGCTGATCTGATGATGGCGCTGCCCGCCGACCGGTTCTAAGCAATGCCCTTTACCGTAGCACCAACGCTCGAAACCGAACGTTTGGTGCTACGGCCCTACCGGGCGGAGGATTTCGACGCGTTTGCGGCTTATTTTGCATCGCCTCGTTCAATTTACACGGACGGTCCGATTTCGCGGACTTCGGCTTGGGATTTGTTTACGGCAGGTGCCGGGCGTTGGGTGATCGCGGGGCATGGGGCCTGGACGATCGTGCATAAAGCGGATGGAAAGGCGATGGGGCTGGTCTCTTTGAACACGGCGATCACACTCCCGCATCCTGAGCTTGGCTGGATACTTTGGGAGGGGTTTGAAGGTCAGGGCTATGCGTTCGAAGCCGCCAGTCACGCCCGAAACTTCGCCTGTGAAATCTTGGGATGGCCGGATCTGCTCAGCGGCATTCATGAGGACAATCAAGCTTCGATCCAGCTCGCAGAACGCATGAAGGCGACATGGGATCAGACGTTAAAGGTACCGGATGAACCTGAAACGCGCATTTATCGTCATAGCAGGCCATAATGCGGGGGTTTGGCATGCAACTTCCCGTTACGTCACGACTGGCCAAAACACGCCGCAGCCGCTACATTGACGTGAACGTAAACGTCATAATTATCGCTTGGGAGCCCGCCTATGTCTGATGTCCTCAATGTACCCTTGTCGCACTGGCGTCAGGACGAGGAAATCAAGATCTTCAATGAAGCTGTTTCACAGTTCTTCGAGAAGGAATTGAAACCACATGTCGAAGACTGGCGCGAGGCGGGCGTGGTGCCACGAGACGTGTGGTACAAGGCCGCCGAGCAAGGGCTTTTGCTGGTCTCAGGGCCAGAAGAATATGGCGGTGCAGGCGGCGATTTCCGCCACGATGCTGTGATCATCGAACAACTCGAACAGCAAGGCATTGCGGGCTTTGGCATCGGTCTGCACAATGCGATCGTCGCTCCGTACATCATCCATTATGGGTCGGAAGAACAAAAACAGCGCCTTCTTCCCAAACTCGCGTCCGGTGAGCTGGTGACCGCGATTGCGATGACCGAACCCGGAACAGGTTCGGACCTCCAGAATATCAAAACGACCGCCAAGAAAGATGGCAATGGTTATGTCATCAATGGCTCAAAGACCTTTATTACGAATGGCCAGACGGCCAATCTGATCCTGGTCTGCGCCAAAACCGATCCGAGCAAAGGCGCCAAAGGCATTTCGATCATGATGGTCGAGACCGATGAGGTTGAAGGCTTCGAACGCGGCCGCAATCTGAAGAAAATCGGCCAACCTGCTGCGGACACGTCGGAGCTGTTCTTCAATGACGTGAAGGTTCCCGCCTCAGCTCTGCTCGGCCCGGAAGAAGGCCAGGGCTTTATCCAATTGATGCAGCAGCTCCCGCAAGAGCGCCACATAATTGGCATTCAAGGCATTGGCATGATCGAGCGCGCGCTGCGGGAGACCGTGGCGTATGTCAAACAGCGCAAAGCGTTTGGCGGCACGATCATGGACTTCCAGAACACGCAGTTCAAACTCGCCGAGTGCAAAACCGAAGCAACCGTGGCAAAAGTCTTTGTCGATCACTGTACTGAACTGCTCCTTAAAGGAGAGCTCGACGCTGAAACTGCGTCCATGTCGAAATATTGGATTTCAGATCTTCAATGTAAGATCATTGATGAATGCCTGCAGCTGCATGGTGGTTGGGGCTATATGGATGAGTATCCGATTGGCCAAATGTATCAGGATGCCCGCGTGCAGCGCATCTATGGCGGCGCCAATGAAGTCATGAAAATGCTGATTGCGAGGACGCTATAAACGTTGCCAGATGACAGCCACCTTCTCGCGGAAGTCTTTCCCAAACCCGCAGAAAGCTCAAAGTCGCTTGGCTTTGAGCTCGTCTCACTGGATATGGGAAAGCTGGAAACGCGGGTGCGGTTTGAGGGCAAAAAAGCCTTCACCAATCCGGCAGGCTATATTCAAGGTGGATATCTATCGGCCATGCTGGACGACACGATCGGCATGCTGGCGACGATGAAGACTGGCACCCGCGCGTTTCCGTCGACCATCGACCTGCACACAACCTTTTTACGACCCGTGCGGGTGGGCGCGATTGAAGTCGCCGCCCGTCTTCGCAATATTGGTCGACAAGTGATTTTTGCGGAAGCTGACCTTTACGACTCCCGCGGCAAAGAGGCCGCTCGAGCCAGAGCTTCGCTCGCCATCAACCCGATGAAGGCGCCCGCAAAATGAAGAGTTTAACGAGTTAAAGACAGGAGACCCCTCCCATGGCTGAAGCCTATATCTATGACGCCGTTCGCACCCCGCGTGGCAAAGGTAAGAAATCCGGCAGCTTGCACGAAATCACAGCGCTCGAGCTATCGACCCAAACCTTGGAAGCCATCCGCGACCGTAATGAGCTCGACACGCAATATGTCGACGATGTTGTCCTCGGCTGTGTGTCGCCGGTCGGCGAGCAGGGCGGTGACATTGCGCGTATCGCCGTCCTGAACGCAGACTATGCTGAGACCACAGCGGGTGTGCAGGTCGATCGTTTCTGCGCCTCAGGCCTCGAAGCCTGCAACATGGCAGCGGCCAAAGTCATGACCGGCGAAGCCGACATGGCGATCGGTGGCGGCATTGAAAGCATGAGCCGCGTGCCCATGGGCGCAGCTGGCGGGGCCTGGTCATCTGATCCACAGATTGCGCTGAAGTCTTACTTCTCTCCGCAGGGTGTCGGGGCTGACACGATCGCGACCAAGTGGGGCTTCTCCCGCGATGATGTTGACGCATACGCCGTTGAGTCTCAGCGCCGGGCCTCGCAAGCCTGGGAAGAAGGCCGCTTCTCCAAATCAATCGTCGCGGTCAAAGATCAGATGGGCGGCGTTCGGCTCGACCATGATGAGCACATGCGCCCCGACGCCGACATGCAGAGCCTGGCGGCGCTGAACCCAAGCTTTGCGGGCATGGGCGCAATGGGCTTCGATGAGGTGATCAAGCAACGCTACCCGGAACTGGAAGCGATCAATCACGTGCACCATGCCGGGAACTCTTCTGGTATCGTGGACGGCGCTTCTGCGGTTCTGTTCGGGTCTAAAGAGATGGGCGAGAAGCTCGGCCTCAAGCCACGCGCACGGGTGAAGCAAATGGCCTCCATCGGCTCTGAGCCAGGCATCATGCTTACCGGTCCGACGGATGTGACGCTGAAAGCGCTGAAGAAAGCGGGCATGGATGTCGGTGATATCGACCTTTACGAACTCAACGAAGCCTTCGCCTCTGTGCCAATGCTGATGATGCATCTGCTCGGCATTGATCATGAGAAAATGAACGTGAATGGCGGCGCGATTGCTATGGGTCACCCGCTCGGGGCGACCGGCGGCATGCTGCTCGGCACGATGGTCGATGAGCTTGAACGCTCTGACAAGGAAACCGCTTTGGTCACACTTTGTGTGGGTGCCGGTATGGGCACCGCGACCATCATCGAACGCGTTTAATCAAACATGGGAAACGCAGGCCTTCCGCTCGGCATCGCCATTGGTATCTCTATTGGGGTCGCCATTGGCGTGTCGACCGACAACATCGCAGCTGGCCTCGGGGCCGGTGTGGCGATGGGGGTTGGGCTGGGGCTTGCCTTCTCCGCCTCAAGTAAAAAATCGGGTGATGAAGACACCCAAGAGTCTCAGGATAAAGACAAATGAACCTCGAAACATTCTCTTTCGATATTGATGGTGATGGCATCGCGCACGCGGTGTTCGATGTGCCAGGCCGCAGCATGAACACGCTGACCGGCAAGGCGATCGCAGACATTATCGCCATCACCAAAGAAGTTGCGACGAATGACAAGATTACCGGTCTGGTGATTTCATCGGGCAAGCCATCGGGCTTCTGCGCCGGGGCAGACCTTGGCGAAATGAATGAAAGCGCGGGTGGCGGCGGTAAGCCGACGGCAGAGATGTCCGAAGCCGAGCTTAAGGCGGCGCAATTTGAGCGCGGTTTCTCGCTCAACAAAACCCTTCGCGAGCTCGAAACTTGCGGCAAGCCAATTGCTGTTGCACTGGATGGCCTCGCTCTTGGTGGCGGCCTCGAAGTCGCGCTTGCGGGCCACTACCGCGTGGCTGCGAACGACAATCCGAAGATCCAATTCGGCCTGCCAGAAGCCAAGATCGGCCTCCTACCAGGCGCCGGTGGGACGCAGCGACTGCCGCGCCTGATCGGTGTTCAGGAAGCCCTGCCGCTGATCCTGCAAGGCAAAAGCTTCAACGCTGAAAAAGCCCACAAAATGGGCGTCGTAAACGAGCTCGCCCCAAAAGCTGACACGGTCGCCAAGTGTAAAGCCTGGATCAAAGCCAACCCGGAGGCGAAAGCGCCTTGGGACGAAAAAGGCTTCAAAATGCCAGGCGGTGTCGTCCACCGCTCACCGGGCGCTGGCCAAGTGGCGACTATGTCCAATGCGATGCTGGCGGCCAACACATATGGCAATTATCCGGCCCAGAAGAACATTCTGTCTTGCGTTTATGAAGGCACCCAAGTGCCGATCGATGCCGGCCTTCGGATCGAGACGCGCTACTTCATCAACACCCAGCAGCGTCCGGAAGCGAAAGCGATGATCCGCTCGCTCTTCTTGTCCATGCAGGAGTTGTCCAAAGGCGGCAATCGTCCGGCCGGGTATGACAAGGCTGAGTTCAAAAAGATCGCGGTTGTTGGGGCGGGCCTGATGGGCGCGGGCATTGCTTATGTGCAAGCTAAAGCGGGCATTCCAACTGTGCTCGTCGATGTGTCGAAAGAGAACGCCGAGAAGGGCAAGGACTATTCTCGCCGTCTCGTCGAAAAGGACCTCTCACGCGGCAAGACCACTCAGGAGAAAGGCGACAAGCTGCTCGACCTGATCACCACGACGGACTCATATGATGATGTCAAAGGCGCTGACCTGGTCGTTGAAGCGGTCTTCGAGAACCCAGAGCTGAAAGCCAAGATCACCAAAATGGCGGAAGACGTGATCAGCGCCGATGCGATCTTCGGATCAAACACCTCGACGCTCCCGATCACGGGTCTCGCGGAAGCCTCAGCGCGTCCTGAGAATTTTATCGGCATCCATTTCTTCTCCCCAGTGGAGCGGATGGGTCTGGTTGAGATCATCACCGGCGAGAAAACCAGCGAAGAGACGCTGGCGAAATCGATCGACTATGTTCTTGCGATCCGGAAGACACCGATTGTGGTCAATGATAGCCGCGGCTTCTACACCTCGCGTTGCTTCGGCACCTATACGCAGGAAGGCATGGCGATGCTGGCCGAAGGCATCAAGCCCGCCATCATCGAAAATGTTGGTCGTCAGTCCGGTATGCCGATGGGCGCGCTGGAAGTATCTGACTCTGTTGGTCTCGACACCGCTCTGAAAGTCGGTCGCCAAATGGCGCAGGCGGCGGGCGTTGATTACGACTCCAACGAGCTCGGCCAAATGATGGCCTGGCTGGTCGAAGATCAGGGCCGCGTTGGTCGCAAAGCGGGCAAAGGCTTCTACGACTATAATGAGAAGGGTAAGCCATCGCGGCTTTGGCCCGATCTCAACACCCGCATCGATGTCACTGTCGATGAGTGTCCGCCAGAGCTGAAAAAGCATCTTACCAATCGCTTCTTGGTCCGCCAGGCGGTGGAAGTGGCGCGCTGCTTTGAAGAAGGCGTGATCACCGATGCCCGCGACGCAGACATTGGCTCAATCCTCGCTTGGGGCTTCGCGCCATACACCGGCGGGTGCGCGTCATACATGGACTTAATCTGGGGCATCCCAGAGTTTGTGGCCGAAGCCGATGCGCTCGCAGAAAAGTATGGCGACCGGTTCAAGGTGCCTCAGCTTTTGCGCGACATGGCCGCGAATGGTGAGACCTTCTACTCACGCTTCCCACCCGGCGGCGTCAAACAAAAAGCCGCGGCCTAACTCGCCGAGCCAAATACTGTGGAAAGGCCGAGAGAAATCTCGGCCTTTTTTATTTGGGGTGTTGACCACACAAAGCGGCGTGCCATGCATAAGGGACGACCAATTTATGGTTGTAGGCAATTATGAGGGAAATCATGACTACACGTATCCTTGCTGTGGGAACAATTCTGGCAGCACTAACTCTGGGGGCGTGCGAAACGACTTCGAGCCGACCGTACACCGTATCAACCCAGAACGTGATGGCGTTTCAAAGTGCGCTTGGCGATCAGAAGGTGTAAGTCGGTACGTTTTCTACGGCCGCAGGAGTCGATGAGAATTTAACTTGCCGTGCATTGGGCGCGCTGGAAGTTGCTCCTGGCAAGTCACCTGTTCAGTTTATTGAGGGAGCTTTGCGCGATGAAATGTTTACCGCCGGTGCGATTTCAGCGGAAGGACAAAAAATTGACGGTGTAGTGGAGCAACTGGAGTTTAATTCGTTTGGTACTGGGGCTTGGGATATTCAGCTCAAACTGAGTTCATCATCACTCCCAGACGGATATAGCGTATCCAACTCCTATTCATTTAAAACCAGTTTCAGTGCTCTAAGCGCCTGTCAAAACGTTATCGATGCTTTCACACCTGCAGTGCAGGAGCTCATTGCCAAAGCGATCGCAGATCCAAGTTTTGAGCAGTTGAGTGGCAAATGAGTTTGCTCGGTTAAAAAAAGAAAGGCCGGAGCGTTTTGCTCCGGCCTTTTTTAATCAGGCACCGTCTTCGACAATCGGCGTGAGAAGGATCTCTACGCGTCTGTTGGCAGCTCGGCCGGCCTGAGTGGAATTGTCCGCGATGGGCTGGGTTTCTCCCATACCGAACGCATTCAGTCGAACAGATTGAACCCCGCTATTTACGAGATAAGACGAGACCGAACTTGCCCGGCGTTCGGAAAGCGATTGATTGTAAGCATCATCGCCGTCTGAACTTGCATGCCCGACCACATCAATCGCGGTTTTTGGGTATTCTAAAAGCGTGGTGCCCACTTCATCAAGCGGTCCGTAGAAATCGCTTTTGATGGAAGCGCTGTTCACATCAAAGGTTATGCCTGAGGGCATATTGAGCGCGATTTGATCGCCGACACGCTGAACTTCAATGCCAGTACCTTCGGTTTGTTCGCGCAAAGCCGCTTCTTGTCGGTCCATATAGACCCCGACAGCAGCGCCTGCGAGCCCGCCGACAACAGCGCCGATGGCCGCATTGCGTTTATCATCGCCGCCAGCCATCGTGCCGATGCCAGCGCCAATAATGGCGCCGCCGGCTGTCGAGCCGAGCGTGCGGTTGGAGACGTTTTGGCAGCCGACCAATAAAGCGGCGGCGGCAAGGACAGTAAGGGTGGTTTTCATAGAGAAGCTCCCCAGTTTCGTGGCTAAGACGCCACCAGTTGTTGATTTCGCCAAGTGAATTAAAAGCAATCCGAAGAAGACGTGCTGTATCCCAGGATTTGGCGATGGATTTTTGACATAAATGTCTGGGCTTTAGAGTTTTCAAAAATCCTGTGGAAAAGTTGCGGGATGTTGTTCGCCATAACGGTGCCTATCTGAACCCGCGGCAACTGAACCAAAGGCAACGAAAGCGGGCACAAATGCCTTGATTCAGCCCTGTTTTTGTTGCGGCGACCGTCTTAAGTAAGGCGCAATACGAGGAGTGTCCCGATGCTTGTAGCTATGGTTTCAACGATTGCGTTTGTTTTGGCGTTTGGGCCGCAATTGCAGGTCTCGCCCGCTGAGTCCGATCCGTCCTCGCCCATCGAAGAGGTGGTCGAAGTGCCCGTGTTTGCGGCGGAGCCTGAGGCCGAGTCGGAAGCAAACCCTGTCGCGATCGACGCACAAAGCAGCGTGACAGAGGCCGCAGTCTTGGAAACACAGACCGCGTCAGACCCCGCCCAAAGCGAAGAGGGTTCTTCAGCCTCACAACCAATTGTTCTGGAGCCCATGGACTCGGTTGAAACCGAAATCATTGAGGCGGTGCCGGAAGCTGTGGAGGCTGATCCAGTCGTCCCGGCTGACCCCCCGGCGCGCCGCGGAGACATCCCGGAAACTGAATGGCCGACAATTCTGTCCGACGCCAGCGCGGCGCTCGCCAATGCCAGGACAGCGACAGGCAATTTCGTTCAGACCAATGGCGACGGCTCGGTCGTCACCGGCACATTCGCGCTGAACCGGCCGGGACGCATGCGATTTGACTATGACGACCCGACGCCCGTCCTGATCGTTTCAGACGGAACCACTGTCGCTATGGAAGACAGTGAGCTTGAGACGGTCGACCGCGTCCCGATTGGGGCGACTCCGCTGGGACTGATCTTGTCAACAGATCTTGATGTCGACACCGATATTCAGGTGCTCAGTGTGCTTGAGGATGAAGAACGGATCGGCATTCGCGTCCAAGATGCGACCGGTGAGCTGGAAGGCACGTTGACTATGGTGTTCGATAAATCGACGTATGACCTGCTCGGTTGGCTGGCGGTCGATGGCAATCTGCAGGCAACTGTGGTCGACCTCGTCGATGTTGAAACCAATGTGCGGATCGATCCGCGCCTGTTCCGGCTCAATGAAGACGACGACGAAGACGACGAGCGCTAAACCATCGCAGCGCCCAAAAAAAGCCGGACCAGTGAGAATTGGTCCGGCTTCTAAATTGGTCCGCGCGCGTCCCCACGACCCACGTGACCGCGTGGAGCAAGCAACTGCGATTGCTTGTATCACCCCACGTTTGGATGTTATACATACCACCGGTATGGGGTGGGTCAACAATTTCTGGGTCCTGCATGGCGAAACGTAGCAAAGCTGATGCAAAAAAGACACGAGAAAAGCTCATCGCTGAGGCAACTCGATTGTTCGAGGCAAAAGGATATGCCGACACTTCAATAAATGAGATCTGCGTAGATTTGGGAATTACTAAAGGCGCGCTGTTTCATCATTTCAAAACCAAGAAAGATCTCTTTCTCGCTGTTTGGACACGCTTACAGGAAGGGATGGACCTCGAAGCGAGACAAGCGGCCTATGCTGCGCGCAGTCGCACGGAGCCTTACTCAGCATTTCTGGCCGGTTGTCGCGTCTATCTGAAATATGCCCGGCGCCGGGATTATCAGAAAATCGTTCTGATTGATGGCCCGGCTGTGTTCGGTCTGAAAGGCTGGTATGAGCGCGATCACGATCTGGGCGCGCGGAACGTCCATGCGGGGATGCGCTTTCTCGCCAAGAAGGGGATTGTGGCCGAGCACCGCGTCAACGCGTTGGCGGTGATGGTGCAAAGTTCGCTCAACGGCGCCGGGTTTGCTCTGGCGCGCCAGGAGGACGGCGTAACGGCAGAGAGCGTATATGAAGCGTTCGAAGTGATGCTGCGGGCGCTGCGCTAACCGGTCATCAAGTCTGCAAATCTCTGGAAAAGATAGAAACTGTCCTGCGGACCAGGGCTGGCCTCCGGGTGGTGTTGAACCGAGATGATCGGTTTCCCAGCCACTTTCAGTCCTGAATTGGTGCCGTCAAACAGGGACCGATGGCTTTCCTCAACACCCGATGGCAGCGTATCTGTGTCTACGGTAAAGCCATGATTCATTGACACAATTTCGACTTTTCCCGTCTCCAGGTCTTTTACAGGGTGATTGGCGCCATGGTGGCCTTGCGCCATCTTTTTCGTCTTGGCCCCGAGCGTGAGCGCCAGGAGCTGGTGCCCGAGGCAAATGCCGAGGATCGGAATGCCACTCTCGACCACGGCTTTGAGCAGGGCGCCCGACCGCTCAAACGTGGCGGCTGGATCGCCAGGTCCGTTGGACAAAACAATCCCGTCCGGATTGAGCGCTTTGATCGTGTCGAAAGACACATCGCCATTGACCACAGTGGCCCGCGCTCCGATGTTGGCGAGATTGCGCAGAATGTTCTTTTTAACGCCAAAATCGATCACCAGAACGTGCTTTTCGGGCTGATCCTCTGTGCTAAAGCCCGCGGCGAGGTCCCAAAGCCGTTCTGAGTGGTCAAATTGGGCATCGGCATCGACGTTTGCGGCGAGATCTGCCGCTTCCAATCCGGCCCAGGCCTGTGCGGTTCGGATGAGGGTTTCAGTGTCGATTTTGCCATCGGGCGCGTATTGAATGGCACATTTTTGCATGCCCTTTTCGCGCACGAGGCGAGTGAGGGCGCGGGTATCGACGTCAGACAGCCCGACAATCCCTTTTTTTGCCAGCCATGCATCAAAATGGTCTTCCGCGCGCCAGTTCGATGGCGGCGTGATGGGCTCGCGGAACACGGTCCCGACCGCTGCATTCCTGGCATTAACGCTAGATTCCTCGTGATCATCGGCGTTTGCGCCAACATTTCCGACATGCGGGAAGGTAAACAGCACCACTTGTTCGGCATATGACGGATCTGTGAGGATTTCCTGATATCCCGTCATCGCCGTGTTGAAGCAAAGCTCACCCACTGCGATTCCTGCGCTACCACAGCCGATTCCAAGGAAAACTGTGCCGTCTGCAAGGGCTAAAGCGCCACTCGCCTCACTGGCGAACTCGGATTGATTTTTGGTCATCTAGCACTTATCTCCGTCGCTTCGCTGGACTCACCATCCGCTTTTGTCTTTAACGGTTTCTCAGGCAAACGGGTGGCAAATAGAGTGCTGCGGACCAGACCGTCAAGCGGTTTGGAGTTTAATAGGCGGCTTTTAGAGGCTTATCGAATGGGTCAATTGGATCATACCGTCCAAGTCACACTTCGTAACCGGATCAATCTGGCATTGAGCAAAGCAGAGTCTGACGACACCAATGGTGTCGAGGCCCAGACCTTGCGCTTGATCAAATGTGCCATGGACGATCGGGATGTGATCGCGCGCAGCCGGGGCGAATGCTCTGGATGTGATAATGAGGCGATTGTTGATCTGCTTGAAACGATGGCGGCTCAACGTGTGCAATCGATCAAGCAGTTTGATGACAATGGCCGGATCGTTGATGCCGAACGGGAACGCGAAGAACTCGAAATTATCGCCGCGTTTTTGCCGAAGCCACTTGCGGGCGAAGCCTTGGAGTCTGCGGCGGCGGCTGTCGTCAATGAGCTGCAAGCCAGTAAGCTGAAAGATGTCGGACGCTGCATGTCTGCTTTGCGGGAAAAGTTCCCCGGACAGATTGAGTGTGGCCCTGCCAGCAAGGCCGTTCGCGCAGCGATAGGCTAGACGCCTCCCCACAATTTGAAGCATGCTGGTCTCCTGAGGTTCGGGAGAAGGCTATGAAATCACTATTGGTTGCAATTGTTGCGTTGATCGCTGGGGCCGCAATTGGGATTTTTGTCTATACACGTTTCGTCCCTCCGCCGCTCGATGTGCTGGCCCGAGCTGCTGCCTTTGAGGGGGATCAGGATTATTTCTTCCAGAACGCTAGCGAGTTGTATCCAACCCGGCGCGTTACCAGCCGCCCTGATACGCGCTCTCTCCCCGTCGATGTGGAGGCCTTGAGCGGTTTTACCTATGACTATGAGGGGGAAACCAAGACGCTCGCCGATCTTTACACAGATATGGAAACCTCTGGCCTGATGATCTTGCATCAGGGTGAGATTGTGCATGAAAGCTATGGCCGCGGTGCGGATGAATCGACCCGGTTCACCACCTGGTCTCTGGTCAAGTCGATCACGTCAACGCTCGTCGGCGTCGCGGTCGCTGAGGGCAAGATTGACAGCGTCGACGATCCGCTCGTGAAGTACCTGCCAGACGTCGCGGGCACAGCCTATGATGGCGTGACCATCAAACAGGCGCTGCAAATGTCTTCCGGCGTTCGCTATGACCCAAACCTTTGGGACGGTGACATGACCGATACGGTTGAGTTCATGACCGACAGCGTCATTACCGGCCAGACACCGTCATTCGACCTGGCCATCGCGTATGATCGCGAACATGAGCCTGGCACGACGTTTAACTACAACACGGCGGAGAGCCAGGTTCTCTTGGAACTGGTGCGGCGCGTGTCCGGCATGGATGCCGCAGATTATTTGCAGCAGACCATTTGGGCGCCCGTCGGGATGGAGCATGACGGGGTCTGGGTGCTGGATCGCGCAGGCGCTGACGGTGCCGAGATTGGGGGCGCGTATTACAATGCGGCTTTGCGTGACTGGGCCCGATTTGGCTTGCTCATCGAGCAGGGCGGTGTCTGGGAGGGCGCGCAAATTTTGCCGGTCGATTGGGTCGACCGCGCGACCGTGTCGGATGAAGCGCATTTGAAGCCCGGTATTGTGCATCCGAATCCCAACCGCGGCTATGCCTGGCATTGGTGGACCTATGCTGATGGAACGTTCACGGCCTCAGGTGCCAATGGGCAAACGCTCTATATCGATCGGGAAAACGATATTGTGGTCGCCCGCGCGAGCGCATGGCCGGAAGGCTATGTGCGCGAGCATGATGACCAAAGCTATGCGATGTACAAGGCGCTTGCAGCTTGGCTGGATCAGCCCGTGGTCGAGGCGGGTCTCTCCGACGAGATGACGCTCGAAGCCCCTTAAGCGGCGATTACAAACCGATTGCGGCCCTTATCCTTGGCTTCGTAAAGGGCATCATCCGCGCGTGACAGGACTGAACTGACATTGTCACGCGCATGCGCGATCCCGACTCCAACGCTGGCGGAGACGCGGATGCTGACATTCTGATGCTCACACGGGGTCGAGGCGACGCGATGGCGAATGGCCTCTGCGCGTTTGTGAAGCTGCGAGATGGTTGAATAGGGCATGAGCACAGCGAATTCTTCACCGCCGAGCCGCGCCACAAGGGCATCTTCAGGAGCGGCTTCTTCGATTTGCTTGGCCGCGTGGATCAGTACTTTGTCGCCCGTTTCGTGACCATGCACATCATTGATCTGCTTGAAATGATCGAGATCGACGATGAACAAACACAAGCCGGCATAATCGAAATCGGTATTGTCGAAGACTTCCGTCGCCGCATGCATAAAAGCGCGTCGATTGGCGAGGCCGGTCATATCGTCGGTGCGGGCGAGCTTCGATACAGCCAACATGCGACGATGGTTGGCAAAGCCCTGATACCCAACAATTGCCGTGCAGAGAGGAACGATGATCAGCGGCAAGATCGTGGCTGTGCGGATGGCTTGGTGATGGATTTGCGGCTCATAGCCTTTGGTCGTGAACCACGTCGCAGTAACAGCAATGCCAAGCGCCACGATCAGAATGACCAAGCTGGTCATGATCATGCTGGTCGCAAATTCGCGCTCAGTCGGCACGTCGCAAAGATCTGGTCCAAATTTCATTGGTTCGTCCACCTGCGGCGGGATTAACAAAATGGCGCTAGCATTGCGTTGCATTGTTTGGTGAAATTTGATCGATCGACCGGATTTCAGGGCATTCCACAGCCTGGTATCTTCGCGGCGCGACTTTCCCGCGCTATATTAACCTTATGAATGCGCCGATCCGTATCCCAGAAGGCTTTGTCGACGAGCTGAAAGCCCGAATTCGGCCGTCCGAGGTGATTGGCCGGAAGGTCAAGCTCAAGAAACAAGGCAAGGAATGGGTCGGACTGTCGCCGTTTACAAACGAGAAGACGCCGAGCTTCTACGTCAACGATCAGAAGAAGATCTTTAAGTGTTTCTCTTCGGGCATGGGCGGAGACGTCATTTCCTTCGTCATGGAAACCGAGCGCCTCTCCTTCATGGAGGCGGTCGAGAAGCTCGCCGATGAAGCCGGCATGTCCCTGCCGAAAGCGACCCCGGAGAGCCAGGAGCAATATGATCGCCGCAAGCGCTTATATGCGGCTTGCGAAGCGGCGGCGGCCTATTTCGAAGCTTGCCTGCGGGAACCTGAGGGCGGAGAAGCGCGCCAATACCTGGAGCGCCGCGGGCTGCGTCCCGATCGTTGGGGCGTGTATCGACTGGGCTACTCCCCGGATGATTGGCGCAAAACCTTCGAGCATTTGAAAGCAAAGGGCTTCACCCAAGCTGAGATTGTCGAAGCCGGTCTCGCGGTCGCCAAAGACGGCGGCGGCGAGCCCTATGACCGGTTCCGCGGGCGGCTAATGTTTCCAATCGAAGACACGCGCGGTCAGGTCATTGCGTTTGGCGGACGCGCTCTGCAGCCGGATGCCAAGCCGAAATACCTGAACTCATCTGACACGCCGCTGTTTCACAAGTCGAAAGTCCTCTACCGCTACAAGCCAGCGCGCGAAGCATTTGGCGGCACCGATGAAGGCGGCTTGATCGTCAGCGAAGGCTATATGGATGTCATCGCGCTGTGTGAGGCTGGATTTGGGCACGCCGTTGCGCCCTTGGGGACTGCTTTGACGGAAGACCAGCTCGGTCTGCTCTGGCGCGCGGGGCCTGAGCCGGTCTTGTGCTTTGACGGGGACCGGGCCGGGCTCGGCGCGGCATATCGGTCGATTGAACGTGCTCTGCCGGGGCTTCAACCCGGTCGGAGCGTCTTTTTCTGCTTGCTGTCCGATGGGCTTGATCCTGACGATCTCATTCGCGAACAAGGGCCTGGGGCGATGGGCAAGGCCCTCGACGCGGCGCTGCCGCTGGTCGAAGTCTTGTGGCGCCGCGAACGCGATGCAGAACCGGTGGACACCCCTGAACGCCAGGCCGGACTCGAGCAACGCCTGATGCAGGCTGCGAGCGCGATCCAAAACGGGGCGGTGAAGTCGGCATATGAGCGCGAACTGAAAGCCCGGATGCGGGATTATCTTTGGCAGCTCAGATCTGGAAATCGTGGAAAGAGCGGCCCGCCCAATCGCGGTGGTCAGATCGTAACACCCGCGCTGCGCGGTGGGGCCCCGGCGAAGACCAGAGGGCTCGGCTTGATCGTCCGCGCGGTCGATCATCCGCACTTGGCAGAGGTCGGTTTTGAAGCCCTCGCTGTTGCAGAATTACCAGATCCTGACGTATCGGCCATTCGCGACGCCCTGATCAGTGAAAATACTACAGATACAGGTGTTGACCGTAAGGCCTTGAGCGACCATTTACTGGAAATTGGAAAATCGCGCGCTGCAGAACTGTTAAACACGTATCCCGACATCCCAGAAATACCGCAAGGCGGTTCAGAGGAGCGGGAATGGCTAATCGCCCTAGAGCAGTATGCACGCCCGGATGGCACGGACGGGTCCGGTCGGATGAAGGGAGAGGCATTTGCCACCCCGGAAGACGCACGGCATCGTCATCGATTGGTGTCGGACAGAAGGGCTCGCACAGCGCGTCTCAACGAGGCAGCGGAAAAAGCCGATCAAGGCTGATCGTCTTTTACGGAAATGAAATTGTAAGCTGCGAGTAGGCGCGCAGCGAACAGGAGCGATACATGGCGAAAGCCAAAGCGGAAACACTTGAAGAGACCGAAGACCGTCCGGTCCTCGATCTCAGCGACACCAAAGTCAAAAAGTTCCTCAAAGACGCAAAAGCCAAAGGCTATGTGACGCTTGAGCAGCTGAACAAGGTCCTGCCAGAAGACGAACTGTCCTCTGATCGCATTGAGGACACGATGGCCATGCTGTCAGAGCAAGGCATCACCGTCGTCGACAGTGAGGAAGAAGGCGAAGCGGCGGCAAAGTCCACCGCGGTCGCAACCACGGGTACGACCGGCGCCGTCACCAAGAAAGGGAATGCACGGGGATCGGATCGCACCGACGACCCGGTCCGTATGTACCTTCGCGAAATGGGCGCGGTGGAGCTTTTGTCGCGCGAGGGCGAAATCGCGATCGCGAAGCGCATCGAAGCGGGCCGTGACGCCATGATCCGCGGGCTGTGTGAGTCGCCGCTGACCTTTGAAGCGATGATGGTGTGGCGCGACGAGCTTGTGAACGAGCGGATCCTGCTGCGCGACCTGATTGATCTTGAAGCCACTTATGGCGCTGAAAATCCTGCGCCTGAGGAAGAAGAGCTCGACGAAGACGAAGCCGAAGCGCGCGAGAACGAGACGGTCGAAGAACGTCACGCACGTGAAGAGCGCGAGGACGAAGAAGAGGGCGCGGCCATGTCTATGTCGGGCATGGAGGCTGAGCTGCGCGAAGGCGTGCTCGATAAGCTCGACGAAATCGCCGCCGGGTTCTCCAAGTTCCGCAAGCTGCAGGAAAAACTCGTGGGGCGTCGGATGGCAGGTAAAGGCCTGACCCCGAAAGACCAGGAGTCCTATGACGGCATCTCGCAAATGATCGTCGATGAACTCAAGACCATGCACATCAACAATGCGCGGATTGAGGCGCTGGTGGAGCAGCTTTACGCGATCAACAAGAAGCTGATGGGGCTGGAAGGCCAACTGATGCGTCTTGCGGATGCGCATGGCGTGCCGCGTTCTGAATTCCTGAAGAACTATTTTGGTCGCGAGCTTGATCCAACCTGGATCGAAGATGTCTCCGCCATGTCGAAAAAGTGGGAGCGCTTCGCGGAGCGCGAGACCGAAAAGATCGATGCCATTCGCAGCGAGATCCAAATGGTCGCTCAAGAAATCGGTATTCCGATCGATGACTATCGCAAGATCGTTCAGCGCGTCCAAAAAGGTGAGCGGGAAGCCCGCATCGCGAAGAAGGAAATGGTCGAGGCAAACCTGCGTCTCGTCATCTCGATCGCCAAGAAATATACCAATCGCGGCCTGCAATTCCTGGATCTCATCCAGGAAGGCAATATCGGCCTGATGAAGGCGGTGGATAAGTTTGAATATCGCCGCGGCTATAAGTTCTCGACCTATGCGACCTGGTGGATCCGTCAGGCCATCACGCGCTCGATCGCGGACCAGGCCCGCACGATCCGTATTCCGGTGCATATGATCGAGACGATCAACAAGATCGTCCGGTCTCAGCGCCAGATGCTGCATGAGATTGGTCGTGAGCCAACGCCGGAAGAACTGGCGGAGAAGCTCGGCTTGCCGCTCGAAAAGATCCGTAAGGTTCTGAAGATTGCCAAAGAGCCGATCTCGCTGGAAACGCCGATTGGTGATGATGAGGACTCGAACCTCGGTGATTTCATCGAAGACAAGGCTGCCTTGCTGCCGGTCGATGCTGCGATCCAATCCAACCTGCGTGAGACGACGACCCGTGTGCTCGCCTCTCTGACACCGCGTGAAGAGCGTGTTCTGCGGATGCGATTTGGCATCGGCATGAATACCGACCACACACTGGAAGAGGTCGGCCAGCAATTCTCAGTGACGCGCGAACGGATCCGTCAGATCGAGGCGAAAGCCTTGCGCAAGCTGAAGCATCCAAGCCGAAGCCGGAAGCTGCGGAGCTTCCTGGATACATAATCAAAACAAAGAGCGGCTTTCGGGCCGCTTTTTCGTATCACGGGAATGTTTGCCATGCAGGCGACCTTCGACCTCTCGACGACCGGTTCAGGGCTCTATGAGTTCACACGTGATGTGCAGAGATTTGTCCGCGGTGAGGGCGTCGAGACGGGCCTGTTGACACTATTCTGCCAACACACGTCCTGCTCTCTGGTCATTCAGGAAAACGCTGATCCTGATGTCCAGCGCGATTTAGATGCGTTCTTCCAACGTCTGGTGCCCGATACGGAGGACCCATCTATGGCCTATCTCAGACACCGTGCAGAGGGTCCCGACGATATGCCAGCCCACATCAAAGCCGCATTGACCCAGACGGCGCTGTCTATTCCGATTTCGCGGGGGCAGATGGTGCTTGGCACCTGGCAGGGAATTTATCTGTTCGAGCACCGCACAGCGCCGCATGCACGGCGCGTAGTCGGCCATATCAGCGCCTAAGCATCTGGACCGGCCATCAGCACGCTTGCTGGCGGTTTTTTCTCGGTTTTCTCAACAAGCCACGACATGAGAAACGCATTCGGCCAATTGAGGAACATCAGCGCGCCGGCAAACGGTCCCATGGGGGTAAACAAGGCGGCGAGCACGAGGCCGATTGCGATCGTCACTTCTCCGCGGAAAATCCAGACCGTCTGGCGGGTCAGCATACGTTCTTTGGCCGACAGTCCGATGGCGTCTGATTTGCTGACCGCGTGCGCGTACATGAAGCTCAAGAGCGTGTAGATGACCGCATACCCCGCCCCGAAAAAGGCCATGCTGCGCCCGGAATTGGTAAAGGTCATCTCCGTATCGATCAGGGGCGAGAAATCGCCCGTGAATGAGGCGGTGACGTACCAAAACAGGCTCTCAAAGATGAACTTGAGCGGATAGGCGGTAAACAAAACCATCAAGAGAAGCGCCGAGTTGATCAGCACGACCGTATTGTCTGCCAAGGCGTAGCGCCGGAAAAACACAAAATGCGCGTTCCAGATCATGAACAGAATGACGAAGCTCGCCGTCACCGGAATAATCGAGATGAGGAACCGGACCAGCTCTGAAAAGGTTTGCGGCGGCGGTCCGCCGAACAGCATCATACCAAGGGCGAGAGCGAACACGATGTCGGACAAATTTTCGATCCGCGACACACTCTGACCGCGCCACTCAAAGTGCGGATCATGATCCAGATGTTTGGCGATTTCGCTGCGCATGACTTCACCCCTCTTCAGCTCAATCTAGAGAGTTTTGCCAAAAGACAAAGCCGGTCAGACATTCAGCTTGCGGTTCTCTTCGATCGCCCAGCCGACCAGCGGCAATTGGTCATTGCCGAAATACAGGCGTTCCTTGTCGCCGAAGGGAACAAAAATGCTCGGCGAGCCATAGGCGCCGCGGGCGATCGCCTCATCCGTATTGGCGCGCAGCTTGTCCTTACAGGCTTGCTCTTGCGAGCGCGCCCAAAGATCCGCACCGTCGAACCCATGCGCAGTCGCGAACGCGACGAGCGTCTCTGGATCATCCAAGTTCATCTGGTCTGTGAAATAGGCGTCGAACCCGGCTCGGGCGAAGCGGAGGAGCGCGTCTTGATCCTGTTCCAGAAGACAGCAAAACCGCATGAGGTGTACCGAGCGCAGTGGATGATATTCGGACGGGAAGTTCATCGTCACACCGGCGAGCGCCGCCCAGTCGTAGAGCGAGCGTCCGACCTGTTTGAATTTCGGCGAGTCCGTGCTGGCGCGCGCTTCGAACACGCTTGGATTGACCGCATTATGTACCCCGCCGACCAGAAACGGGCGCCACCGGATCTCGAAATCATGCGCCTTCATCATCGGCTGGATGTTGTGGAAGGCGAGACAGGTCCAGGGCGAGGAAATGTCGAAGAAAAATTCAATCGTATCGGTCATAGTGCCTTTTCAGGAAGCTCGCGTCGCGAGAGGCAAGCGGCGAAACCAAAACCAAACAAGAAAAAAGCCCGCACAGGTTTGTGCGGGCTTTTCAGATTTCAGATCGGATTGACCTTACAAAGCGTCTGTCAGCTCCGGGACGGCGTTGAACAGGTCAGCGACCAGGCCATAATCGGCGACTTGGAAGATTGGCGCTTCCTCGTCCTTGTTGATCGCGACGATGATCTTGGAGTCTTTCATGCCGGCCAGGTGCTGGATCGCGCCGGAGATGCCGACGGCGATATAAAGCTCTGGCGCAACGATTTTGCCGGTCTGACCGACCTGGTAATCGTTAGGCGCATAGCCTGCATCGACAGCCGCGCGAGAGGCGCCAACCGCGGCGCCAAGCTTGTCAGCGAGCGGATTCATCAGGCGCTCAAACTCCTCAGCGGAACCGAGGGCACGACCACCAGAGACAATGCGCTTCGCTGCGGTGAGCTCCGGGCGATCGCTTGCCACGATCTCTTCAGAGACGAAGGCGGCTTTGAACGGACCTGCTGGCGCGTCGACAGTTTCAACCGCGGCAGACCCACCGGCTCCGGCCGCGTCAAACGCCGTGCCGCGCACAGTGACGACTTTCTTCGCGTCCGAAGACGTGACCGTCATGATCGCGTTACCGGCATAGATCGGACGAATGAATGTGTCCTGGCCCTCAATGCCGATGATGTCAGACAGCTGCATCACATCGAGCTTTGCCGCGATGCGGGGCGTTACGTTCTTGCCCATTGTGGTCGCAGGCGCGAACAAGGCGTCATAGCTGTCCATCATGGGAACGATCAGGGCTTCCATGGCTTCGGCCAGTTGCTTTTCATAGGCATCGCCATCGGCGTGGATGACTTTGCGAACGCCGTCGATGCCAGCGGCCGCTGCGGCCACATCACCCGCGCCTTTGCCCGCGACGAGGACGTCTACATCACCGCCAAAGGTCTTGGCCGCCGTGACGGTCTTTGCGGTGGCGTCAGACAGCGCCGAATTATCGTGATCTGCAATTACTAGAACAGCCATTATACAGCTCCCGCAGTTTTGAGTTTATCGACCAGAGCTGAGACGTCTTCGACTTTCTCACCTGCTTCACGCACGGGCGGCTCTGTGACTTTGACGACGGTCAGACGCGGCGAAATGTCGACCCCGTAATCGCCGGGCTCTTTCATATCGATCGGCTTTTTCTTCGCCTTCATGATGTTTGGCAGAGACGCGTAGCGCGGCTCATTCAAGCGCAGGTCCGTTGTGACGATGGCTGGGCCGTCGAGCGCAACAGTTTGCAAACCGCCATCAACCTCGCGGGTGACGTTGACCTTGCCGCCTTCTGGTTTGACTTCAGACGCAAACGTGCCTTGTGGCCAATCAAGCAGCGCCCCCAGCATTTGGCCGGTTTGGTTGCTGTCATCGTCAATCGCTTGCTTGCCGAGAATAACGAGATCCGGGCTTTCTGCTTCAACGACTTTTGCCAGCAGTTTCGCGACGCCGAGCGGCTCGACATCGTCATCAGTCTTGATCAGGATACCGCGATCGGCGCCCATGGCCAGGGCCGTCCGGATGGTCTCTTGCGCCTGCTGTGGTCCAATTGAAACCGCGATCACTTCGGTCGCCGTACCGGCTTCCTTCATGCGAACGGCTTCTTCGACAGAGATTTCGTCGAAAGGGTTCATGGACATTTTGACATTGGCCAGATCGACACCCGTTTGATCCGATTTCACACGGACTTTTACGTTATAGTCGATGACCCGTTTGACAGGCACGATGACCTTCATGGGTGACTCCCGAGGTTAGCTGAGTTTTTGTTGCCTCGCAGGTAGCAGGACGGGCCAGAAACACAAGGCTTACCTTGACGTTAGGGTCAATTTAGCGCGGGGTTTGGTAAGGGCTTTCTAAAACGCTGCCGGGACCGGCAGATCGGCGCTGCTGACGCAGAGGGTTTGGAACCGCTCGCCCATCTCCGCGGGATCGGTGAGTTTGAGAAGTCCCGTGTAGAGCGCTTCGGCGCGATCTGGGTGGACTTTAGCGAGTTGATTGAGGCGCGCTTCGGCACCGAGGCGCAGCAAGAGCGCGCTTTGAGAAACCGGGCCATGCACTGCGAGGCCGTGTTGGCTCGCGAGACGGGCCAAGCGCGCGAAATCGACATCACAGGTAAGATCGCTTTCACCTGGGGCGGCGAGGGGATCGATTTGCGTTCCGCGCTGAAAAGATCGCAATGTATCGTCTGGAAACGCGTTTGCCGGTCCATAGTCGATCATCAAGGCGCGCCCGGATACCTGTTGGAACAGGTGGCTGAGTGTGTCCGCGAGGGCTTTAAGACCAGGTTGAACTTCCAGGCTGTCATGCGCTTCGCCGAGGTCAATCTCTGGCGGAAGCGGCGTCGCGTTGAGACCAAGGGTCAGATCCTGAGTGTCGGTCAGCCCAACCACGCGCTCATGCCAGGCCTCACCGACGCGGATGTATTGCTGCACGGGCAGACAATCGAGCCACTCATTGGCGACGATCAATATGGGTTGATCGCCCGAGAGCGCATCGAGCTCGTCGACAAAGACCGGGGCTTGCGGTTGAAATCGCTCGGCGAGGGTCGCGCGCAGCACGGGGCTGGGTTCAATGAAGTGCAGCTGCGCCGCGTCCAGAAAGCCCGGAACACCTTTGGACGCCCTGAGCGCATCTGCCATCAATGTGCCGCGACCGGGGCCGATTTCAACCAGCCTGAACGCGGCGGGTGATCCTAAAGACTGCCATTCATGGGCGAGCCAGAGGCCTATCAACTCACCGAAAATCTGACTGATCTCGGGCGCCGTGATGAAATCTTCGCCAAGGCCCGGGCGCGTCGCGTAATAGCCGTGCTGACGATCGTGCAGACACAGATCCATGTAAGTGGCGACGGAAATTGGGCCACTGTTCTGGATCATTGAGACGATGCGGTCTTTGAGCGGGCTCACACTTGTGCAGGTGTTTTGGCATTTTTGAGCGCCGCCCAAACCAGCCAGGCCCCGCCAATCCACATGGGCAGCGACAAGATCTGCCCCATCGTAATCCAGTCCGGGAGATCTCGAATAAACGAGTCTGGCTGACGGAACTGTTCAGAAACGGTGCGCCCGAAGGCATAAAAGAGCAGGAACAGGCCCGCGATGAGGCCAGGGCGCTGCAGGGCCTTGAAGCGCCACACCAGAATCGTGAGTACGATTGCGGGGATCAGGCCTTCGAGCACTGCCTCGTAAATCTGGCTTGGATAACGCGCAACCTCGTCGCCGCGATAGACCCATTCCCCGGTCTGCCAATTATAGGCACTGGGCGTCGAACCGGGCACAAAGCCCTGAGGGAAAATCATGCCCCAGCTACTGCCTTCGGGTGTGGGGCGCCCATAAAGCTCCGCATTGATGAAATTCGCCATGCGCCCGAAGAACAGCCCGATCGGCGTGACGACGCCGGCTATATCCCCGATCGACAGGAGCGGGACATTTCGTTGGCGTGAGACCAGCCAGATCGCGATCGCGACCCCAAGCAGTCCGCCATGGAAACTCATGCCGCCTTCCCAAATCCTCAGTAGGCTCATAGGGTCCGCCATGGTTTGATCCCATTGATACCGCAGCTGATAGAAAAGAATGTAGCCGAACCGGCCGCCCAGAATGACGCCAAGCGTCGCGTAAAAGAGCAGATCGTCAATATCATCGCGCGTTGCCGGGCTGGTTCCGCCCCACAGCATCGGGCGTTTCGCCAGCGCCAAAGCGTACCGCCAGCCGATCAGCAATCCGCCAATATAAGCGAGCGCATACCATCGGATCGGAAACTTGCCGAGCCCGAGGAATCCGAGATCGATTTGAAAGAGCGCGGGCGAGACTTCGGGGAAGCTCATCGCGGATATGGCGAGCAAACTCATGCGGCGGTCTTTCCTGTCGGCATTTCAATCCCCATCTGCTAGGGACAAATCGCAACAGGTTCAAGACGCGCAAGGGAGTCATGACATGTCGACAAAGAGCCCCATTCTCGATGATCTCGCGGGTCTGATGACCGGTGCGATAGGCGCGGCCCGCGCGGCGGGTGAAGAAATGAAGACGGCGGGCGAGTCCCGTGTTCGGGCGATGATTACGGATATGGATCTGGCCAGCCGCGAGGAAGTCGAGGCGCTGAAAGCGATCGCTGTCCAGGCACTGGAGCGCGTCGAAGAGCTCGAGAAACGCCTCAAGAAACTCGAGAAATAGGCCTGTCCACTGCTTTTTAACCAAGACTCTTGCGCGATGAGTCGGGCATGGGTAGCTTCAAGCGGTGGCAAGAATGCCACTTGATTCGGAAGGGGAAACCAATGAGCCTATCCGTAGATCGTTCCCAGACACTGGACATCGATGCCCTTGAGCTGATCGAAAGCTGCCTGACTGAGGCTGGCTGGGAGTTTCAGCGCGACGAAGATGACGAGACCATTCAATGCATTGCCTCCTCCAAATGGGGCGATATGGGCGGCATGTTCGCCAATCGGGTCGAGCCCCCGGCGATGCATTTTTCCATCACATTGGACGTCAAACCCACTGACGCGCGCCGCCTGGCAATTGCGGAGCTCGTCATGATGGCGAATGAGCGGCTTTGGCTCGGGCATTTCGACTATTGGGCGGATGAAGGCGTGATCATTTATCGACATGCCTTGCCGATGCTGGACCGGGTTGAGCCGGAAGCGGGCGAAGTCCGCGCTGTCATGGCGGCAGGCCTTGATGCGGTGAACATGTTCGTCCCGGCCTTTAATTTTGTGATCTGGGCGGGAAAGAGCCCGCGCGAAGCCCTGGAAGCGGCTCTGTTTGAAACAACTGGCGAAGCCTAGAACCCTCGTTTAAACCCGACCAAATGCCTTCAGACGGAGCTGGCAACATGGTCGATAAACGCATCACATTGATTGGCGCAGGTCGTATGGGATCCGCTTTAGCAGGCGGTTGGCTTGCCGCTGGCTTCTCTGGGCACGTCGACATCGTTGATCCGGCGCCTGCAGATCTTGTCCAGGATTGGGTCAAAGCCGGTGAAGTCCGCCACAACCCAACGCCCGCCGCAGCTGATGTGCTTGTGGTGGCTGTTAAACCGCAAGTGTTCGGGGCGCTGGCCGGTGAGATCGCCGCCTGGGTTGGCCCGAAGACACTGGTCTTGTCGATCATGGCCGGGGTTTCGTTGGCGACATTGGAAGCCAAGCTAGGGGCTGCCAAAGTCATTCGGGCGATGCCGAACACGCCAGGCTTGGTCGGAAAAGGGGTCACAATCCTTTGTACCAAACCCGATACGCCAGAATCTGACATCGCTGAGATGACCGCGCTTCTGGCGCCGCTTGGACAGGTGGAAGGTCCTATCTCTGAAGCGCAATTGCCTGCTGCGACCGCCATCTCCGGATGCGGCCCGGCTTATGGATTTTTGCTCGCGGAAGTCATGGCCGCCGCCGGGACGGCGCATGGCCTCGATCCTGATCTGTCCATGCGGCTCGCGCGCAAAACGGTCGAAGGCGCTGGAGCTTTGATGGAAGGTTCCCCCGAAACCGCTGCGACGCTGCGCCAGAACGTCACCTCCCCGAACGGAGTGACGCAGGCCGCGCTTGAGGTCTTGATGTCACCCGAGGCAATGCCATCTGTCTTTGAGAAAGCGGTGGGCGCGGCAATCGCGCGGGACATCGCCCTCTCGAAGGAGACCGAATGACCCGGGATGAGATCATCAATCAAGGCGTACACGCGGCCCTAAAGCTGGCCGAAACCGAGAAATGGGGCGCCCTGACCCTCGCGCAGATCGCTGAAGCGGCGGGGCTGACATTGAAAGACTTTCATGGTCTCGCCGACAAGGACGATCTTTCGGACGCGGTTGAACAGGTGTTCGATGCGGCGATGAGCGATGAGCCCGTGGAGGCTGAAGAGACCGCGCGGACGCGATTATTTGACGTCATCATGTTGCGCTTTGAAGCGATGGAAGACGTGCGCGACGGTGCGATGTCGTATTTGCGCTGGCGAGACCGGTCTTTTGACGGCCTGGCGCTACGACTAAGAGCCCGTGCGGCGACGGCAAAATGGGCGCTGACGTGTGCCGGACTCGATGGGGCGAGCCAGATTCCGCGGGGTGTTCAGGTGGCGTCTATCGGCTGGGCGATTGCGCAAGCCGAGCGCGCCTGGCGTCAAGAAACCAGCCCGGATCTCAGCCGTACCATGGCCGCCCTAGACGCCGAACTGATCAAAATCGAAGAGCGGGTTGATTGGTTGAAAGGGCGTCGCGCGCGCAAGGCAAAGCAAGATGCTGAGCCTGATCAGTAAGGCAGTCTGAGGCGCACCCGCAGCCCGCCCATTTCACTGTCTTCGAGTCGAATATCGCCGCCATGGGCGCGGGCAAAGTCGCGCGCTAGCGTCAGACCAAGGCCCGTGCCTGAGACATTCTGCGAGCGACCATCATCCAGCCGGTGAAACGGACGGAACGCGTCTTCTCTTTTGTCTTCCGGGATGCCGGGGCCATCATCGTCAAACAGGATTTCTGCCATGCGCGGACCTTTGATCAACCGCACCTCGCAGCGTGTGCCATAGCCGACCGCATTGGACATCAAATTTGT
This sequence comes from Pseudomonadota bacterium, assembly GCA_038527765.1. Classification (GTDB taxonomy): domain Bacteria; phylum Pseudomonadota; class Alphaproteobacteria; order Caulobacterales; family Hyphomonadaceae; genus Henriciella. The sequence continues at coordinate 777,768 of JBCBFK010000001.1, forward strand.
CAGCGTGCGCGTCAGAGCCATGGGCCGCGCGGTCAGACTGATTTCTGTCGCCTCTTTGACCGATGCACCGTCAATCCGCTCCGCCACGGTGCGGGTGATGTGGTCCAGGCGCAGCTCTTCTGCCCGTTCGCCTTCTTCGCCGCTGGCAAAAGCCAGATACTCATCGAGCATTTTCGACATGTCATCGAGATCGGTGCGGGCGCCGGTAATCTCTTCGCTTTGTTCCATCATCGCCAGTTGCAGCTTGAGCCGCGTCAGGGGTGTTCTGAGGTCATGGCTGACACCCGCGAGCATGGCGGTGCGTTGGTCTGTGAAGGCCATCAAGCGCGCGCGCATATCGGTTACCGCGCGGGCCGCGTCTCGGATTTCGGTGGCGCCGCTCGGACGAAACCCCGGCATGTCTCGTCCGCGCCCAAAGGCTTTCGCCGCTTCGGTCAGGCGCAAGATTGAGCGAACCTGATTGCGCAGGAACGAAAATGCGAGGGCTAGCATGAACAGGGCGCCCATCAGGACCCAAACAATGGTGAAGTGCGTGTTCGCAGCCAGCGCTCGTTTGCGGTCAATCAGCACGCGCACCGTGCCGGTGTCGATGGTGCCGCGAAAATCGAGCACGCGGCCACTTTCAACGGTGCGCACTTCAACGGGTTGATCGGTGACCGCAGCGAGCTGGCGCCGCAGGACTTTGCCATAACCAAAGCGTTCGCGGGCATAGCCTGGCCAGGCGAGGCCGTTCTCATAGTCACAATCCAATTGCAGTCCAAGTTGGACTTCGAGCTCTGATTCCATGACAAAATCATGGTTTGGGTCTTCGCAGATATCGAGGATGAGCCCGACCTCACGCGCAATGGATTGCGAGAGCTTGTCGTTCACATCGCTGATATGTTCTTGATAATAATAGATGGCAAAGATCGCGAAAATCACGATGACGGGCACTGCGACCAGGGCGGCCAGCCGGGCGTATAGTCCGCGGGGCGTATAGTCGCGTAACCGCATACGCTAAAGCTCCAGAACCAGCATCATATTGGTCCGGTCCTTATGGACGATTTTGTACCCCTGTTCGAGCAGAAGCGCTTCGCAATCGCGTTCCCAGCGGGCCGCGTGACAGGCTTCCATGACGATGGCTTTTGGGTGCAGAGGTTTGGCCGCGCTTTCAAAGAATGGAAACAGGATACCGTCTTCAAATCCTTCAACATCGATCTTTAAAAGGTCAATTTTTGAAGCGCCGGCCGAGGCGATTAAATCTGCCATCGGAACCACCGGGACATCGATGGTCGGCACGCCATCGGACAGGCGCGCAGAGGCCTGACCAGCACTTTCTGGCGTTGATATTGTCAGCGTACCTGGTGCGTTGCCACCGATGGCAGTCTGCAACAAGTGCAGGTTCAGGCGCGCGGCGAGATCTGGATTAAGCGCAAAATTGGTCTGCAGGCGCTCATACATGGACGGTTGAGGCTCCGCCGCAATTAGCGTCCCAGTTTCCATCAGGGAGGCCACGAACAAGCTGAACACGCCAGCATTGCCGCCAATATCAAGGAACACGCCATCGCGCTTCGGCATATGCTTCCGACAGAACGCATATTCCTCGCGGGCATAGCGATGCGGCGCCATGAGCGCTTTAACCTCGGAATTATTGCCGGTGTGATGCAGCCGCGCTTGCCCGCCATACAAGCTGACATCCAAAGGCTGATCCGGGTTTAGCGCGCGGACGCTTTTCGCCATCAGCTTGCGCATGCCGCCGCGCCCGAACGGCGTGTGGCGCGACAGACCGATCAGCGCGCTGGAAAGCGGTCCGGGTCGAAAGCTGGGGCTGGGTTTGTCCATAGAGGCTCTATACGCGCGGTGCAGGGGCTTGGGTAGACTGTCCGTCAGTCGAGATCGTTGCGCAAAATGGCTTCCGCATCGTCGCGAAGGATATCTGCCATCTGGGCAAAGCTCTCGGCCATCGGTGAGGTCGGGCGCCAGATCAAAGCGACGCGGCGCTGGGCAGCGTCGTGATCGAGGGGGCGCAGCACCAGGTCGGCATCACGGCTAGCCTCGGACAGCGCATAGATTGCGGGGAGGATGGCAATTCCTGCCCCGGTCGCCGCCATATGCCGGATGGCGTCGAGGCTGGTGCCTGTGAACACAGTGCTGATATCGGCTTCGGCCTGCTTTGCCAGATCGCGCACGGCTATGTTCAGCCTTTGGCTTTGCCCGACGCTCAGGATTTCGCGCCCCTTGAGGTCTGCGATTTTGACCGGTCCGGTGCCAGCGAGTTGATCGTCAGGTGCGGCGCAAATCCATAAATGCTCTTCAAACAATAGCGTGTTCGCCATGTCTTTGTGATCTTCCGGCGTGGAGATCACACAGTCGAGCGTGCCGTCGAGCAAATGCGCGTTCAGGCCATCGGTCCAATGTTCTTCAACGATCAGGCGAAGCTCCGGATAGGTCCGGTGAAGATCCTTCACGACTGGCGGCAATAAGTAAGGTCCAACCGAGGGCAGAACGCCGAGCCGTATCCGTCCGGACAGAGCACCATGCCGGGTTTTCATTGAGCTTTTGAGGTCCTCGACATCGCGCAAGATCAGCCGCGCGCGCCGGACAAATTCCTCGCCATAAGGTGTCATCAGAGCGCCATTCCGGCCGCGTTCAATGAGCTGCACATCCAATTGCTGTTCAACGTCTGCGATCTGAGCTGACAGGCTGGGTTGGCTTACATGCAGGCGTTTAGCGGCCTCGTGAAACCGTCCGGTTTCAGACACCGCAACAATGTATTGGAGTTGTCGTAGTGTGGGGCGCATTTTGGTAGCCCTAACCTATCGAAACCAAAGCTTCTTTAGATTTGAATTATCGCATTCGTCAACCCATTTCCGCGTCATAACAGACAGGAGACGACAATGTTTCGTACCCAATCAGACCTATCCTCCCAGAACGGTGTGCTCTCTGCGAGCTTCGCCGAAACGACTGATCTGCCAAATGCCATTGATGGTGCAGACAGTTTTGTAACGGCTGAGCCGACACCAAAGCCCGAATCCCGGCGTGGATGGCGGCGCCGTCGGATCAAACGCGGCAAAAGCTAATTCAGTCGACCCACCAGGGGTGAGCCTTTCAGAGGCTCACCCGCCCGTTTTTTCCGCGGCCCGCAGGAATGCCGGCCGGGCCGTGTTGCGCGCCAAATAGGCCGCTAATGCTGGATAAGGACCAAGCTCACCCAGGCGCTCTGCCATTTGGGCGATATAGGTCGTACCGATATCCGGGGCTTGGAATCGGTCGCCCATAACAAACTCGCGGTCGGCGAGACGAGCTTCCAAATAGCCCAGCTGGAGCGCCACTTCTCCGGCCGAGAACATCTCGAAGACTGGCGGCTTTTCTTCCATCCGACTCAGCAGAAGCTTCATCAAAAGCGGCGCGAAGGCGGAGGCCTCCGAATACATCAGCCACTGCATCCATTCGGCTTTGGCTTTTGGGTCATTCTGCGGCGGGCCGAGCGTGTTGTCCGCGTCAAACTTGTCGAGCAGGTAAAGCGCGATCGCGCCGGACTCCGCGAGAATAAACCCATCGTCCTCGATAACCGGCGACTTGCCGAGCGGATGCGCGTTTTTCAGTTCTGGCGGTGCTCGACCCATTTCATTGCGGATATAGATTTCCAGCTCATAGGGCGCGCCCAATTCCTCCAAAAGCCAGACCGTGAAAATCGATCGTCCAATACGAAGGTGGTGAACTTTGAGCATAGCTGGGCCCTCAACTAGTCTGGCATCAACCGGTATCCGATACCGCGAACGGTTTGAATGTGAATGGGGTTCCTCGGGTCAGGCTCAATTTTCTTGCGCAAGCGGGTGACCTGAACGTCGACGCTGCGCTCGGTTCCGTTCGACGTTTGCGCCGCCAGCGCTTCGCGAGACACAGGCTCGCCGGGGTGCTTTGACAGGATGGCGAGCAACTGATGCTCACTATCCGTCAGGCGAATATTGCCGCTTGGCCCGGTCAGTAAGCCTTTGGCAGGTTCAAACACGAGTCCTGACATTTCAATCTCTTCCGGCGGCGGGGGCACATGGCTTCGGCGAATGATCGCAGATGTACGCAAGGCGAGTTCTTCGGGTTCGAACGGCTTGGGCAGGTAATCGTCTGCGCCGAGCCGCAAGCCTTCGATTCGATCGCTGGCCTGACCTCGTGCCGTAAGCAGCAATACGGGCGTCGTGTTGCCTTCATCGCGAAGCGCTTTGAGCAGGCTTAGCCCGTCCTCGCCGGGCATCATGATGTCGAGAATGGCGAGATCGAAGCTAAAGGTCTGGAACAGTTTCCGCGCCGCCGCAGCGTCGGGCGCGGTGGTCACGGCATGACCTTCGCGGCTGAGATATTGCTTGAGAAGATCTCGGATCCGATCATCATCATCAACAATAAGAAGATGTGTTTCGGCGCTCACAACAGAGCCTCCAGGACACTCCGGACGCCGCCAACCGCGCCCGATCCCGCCGCACGATAGGCGCGCCTTAAACGATCGCGCATGGCAATTGCCGCTGGATCGGTCACGCGTTTGCCCTCGAGGCTCAGATAAAGCTGCCGCGTGCGGCGATCGCCGGATTCAGATTTGCGTCGCTCGATCAAGCCTTGCTTGTTGAGATCTCCAATGATGCGGGCAAAGGTTGGCGTGGTTGAATCGAGTTGCTCGCGCAAATGGTTGACCGTCTGGCCGGGTTGGAAGCGGATGGTCACCAGGGTCCTTGCCGCAAGCAGCGGCATTTCATGTGTTCGGGCGATCTCTCCGGAGGCCTTCATCAAAGCCCGTTCCCCCGCCAATAAGAGCGCTATTCCGTAATCAAGTTCCTCATCTTTCAGGAACAAACGCGGATCGAATCCCGGGGCATTTGCCCGTATCTGGTTGACATACACCATAGTGATCTGAGAATGCCCGTGAATTGAGTAAAAGTGCAAGACAGGAAACACCAAATGGCAGACCAAGCCTATGACGATCGTGACGGCTATATCTGGATGGACGGACAGTTCGTCCCGTGGCGGGACACGAAAGTGCATGTGCTGACTCACGCCATGCATTATGCGTCCTGTGTGTTTGAAGGGGAGCGCGCTTATGGAGGCGTGATCTATGCCTCGCGACGGCACTCAGAGCGTCTCGCGAACTCCGCTAAAATTATGGGCTTCGACTTGCCCGTAAGCGTCGATGAGCTTGAAAAAATTAAAGCCGAAACCTTGGCGAAGTCGGGTCTCGAGAACGCCTATGTGCGCGCGTTCGCGTGGCGCGGCAGCGAGATGATGGGCGTCTCTGCGCAGAAAAATACGATCCATCTGGCCGTCGCGGTCTGGGCTTGGGGCGACTATTTTGCAGATAAGATGAAGGGTATTCGCATGACTCATGCGATGTACCGCCGACCGGATCCGCTCACCGCCCCATGCCACGCAAAAGCGGCGGGCCTATATATGATTTGCACACTTTCTAAGCACGCGGCCGAGAATGAAGGGTATGCGGACGCGCTGATGCTCGATTATCGCGGACAAGTTGCCGAAGCGACCGGCGCAAACATCTTCTTTATGCGCGATGGCGCACTGCACACGCCGACCCCGGATTGCTTCCTGAACGGGATCACGCGCCAGACGGCCATTAAGCTTGCAAAAGCCCGCCAGATCGAGGTGATTGAGCGGGTGATCATGCCGGAAGAGTTGTCCACGTTTGATGAGTGCTTCATCACTGGCTCTGCTGCGGAAATCACACCAGTGGCCGAAATTGGCGAGCATGTTTTCAAGCCTGGATACACCTCAGAAGCGCTTGTGAACGACTATGCTGATCTGGTCTATCGCCGGATCGAAGTGGCCGTCTAAAACAGGCCATCTTGCGCTGCACAATTCAGTAGCACGCTTGCCCAAAGGTGTGTCACGTTTACCACGTTTCACCTGGATTACAGTTTGACGACATTATTTCAGTGGACTGTGCAACTGTTCCCTCTCTAGCTGTTAACAAGCGTTAATGTAACAGGGAGAGGCTTACTAATGCGGAGAGAGAGAACAGGTGCGTCTTTAAAAAAGATGCTCATTTCGAGCGCAGCGCTCGCGACGGCTGCGGGCGCGCTGACACTCACGGCGGTTGCGCAGGACGGGGACGATGAAGAGGCGGCAGTCCAGGATACAATCGTTGTAACTGGATCTCGTATCCCAACGGATCCAAACCTAACATCATCAACGCCTGTTCAATCGCTGAGCGACGATGATTTCAGACTTTCAGGTGAATTGAACCTCGCGGACGTCGTAAATGACATTCCTGCGCTCGTTTCATCTTTGACGGCCGAAAACTCCGCCACAGGCGCAAACTCCTTGAACTTGCGTGGCCTTGGTGACGAGCGGACGCTGACCCTCGTCAATGGGCGTCGCCACGTTGCGGGCTTCCGCGGCACGCAGGCGGTTGATGTGGGCACAATCCCGCGCGCGCTGGTTGAGAGCGTTGAAGTCACAACGGGTGGCGCATCGGCGATTTACGGTGCGGACGCTGTGACCGGTGTTGTCAACTTCGTGCTCAAAGACGATTTCGAAGGTTTCCAAATCGACGCAACCGCGGGGATCTCAGACAAACGTGATGCCGAGACGTTCTCAGCCGACGTCTTGTGGGGCTCTAACTTCCACAATGATCGCGGTAACGTCGTCCTCGCGTTGACGGTAGAGCAGGACTCTTCCATCACGTATGGTGACCGCTCGTGGTCTCGGAATAATGGGATTGCCGTGACACAGGCCAACCCAGATCTGCGCCTGCAGCCAGGCGACCTCGGCCCGGATACGCCGAACTTCAACACTTTGTTTGGAACACCGGGCAGCCTAATCCTCAGCGGTGACTTCACGGGTTTGACCCTGACAGCGGCTGAGCAGGCCCTGGTCGACCGGGCGTCGAACTCGTCTTCAAGAACGGTTGTTCAAGACCCACGCTTCTGGCTCACCTCGCAAGAAGGGTCGATCGCACCCTCCTTCTTCGGTCGCAACACGACTTATGTTGATATCAACAATAACGGAGTTGCGGACTGTCAGGAGTCGCAAGCTGGACGCGCAGCCTTCCTTGCGGGGTGCTGGCTCGTCCGTGATGACGGTTCTGTCGGCGTCTTCCAAGACGGTCTTATCGTATCTGGTGGCCTGTGGGGCGCTGGGGGCGATGGCGGTCGATTGAACTTTGACCGTGATTATTTGTTCCCGGAAACAGACAAGTTCGTGATCAACCTGAACTCGAACTACGATCTGTCCGACACGATGTCCCTGTTCTTCGAAGGTAAGTACGTCAACGCTCAATCAGAGACATTTGGCGAACAGGATACGTTCTACGATACGCTGTTTATTCCTGCGGATAATCCCTTCATTCCGGCCGAGCTCCAGCCAGTTGTTGATACAACCGGTTACTTGCTTCTGACCCAAGATCCGCTGGACTTCAGTGACAATAATCCATCCAAGTTTACGCGTGAAACGTATCGCTTCGTCGGTGGATTGAACTGGGAGTTTGCGCCTGGGCACTCTGCGGAATTCTCCGTGAACCACGGCGTCTTCAAAAACAAAACTGAAGACACAGGTCTTTATCTCGACCGGATCTTCGCCGCGATCGACGCTGTAGAAGGCCCAGATGGCAACATTGTTTGCCGCTCTGACCTCGATCCAACAGCGGCTTACAACATTGACTATTTCACAGCCGGAAACGGGTTTGCGGACGGCGGATTCTCTTCCGATCGCTACTACTCGTTCACACCCGGCGACGGTCAGTGTCAGCCGCTTAACCCATTCGGGACATACTCGGCGAGCGCTGCTGCTCAAAACTTCGTAACGTCTCAACTTGAAGACAATCTTGAGCTCGAACAAACCGTCATCTCAGCAATTGCGACCGGTCAGTTCGACATTCTGGATGTCCTGTTCGATGGACCAATCGGATACGCCGCGGGTGTCGAGTATCGCGAAGAGACCAGCGACAACCAACTGGACTCGCTGACCCTTGGCATTCTGCCGCAAGGCACATCCTTTACACCAGGCGTACAGGTCAGCACGATTGATCCATTCCTGTTCTCGTTCACTAGCATCGACAATGACCAGCAGTTCAACACATCTGGTAGCTATGATGTGACGGACCTGTTCACTGAAATTCGTGTTCCGATCTTCCTCGATCGGCCGTTCGCGAAAGAGCTGACATTCGATGCCGCGATCCGACTGGCCGACTACTCGACGGTCGGGGATGCAACGACCTGGAAAGTGGGTGGTACATGGGCCCCAATCGAAGATCTGAGCTTCCGGGCGACGTTCTCTGAAGCGGTCCGTGCGCCAAACATCTCCGAATTGTTTGACCCGAAACTGCCTATCACGATCGCAGCGACCGCTGACCCATGTGATCCGGGCAATGTCGACAATGGCGCCGCGGTTCGCGAAGCCAACTGTATTTCGGCGTTGCAAACCGCAGGCGTTCCGGCAGCTGACGTCGTTGATGGCGGCGGCAACCTGATCTGGAACAACCCGCTGACAGGTCGCTTCTCAGGTGTTTCCGGGGGTAACCCTGATCTGGACGTTGAAACGGCAGAAACACTCACCGTTGGTGCCGTTGTCACGCCGAGCTTTGTCGACAACTTGTCGTTCACAGTCGACTATTGGGAAATTGAAATTGAGGATGCGATTGCTGCGGTTGCGGCGGGCGACATTCTTGATGGCTGCTTCGACTCTGCTGACTTCCCGAATGTTCCATTCTGTGGCGCGTTCACACGCCGGGCAGATGGTGGCTTGAACTTCCTCGACTCAGGCACAATCAACTTCGCGAAACTCGAAGCGAAAGGGTTCGACTTCTCGGCGAACTACTCTTTCGACGTTGGCGAAAACACGTTCGGGGCGCGCTTGGTTGCGTCTAACCAGGACACGCTGGATCGCTTCTTCAACCCACTTGATCTGTCTGTGGCAGACCCAGAAGTTGGCGAAGTCCAAATTCCAGAATGGTCGGGCAATCTGACCCTGACATGGGATCGCGGCCCTCTCTCAGTCGCCTTGCAGACCAATTACCAGGACAAGCAGTCTGTCGACGAAATCGAAGATATCGATCTTTATGACAATCCATTCTTCGACGAGACCTATGTCTTCGACATCAATGCGAGCTATGAGTGGAATGACTCCACCTCATTCTATGGCGGCATCAATAATATTGCTGATGAAGAGCCATTCGCGATTGAAACGGCCTGGCCGGTTGGCCCACGGGGCCGGTTCTTCTTTGTCGGTGTGACCTACCGCCAGTAAGGCCAAACTCATCTAGAGACTGGAATGCGGAGGCGAAAGCTTCCGCATTTCTTGTTATGGGGATCAGATGCAAAATCCGCCGTCCGCTCGCACCCTCGCAGACCAAGCTGAAACCCTCGTCGCAAACGGCGATCTGGTTGGCGCGATCGCGCGGTTGAAAGACGCCTTACGGTTGGAGCCGCACTTCTTACAAGGATGGTTCCATTTGAGCCGCTTATTGTTCGAGACGGAGAATTTTGCCGAAGCCGTACAGGTGACCCAAGCGGCTGAACGCCTCGATCCGCTCGGCCCAGACTTTGGTCAGATCCAGCAGCATATGCAAAACCGATCATTCGGTGCGGCCGAAGCTGTGGCGCGAGAAATGCTCAACAAGGAACCCGGTCACCCGCGCGCGGTTTTCACGCTGGCGCACCTTGCCGGGCTTAAGAACAATCCCGAAGCACGGGTCAAAGCGCTGGAATATGGTCTCTCCCATACGCCGGCCAATTTGGTATTGCGGAACGCGCTGGTCGGAGCCTTGGAGAGTATTGGCGACTATGGCGGCGCGATCGACGCTGCGCGCACTCTGGTTCGAACGGAGGACTCGTTCCCATCGCTGTGGATGCTGGTGAGCATTCTTCTGCGCTATGGACAAAACGAGGAGTTATTGGGCGTGTGCGATCGCGCGGAGCGAAAAGCAGAATCTGATCCTGACAAGCTGAGCGAGATCGAACTGGTGCGCGGGCAGATCTTGCGTGTGATGGGGCGCCGAGATGAGAGCATCGCTGCCTATCGTGCGTGTCTTGCACACAAGCCGACAAATGCCGGAGCCTGGTGGGCCCTGGCCGACATGAAGACGTTCGACTTTTCCGGGGAAGACCGCGTCGCCATTGAGGCCGTTTTAGAGGCTCCGAACCTGTCCGCATCGGACCGCTGTGTTGCAACCTTTGCGCTAGCGAAAGCGCAAGAGTCGGCAGGTGACTATGATGGCAGCTTCACCTCCTACTTGGCCGCGAATGCGCTGTACCCGAACGCGCAATTTGATCCCAACCAGTTCGAGACAGCGATCACGGCGCGCACGAAGGCGTTTGATGCGGTGGCATTAGATCGGCAGGCAGCCCGCGCGCCGGAGGGCCCGCGTCCCATTTTCATTCTCGGTCTTCCGCGATCCGGATCGACGCTCGTTGAACAAATTCTGGCGAGCCACTCGGCGATTGAAGGCACCGTGGAGCAGCCTGTGTTGCCGAGTATTTCTCGCAAAGCGCACGCTATATGTGCGGTCAATCATGGCGGCGATATCCTTGAGAAAATTGGTCAATTGACGGCAGAAGAGCTGACGGAACTGGGCGAGGCTTACATCAAGGATGGGGCGCTGTTTCGTTCAGAAGGAGCCGCCTATTTTACGGACAAGCTGCCCTTCAACTTCCTGCATATCGGGCTGATCCATAAGATCTTACCGCATGCCATCATCATCGACGCCCGGCGCAATCCGCTCGATTGCGGGCTCAGTTTGTTCAAGCAGCATTTCCCGACTGGGGTCGATTTCAGTTACAAGCTCGAACATATCGGCGCCTATTTCACCAACTATCTCCGGCTCATGGATCATTGGGACGACGTGCTGCAGGGTCGCGTCTACCGTGTCCAATACGAAACGATGGTGCGCGACCCTGAAACTCAGATCCGCAGTTTGCTCGAACATGTCGGCGTGCCATTTGAACCCGCTTGCCTCAACTTTCATACCACGCAGCGTGCCGTCCGCACCGCGAGCAGCGAACAGGTCCGGCAACCCATTAATGCCCGCGGCATCGGAGCCTGGCGCAAAGTTGAAGCGCATCTGCACCCGCTCAAATCGAGCCTCGGCGTTGACACGCTGAAGCGGTTCGAAACCGAGCTGTCGATCTAACCGCTGATCTCGTCGAGATAGACGGTTCCGCCTTTCATCACGAAGTCGATATCCTCAAGCTCGCGAATATTTTCGAGTGGGTCGCCCGCAACTGCGATTATGTCCGCCTCTTTTCCCACGGTGATCGAGCCCACCTCGTCCTCAATCCCGAAAAGAGTAGCATTGCTAATGGTTGCGGTTTGGATCGCTTGCATAGGCGACATGCCCCATTCAACCATTTTGGAGAATTGGCGTGCGTTTGTGCCGTGCGGATACACGCCAGCGTCGCTGCCAAAGGCCATATTGGCGCCGGCTTCGACAGCGGCTTGGAACCGTTCGCGTTGCACGCGGCCCACCAAGCGTTCTTTAGCGAGGTTTTCTTCCAGAATGCCCGCCGCTTCGCCCTCGGATAGAATGTAATCAGAGACATAAATATCCATTGAGAGATACGTGCCTTGTTCGATCGCGAGCGCGATGCCTTCATCCGTAATCATGCTGGCATGCTCGACAGAGTCGACGCCAGCTTCGAGCGCGGACTGAATGCCTCGTGGCCCATGTGCGTGCACAGCTACTTTTAGGTCCAGCAGTCGGGCCTCATCTACAATCGCTTTCATTTCTTCCAGCGAGTATTGCTGCGCGTTGATCGACGTATTGGGTGACAGGACGCCGCCCGTGCCGCAAAACTTGATAACTCGCGCACCGTACTTTTTGTTTTCGCGGACTTTCTGTCGAACTTCCCAGGGGCCGTCGGCTCGACCGCCGGTGCGCCGCTGGACTTCGTAAGGAAGGAGCGTCGCGTCCCCGCAATGCCCGCCTGTGATCCCGATCGACTGACCGGCCCCGATGATCCGTGGACCGATAATTTCACCTTCATCAATCGCGCGCATCAGATCAATATCGGTAAAGCCAGGCGCGCCGAGGTTACGCACTGTGGTGAAGCCCGCGAGCAAAGTAATCTCAGAATTGACGACGCCGCTGATCGCGTCGCGTGCGGTCGAGCGGGTCAGTTGTCGGAAACCGTGGACATTTGCGCCGGACGTTAGGTGCACATGGCTGTCTGAAAGACCCGGCATCAGCGTTGCGCCTTTCAGGTCGATCTCGGTCCAATCGCCCTCCGGAAGACGCCGCTCCGAGCCGACATAGGCAATTTTGCCATCCCGGATGGCGACCACTTGGCCGCGGACCGTTTTACCGTCGATCACATCTATAATGTCTGCGCCCTTGAGGACGGTGCCTATGTCTGCGGCGGAAACACCGGCCATAGCAAAAGCCGCCATCGCGGCGGTCAGCAAGCGCTTTAAGATCATGATGAGCTCCCAATCCCAACAAAGTCTATTGTTTGGTTAGGAATAGGCTCCCGGACTAATTTGGCAACGCTTCGAGCGGCACATAGTCTAGATCGAAGCCAAAATTCCGCGGGCTGACGACTTTCAGGGCGTCTTCCTTTCGATAAAAGTCAGGGCATCCGACGGCAAAAATTGCAATGCGCTGGCCGTATCGCAGGCGCTCAGCATTGATCGGCTCTGAGGTTTCATAATCCACGATCACGATAAGGTCTGGCACAGAGGCCAAGACCTGACCGTCGCGCCGCGCGAGGAGATACTCGTTCTTGATGTCGACCTCGACCGGCGGCGAATCCGGGTCAAAGCCCTCCACGACAGTGTTGCCGACATCAAACCCGCCAACAATCCGCGTGGATTTGTCGACGACTTTGCCCGTATGGATCAAGCGGCATTCCCCGTAGATGGAGTCGGCAAACAGGGCTTTGAGCGGCGCAATCAGGTTCGGTGCCTGACCGCGATGCTCGCGCAGGAACGTTCCAAGCTTGAGTGCGAAACTGACGGTGCCCGGGATCAGCGCATCGCGCACGGTCGCGCCAGTCATGCCATGCTCGACCGTTGTGATCATACCGCCTGAGCTCATGGCGAGAGCGCGAATATGACGCTCATAAACATCTGTGCCCTTGGTCGTGAACAGCGTCACGTTGCGCGCATAATCGCAGGCAAGGGCTGGCGTTGAGGGGATGCCTCGAATGGCATAGGTCATCATCTGCGCTTCCGGCAGGGCGCGGCCCATGCCATCGCCGTCGACCACCGGAATTCCTCGGCTGGCCGCAGCCATGATGGGAATCAGCGAATTTCCACCGCCAATCTCAAAGGAAATAACCGCATCGAGCTGGCGTCCCATTTGGTTCTCGAACGCTTCCAGCGCGATCAGGGCTTCGTCATCAGAGGGCAGCAGCTCCAGGCTGACGGTTGGGGCGCCGACATTACCAATCGCCGCAACGAACGCGTCATCGGCGAGGTCTTTCGGGGCCAGCAGTTCAACTGGACCGCAGCGTTTCAGTACTTCGCTCGTCAACAGCTTCGGCACGTGCGGGTCTCCGCCGCCGCCAGTCGCGAGGAAGACGGACCCAAGTGCGAGATCATCCAGATGTTCGGCGCCAAGTTTCATGATGACGCCTCCCCGGCCTCAAATGCGAGGTCGCCAATGACTTTGACCCGCACCCGCATGGTTTCCTGGCCCATATAGGGCACTTCTGTTTCCTCAATGTCGACGGTGCGCAAGCTCTCTTTAGAGGCGCCTGCGCCCATAGCGCGAAGCTCCGCCTCGTGTTGGAGCGCAGCGATCGCTTCTTCCCTCGGTTGAGACTGGTAAGAGACGATTTTTTCAGTCTCGCCGCCGACTTGAGCGATGGCCGCTCCAATCGCGTTGGCAACGCCCGCATGCGCGGGGCGATGCACTTCTTTGGCTGCGGCGAGATCACCCGTAACCAAGACGGACCCGCCCCCGACAAGGATGACCGGCATCTGCATCGCGCCAGGTTTCATCATATCAATGCCGCGATCGAGGATGTTCAGCATGTTTTGACGCGCAGTCTCCACCATATTGGCAGGCAGGTCTGAAACGGCGTTGAGGTCGCCAATGTTCTGATGCCCACTGGCGACGACAATATCTGTGGTGGTCAAGGTCTCTCCGCCAAAGATGAGGCCTTCTGTGGTCAATCGATGCCCGACGGATTGAGGACCAATCATTGTGCCGTCCGCACTTACCAGACTGCCGCCGCCAAGCCCGATCGCTTGAATGTCTGGCATGCGGAAATTGGTGCGGACACCGCCCACCTCAATCACCGAATTGGACTCGCGCGGGAAACCTGATTGTAGAACACCGATATCTGAGGTGGTGCCGCCAATGTCGACGACGATTGCGTCTTCGAGTCCTGTCAGCAGCATTGCGCCGCGCAATGAGTTGGTCGGGCCAGATGCAAATGTCAGCGCCGGAAATGCGCGGACAAAATCGGCGCTCATCAGCGTGCCATCATTCTGGCTTATGAAGACCGGACACTTGAGGTCGCGCCGACTGAGCGCTGTCAGAAAAGCGGACACGACCGTATCGGCAAAGTGCAGCAAGGTCGCGTTTAGAATCGCCGCATTTTCGCGCTCCATCAGGCCAAGGCGCCCGAAGCTGTGTGAGCAGGTAATCTTGGCGTCGGGAATCGCCGCGCGCAGCCGGTCTTCGACCAGGGTCTCAGGTGACGGGTCCATCGGCGAGAACGCAGACGAGATGGCGAAGTTTTTCAGGCGCTTGGCTTTGGCATCCGCGATGGCACGGTCAATCTCATCGATTTGCAGATCGGCGACGGGCCAACCATCATAGAGCTTTCCGCCATGCAGAGCATAGCCATGTCGCCCCACCGCGTCCGCGATATCCTCCGGCCAGTCGACCATGGGTGGAAGTCCTCGACCAGACGGTAGATTGAGCCGAAAAACACCGGTCGGCGCGAGGTGTCGCCGCTCGATAATCGCATTGGTGAATTGGGTCGTGCCGATCATCACGGATTGGATCGCTGTTACCGGCAGCCCGCTATCATTCAGCACCGCGTCCAACGCATTGGCGACGCCTTCCATGACGTCCGCGCTGGTCAGCACTTTTGTCGATGTGACGACTTGGTTGCCATCCATGATCACGGCATCTGTGTGCGTGCCACCGACATCAATTCCGATGCGCATGGGGATCCTCTCCTGGAACAGATGGTTGCGGGGCGTTTAGTCGGTCCGACCAGGCGAGGGCAAGATAGCTGACGGCGGTCAAAGCGATGGCATCGATCGCCGAGATTCCGCTCGGAGAATAGCTCGGATAATAATACATGACCAAGGATGCGACCGCGCCAATCGCCCAAGCGCCAAAGGCCTTTGGCGCAAATCGACGGTTCTCTTCCAATGTCTCAATCCGATACGCGCCGCGCCGGACAAGCAGGTAATCGGCGATAATCACGCCTGCGACCGGGATGAAAACGATGGAAAGATAGATCAGAAACACGACGAACACATCGAGCAGGTTGAGGAGCGCTGCACCCGCTCCAAACAGGCCTAATCCAAAGATCAGCAGGGATTGGCTGAGGTTTGGAAACGTCGCTTTTATGGACAATACGGTCGAGTAAAGGTTGAGCGCATTCAGGACCCAACTGCCCGTGATCACGATGACAAAGGCGCCGAGCCCGAGCCCAAACTGCAGCATGATCTCAAGGATATCGCCGGATCCTGTCGCGCCGCTGGCAAGGCTCGCTGAGGCCATGACCAGGAATTGCACAATCATGTAGGAAATGAAGGTCACGCCGAGCGCCCCGCGCCAGGAGCGCACAAACCGAGTGATGTCGGGCAAGATAATCGCACCAATAATGATGGCACCGACAATCGCCGAAATCCCGTCTCCAACGCTCAGAGAGGCTTCTTTCTCCGCCGCCATCAGCTCTGGCAAAGACTGCAAGGACAAGGCGTTGTAAAGGAAGAGAAGGGTCACAAGGCCGAGCACGGGCACCATCAGCGTGGCGAGAAGATTGATCGCCCGAAACCCGGCAAAGGTAAGCCCCGTCATGCAGGCCGCGGCGACCAGCGAGAGCACCAGGTTCGACGGCGCCCCGCCAAACAGCGTCGTGCTGAGCCCTGAAACGGCTTCGGCGAAAAGATTGATATTGATTCCAAACCAGCCAAGCAATGAGATCGCAAAGGCGATGTTTACAAGCCCGGCGCCAATATCCCCAAACGCGATGCGGGTGAGCAAATAGGAACTCATGCGGGTCTGAGCGCCGATGCCGCCCATCGCGGTGCCAATGGCAAAGATGAGCAAGGACCCGATCAGCAGGGCCCAAAGCGTCTGCCAGGGGGACAATCCTTGATAGACTTCCAAGCCGGTAATGAATGTCGGCAGGGAAAACGCCACCATTGAGCCGACGGCGGCCACCCGCCACCAGGGCGTCAGCTGATCGTCGCCAATCGCGACGGCTTCGAATTCGTTGACTGTATCCGTCATCGCTCTCCCCTTATTGGGTCTAGGCGGTCGATCTCAGCTTGACCAGCGACCAATCGCAATTGGTTGATCTGAAGATCACATAGGTTTGAGATGCACGGATAATGACCAGCGAGAGCGGAATCCCTATTTATGATCGAGCTCGACAAATGGAAAACAGGCTGGGTGGGGTTCGATGGCACATCATATATCCGAACAGGTCAGGTTTGATATCGGCGAAGAGTCTCACGCTGACGTCAATTATACGCTGATCGCGCTTTGCCTTGGAGCGTTTTCCGGCGGGACGATGGTGGGACTGATCTGGCTCACCACCAGTATTTTCTTTTAACGCGCCCGTCTCTCCATAACAAAAAACCTTTAACGCTCACTGGCGGTCAGGTCCGGATTCTGAGAGATCCTTGAGAAACTACCTGCGAATGCCATGAATGTCTGTTTTTGCGAGGCGCGGCAGGCCCTTGTTCTGAACCGAGCAGACCAGGACCGCGTACAAACTGATAGAAAAGTGATCTTGAACCGCTCGGCCAAAAGGTTTTTGACGTTTTCAATCTGAAGCGACGGCGGTAGACCAGTATTGATGTAAGGAGACTCTCATGCGCACAATTTTTGCGGCCCTCTTGTCCGTCCCTGTTCTTGCCCTGTCAGCGTGTCAGCCGTCTGCAGGGACTGACGCTGACCCCGCAGCTGTAACCCCGGTAGCGGATGCGGTTCCAGCATCGGCAACTTGGGCCCTCGATCCGGCCGCCTCGCGAATCGCCTTCGCCTCGATCAAGGCCACTGAGGCAATTGAAACGCATTTTTTCCCAGGCCTTTCCGGTGAAATCAACGCCACTGGCGAGGCCTCTGTCACCGTGCCGCTGGATCAAGTCGAAACCAAAGTCGACATCCGCAACGAGCGCATGCGGACGATGTTCTTCGAGACCGATACCTACCCGACCGCAACGATCAGCACCGCCGTCAATCCCGCAGACTTTACCGATCTCGCGACCGGTGAGCGCCGCCAGACCGAGATCAAGGGCAAGCTCGCATTGCATGGCGCGGAGGCGCCGCTTTATGTTGACGCTTTTGTCACGCGCATCGCCGCGGACCGGATCGAGATTTCATCGGCCGAACCCGTGATCGTGTACGTCTCGGATTTCGATCTCGATGCGGGTCTGGAAGCCTTACGCGAAATCGCGGGTCTGCCGTCGATCACGTCCGCTGTGCCAGTGAGTTTCACATTTGTGTTCGACGCAGAGGTGTAAACCATCGTTACGGAGCATTCGGCGGGGCTAAATCAGAGGAAAGAGAAAAGTGGCGCTTCGGGGAGGATTCGAACCCCCGACCCCTTGGTTCGTAGCCAAGTACTCTATCCAACTGAGCTACCGAAGCGCGGAAGCGGGACACATACTCTCGGCCCCACGCGAAAGCAACACCTGATCTCAGGAAATTACTGCGCTTCGTAAACGCCGCGCGCGATCGACCGGGCAAGCGTATTGGCGGCGAGCTCACCTAGGCGCGCGAGACTGAGGGCCTCCGGGCTTGGAAGGGGGTGCTGCGCGGTCGATAGAACGAATACGACGTCGCCATCAAAGGGCGCAAAGACGGGGCGGATGGCCCGGGCAAATCCAGCCAGTGCCATTTGCGCGACACGGTGCGCCTGGCCCGGAGTCAGCGCGACATCCGTGGCGACACAGGCAATCGTTGTGTTTTCTCCGATTTGAGGGTTTTGCTTGGCCGCGCCCCAGTCTTCCGCGTCGGCCGTGTAAGAGGCGGGGGGACGGGCACCGCCAAACTCACCTGCCAGTTCATATGGCCAGGCCCAAAATGCCTCTGTGCCGGGCATGTAGACCGAGCCAAAACTGTTTACAGCGGCGAGTGCACCAACTTGCATCCCGTCTTTCGTTTTGATTGAGGCCGAGCCCAAACCGCCTTGATGTCGACCGGCGCGTGCGCCATAGCCCGCGCCGACACGGCCAAGATCGAACGCACCGTTTGACGCTTGCGCATAGGCCGCGCGCCCCAGTACTTGATAGGGTGGGTGCGCACCCCAATTCTTGTCGCCGCGATTGGCGAGATCGTACAAGATTGCGGCAGGGACAATGGGTGTTTTCGGCACGCTGGAACTTTCGACCAAGCCGAATCCTCGGCCCGCGGCACCGAGTTCTGCGGCCACGCCGTCCGCCGCGGCGAGGCCATAGGCGCTGCCTCCGGACAGAACCACTGCGTTGACGTGTTCGACCAGCTTATCGGCCAATAGGAGGTCGGTTTCACGCGTTCCCGGCCCTCCACCGGCAACCGCAACTGCGCCAATGCAGGGATTCTCGCAAAGGATCGCGGTCGTCCCGGTGCTGACGTCTGCATCCTGAGCATTTCCGATGGAAATTCCGGCAATATCAGTAATCAGGTTCCGTTCGCCGGGCTGGGACATTGAAAAGCCTTTCCTGTCATCGGCGTCCGCTCTACGGTGTGAAAAAGAATTCGCCAAGTCGGAGCTGTATTGAATGTCAGTCAAATCTATTCTGTTGGCCGGAACGACCGCATTGTTCCTCGTCGCATGTCAAGCTGAGGAGGCGGTCACAGAAGTCGAAGCGGCGCCAACGCCGCCAGTTGAGGCTGAAACGCCCGAGTGGACCAAAGGCGGCATGGTCGCAGCAGCAGACCCTCGCGCAGTTGAGGCTGGCTTGGAAGTGCTGCGAAATGGCGGACATGCGGTCGACGCCGCAATTGCCGTCCATACCGTGCTCGGTCTGGTCGAGCCACAATCATCGGGCATTGGCGGCGGGGCGTTCATGGTCGTCTACGATCGCGGCTCTGGCGAAACTACGGTTTTTGATGGTCGCGAGACGGCGCCGTCTGCGGCCGATGAGAACCTGTTTATTGAAGACGGTGAGGTGCTCGGCTTCATTGATGCTTGGCAATCTGGGAAATCGGCAGGCGTGCCTGGTGCCATCGCGCTGTATAAAACGGCGCACGACGCGCATGGCCGGATGGATTGGGCAAGTAATTTTGATGCGGCGATTTCTCTTGCCGAGACCGGCTTTGAAGTCAGCCCACGTCTTGCCTCTGTGCTCGCCAATGACCGGCTCCGTCAGTTTTTGAGACTGGATGATCACCCCACCAGCGCAGCATACTTTTTTCCAGAAGGTGAGCCACTCGCTGAGGGCGCCCTCCGCGACAATCCGGAATATGCCGAAACGCTTCGCCGCGTCGCCACTGAAGGGACCGATGCGTTTTACACGGGTGAAATCCCCGAAGCGATTGTCGCGGCTCTGGCCGAGGAGCCTCGCCCCGGGGCGATGAGCGTTGAGGATATTGCAGCCTATGAAGTGAAGGTCCGGCCTCCCCTGTGCGGCGATTGGCGTACATACACAATTTGCTCTGCACCACCTCCGAGCTCAGGCGGGATCACGCAGAATGCGATTGCGGGTCTCTATGATCGGCTCTTGCCGGAAGGGGCAACGGAGCCAGAGCAGTTCGTGCGCGCGTTTGTTGATGCACAGCGGCTCGCCTATGCGGATCGTGATCACTATGTTGCAGACGCTGACTTTGTCCAAGTCCCGACGGCGGATCTGATCAATCCGGCCTATCTCGATGTGCGCGCAACCGAGGTCTTTGAACCCGGTGCCGTGCCGACTCCGGGCGATCCGGGCGTCGCGCTCGGCGGCAATCCGATGGTTGGGATGTGGGGACAGGACCCAACCGAAGACGCTCCGGGGACCACGCACCTGTCCATCATCGATCAAGAGGGTAACGCCGTGTCCATGACCGCGACTGTCGAAGCGGCCTTCGGCAATTCCCGTATGGTGCATGGCTTCTTGCTCAATAATGAGCTTACCGATTTTGCGCGTGAGCCAAGAAAAGCGAACCTGCCTGTCGCGAACGCCCCCGGACCGGGCAAGCGTCCGCGCAGTTCGATGTCGCCAACCATCATTTTTGACGACTCTGGAGAAGTCAAAATGGTGACCGGCTCGCCGGGTGGCAATTCAATCGTTGCCTATACAGCGAAGACCATTATTGGCGTCCTGGCTTGGGATCATACTCCGCAAGAAGCCGTGGCTTTGCCAAACATCGTTGCGCGCGGCGAGACGGTTGGGGTTGAGGTCGATCGTGGCGGCGGACAGGAAGTGGCCGATGAACTCAAAGCGGACGGTTACAATGTGCAGGAACGGCGCGGCGAGAATAGCGGCTTGCACGTGATCCTGGTGACTGAAGATGGCTTGCTCGGCGGCGCTGATCCGCGACGTGAAGGTGTGGCTGTCGCGCTCGAGGTAGACTAGATTCAGTATTGGCAAAGCGCGCTGCCGAGTTACTTTTGCGCGCAGGAATTCAACGGCTTTGAGCCAAACCTGTAGAAGATGGGGTAGAGAGTGGGCATCATTCGATATTTTGTGAGCGCGGTACTGGGAGTCAGCGCCGCTTTTGCCGCGCATGCGCAGGCATATCCAGAGGCAACCTATGACCCGGCCGTGCCGACTTTGGTTGATGTGGTCGGTCACGATCACGGCGAGGCGATTACAACCTCGGCGGACATGAATACGTTCCTCGAAGCGCTTCAGAGCCATGCCTCTGATCGCATGCGGATCGAGACATATGCAGAGTCGTGGCAGGGTCGGGATCTGACTTATGCGATGATTTCTTCGGCAGAGAACATGGCGCGCCTCGATGCGATCAAGGCGGAGCTGGCGGCGATTGGGAACGGGCAAACGCCGTCTCCCTCAGCGCTCGAAAACACACCCGCCGTCGTATGGCTGAGCTATGGCGTGCACGGGAACGAGGTGACGCCTTCAGACAGCGCGATTTTTATCGCGTATCACCTGCTCGCCGCGCAAGGCAATGAGCTCGTCGACACCATTCTCGACAATACGATCGTGGTGATTGATGCCAATGCAAACCCAGATGGGCGCGAGCGCTTTTTGTTTCATTTCACTTCAGCCCTGGGCATGTCGCCGAGAGCGGACCGTTATGCCGCCGAGCATGACGAGCCCTGGCCGCGCGGGCGCTTCAATCACTATGTGTTCGACATGAACCGTGACTGGTTCGCGATCACGCAGCCCGAATCGCAAGGCCGTGTTGTAGCACTGCAAGAGTGGCATCCGGTGGTCTATGTCGACAGCCACGAAATGGGCGGTGATGCGACTTATTACTTCCCGCCTGCAGCGCGCCCGTTCAACCCGTACATTACTGACACTCAAAAGAGCCGTCAGTTCCAACTCGGTCAGAACATGGCAAGCTGGTTTGATCGTTTCGGTGCGCCTTACTTTACGCGCGAAATCTTCGACGCGTTTTATCCCGGTTATGGTGACATGTGGCCGACCTTGAATGGCGCGATCGCAATGACGTTTGAGCAAGGCTCTCCACGTGGTTTGATCTTCGGACGCCGCGACGGGACGCTCCTTACTTATGATGAAGGTGTTCGAAACAATGTCCTGTCCTCCATCGCGACGTTAGAGACCGTGGCGCGGGATAAGAACTCCTATCTGTCGGACTATGCTGAGTTCCGTCGCACAGCGATTGATGAGGGTTCGCGCTCTGACGACCGGTACTTTGTCTTCGATCTTGCAGAATCTCGCTACGAAGCAGAATCGCTCGCGCGGCGGTTGGTCTTGCAAGGCATTGATGTTCAGCGCGTTCCAGCCGGCAGCACCCAGTGTCGCCGGACCTACCCGGCCGGCGCATTGATCGTTGATAAAGCACAGCCCGAGGGTCGCTTGATCAATACGCTGCTCAGTCCGACCACACCGCTCGCGCCTGATTTTATTGCCGAGCAGGAAAGTCGACGCGACCGCGGTCTCAACCATGAGCTTTATGATGTTACGGCCTGGTCGATGCCCCTCATGGACGGGGTTACAATGGAGCAGTGTCGCCGGGTCGACCTTGGGGGCGCGACAGCCGTGTCTGCCGACGATCCGATCCCATCCATCACCTTCGGTGCCGGGACATTCGGCCAGGTCGTGCCGTGGAGCGATAGCGGTCAGGCCAAGCTGGTCATTGCGGCGCTAAAAGCCGGGCTCAAAGGCAAGACTACAAATGCGCCGTTCACGCAGAACGGACGGGTGTTCCCGGCAGGCAGCGTTGTGTTCCCGGTGGCGGACAATGATGCGAGCCTGAATGCAGAGCTGACCCGCCTCGCTCAGGAAATTGGCGCCGAGACGGTGCCGATGACATCGAGCTGGGTGCAGGACGGTCCGAACTTTGGCAGCTCCTCATTCGCAGCGATGAAAATGCCGAAAGTCGCCATGGCTTGGGACGCACCCACCAGCCCGACCTCAGCGGGCAATACGCGCTTCGTGCTCGAACAAGAGCTTGGCATTCCGGTAGCGCCTATCCGTGTTTCGACCATGTCGCGGGCAGATCTGTCGCTCTATGATGTGCTGATTATTCCAGACTCGTTCGGTTTGGTCGGTCAGCTCGGTTCGGCGACGCCGCTGCAAGAGTTCGTCCGCGGTGGCGGTGTGCTGATTGCGATCGGTAACAGCGTCGGTGAGATGGCAAGCGAAAATGTCGGCCTCCTCTCAACTCAACTCGAATTGGCCACAACCGATGCTGAAGGTGCCAAGGATGAGGACGGATCAAGGGTGCCTGGGGTCAATTTCGCATCTCAGGAAGAATATGACGCACATATCGAAAACACCCGGTCGCGACCGGAGGATATTCCAGGCGTGTTGGTCCGCGCCCTTCCAGATCCAAATCACTGGATGTCGTCTGGCTATGACGAAGCAACCGCTTTGGTCTCAGGACGCTCGATTTACCGTCCTTTGAATGCAAGTGATGGCACAAATGTGTTCCGCTTCGCGGGCGCAGATGATCTGCTGAAGAGTGGGTATCTCTGGGAAGAGAACCGGCTGCAGCTTGCCTATAAGCCATTCGTTATGGCCGAACGCAGCGGTGACGGGGTGGTCATTGGCTTTACCCAGAGCCCAACCACGCGTGGCTATCTGAACGGGCTCAATTTGCTTGTCGCGAATGCTGTGGTTCTCGGACCTGCACGCATGGCGCAATAGGCCCTTATAAACCTAAAACGGAGATCCCCATGATCCGATCAGCTATTTCATTAGTCGCGCTGACAACGGCCCTCACGGCCTGTGTGACCGCGCAAACCGAGGCGAAAGTCCAACCCTCGGATGATCTTCCACCCGTTGAGGTGGAAATGGAAGCTGAAGAGACCATCGGGGGCCCGGATTACAGTCTTGAAGCGACGTCCCCCACGCCGGGCAAAGTCAATGTCGGACTGTCGGGCAGCGATCCCGCAGATATTGCGCGTTATCTGCTCGCCCGCGGGGCAGGGGGCGCATTGCTCTCGCCCGGCGGCGAGCATGTCGCGTTCCGTTACAGTGTCACAGGTGTGCCGCAGCTGTGGGCCGTCCGTGCCACAGGTGGCGCGCCGCAACAGCTGACGTTCGGAAATGGCATCACTTTCTTTCGATGGATGCCGGATGGGTCAGGCCTGATCTATGGCGCGGACAATGATGGCAATGAGCAAGAGTCCTATTATTTTGTCTCAGCGGATGGGGGCTCGGAGCGCCTTCTCTTGCCGGCGGTTGAAGGCGGGTTCCGATCATTTGGCGATATCTCCGCCAATGGCACTGACGCGGTGTTTTCTTCAACGGAGCGCAACGGGCTCGATTTCGACATCTATCGCGCAGACCTCTCCACGGGCGAAACCGAAATGCTGTTCGAGGGCACGTTTGGGTTCTTTGCCCGAGCGATTTCGCCAGATGGCAAATACGTCATTGTTGCTGAGACCGTCGGCGAAGACTCCGACAATCTTTATCTCATGGATGTTGACTCCAAAGAGATGATGACGCTCTCAGCCCCGGACCCGCGCGCCAATCATAGTGATGGCGGGTTCGCCTGGCTGCCCGATAGCAGCGGTTTCTACTTCACCAGCAATGTCGACCGCGAGTTTTCGGCCGTACACTTCTATGACTTGTCTGCCGGTGACATGAGTGTTGCGTTCGAAACGGACCGCGATGCTGGCGGTGTTGAACTCTGCGGCGCCGCGGGTGAGTATTTGGCGTTCACCGAAAATGTGGATGGTTTTCACACGCTGCATGTGCGCGAACTTGCGACGGGCGAAGCCGTCGACGCGCCGCGCCTGCCCGAGGGCGTTTACGGTGTCAGTTGTGCGCCAGGATCAGACCGCGTCGCGCTGCGTATCAATGGCTGGCGCACCCCGGGTGAAGTGCGCCTCTGGGATATGGAAAACAATTCCACCAGCCGCACATTTGAACCCACTTATGCTGGGTTAGATCCAGAGCGCTTCGTGCGTCCTGAATCTATTCGTATCCCGGCCAGTGATGGCATTGAACTGCAAGGCCTGCTCTATCTTCCGGATGAGGCCTCGCAGACCGGCGACGGCCCGCCACCGGTCTTATTCATCGTCCATGGTGGTCCAACAGCGCAATCCATGGCGACGTTTGATGCCGTGGTGCAGTATCATGTCGATCGCGGCATCGCTGTGTTTGAACCAAATGTCCGCGGCTCGACAGGGTTTGGCCGGACCTATGTCACACTGGATGACCAGGAAAATCGCCGGGACAGTGTGCGTGACCTGATCGATATGGCAGCCTATCTGCGCGCGGACGGCCGGGTTGATATGGACCGCGCCGCGGTCGCGGGTGGGTCCTATGGCGGCTACATGGTGAACGCCGTGCTTGCACTCTATCCAGATTCGTTCTCGGCCGGTGTCAGCCTGTTCGGCGTTGCCGACTGGGTCACCGCTCTGCAAATTGCGTCGCCGGGTCTGAAAGCGTCAGACCGCATCGAGTATGGCGACATTCGCGAGCAGAAATGGATCGATTATTATACCGAGAATTCCCCGATCCGACTGGCCGACCAGATCAAAGTTCCGGTGCTTTACTCGCATGGCGTTCAAGACCCGCGTATCGATGTTTATGAGACTGAAGTGATGGTCAAAACGCTGCGGGCCAATGGCATCGACGCGCCTTACATTCGCATTGAAGATGAAGGCCATGGATGGCGTAAGCTGTCGAACCGCTTGTTCTACTATCGCGCCCAAGCTGAATTCCTGGAAGACGTTTTCAGCGAAGACTAATCACTCGTCTTGGACCGGCGGCGTGAGCAGGTTTTGCGCCGCCATCCAATGGGTAAATTGATCAAACCAATCATCGGCCGGGACGCCGCGTTTATAGCTGCCAAAGCCATGTCCGCCGGACTGGTAATAGTGCAACTCGACCGGGATCCCTGCTGTTTGCCAGGCGTCGACAAGCCCGAAGCCCTGTCCGGCAAATAAGGTATCGTCAGCGGCGAGGGCTGCGAACATGGGCGGCGCGTCGCGCGGCACGTCAACCGACGTCATCGGGCCATAAATATAGCCCATGAAATCGGGCTTTGGTGCGCCGTCTGCGTCTGAACCTGTCATCGCGAGCGCCGTAATCGCGCCTGCAGAGAAGCCGAGGACACCGACTTTGTCGGAGTCAAAGCCCCACTCTTCACTCTTGGCGCGCATCAAAGTCAGCGCAGATTGTGCATCAGCGACCGCGAGCGGAATGCCTTGGGTGACATCGATTTGCGGGTCGCCCGGCCGCGGTGCCCATAAAATGCGCATATGCTCTGCGAAGGCCTCCGTGGTGTTTGGGGTCTCCATGGTTCGGTATTTCAGAACAAACGCCGCCACGCCTTGTTCCGCGAGCCAGTCTGCGATCGGATAGCCCTCATTATCCATGGAAACGAATTGGAAACCGCCACCGGGGATCACCAGGACGGCCGCGCGGGTGGCGAAAGGATCTTCAGGCAGGACCGGTAAAAGCGTTGGCGTGGTGACGTTGGTGGCCCAACGCTCCGTCCCAAAGTCCCGCCAGATTTCTTCAACTTCTGAGGCTTCCGACCCGGGTGCTGCACCCTCAAAAAGCGCAATAGCACCGGCATCGACCGGCGTCGCGACTGGCGCAAATGGGACCGGTGTATCGTGTTGATCCGCCAATGCCATTAACGACAAAAGCGGCGCGCTCACGCCAGCGACCAACCATGATTTCAGCATTTCCGACCCTCAGAGTTTTCTATATCGGAAGATGTATATCATGCGGATCAATGAGCGAAAGATCGACAGTTGGCGCCTTATGGATCGAGGGCCGCAAGAAGTTCCGCGCTTGAGGTCACCTCTGCATACTCGCCCGAGAGCAATGCGAGCGAGAGATCAAATACATCTTGCGCGGGCCAGGTTTTGCCCGTTCGATCTGTCACGGGAACTGCGGTTGTTGCATCCTCTGGCAATAGGATTTCGTAGCCGAGCGCTTTTCCGGCCCGGAGCGTTGCATCCATACTGTTGTGTATAACAACGCCGGTCAGAATGAATCGTTTCGCCTCAAGGTTCTTCAAGGTCGCATCCAGATCGGTTCCAATAAAGGCGCAGTTTTGCTGCTTGTGAATCACGGGCTCCCCTGCAACCGGCGAAACACGGTCTTGGATGCCGTTCCACGGACCGTGCGTATGATAGCTCGATTGCGGATTCGCTTCGTCATGTTTGACATGAATTACGTCCAGGCCACGCGCGCGCCATATGCGCAAAAGCTCTTCGATCACCTCGATATAGGCGGGATTGTTTTTGCCGTCCCAAATCGGCTGGTTGATAGCGTCTTGAACATCGAGAATGATCAATGGGGTGTTTTGCATGGCGGTTGGGCCTCGATCGATAAGAGGGTCATTCTAACCTGATCGAACACCGTCAATACATCTCACAGTGGCTCAGTTTGTCTTAAACCCGCTCGCCGTACAGATCATAGGCATCGGCATTGGTGATCTTTGCAGAGATCATATCACCTGGACTTAAAAAGGTCGTCGACTTTACATAGACGACGCCGTCAATCTCGGGAGCATCCGCTTTCGAGCGCCCGAGATATTCGCCGTCTTCGTCGCTTGGCCCATCAATGATAACGTCTTGAGTGGTCCCAATCTGAGCGGCGGCGCGGGCGGCTGAAACTTCAGCCTGCGTTTCCATGAAGCGGTGCCAGCGTTCTTCTTTGATCTCTTCCGGTAAGTGCCCTTCGAGGTCGCGGCTGTCAGCGTGGGCGACGTTTTCGTATTTGAAGCAACCGGCTCGATCAATCTTGGCTTCTCGAATGAAGTCCAGAAGAATTTCAAAGTCATCATCCGTTTCGCCGGGGAATCCCACAATGAAGGTCGACCGAATAGCCAGATCAGGGACGTCGCGGCGCCATTGCTGAATCCGCTCCAGAACGCGGTCTTGCTTGGCCGGGCGTTTCATCGCTTTGAGCACGTTCGCGCTCGCATGTTGAAACGGGATGTCGAGATAAGGCGTAATCGCGCCGTCCGCCATGAGCGGGATGACTTTGTCGACGTGCGGGTATGGGTAGACGTAATGCATGCGCGTCCACACCCCGAGCGTGGACAGGCCGCGGGCGAGGTCCAGGAACCGTGTTTCGTACGCTTCGCCTTTCCAGGTTTGCGGCGCATATCGTACATCCTGGCCATAGGCGCTGGTGTCCTGGCTGATCACCAGAAGCTCTTTGACCCCTGCTTTGACGAGCTGCTCGGCCTCGATCAGCACATGGTGGATCGGACGAGAGACCAAGTCGCCGCGCAGCTTTGGGATGATGCAAAACGTGCAGCGATTGTTGCAGCCCTCGGAAATTTTCAAATACGCATAGTGGCGAGGCGTCAGGCGCAAGCCGCTTTCAGGGACAAGATCAGTATGCGGATTATGCGGCGGGGTGAGGTGCGTGTGTACCGCATCCATCACCTGCTCATATTGATGCGGCCCGGTCACGGCGAGCACTTTGGGATGCGCTTGTTCGATCACATCGGGTTCCGCCCCGAGGCAACCCGTTACGATCACTTTGCCATTCGATTCGATGGCCTCACCGATGGCATCGAGACTTTCTTCGCGGGCGCTGTCGAGGAACCCGCACGTATTAACCAGGACGAGATCTGCACCCGAATAGTCCGGGCTGATTTGGTAGCCTTCCGCGCGCAGACGGGTGACGATCCGCTCAGAATCCACGAGGGCTTTCGGGCACCCGAGAGAGACAATTCCAACTTTTGGAATGGCGTCAGGTTTGATCGGAGCGGGACGGTCAAGGGTGGTGGTCATGAGCGCGCTGTTATACGTTCCGGGCGGCTTTGAAAAGGAATGTTGGTGATGAGTGAAGAGCGACGCGCGCCGAATCGAAAACGGTTGTGGATGATCGCGCTCTTCACGGCGCCGGTGGGTCTCCTGAGCGCAGCGGCTTTTTGGGCGCAGATAGAGGATGGAGGCGGCATGGGCTGGGTCGGTTGGTTGATCATCCTCATGCTGGGCATCATCTCATATTCGATCAGCTTCTATTTCGGGCACCGCTTTTTCGAGGGGTCGCTTGATCAGTACATTGTCTCGGACACGTTCAGCAAAAAGCATGACTGGATCGATCTCGAGACGGAGTCACGCGAAAGCGGCGATGCCAAGATTGATGGATGGGTTGCGCACTACAAGTTCATCCGCACCATGTTTGCGATGGGCTTATTGCCGTTGATCGCCTGTATCTATCTGTTTTTCTTCGCGGTTTGAGCGGTCAAGCCGCTTGCCAGGCAAGAAATTTTGACTCCGCGAGGGCGAGACGGTCTTCGCCAACTTGCTCTAGAGTGACGGCGCGCATCTCTCCCATTTCGGTGCACGCTTGCTGAGGCGACAGGCCGCGATAGCGTAAAAGCAAATAGGCGACAAAGCCAGTGCGATGGATGCCGGCGGAACAGTGCAAATAGATGATCGGCGCGTCGCTCCCCCGATTGATCGTGTCATACAGCAAGAACAGCTGCGCCACATCTAAGGTCTGCAATATGTCGAGATGGCCGCCATTCACCGGAAAATGATGCCAGCTCGCGCCAATCGCTTTGGCAATCCGGTCAATTGAGCTTGCCTGCTCGCGGATTCCCAAGAGCGAGATTACGTGCGTTACACCGAGCGCTTCGATCTGGTCTTTGGACTTTTTGCCCGGGCGCGGACCAAGAATTAGGGTCGACGTCATGATCAGCCGATTTCGATCGCATCGACCTTGTTCTGATAGACGGCAAGCGCATTCTTTATCTTCGCAACCGCGGGGAAGGGCGTTTCGTAGGTCCAAACGGCGTTCTCGATGAGGGTCCCGTCTGCGGCGCGCAAATGGTAGTAACCGGCCTCCCCTTTATACGGACACCAAGTCGTATGATCTGAGCGCTCAAGGCGTGTCATGTCGAGCGTCTCGCGCGGCATATAGGCGACAGCGGGATAGGTCGCTTCACGCAGTTCGAGATAAGCTGGCGCGCTCAGAACACGTTCGCCCGCCAGCCTGACGCTGACGGGGTCTTGCTTAGCTTCAATGGTGATCGGGTGATCCGGTCCCGGTTCGAGATGGCGGCGCATTAAGCCGCTTCCATCTCAATCCCTTTTTCCGTCATGTATTCTTTCAGCTCGCCGGCTTCGAACATCTCTTTGATAATATCGCAGCCACCGACAAACTCGCCTTTGACATAGAGTTGAGGGATAGTGGGCCAGTCAGAATAGGTTTTGATGCCTTCGCGGACATCCTGATTTTCCAGCACATTCACAGCCTGATACTCAACGCCGAGATAGTCCAAGACCTGAACCACAACGGAGCTGAATCCGCATTGCGGGAAAGTGGGTGTCCCCTTCATGAAGAGCAACACATCATTGCCTTTTACGGCGTTGTCGATGGAGGTTTGGACGTCTTCTGACATAAGCGTTACTCCGTTTCTTTCATAACTTGTTCGCGTGCCACCGGCAGCAATTCTGCCATATGATCGCGAATACGGGAATCAGTGCGTTCGACACCGGCTTTTTCGAGATCGCCCTGAACCTTGCGAAACACATCATCGTCGCCGGGTTCTTCCAGATCCGACAGAACGACCGTTTTAGCATAGGCCTCAGCGTCGGCCCCGTCGAGGTTCATGAGTTCAGCGGCCCA
The DNA here is from genome assembly GCA_038527765.1 of Pseudomonadota bacterium. Taxonomy (GTDB): domain Bacteria; phylum Pseudomonadota; class Alphaproteobacteria; order Caulobacterales; family Hyphomonadaceae; genus Henriciella. Next base: position 808,053 of record JBCBFK010000001.1, read on the forward strand.
CAAGCCCAAGAGCTTGTTTCGACGTGCCATGACTTTGAATTCTGTGGCCTCGTCCATCGCATACTTTGCTTCTTCGCCGCGCTTACGATCATCTAATCCGGACATATGTGTCTAACCTTGTTGCAGGATGTTCCATTTGCGCTGCTGATATAGGGGCGCATAGGGGGTGGGTGCAAGAAGCCTTTTGCCTTAATGGCACGATTGGCGTAAGGGGGGCGCCTGACAGAGAGGGGCCGTGAGTCGGCCTGCCATTCGACGCTCAAGGAATAGCGCAATGTCACGCAAGCGAATGATTTATGAGGGTAAAGCAAAGATCCTCTATGAAGGGCCTGAGCCAAACACCTTGATTCAGTATTTCAAGGATGATGCGACGGCGTTCAACGCTGAGAAAAAGGCCGTTCTGGACGGTAAGGGGGCTCTGAACAATCGGATTTCCGAGTTCATGATGACGCGTCTTGGTGGGGTCGGGGTTCCAAACCACTTTATCAAGCGCCTCAATATGCGCGAGCAGCTGATCAAGAAAGTCGAGATCATCCCGCTCGAAGTGATCGTACGTAATGTTGCGGCGGGCACGATGTCGAAACGGCTCGGAATCGAGGAAGGCACGCCCCTGCCGCGCGCCATTGTCGAGTTTTGCCTCAAAGATGATGCGCTTGGGGATCCGTTGGTTGCGGAAGAGCATATAGCGGCGTTCGGCTGGGCGCAGCCGCATGAAATGGATGAACTGATCGCACTATCTCTGCGCGTCAATGACTTCATGTCTGGCCTGTTTGCCGGGGTCGGCATCAAACTGGTCGACTTCAAACTCGAGTTTGGCCGGTTTTTCGAGAATGATATGCAGCGCGTCATTCTGGCCGATGAAATCAGCCCGGACAGCTGTCGTCTTTGGGATCTTGAGACCAATGAAAAACTCGACAAAGACCGCTTCCGACGAGACATGGGCGGCGTGACCGAGGCTTATGCCGAAGTGGCGCGCCGGCTCGGCATTATCAAGGAATCAGCACAAGGCGCAGAAATCGTCGACTTTTCAGGAGCAAGCAAATGAAGGCCATTGTGCATGTCGGTTTGAAACCAGGGGTCCTCGATCCTCAAGGAAAGGCCGTTGCAGATTCGCTTGGACGGATGGGCTTCGGGGAAGTGTCTGGGGCGCGCATCGGCAAAGTCATCGAACTCGACCTGGAAGGCGTCTCTGAAGCCGACGCTGAAGCGCGGGTCAAAGACATGTGCGAGAAGCTGCTCGCCAATACCGTCATCGAAAGTTACCGCATCGACCTTGTCGATTAGTCGAGACGCAGCAGCGCAATGTTGCGAAACTCGATCGGGTGACTCTCGGCTTGCAGCGCGAAATACCCCTCATTCACCGGGCCCTGCCAGCCAAGCCGCGCCACGTCGGGGTCCGTTGTGTCATAGACGGGATCGGTCAACACAAACGCGTCGTCACCGTTAATCTGCAAGCGGACCTGGTCTCGACCGCGCACTTCAATCTCGAACGATACCCAGACGCCGTCTGAGGCAGCGGGCGTGGTCGAGACTATGCAATGCTGTGTAACCTCTTCGCCCTCCACGGTAATGTGCGTGCCGGGGGTGCAAATGTTTGCTGTGGTGCGCTCAGGCGTGGCGTCGGACGAGCCCAGCAACTGCGCTTCAACAGAGATCGGAAAAGCTTGATCAGTCCGCATGGTTTCAGGGGGCTGTGCATGCACCATCACACCGCTGTTCATGAACGCCCAAGCTGGGCCGTCTGGCGCTTGCTCGCCATAGAAGCGATACTCAAAGCGGAGACGATAGTTTGCCAGGTTTTCGCGAAAGTAGAGGTGACCGAAGACATTCTCGAACTTGTCATAGCCTTGATACGACACGCGGATCACGCCGTCACCGGCGGTAAAGATGGCGCGTTCGTCTTGCCCGAGCGGTTGGCCGGAAATCTTTGGGGTCCAGCCGTCCAAGGTCTCACCATCAAAGATCGGGATCCATGCTTCGTCCCCGCTGGAACTCGCGCAGGCCCCGGCAAAGCCTGTCAAAACCACACCGCTTAAGATCGCTCGCATCATGTTTCTGTGCCCTCCGTCCCGTCGCTGCGCAGGCGCGCAAATACAGGAACAAAACTGATCTGTTCTGAGCGTGAAGAAAAGGCCTGAATCCTGAACGGGTATTCATAATTGATTTTATTGTATTTTTTTCGACGGAGAGTCGCGGCTCATGCGTTTGATCCTCCATGCGAACACGAAATGGAGGAACGCATGTACAAACTGATGACTGTTGCATTGATTGCCGCCATGGCTGCCCCGGTGGCTTTGGCTGGACCCGCAGAACGCTTTGAACGGTTCGACAATCGGCTCGATCGCTTGGAGCGCCGGGGCGTCATAGAGCAAGGCTCACGCCTGGACCGCTTTGAGGATCGGCTCGATCGGCGCGAGAATAAAATTGATCGCCGGGAAGATCGCCGCGACCGTGCGGTCAATAACGGTCCCTTGGACCGGCTAGAGGATCGCGTGGATCGCCTGGAGAACGTTCAGGATCGTCGCGAGGATCGACGCGATCGCCTCAATATAGGGTGGTAATCACCTCCATTTAGGACTGGTCTGAGGCGTTTCTTCCCTCTTGGTCTCAGATCTGAGTGCCCTCAAGTGACTTGAGTCGAGGGCCATAATACGGGCCGGGGTCGCAGCCCCGGCTCGTTCTTTTTAGGTCATTTTGCGGAGGAATTCCGGGATGGCTCTGATCCCACAGAACGCCACGATGAGCCAGGTCTGCCAGGCGCTCCAAACGGATTCCATGGGTTGAACCGCGCTGATTAGGCCCAGCAAGAGCAGCAGAAAAACAAACCGAATAAGCTGGCTCGAGAGGAACTCCATATCACCGCCCGCCCTTCGAACTGCATAGAGTGACCACGTCCGAACAATATGCGCGGCGAGGAGCAACACCCCGACGAGACCGCTGGAAAAGAACACGACCGGCGCCAAATATTTCGAAACGTGCAGCGGGATATAGGCGAACACGCGCCAGGCCAATGGGACGTGATTGAACACCGCAAACACGGCCTGACTGATCCCGACGAGAACGAGCCAGATCCCGATCATAGCGAGATCTCCCTGAACGCCGGTCCCAAGCGCGCTCAATCCGATTTTTTCGAGCGCTTGCGCTTGCGGCGCGTTCCCGAGCGCAAAAATGCCGATCGCTGTGAACAAGACGGCCCAGCCCCAGGCGAATGGCGCGATGTAGAAGGTTCCGAGCTGCTGGAATTCCGCGCTGAGTTTTGGGTTCGCTTCCTTGCGGAGTCCGATACGATCATTCTCCGCATAGCCGATTTCATACACGCTGATCATGGCCGCGAACAAAAAGAATAGGGAGACGAATACGCTGAGGTTTAGCGGCAGCGTAAAGATCCCGAACACCAACATGATGATCACAAACTCTTCAAGGAAGACCTGTTTGATCAGGAACCCTGGCGTCCGCTTGATTTTAGCGGTGTAGTAGAATGGCCATTTGATGTGCATTTTGGATGGGTCCGTCGATAGTCTACTACCACTTGATGTGAAAGCCATGGCGTACATGCTCCAGGAGGTCTTGGTCGTCGCGCATTGAATCTGTGATCACGACGTCGCGCTCCGCGTCCGGGACCAGGCCGACCTCTTTCAGCATTTCGAGCTTGCCGCGCGCGCGGTCAGCGACCAAGCGATCAGGCGTCGAGGCCACAATCCGGCAATCTCGAAATCGAGTGTTTTGCAGCATGGTTCGAATGATCTCGGTCAGACCAAAAGACACGATTGTGATCTGTTCGCTGGCAACCGGGGTGAGGGCGCTGATGAGCGCGTCGTTCTTGTGCGTCTCGAAGATCTGATCTGCGATGCGCTCATAGTCTGTCTTGAGGCCAGGTCGCAGCGTGTGCAAAACCCCAATACGCATGGAGTCCCGATACAAGAACACACTGTTCTTTCCGCGGAAGACCCATGGCCGGGCCAGCCCAAGGGCCTTCAGGATCGGCCAAAACACAAACTTTGGCCGAGCCGACTGCAAATACGCATCCGTCGAATTGGTGAGCAGCAGCGTGTAATCGAAATCGACAAAGTAATGTCGATCTGCTCGGTCTTCAGCGATGCAGGCGCGTAAGGTGTCCAGAGCGGGTTGATAAGCAGGATCGATCATTCGTCCCCTTTCCAAGTGGAACACAGGTGACAAATCCTGGTCTCGGCCAGTGTATCGTGTGCTCTGTGCATGACAGGAACGCATCCGGTTTTTCGAGCCCCGCTCAACTTGGCGGGAACACTGCAACTTCTAGACCAGTTTCAGGCGCGTTTCAGAGCGTAATCGCCATGACAATATCGTCGAAAATCTGGTTGCCGACCTGGAACCGTCGTTCGCCAACTTTCTCGAAGCCCGCGCGTCGATAAAAAGCCACGGCGCGGTGGTTCTGGTCATACGTTCCGAGAAGCATCCGTTTGGCGCCAATCTCTCGCGCATATTGCAGCGCTTGCACCATTAAATCACGCCCCGTTCCAGTGCCGTGATACTTCGAAAAAACGTAGATCCGCTTGAGTTCAATATCGCCCGGACGACCCTCGGTAGGGGCCTCTACGGCACTTGTGACCGCGTAGCCAATTGGCGCTTTGGTGGCTGAGGATTCAGCGATCCAACACGCATAATTGGGATCGTTCGAGGTGATGTAGCCCTTGTAGACCTCGGGTGAATGCTGTGTTCGGCAATGCGAGATCAGATCAGGGCCGGGTATTGTTTCTGAATAACTTTCCAGAAACGTCGCCGAGCCAACCACTCCAAGCGCGATTTCATCGCCCGGAACGGCTGGTCGGATGTTGATCCCAAGGGCCATGTTTAAGCGCTGCTCTATCGGGCAGACATTTCTTTCTCGAAGTTCTCACCCACGGCGTTGAGGAAGCCTTCTGTGGTCAACCATTCTTGTTCTGGACCAACCAGCAGGGCCAGGTCCTTCGTCATCTGGCCACGCTCGACCGTCTTGATGATGGTCTCTTCGAGCTTTTGCGCGAATTCGGTAACTTCTGGCGTGTTGTCCATGCGGCCGCGATGCTGAAGACCGCGGGTCCAGGCAAAGATAGATGCGATGGAATTGGTCGAGGTGGCCTCGCCCTTTTGATGGTTGCGATAGTGGCGCGTGACCGTGCCGTGGGCCGCTTCCGCTTCCACGGTTTTGCCATCAGGGGTCATCAGAACCGAGGTCATCAGGCCGAGTGAGCCGTAGCCTTGCGCCACGGTGTCAGACTGAACATCGCCATCATAGTTCTTACAGGCCCAGACATAGCCGCCAGACCATTTCATCGCCGCGGCGACCATATCATCAATCAGGCGGTGCTCATACGTGCCGCCAAACTCGGCAAAGGCATCTTTGAACTCGGCGTCGAAGATCTCTTGAAACAGATCTTTGAAGCGTCCGTCATACTTTTTCAAAATCGTGTTTTTGGTCGACATGTAGACCGGCCACTTGCGCTGCAGGCCATAATTGAAGCAAGCGCGTGCAAAGTCGCGGATCGAGGCATCGAGATTGTACATGCCCATAGCGATGCCGGCTTCAGGGAAATCGAAGACCTCGAATTCTTCGCTCGCAGACCCGTCAGCAGCTTCCCATTTCATGGTCAGCTTGCCGGCGCCCGGGACGAGGAAATCAGTCGCTTTGTACTGGTCACCAAAGGCGTGACGGCCAACGACAACAGGTCGGGTCCAGCCTGGGACCAAACGCGGGACATTGTTGATGACAATGGGCTCACGGAACACAACACCGCCCAGAATGTTACGGATTGTCCCGTTCGGGCTGCGCCACATTTTCTTGAGATCGAATTCTTCCACACGCGCTTCGTCGGGCGTGATGGTGGCGCACTTGACGGCGACGCCATGTTCTTTGGTCGCGTTTGCAGCGTCGATGGTGATTTGGTCATCGGTCTCGTCGCGCATCTCGATCGAGAGATCGTAATATTTCAGATCAATATCGAGGTAGGGGAGAATGAGCTGGTCCTTGATCATCTGCCAGATGATGCGGGTCATCTCATCGCCATCCATCTCGACGATCGGATTTTCGACCTTGATCTTTGCCATATGAAATATTCCTTTATCTTTATCGATTTGCGAGGGCCTATAGCAGGTCTACCAGCGGCGTCAAAAGGGCGAAGGATGGTGTTGAGAAGTTTTTGCATGACTTTGTGTAGCTTCCTCCTTGCGGAGGTGTGTCTGGTTGCGTCAGCGCAGTCCTTTCGGCTCAACTCGTATCGATACTTGGCGGTTTGCGAGCAGCCAGTCGACGGGCATCAAGCGAGGTTTGTTGAACCGGCCCGCGCGCTTGTCAGCTCGGCTGATGGTCAAGACAGGAGGCTGGCGCTCATCGCATTGACAGCGACGGGCGAGCCGCAGTTTTTTCTCAACGGTGATGAAGTGTCCGAAAGTCTGGCCCGGGAACTTCGGCGCGTCGCATTTAACACCCGCTGTGAGCCGACCGACAATTATGTAGACCTGATCGGCCTGGATGGATCCATTAAGATGACTTGGTGGGACGCTTTTCCTGACTCCATCGACCTTTACGCTTTGATCGATTCAATGCCGATGCGGCGCCGCGAAATGCGTGACCGGGACGACTAACGCATTGCGCCATGGTTCACCAAGGATCGGTATTGCTCGCGTGAATTGACGCAGGCGACTGACTGAGCCATGTGGCGGGGCATGGAGAAAACGGTTCCGACAATCCTGCTTCATCGTCCGCAACTCGGCGAGAATATTGGCTCGGCGGCGCGGGTCATGTTGAACTTTGGGCTGACCGATTTGCGCCTTGTCGCGCCGCGGGATGGCTGGCCGAACCCAGCAGCCGAGCCGCTATCAGCCGGCGCTTTTGACTCTGGTGTGACCGTCTCGGTCTTTGAAACGATTGAAAAAGCGATCGCAGATCTTGGCCTTCTGCTCGCCACAACGGCGCGACCCCGAGGTATGGAAAAGCCGGTGGTTGGGCCAAGTGATGGCGTCGAGCTGATCCATACGCGCGGCCTCAAGACAGGCGTGCTGTTCGGCGCTGAAAACCATGGGCTGCCCAGCGAGATTGTCGGGCTCGCGGATGTGATCCTGACCTATGCGGTAAATCCTCATTTTGCATCCCTCAATCTGGCGCAGGCGGTGGGTGTATTCTGCACCTGTTGGGGAGAAGGCCAGGGCGCATTGGGTCGCTGGGAGGGCGAAAAAGCCGGAGTGGAGCCTCCGGCCCCGAAAGAAGACCTCGTCCGAATGTTCGAGCATTTAGAGGCTGAGCTCGATCGTGCCGGTTATTTTTATCCGCCTGATAAGACGCCTTTGATGAAAACGAACATTCGCAACGCTTTCATTCGCGGCAATTGGACCACGCAAGAAGTGCGGACGTTTCGGGGGGCAATCAAAGCTTTGGCGCTGGGACGCGGTGAGGCCCGGGTCAAACGCGAGGATTAACGCTCGCGCGCGGCGAGCGGGATGGCGCCTGGAATGTTGGCTTGCACCAGTTTCGCCGATAAATCGCGACCCTCAGCAGCATAGGCTTTCTCAGCGTTTACGGCATTACCGTCGCAGACTGGATGAAGGTCACCGCCCCAGGAAAAGCCGGCATTGAAGCCATTGACCAAGGACCGCCGCAGTCCGCCTTGATAGGGTGCCTCCAGTTCCAGCAGACGCAGCATGTAGCTTCGCCAGTACTGATCATTGGCCCCATTGCAGGTGACTCGGATTGCATGGGCCTTGCCTAAAACCTCAGCCAGTGCTGTGACATCGCGAAAATAATCTTGAGACGGGACGCGGCTCTGGCTGGTGGCGGGCAAAGCCATCATCGACGCCACCATAGCCAGCCCCGCAACCATGAGGAGCGACCGATGCGACAGCTTTTGATACATGCAAAATCCTTTGCTCGAATCGAGACCGCATTAAAAACGTATTCGGACCAGATTTCACCCTTAGTCCTCGATGATGAAGGAGATCTGAAGCATCCTTGGGGCGAGAGTGAGGCAGACGCGGCAATCGCTTATGGAACCCAAGACGCTTATTATAGCCCTGCCGTGATGACGTATTTTACGACGCTGTTTGGCTTAAAGCAGCTCGATTGGTTCCAATCCTCTGCTGCAGGCACTGAGCATCCGATGATCCAGGCGACCGGCAAAAAGGCTGCTGTATTCACAGGCAGCCATGAACAGTCAGACGCGATTGCCGAATGGGTCGTCTGGGCAGGTCTCGATTTCTTTCAGGGTGGGCGGGACCGCAGGTCCGCTCAGGCCGCAGCAGAATGGAAGCGCCTGGAGTTCCGCGAGATCAGTAGCTCGAATTGGTTGATCCTCGGCTTTGGATCGATTGGCCAGGCTTGCGGGCACCGCTTGAGGGCGCTTGGAGCTCATGTGACGGGAGTTCGCCGCAGTGGCGGCACGTCCGAGAGCGCGGATCTGGTGAAAACCCCGGCGGAGATGCAAGCTGCGCTCCCGCAGGCTGATGTTGTTTTGCTGTGCCTCCCGCTCACCGAAGAGACAGAGAACACGGTCGATTCCGCCTTCCTGTCGGCAATGAAACCCGGCAGCCTGCTGGTGAATGTCGGACGCGGCGCACTCGTCGATGAAACCGCTTTAATGGCAGCTTTGGAGACGGGCCCATTGGCGCAGGCCTATCTCGATGTCGTGCGTGAAGAGCCGCTCTCGGCTGATAGCCCGTTATGGCGTCATCCAGCGATAACACTGACCCCTCATATCTCCGCGCTGACCGAGCAATCCATGATCCGGACGGATGAGGTTTTTCTGAAAAATCTGGAGGCGTTTCTGTCCGGTGGCGCGTTGAAAAACCTCGTTCCGGCCGAGACCTTTTCCTAAAATACGAAAACTGTGGCATACTCTCCGTATGGCGGACGTCGCGTTTCGGACTCAGCGCCAGATCTGGCGCTACTGTTTTTGGGTAATTCTTGCAGTTATTGCCCTCTGCATTCCTTTTGCCGATGCGTCGCAAAAGCGCGAGTCTCTGGTCCTCGATCTGATCTCACCGAACCGTCCCATGGCGGAGGTCAGCATCAACGGGGTCGAAACCACCGCGCTCCTCGACACAGGCGCGACCATCGCGCTGATTGATCATGATCTTTTAGAACCGGTTCCGAGCGACCCCTCGCGTGAGAATCAGACACTGATCCTGGGAATTGGGGGGCAAAAACTCTATCCAACGGCGCGGTTGGATTTGCTCTCGGTCGGTCGAAGAAACTGGTCCGGGCTCAAGGTTGCGGTCAACCCAACGGCCCGATTCCCCGTGAAGCAGAGCGTCTTGCCGATCTCGATGTTCGAGGAAAACATTGTCGACTTCGATTTCATCAATGACCGCGTTCGGATTTATGACGGACGGCCTCAACGCGTCCGCCGTGGGCGCACGTCAAGCGTTCGGTACACAACCGAACACCGGCTCATTTTCATCGATGTCAAAGTCAACGGCGTTAGAGGCAAGGCTCTGATCGACACAGGCGCCGATGTCAGTTTCGCCAACCCGATCTTCGCGCAAAAGGCGCGCGCCACCATGTCCGTCGAAGACACTCAGCGCATGCGTGGGAGTGATCTCACCAACCAGATTGCCAGCGTCTATGTGTTTCGAAAGTTTGAGTTCGGTCGAAACCAAGTTGAGCGATTCAAGTTCCCGGTGCTGAACACGGATTTGTTCGATCATTTAGGCTTTGCCGATGAACCGATGATGGTGATTGGAATGGATCTTTTGCAGCACATGCGCCTGCGGGTCGATCGTGATCGTCAACGTCTCACGTTTATCGTGCCACGTTCCTCCAAACGACGCGAACGGATCCGTACGATTGATCATTCCTTTGCCGGCATCGACCGGTTTTAGATTCAGTTTGCCTTCCCTATGGTCACGCCCTCAACTGAGGGGGGCACAACAGATAGGGAGATCCCAGACATGGCATATGCGCCTTTTGATTTAAGCGGAAAAGTGGCTTTGGTGACCGGTGGAAATCGCGGGATTGGCCTCGGAATGGCGCAGGCCATGGCGGCTTCGAATGCGAGCATTGCGGTCTGGGGGCGCAAAGCCGATGCAAATGCGAAAGCCGTCGAGGCTCTATCTGGCCTGGGCGCCGGTGAGGTCAAAGCCTGGGAAGTCGATGTGTCGGATGAGCAAGCGGTCGTGGACGCGACCAGCGACGTCGTTTCGGCCATGGGCCGGATCGATAGCTGTTTTGCCAATGCAGGGGTTGGCTTTGGAGCCTCCAGCTTTGTTGAAATGACGACCGAGATTTGGCGCAAGAATATGGCCGTAAACATGGAAGGCGCCTTCTGGACCCTGCGTGAAAGCGTCAAGCACATGGTCGAACGGGCCAAGGCTGGCGATCCCGGTGGGTCCGTTGTCGGAGTGGCATCGCTCGCAGGTGTCGAAGGGGCTGCGCGCAATCAGGCGTATGCCGCGACCAAGGGCGGTTTACCTGCCATGATGCGCGGCATCGCGGTCGAGCATGGACGCTATGGCATTCGCGCCAATTCCATTCTGCCCGGCTGGATTGCCACAGACATGACCTCAATGGCCCAAGGGTCCGACGTTTTCACGACGAAAGTGATTTCTCGTGTACCAATCCGGCGCTGGGGGGAACCAGAGGATTTTGGCGGCATGGCGGTCTATCTCGCGAGTGATGCCTCGAAATATCATTCTGGCACAACACTGATCATCGATGGCGGCTACGCGATCTTCTAGGTGCCACGCCTGTTGACAAAAAAAGGCCCTGTCACGCGGACAGGGCCTTTCCTAATTGGATGTGAAAAGACCTTACGGTGTGGTCTCTTCCTCAACAGTTTCTTCGGCGTCAGTGACCGCATCTTCAACGGCCTCTGCTGCATCCGACGCCATATCGCCAGCAGCGTCCATGGCGTCCTCGGCGGCGTCAGCGACAGCTTCCCCCGCATCCGTTGCCATTTCGCCCGCAGCATCAGCGGCATCTGAAGCCATCTCACCGGCGGCGTCCATCGCGTCGCCTGCGGCTTCCTCAGTTGCATCTGCAGCTGCTTCGACGGCCTCACCTGTGGCTTTGGCCGCGTCGCTCGCGGCTTCTACGGTCGCATCTGCAGCTTCTTCGACGACCTCTGCGGCTGTGTCCGCTGCTTCTTCAGCGGCATTACAGGCAGTGAGGCCGACAGCGGCAATTGCCGCAATCCAGAGTTTAGTACTCATGGTCTCTTCCCCTCTAGAAGACACGCCTTATTGGCGCGCGTGAAGCATACTGGAGTCGGTGTCGATGCGCAGAGTCTAAATGCATATGTCCGATTCCGCTCCGATTTCCGCATGGGAATGCCTTGTCTTGCCGCAAGGTTGCCCCGCTAGCAGGCAACAAAACAGGAGGTTTTCATGGGAATTCATACCGCATTGTGCGATTTTCTAGGCACCAAACATCCGATCATGCTGGCAGGTATGGGAGGGGTTTCCTACGCAGAACTCGCCGCTGCGATGTGTAATGCAGGCGGCTATGGCGTGCTCGGCATGGCCGGAACCTCTCCGGATTTCATTGCCAGTCAAATGGCGCGCGTGAAGGAACTGACGGATAAGCCGTTCGGCGTCGATTTACTCGCCGCGGATCCCCGCAGCCTCGAAAAGAGCGTTGATGTCATTATTGAAGGCGGCGCCGATAGTTTTGTCGCTGGCTTGGGCGTGCCCTTGCCGATCATGAAGAAGCTGAAAGATGCAGGCGTCAAGGTCATGGTGGTCGGCGGCGCTGTAAAGCATGCGATCAAAGCCGAGCAAGCCGGATGCGACGCCGTGATTCTGCAAGGCGGAGAAGGCGGCGGACATACGGGGCTGGTCGGCACATTGCCGCTCGTCGCACAGGCTGTGGAGGCGGTTGATATCCCGGTCGTGGCGGCTGGGGGGATTTATGATGGCCGCGGGCTAGCCGCAGCGCTGTCCCTCGGCGCGGTTGGCGTCTGGATGGGCACGCGCTTTATCGCCTCGGCGGAAGCGCATGCCGCGCAAAGCTATAAAGAAACCGTCGTCGGCGCGGGGGATACCGATACGACACGCACGCGCTGTTATTCAGGTAAGCCCATGCGCTGCCGGACGAATGACTATATTCTCGACTGGGAAAGTCGTCCGGATGAGATTCAGCAATTCCCGATGCAGGCGGTGCTGTCAGTGCAAACCGATGTGATTGGCGGCATTGGTGGGGTGACGGACGAAGCGCGTCTCGATGGCACGAAGTCCTGCTTTGCCATGGGTCAATCGGCTGGCGGCGTGAAAGACATCTTACCTGTCAAAGACATTGTCGACCGGATCATGGAAGAGGCTGAAGCGGCGATCACCCGCGTCTCGAGCTTGCGGGTTTCCGAAACGGTTTAGCGTCTAAACCAGTCCGGGCGCTTGAACGGCATGCCGAGATCGTACGCGACTTGTTCGTGCGCGATCGCGCCATCGGAGACGGTCAAGCCCTCGGCGAGGTGTGGATTGGCGTTTAAAGCCTCGCGTCCGCCAAGATTTGCGATCTGCATGACAAACGGCAGCGTGGCATTGTTAAGCGCGTAGGTTGAGGTGCGTGGAACAGCGCCAGGCATATTAGCGACGCAATAATGCAGAATACCATCGACGTCATAAATCGGGTCTTCATGCGTGGTCGCTTTTGACGTTTCAAAGCAGCCACCCTGGTCGATCGCAATGTCGACCAGGACCGCACCGGGGCGCATATATTTCAGCTGGTCACGCGTGACGAGTTTTGGCGCGGCCGCGCCTGGAATCAGGACTGCGCCAATGACAAGGTCGGCCTCGCGCACAGCAGCATCCAGCGAAGCTTTGGTCGAGTACATGGTTTTGACCGCACCGTTAAATTGCGCATCAAGTTCCGCAAGCCGGGCATTGTTGCGGTCAAAAACCGTCACATCGGCGCGCATGCCGATCGCGATTTCAGCTGCATTCGAACCCGAGACACCGCCGCCTATGATAACCACTTTTGCGGGCATCACGCCGGGCACGCCGCCGAGGAGGACGCCGCGACCGCGTTTGGTCTTCATCAAAGCCCATGCGGCGACCTGCATGGCCATACGACCCGCCACCTGGCTCATCGGGGTGAGAAGCGGCAAACGGCCGTCTGCGTCGGTCACGGTTTCATAGGCGATCGCAAGGCACCCACTATCGATTAGGCCTTTGGCTTGTACTGGATCGGGTGCGAGGTGGAGATAGGTAAAGAGCGTATGGTGCGGTTTCAGGCGCGCTGTCTCTTCTGGTTGAGGCTCTTTGACTTTGACGATGAGCTCAGCGGTTTCAAACACCGCGTCCGCAGTCGGGACAATGCTGGCGCCGACTTGGGTATAGGCTTCGTTTGAAAATCCTGAGCCGAGACCTGCGCCATCCTGGATGATGACGCTGTGTTCGGCGCGGACCAACTCGCCGACGCTTTCTGGTGTCAGACCGACGCGAAATTCTTGTTTCTTGATCTCTGTGGGCACCCCGATACGCATGTCAGACCTTTCACTCCATGATTTTCCGCGTGCTTATGCCTTCATTCGGGTCCTGTCACGTCACATATTTGCTCATACGGCTATAAATGCGCAATTTTATTGCGTGTGCTTAGTCGGTGCGGAGAGAGTATCCTGCGGATCGGACGGTTCGGATCGGATTGTTGCCACCTTGGCTCATCAGCGCTTTACGAAGCCGTCCGATATGCACGTCGACGGTTCGGGCTTCGACATAAACGTCCGACCCCCAGACGCCATCGAGAAGTTGCTCCCGAGAGAAAACGCGGCCCGGATGCTGGGCAAAATACTCGAGCAAGCGAAACTCTGTCGGTCCCAAATGGATGTCGCGACCCGCTCGGGCGACGCTGTGAGTGGCTCGGTCGATCTGAATATCGCCAACCTTAATCTTATCGTCCATCAATGCCGGACGAATCCGGCGCAGCACGGCTTTGACCCGCGCCATTAGCTCATTTGTTGAAAAGGGTTTGGTGACATAATCATCAGCGCCGGTTTCCAGTCCGCGAATGCGATCGGCTTCCTCGGTGCGCGCTGTGAGCATGATGATTGGCAGGTTAGCGGTCTCCTGACGCGTGCGCACGCGGCGGCAGATTTCGATGCCTGAGATCTTTGGTAGCATCCAGTCCAGCAGCATCAGATCCGGGATCCGTTCATCAATCAAGAGCATGGCTTCGTCGCCGTCACTGGCAATAGCCGTCTCATAGCCTTCAGATTCTAGGTTGTAGCGGAGTAGTTCTGAAACAGCTTGTTCGTCTTCTGCGATAACAATGAAGGGTTTCATGATCAGGCTTCCTTACTGTTGGCTCTGGTCTTCGGCGATTTGGATTTCCGACACTTGCATGCCGGTTGCGATGAAGTGCACGACCTTGGCGATATTGGTGCAATGGTCGCCAATGCGCTCGAGATTTTTGATAATAAACAGAAAGTTCGCGCGCGCGTGCACTTGGTCCGGCTCTTCTGCCATGAAGACCAGCATGGAGCGCAAGAGGCCATTATAATGGCTGTCTATGTCTTCGTCCTGCGCCAAGACGCTGAGCGCGGTTTCCGGGTCGCGGCGCGCATAGGCGTCAAGCGCGACCTGGAGCATCCGCGAGACCGCTTGGCCCATCCGTTCAATGCCGCGAAGGGCGGTGCGATTGTCTTCGTCAGCGACTTCCACGCTGCGACGCGCAATATTCTTAGCGAGGTCGCCTATACGTTCAATCCCGCCGGCAAGCTTGATCGCGCCGATCACATTTCTGAGGTCGGTCGCCATGGGTTGGCGCAGTGCCAGCATCCGAACGACTTTGCGCTCGATCTGTTGCTCATAGCGGTCCATTTCGCGATCGCGCTCGATCACGGTTTCAGCGAGTGCGATGTCACGTGCAACAACAGCGCGGGATGCGTCGCGGATCATCGCTTCCGCCAATCCGCCCATGCGCAGAATGTCTCCGGAGAGCTGATCTAACTCTTCGCTAAAAGCGCTGACAATGTGCTGTGGTCCAGCCAAATGCGTTCCCCCTAACCAAACCGACCGGTGATGTAATCCTGGGTGCGTTGCTGAGCAGGATTGGTGAATATCATTTCTGTATCCCCAAACTCAACCAACTCTCCGAGATTAAAGAATGCTGTTTTCTGAGACACCCGTGCCGCTTGCTGCATGGAGTGGGTGACGATGATGATGCAATAACGCAGGCGAAGATCGTCGATCAGCTCCTCGATCCGCGCTGTAGCGATGGGGTCGAGCGCAGAACACGGCTCGTCCATCAGGATGACTTCCGGGCTGATCGCAATCGCGCGCGCGATACATAGCCGCTGTTGTTGCCCTCCGGAAAGACTGGTGCCGGGGGCGTTGAGACGATCCTTTACCTCGTCCCAGAGCCCTGCTTTCTGAAGCGCAATCTCAACGATTTTATCGAGTTCAGACTTTGAACCGGCGAGCCCATGAATGCGGGGACCATAAGCGATGTTATCGTAGACAGATTTCGGAAACGGATTGGGCTTTTGAAACACCATGCCGACCTTTGAGCGCAAGGTCACAGGATCGACATTGGTCGCATTGATGTTCTCTCCATCCATCAGGATTTCGCCCTCGACGGCCGCATCTTCAATCGTGTCATTCATCCGATTCAAACACCGCAAGAAGGTCGATTTTCCGCATCCGGACGGGCCAATCAGTGCCGTGACCGACTTATCCGAAATCTTCATCGAGATGTTCTGGATGGCCGGTTTATCGCCGTAGCGGACACTCACACCGCGGCACTCGATCTTGGCACCGCCAATGGCGCTCCCCGACGGCGTGAGGGTGTTCGGAGCGGCTCCGGTATCAGCCATATCTACCATCTCCGTTCAAATCTACGGCGCAAAAGGACCGCGACTAAGTTCATTGTAACCAAAACAGTGAGCAAGATAATGATCACGGCCGAGGTCATCGGTTCCCAGGCCCGCTCGGCGCCCGAAAACCATTTATAGATGAGCACAGGTAACACCGTTGCTTCATCATTGGGAGAGTCGGGCACTTCGCTGATAAAGGCCACCATACCAATCAGAAGCAAAGGGGCGGTTTCCCCCAAAGCGCGTGCCATGGCGATGATCGCGCCGGTCAGGATACCAGGGGCGGCGAGCGGCAAGACGTGATGAAACACCGCCTGGGAAGGTGAGGCCCCAAGTCCTAGCGCTGCGTCGCGGACCGAGGGCGGAACGGAGCGCAGCGCCGCACGCGCGGCGATAATGATGGTCGGGAGCACCAGAAGCCCGAGTACCAGCCCGCCGACAAATGGCACCGAACGCGGCAAGCCCAGCGTGTTCAGGAACACTGCAGCCCCAAGCAGTCCAAAAATGATCGACGGCACCGCAGCGAGGTTGTTGATATTGACTTCGATGATGCTGGTCAGAAAGGATTTCTTGGCGAACTCTTCCAAATAGACCGCGGCGAGAATGCCGACTGGAATCGCGAAGACGGCCGTCACAATCATGGTCAGGAGCGAGCCGACAATAGCGGCTGCCGCGCCCGCGAGTTCGGGATAGGTGCTGTCGGAATTTGAAAACAGACTTTGATTGAACTGGCGCTTGATCAATCCAAGGTCCTGAAGATAAAGCGCCATGGCAATCTGGCGGTTCGAGACTTTCCGATCTGTGCCGGTTGAAGACAGGAGCGTGGCCCGAATGGGTACGCTGGATTGTTCACCGAGGTCGGGCACCGGGCCGGCGAGATGTATGAGGGTCAGCGTTGCCCCCGTGATATCGACAAGTTCAAACCAAGCCCCGGACACCTGCACCAGAATGTCCCGCGCACGGCCGTCTTGTAAAACGCGATCGGCCTGAACGCTTTCAAACCCATCCGGCCCGGCATCGGTGAGGTGATAGACACCATCCGCGGTTCGAGAGAGACGTCCCGCGCGTCCGATATCCCGCTGTCGGTGTGAGCGAATCTCAGTCTTGAGATAGAGATCCAGATCGTCCGAGACCGCTAAACGCGCTTCAATCGGAAGGTTCGCAAGGTCAGGTTGGTTTTGAACGCGTCGCGCCAGGGGGAGCACGGCCAGTCTGGTCGTCATCGCATAGATATCGGCTCGTGCGACACGATCCGTCACAGCCTCCGGAAACAGCATGAGCAATTCTTCGCGGACGGCTATGTTGAAATCTGAAACAGTGAGGTCATCAGCGGTTGCGAAATCAGGCTGATCAACCGAAACAACAAGGACATGATGGCTGAACGCTGAGGCTGCTTTGCTACCAATCGAAATCAACAAGACGCCCAAGAAACTGACCGCAATCGCAATCGCGATTTGCCCATACAGCTTAAATCTTCGCTCGGCATTGTAGCGCTGATGCAACCGTTTGGCTTTGGCGTCGGCGAGGGCTGTGGTCCGGTCAGTCATAAGCTTCCCGATACCGCTCGACCACGCGCAAGGCGACGATGTTGAAAATCAGGGTCACCCCAAACAGAACGAACCCAAGCGCAAAGGCCGATACGGTTTTTGCGCTGTCGAACGCGGTATCGCCTGTCAGCAAGGCGACGATTTGATAGGTCACCGTGGTGATGTCTGAAGTTGGGTCTAGTGTAATGAGCGCCCGCCCCCCTGCGGCCATGACCACGATCATGGTTTCTCCGATTGCGCGTGAGACCGCCAGCAGGACAGCAGCGATGATTCCAGGCAAGGCCGCAGGCAGAACCACTTGTTTGATCGTCTCCGATGGGGTCGCCCCCATCGCCAGGGCGCCGTCGCGCAGCGGTTGCGGCACAGCGTTGATGACGTCATCTGAGAGCGAACTGACAAAGGGGATGATCATCACGCCCATCACTAGACCCGCGGCCAGGGCGCTGGTCGGTTGCGCGGCCAGAAATGTCTCCGGCGTGAAAGGCAGTCCATTCACCCATTGGGCAAAATTGCGAACCAGCGGCGCAATCAAGGTCGCGGCGAAAAAGCCATAAACAACCGTGGGAATCCCGGCCAGCAATTCAAGCGTCGGTTTCACCCAGCTGCGGAAGCCAGGACTTGCATATTCGGAGAGATAGATCGCTGAAAACAGACCGACCGGAACCGCCACACACATGGCGAGCAAAGCGATGACCAGGGTCCCGAAGAAGAGCGGGACCGCGCCAAAGTTCTGTCCGGTTTGCGCGTTCCATTCAGTCCCGAATAGAAATTCTGTCACGCTCGGTCCATCCGGCAGGCTGAAGAACCGAATGGTCTCAAACACGAGGGAGAGCACGATGCCGATCGTTGTCAGAACCGCGATCGCTGCACAAATGAACAGGAGTGAAGTGATAACACGCTCAACATAGGACCGGGCTGGGAAGCTGCGGCGCAAAAAGCGTCGGCCGATTGAGAACCCTCCAACCGCGATCACAATGGCAGCAAGCAGAGTAAACACACGTAGGATGCCCTTGATGGCCGAAAATCGTTCTACGCTGGCGTCGAAAAGCGTGTTTCCTGTGGTGCCTGGCATGCGTGTAGAGGCATAGTCTGAGACACGCGATAGAAACAGGTCGACCTGTTCGGCGCCTTGCGTTGTCAGATAGGTCGGCAATTCGCTGACTAGGACGCTGCGGGCATGATTCTCTGCGAAAACCAGATAGGCGAGGAATACAATCGCCGCCGGAAGAACGGTGCACAGCGCGAGAAAATAACCGTGGAAATTGGGCTGGGAGTTCAATCGGGACCCAAGTGTGGATCCGATGGCAAGCGCGCCCATTTGCGTGCGCCCGAAATAGAATGCGAAAAAGCCTGCTGCAGCCAGAGGCGCAATCATCAGCCACCCAATGGGAAGATGTCCAAAAGTTTGCAGCATGCGTGTGTCGACCGTCTTGGTTGCGCGCTCTTACATGGCCTCGTTGACACATATGTGACAGCGCCAAAGACGTCTTCGAGTCAGGCCTGATCAGAAAGGTGTTTTTGTTTCAAACACGCAGTTTTGCTGTGTATTCGGATGCTGAAAGCTCAGCCTTTTTGCATGCAGGCAAAGCCGCGGCGCGCTCATCTCATCGCCGTAAAAGACATCTCCCAAAATGGCGTGCCCGATCGAAGCTAGATGCAGCCGCAATTGGTGTGATCGACCTGTTTCTGGCACCAGCGACAACCGGGTCTGGGCGTGCGCCCGTTCGATCACGGTCCAGTGGGTGATCGCAACTTGACCCTCCGGATCGAGATGCCGAAGGGGGCGCTTAAGCGAGTACTTGGCAATGGCGGCGTCGATCGTGCCGCGATCTTCGCTCATCAGTCCGGCAACCAGCGCTTCGTATTGCTTGGCCACCTTGCGCTGCTCGAATTGTCGCGACAGCGCCCGTTGAGCGTCTTTATGGCGCGCGAAAACGATCATCCCGGACGTGTCCATATCGAGTCTGTGAATGGTCAGGACCGGCCCAAGCGCCTCGCTTAAGATACTGTTCGCGCAGACCGCTTTTTCGGGACCACGTCCGGGTACGCTCAGGAGGCCGCTGGGCTTGTCTGCAACAACGATGTCCTCGTCGATATAGACCGTCTGCAGACTTTCGCGGGGCGGAGGACTATACGGTTTCGGGTGCCACATTTTGCTTTTTGCGGGGCATCCAGACTCCAAATGCGGTACCTTGGCCCTGGACGCTTTCGACGGCCAAACCGCCACGATGACGGGCCATGATGTGTTTCACGATGGCGAGCCCCAACCCAGTCCCCTCAATCTTGCCACCGCGGCTTTCGTCGACCCGGTAAAACCGTTCGCCCAATCGCGGCAAGTGCTGTTCAGAGATTCCAGCGCCATCATCGGTGACCCGGACCCAGACCGCTGGCGCTTCGGAAGAGGCATAGGGTTGCAGCAGCAGGGCGCGCTTCGCGTCAACGGACTGGCGGCTACAAGCGGTGGCCGCTTCCGCCATGGTCGGCGCGGTGCCAACTGCGATCTGAACCTCGCCGCCAGCGCTCGCATATTTGATCGCATTGCTGGCAAGGTTCTGAACCACCTGGGCCAGTTCATCATCGTCTGCAATCGCAGCGATTGCTCGACCCGGAGCCTCGAAATGGAGCTTGATCCCGGCATCTTTCGCAATCGGAACCAGGGCGTCGCTGGTCTTGCGAACCGTCTCGACAAAATCGAGTTCGGTGCTCGGAGCGCGATGCTCACTAAACTCGATCCTCGAGAGCGAGAGCAGATCCGCCACCAATCTTTTCATCCGCTCGGTCTGCTGAGCCATGATTTCAAGAAACCCGTCCCAGGCGTCTTTGTCGTCCTTGGCAGGACCGCGCATGGTTTCGATGAACCCGCCTATTGCTGTCAGGGGCGTGCGCAATTCGTGGCTCGCATTGGCGAGAAAGTCGGCCCGCGCGCGTTCTGCTCGGCGCACAGCGGTAAGGTCTTCGAACACCATCAAGACGGAGCCCGTCTTCGGGCCCGGGCGGACATGCGCCATCCAGACTTCGGCGTCACCATGTTGGGTGAACTCGACGCGTTCATTGGCACCATCCTCTTTAACCCGGTCCGTCGCTGCGAGCAGATCCGGCTGGCGCAACATGGCCACGGGAATGCTGCCCGTCGCTGGGTTCAACCGGAACAGGCGCATTGCATGAGCATTGATCGAGGTGATCTGGCTCTGCGACGAGATCAGAACCGCGGGTAAAGGCAAGGCCAGAATAAATTGCTCAATATCACCTTCGCGCGGTGCGGGCGCTTCAACAGACGGCGGTGCGAGAAGCTCCGACTCGCGTGAGCGGTTCGAGCTTGGAACAGAGCCGACATAAAAGGCCAGCGCCCCGGCGGTCATGACCGTCGCGCCAGTAATCCACTCGACCAGCCCAATCGCTCCGGTTAGAAACAACAAGGCGAGCACTGCAACGCCGCCAGATGTAAGCACCAAAAAATCCTGGAACCGTCGCGGTGGATCAGAAGGTGTTTGGTCATTTTTCTGTGACATGACCGCTCAGATCTCTGCTCAGTTATGGTCCGCAATCCTTATCTTGGCGTATACATTACGACTGGGGATGAGCAAGCCCGAGCGCGGTTTTGTTAATTATTGAAAAACGATAATTGTTTGTTGACAGTCGAGTAGCGCAGGCGTAAAGGCTCAGGAAGAAGTAATGAGGTTTTCATGAAATACGCGAGTGTCATGTTCGGTGCTTTGGTCCTCGGCGCATGTGCCAGCATGCCGAGCGTCCCAAGTCTCGGCGGCGAACCTGCTGTGATCTTCCCGGTCGCGCCGGATGCTCCGGAAACCTGGCAAAGCGCCGGTGTGTCTGGCGAAGCCCCTCAAACGGATTGGCTGGCGCAATTCAATGATGAAAAATTACTGGCTCTGGTGAATGAAGCCCTGGCGGCCAACCCGACCATTCGGTCGCAATTTTACGCTGTCGAAGCCACGCGGGCCCAGGCGCGCAGCACGTTCGGACGGACCCTTCCCAACCTTTCGGCCTCAGCGTCTGCTGGCGGCACAAGCAATTATGTTGAAAGCCTCGATCAACGCTTTGACGACCCGACATATGGGGTCGGGCTCGATCTAAGTTGGGAGCTTGATCTTTGGGGTCGCTTGCGCGCGGGAATCAATGCGGCTGAGGCAGACCTTATCGCTGGCGAAGCAGATCTCGCGTCGGCGCGTTTGTCCCTCGCGGCGCAAACCGCGTCGGCCTGGTTTGATCTGAACGAAGCGCTGGCACAGGAACGGGTCGCCGTTGAAACGTTTGAAGCTCGGACCCGGGCACTCGAGCTGACCGAGCGCAGGCTATCGCGCGGACTTTCGACGGCGCTGGATGTGCGCACTGCGCGCACCACACAAGCCTCTGCCGAAGCGTCCATTGCGGGTCGCCGTCAGGCAAGTGGAAATGCCATTCGTCGTTTGGAAATCCTACTTGGCCGTTATCCGAGCACCGAACTTGAAGCCTTCGCTGACCTGCCTGAACTTGGTATGATCCCGCCAGCCGGCAATCCAACACTATTGCTGACGCGCCGACCGGATATCGCGGCTGCAGAAGCCCGGGTGACGGCGGCCGGGTTGCGCGCCGAACAGGCCCGTTTGGCGATGTTGCCGAGCCTGCGCCTCACCGGATCTGTTTCGAACACAGAAACAGATCTGTCTGACGCGCTAGATCCATCCCGCGTTGCGGCAAGACTTATCGCAGGCTTAACCGCGCCCATTTTCAATGGTGGCGCGCTCGACGCAGACCGCGATGCCGCGGTCGCAAGGGCTCAACAAGCCGTTGAGACTTATGCGGCGACGACGCTAACGGCTTGGCGCGAGGTCGAAGATGCGCTTGCTGCGGATTCGCTGCTGGCTCAGCAGGAAGACGCACAGTTGAGAGCGCTTGAAGAAGCCCGCCTCGCCGAAGAGTTGGCAATTCGCCAATACACAAATGGTTTGGTCTCGATCTTCAATCTGATCGATTCGCAAACTCGCCGCCTGAATGCGGAAAGCAATGTGATTGCAGCGCGATCGGCACGCGCGACAAACCGTGTCAATTTTCATCTCGCTCTCGGAGGCGGGCTACCGGTCACAGACCCGGAATCCCCGATCATCGTGAGCAATACTAGCCCCGAAGAGGCCGTCCTCCCATGAGCCGTATCATATCCATACTCATCACTATTGTTGTCCTCGCCGGCATGGGGGGACTGGCATTCACCACGGTGCAAATTCTCAAGCCAGAGCCGGAGCAGGCCGAAGAGAAGTTTTCGGGATTGTCCGTCTTTGCGGAAGAAGTGACCAAGTCTGACTTGGACTTCACGGTCATCGCGCAAGGCGAGGTGCGTCCACAGCGCGAAATCGTTGTTGCGCCTCAAATTTCAGGCCGGATCGCTTACGTTTCGCCTGACTTCATCGATGGTGGTTTTATCCGCCGCGGTCAGGTCCTGGTGCGTCTCGAGGTTGCCGACTATGAGCTTTCGGTTGTCCGCGCCCAGTCTGGCGTTGCCAGTGCAGAGCAACGTTTGGCACGCGAAGAGGCTGAGGCGGAAATTGCACAGCAGGACCTGATCAATCTTGGTATCACCGACTCCAGCCCACTTGCGCGGCGAGAACCTCAACTTGCGGAAGCTCGAGCTTCGCTTGAGTCTGCGAAAGCTCAATTGGCAGATGCGCAATTGGCGCTCAGCCGGACCGCTGTGGTTGCTCCATTCGATGGCCGCGTGCGCGAGGAAAACGTCGACGTGGGTCAGTTCGCTTCGCCGGGTCAGTCGCTTGGACGCGTCTTTGCGACCGACATTGTCGAAGTGGCTCTGCCGATCACCGATGATGAGCTTGGGCGTCTGGGTCTGCCACTTGCCTTTGCAGAAAGCGCTCGCAATCCGGGGCCTGAAGTTGTGTTTTCAGCTTCTGTTGCTGGCGAGCCGCGCCAATGGATCGGCCGTGTAACCCGGTCATCGGCAGCGGTGAACGCGCAGACACGATTGATCAACATTATCGCTGAACTCGACGATCCCTATGATACAGGGTCTGACAATGGCGCGCCCATGGCCCCCGGCCTGTTCGTCAATGCAGAAATCGCTGGCACGAAGATCGAGGATTTGTTCGTGGCCCCTCGATCGGCCATTCGCGGGGGCAACAATATCTTTATCGGCAATCCTGCTGAGGGTGAACTTCGCATCTTTGAAGTCGACCTGGTGTTCAGCTCGCCAGATGGCGCTTGGTTCCGCAGTCCGGATGTTTCGGTCGGTGACCTTGCAATCACCAGCCCGATCCGTGGCTCGAATGATGGTATGAGCATTACCATCCTGCAGCGCATGGAAGATGGTAGCATTAAAAATCACAATGAAGACGCGCAATCAGACGATGACTCCGATCCTACTGGCGTAGCAGATACGTCGCCGAATGTTGTCGCTTCAACCAGCGACGGAGGCTGATAATGTTTGGCATGGTATCTTGGTTCGCGCGCAACGCGGTTGCTGCCAATCTTGTCATGGTCGTCGCCTTTATTGGCGGCGTCCTCGGTTTCAATCAGATGGAACGCGAAATGTTCCCGGTGGTGCCTGTTGCGGGCGCATCGGTCACGATGACCTGGCAAGGCGCCTCTCCGCAGGATGTTGAAGAGCAAATCATCACCCGAATCGAAGAAGCGGTGGCTGATATTGACGGACTGGATCGAATTACCTCGATCGCGCGTGAGAGTTTCGCCGTCGTCAATATCCGCGGGCGCGATGATATCGACATGCAGGTCTTCATTGACGAGATCAAATTGCGCGTTGATCAGATCAACAATCTGCCGCAGGCGGCGTTCCAGCCGCAAGTTACGCGCTGGGAACAGCGTGATTGGTATTTCGGAATGGCCATTTACGGCAATGTGGATGCGCTCACTCTGAAACGCGTGGCCGATGATGTGCGCGACGATATTGCTGAGATTAGCGGCGGAGAGCTTGCCGTCTTGCAGGGTGTGCTTGACGAAGAAGTTTCGATCGAAATC
The DNA here is from genome assembly GCA_038527765.1 of Pseudomonadota bacterium. Lineage (GTDB taxonomy): Bacteria > Pseudomonadota > Alphaproteobacteria > Caulobacterales > Hyphomonadaceae > Henriciella. The sequence goes on from JBCBFK010000001.1 coordinate 832,333, forward strand.
TCTGAAGACGCATTGCGCCGATACAATTTGAGCTTTTCCGAAGTCGCTCAAGCCGTTCGCCAGTCCTCTTTGAACTCTTCAGGTGGTCAGATCCGCTCGAATGTTGGTGATGTCTCAATGACAGCGCGCGGTCTCGCGGATACCCAAGAGCAGTTTGAACGCATCATTATTCGTCAATCCAATGATCAAGGTACGATCCGTGTAGGCGACGTCGCGAACGTTATTGACGGCTTCATCGATGCGGATCTTGATGCCACCCACAATGGCGAGCCGACCGCCTTCGTGATGGTCGTGCAGCCAGACCGAATGGACATCGTCAACTACGCCGATAGTTTCCGCGATTATATCGACCGCGCGAACAATCCAGCGACTGGAATTCTGCCGGACGGGATGCAGATCGAAATCCTTTGGGACAACTCCCAGCCCTTCCAGGCACGGATGCAACTGATCTCTGAATCGGCACTGCTTGGCGCCGTGCTTGTGATGTTGGTCCTGATCCTGTTCTTGCGTCCAATCGTGGCGTTCTGGGTGACGATTGGGATTATCACGGCGTTTGCGGGCGGGATCATGCTGATGCCGCTCTTTGGCGTGTCCTGGAATGTGCTTTCAACCTTCGCTGTCCTCCTCGTGATCGGGGTTATTGTGGACGATGCGATTGTGGTGGGGGAAAACATACACAGGGAAGTTGAAAGTGGACGACGAGAAGGCTTGGACGCGGCCATCGTTGGGACCCAACTGGTCTTCAAACCCGTGGTCTTCGGCGTCATCACGACCATTATTGCATTTGCGCCATGGGCAATGCTGACCGGACCGACCCGTGCCTTTACGCAACAGATCACGTTCGTGGTGATTGCGTCCCTCGTATTTTCGATCATCGAATGTATGTTCATTCTGCCGGCGCACTTGTCCCACATGAAACGGGAAGACAAGACCAAGCAAGGCCGTCTCGCGCGGATACAGCAGCGCATTGCTGACAGCCTGATTTGGTTCGCGCAGAACCTGTACAAGCCCGTCTTGGAGTTCGCTCTGAAGATGCGCTACGCGACCATTGTCTTCTTCTTTATCATCTTCGCGTTCGCGATCATGCTCGTGGCCAACCGGGTTGTGCCTTTCAAGTTCATGCCCGAAATTGAGAGTGATCTGGTTCAAGTCACGATTGATATGCCTGAAGGCACGCCGTTCTCGCGCACGCTACAAGTGCGCGATCAACTTCAGGCCGGGATCAACGCTGCCGAAACAGACCTTAACTCGAAGTGGAACAGCCAGATTCTCCGCAGTGAGGGCGGTTATGAGGGCGGTGTCCTGAACGGTGCATCTGTCGTCGCCTCGAACAGTCAGGTTCAGTCCTGGATCGGACTCGTGCCCCCAGAGAACCGACCTGAATTGCTGTCCACGCGCGAAATCTCTGAGAAGATCCGCGAGCTTGTCGGCCCAATCCAGGATGCGGAAGAGGTCACGTTCGACTTTACCGACAATGAGAACGATACGGGCATTCGGTTCGCGTTAAACCATCCCGACCTTGATCGACTGCGAGACGCCTCTGCCGTGGTGCAGGAGCAGCTGGCCACCTATGCGGCGGCCTATGATATTGGCGATAATCTCACCGCTGCTGCCGATGAGCTACGGATTGAGTTGAAGCCGGGTGCGGAAGCGCTGGGCGTCACTTTGGCGGATGTGTCCCGTCAAGTCCGTCAGGCCTATTTCGGTGAAGAGGTTCAACGCCTACCACGTGACGGTGAAGATGTCCGCGTCATGGTCCGTTTGCCGAAATCGGCGCGCACCGACCTCGATAGCATCGACAATTTACGCATCCGAACCGCGGATGGGCGTGAGTTGCCGCTGACTCAGGTCGCTGACTTTACCTATGCGCCGGGCATCAACCGCATTTTGCGACGGAACCGAACGCGTTCGGTCTCGGTCTTTGCGGATGTCCTCGGCGATGGTGGTCGCGGGCAGATCATGGACGACATGAACGTCAATTTCTGGCCCGAGTTTGAGAAAAATTTCCCGGATATCGAACGCGGCGCGGCAGGCGGATTTGAAGAAGAGCAACGTTTCTTCAGTGAACTGCAAATGCTCGCCCTTGGAGCCATCATCTGTATGTACATCGTTCTGGCGATCGCATTCAGATCTTACGCGCAGCCTTTATTGCTGATGACGGCAATCCCGTTTGCGATCACAGGCGCGATTCTGGGGCATGCGATCACAGGCACATCCATGGCGATGTTCTCGATCTTCGGGATCGCAGCTGCGGCTGGGGTTGTGATCAATGACAACCTGGTCCTGGTCGATTTCGTGAACCGAAAACGGGCCGAGGGCACAGGCGCGGTCCAGGCCCTTGTGGATGCTGGTGTGTCGCGGTTCCGTCCCATCCTTCTCACATCCGTGACCACGTTCGTTGGCATTTTGCCGCTGATTGCAGAACGCTCCATGCAGGCGCAATTCCTGAAGCCTATGGTGATTTCACTCGGCTATGCGGTGGCGTTCGCGATCTTCGTGTCGCTGTTCCTGGTACCGACTTTGTACGCGGTTGGGGTTGAGATCGGTCGGGTGTTCCGGTGGAGCTGGGGCGGTCGTCCGTATCGCAAGATTGGCGAAGGATACACGGGCGAAGTCACGATTGATGAAGAAGAGTTGATCGGGACAAGTGCAGAAAGTCCTCGTCCAATGCCAGCCGAGTAACACATACAGCCACAACTGGTTTCAATAGACGTTTAGGGAGAAACGAATGAAACACCTATGGTTGGCGAGCGCTGCAGCGTTCGCCCTGACCGCGTGCGGTGGGCAAGAAGCCACCCAGACTGCGGCCTTAACGGATGTGGACGACGCCTCGGCGGACACGCGCACCGTCGAAACCACCTCACGAGATAACTGGGGCGCGTTTGGTCTCGACATCTATTCCTTGGACACCGAAACGCATCCCGGTGATGATTTCTTCCGCTATGTGAACGGCACGTGGTATGATGAGTTCGAAATGCCCGCCGACCAGACGCGGTATGGCTCGTTTTCGCTGTTGCGTGAAAAATCTGAGCAGCGCGTGAAATTCATCATCGATGATCTTGCTGCTGAAAAGCCTGACCCAGCAACCCTGGAAGGGAAAGTCGCGGCCTTTTACAATGCGTTTGTCGACACAGACGCCATTGAAGCGGCCGGCATGGCGCCCGTACAGCCTTACTTGGAGAAAATCCAAGCCATTGAAACGCGTGAGGATCTTGCGCGCGCGTTTGGTATGGTTGGCTTTGCCAGCCCGCTCGGTGGGGGTGTCAGCATTGACGCGAAAAAGACGGACGAGAACATTTTCTATGTCTCGCAATCCGGGCTCGGTCTTGGCGATCGGTCTTTCTATTTGAAGGATGATGAGAAAAATCAGGAAACGCGCGAAGGTTACATCGCGTTTCTGACGATCGTTCTCGAAGCGGCGGGCTATGAAGATCCAGCGGATGGCGCGGCGCGTATCCTCGCTTTGGAAACGGAAATCGCCAAAGCGCACTGGGATCGCACGATGAACCGTAATCGTGATCTCACCTACAACAAGCTCAGCAAAGATGAGCTACTGGCGCTCGGCGGTGATTTCCCGGTGGAAGCGATGCTCGATCAGATCGGCGTTGCTGGCGAAGAGTTCTTTGTCGTCAGTCAAGTCATGCCGACTGATGAAGAGATTGAGGCGCTGGGTCTGTCTGAAGACCAGCTTGAAAAGATCTCTGGCGGCGGTGTCGCGGCCGTGGCTAAAGTGATGAGCTCCGCCAGCATACAAGACTGGAAGACATATCTGACAGCCCGGTTCATTGCCTCAAACGCCGCGGTCCTGCCCAAGCGCATTGATGATGCGAGCTTTGACTTCTTCGCCAAGCAGCTGCGGGGCCAGGAAGCACAGCGCCCGCGTTGGAAGCGTGGCGTCTCGGCCGTTGAGGGCGCCCTCGGTGAAGCCGTCGGCAAAGTCTATGCGGAGCGCTATTTCCCGGCCGAGAACAAAGCGGCCATGGACGAGCTCGTGGCCAATCTGCGCCTTGCCATGTCGGATAATCTGAACGAGATTCAATGGATGGGCGAAGAGACCAAGGTCGAGGCCCGCGAAAAGCTCTCTAAGTTTACGCCGAAGATTGGTTACACAGAGAAGTTCGAAACCTATGATGCATTGACGGTTGGCGACAGCCCGCTTGAGAATTCCATGGCGGCCTCGAAATGGTCGTCAGCCCAAAACATCGCCAAGCTCGGCCAACCAATTGATAAGACCGAGTGGTTCATGCTGCCGCAAACGGTCAACGCTTATTATTCGTCCACCCGGAACGAGATTGTGTTCCCAGCGGCGATCCTTCAGCCTCCATTTTTTAACATCGATGCCGATCCGGCGATCAATTACGGTGCCATTGGTGGCGTCATCGGGCATGAGATTGGACATGGCTTCGACGACCAAGGGTCCAAGTCGGATGGCAATGGCGTGCTGCGCAATTGGTGGACACCTGATGATAAGGCTGCGTTTGTTGGCCTGACGGATGCATTGGTCGGTCAGTACAACGCATTCTGTCCGCTCGACGATGGCGAGACCTGCGTCAACGGACGTCTCGGGCTCGGCGAAAACACGGGCGACCTTGGCGGGCTGTCAATGTCCTACAAAGCCTATCGCGTGAGCCTTGATGCCAATGGCGATGGCGTCGTGAGCGACGACGAAGAAGCCCCCATTCTCGACGGCTATACGGGCGATCAGCGCTTCTTCATGGCCTGGGCACAAGTCTGGCGGAACAAGTACCGCGAAGAGGCTTTGCGTCAGCAGCTCATTCGCGGGCCTCACAGCCCACCGGTTTATCGCGTCAATGGCATCGTTCGAAACTTTGACGAATGGTATGAGGCCTTTGATGTCGGCCCGGACCACGCGCTCTACTTACCCCCGGAAGAGCGTATACGGATTTGGTAACAGGGTTGCACCAGACCTGAACAAAGGGCGGGCATTGGCTCGCCCTTTTTGTTTGTCGCTGAAAAAAGTTCGGTTTTCCTATGGTTTGTGCGGCGCACCCTAGAGTATGCACAGTCCAAAGATAAAAAGGGTGGGGGAATTAGAATGCCGAAACCTAAAACGGTACGGGCCTATTTTGATGGACTTGATCCTCACCAGAGCACGCTCGCAACTGCGCTTGAAGACATGATCAAAAAACACTGGCCGCACCTGACGGTCAAACTGGCTTGGGGCTTTCCCTGCTGGAGTGGCAATGAGCGGATCTTTTCGGTGATCGCACATGCCGATCGCTGTAATCTGCAATTGTGGCAGGGTGCGCGCCTTGCGGATGACTATCTCGACCGGATCGAAGGCACAGGCAAATCCTTGCGTCACGTGAAAGTCTATGGCGTCGAAGACGTGAATGACGAACTGATCGACATCATGGAGCGGGCCGTCACCCTTGATGCCACAGCACCGCAACGGGTGCGCTAGCGTTTCTAAAATTCGACAAAGGCATGACTTGACGACAGGCGCCCTTCGGCGGCAATTGTTCGCAAGTGCACAATAAAACGCGAAAGCTTGTAGGAGGGCTTGCCATGTCGAATACGGATCCAGTTGTTATTGTTGGGATGGCGCGGACGCCAATGGGGGGACTGCTTGGCGATTTGCAGGCCCTGTCGGCCAATGAACTTGGTGCGGTCGCGGTGAAAGCTGCGGTCGAAGAAGCCGGGTTGGGTGCGGAAGACGCTGATGAAATCATTATGGGCAACTGCTTGCCGGCGGGCCAAGGTCAGGCCCCTGCGCGCCAGGCGGGGTTCAAAGCCGGAATGGACAAGGGCCTAGAGGCAACCACGATCAACAAGATGTGTGGCTCGGGCCTCCAGGCGGCCGTCATGGGGCGTCAGTCAATTGCTTCTGGCGATGCGAACATTGTCATTGTGGGTGGCATGGAGAGCATGACCAACGCACCGCACCTCATGGATGTTCGTAAAGGGCATAAATACGGTGATATGGGCGCAAAAGACCATATGGCATTAGACGGCCTCACAGATGCCTATGCTGGCGGTCCGATGGGCGCCTTCGCTGACATGATTGCCGAGAAGTACCAGTTCACCCGCGAACAACAGGACGCGTATGCGCTGGAAACCCTGAAGCGGGCACAAGACGCGACTGAGGGCGGCAAGTTCAAACGTGAAATTGCGCCCGTGACGATTAAAACGCGCAAGGGCGAGACCACCGTCGACGCCGATGAGCTTCCGCGCACTGCACGCCCAGACAAGATCCCATCCCTGCGCCCGGCCTTTAACAAAGACGGCACGGTGACGGCCGCCAATGCGTCTGCCATTTCAGATGGTGCTGCGGCCTTGGTGCTTATGAAAGAATCTGAAGCCAATTCTCGCGGACTTTCTCCAATCGCGAAGATCGTATCCTCCTCGAGCCATGCGCATGAGCCAGAGAATTTCACCACAGCGCCCGTCCCGGCGATGGAGAAGGCGCTCGCAAAGGCTGGGTGGTCGAAGGACGAGGTTGGGCTTTGGGAAATCAACGAAGCCTTTGCGGTCGTGCCGATGATCGCGATGAAAGAGCTGGGTCTCAGCCATGATATCGTCAATGTGAATGGCGGCGCATGCGCCATGGGTCATCCGATCGGCGCTTCGGGGGCGCGGATCCTGATTACTCTACTTGCGGCCATGGAAGACCGTGATGTGAAAAAGGGCGTTGCCTCGCTCTGCATTGGCGGGGGTGAAGGCATCGCCATGTGCGTGGAGCGGGCCTAAGCCGCCTTGTTGGGTGACACGCAAATTGTCGACCACTTCGTTGAACAAGCGAAGTGGTGCAACGACCTCGGCTCTCCGTTCACGGCAGCGCTCTTAGAACGCTTTGCCTCTGACTTTGAGGCGGGTGGCGCGATCTATGACATTTGCCATGACTGGTCGACCAATCCCCGCAAGGATGCCCTCGGTTTGCGGCTCGCCGGAGCTTTGCACCACGCGGTTTTATCCGGAGCCTCTTCAGAGCTTGCAGAGTCCTATCCCAAGGGTGGTGCGCATTGGGACATGGACGCGGTGTGGCCGCACGCGCGCGCCTGGCTGACCGATAATATCGAGTCGACGCGCCGATTCATCGAACATCCGCCGCAGACCAATGAGACGCGCCGGTCAATCATATTTCTCCCTGGCTTTTTGAAGCTCGCTGCGCGCCATGATCAGCCGCTACACCTGTTGGAGATGGGGGCGAGTGCGGGGCTTAATCAGAACTGGGATCGGTTTAATTACGAGACAGCAAAATGGACCCGAGGCGGCGACAGCCAGGTGACGGTTCGATCGGATTGGCGCGCGCCCGTGCCAGACCATCTCGATGCGACGCTCAGAATTGAAACTCGCGCAGCGTGCGATTTAAAGCCTATTAATCTTTTCGATCGTGAACAAGTCTTGCGCTTAAAGTGCTATACTTGGGCTGATCAGGCGGAGCGCCTGACCCGGTTAGACGCCGCCATCCGCCTGGCGCAGGACTGCGGAACCAGAGTTGAACAAGCCGATGCGGTCGAGTGGATCGCAGATCATCTGGCCAATCGGCCCAAAACTGGCGTGACTGTCATCTATCATTCTGCCTTCCTGATCTATCCGCCGCGCGAAGTGATCGCGCAAATCATGCAGATCATTCGGGTGGCTGGCGCCGACGCGACGGCGGCTGCGCCTCTGGCTTGGTTGAGTTATGAATCAGAGGCGCTGTTTGGCGGCGATCGCACCAGTCCAAAAATGCGGGCACGCTTGGAGACCTGGCCGGGTGGGGCCGTCGAGACCTATGCCGAGTCCGACGGTCACGTGACCTATGTCGATCCTTATCCGGCTGGGACGTAATCGCTGACGAGCCCGAGCGGGACGGCGGTCGTCCGTTTGGCGACATTGATGATGATCCGCGACTGGACATCCGACACCAGGGCTGAGCCAAGCAGCTTGTCCCGCAGGAATTTATCGTAAGCATACATATCCGTGGTTGTGACCCGGATGATATAGTCGACTGCGCCCGTGACGGTCATGCACTCCATGACTTCTGGCCACTTGCGAACAAGCGCCTCAAACGCTTCTAGGTTTTCCTTGCTGGGGAGCGCGAGTTTCACATTCGCAATCACTTCGAACCCGAGTCCGAGCGTTTGGCGATCGAGCAACGTGACGCGCCCTTTAATGATCTCGGCCTCTTCCATGCGCTTAATACGACGCCAGCATGGCGAAGAGGACAGTCCAACGCGTTCTGCGATGTCTGCAACAGAAAGGGACGCGTCTTTTTGAATCAGATCGAGAATCTTGGCATCGATTGTGTCTAACGGTTCTGACAATTCTTCCCCCGGAATGCGTATTTTTGGGCAATTTATTGCTCGAAATATCGCTTTTCTTGCAAACAAGGCAAGTATTTTCGGCAGATTGTTGGGATATATGACCAAAACGCAACACTGATGAGGTGCGCCTTGGAACATCGTGAAGTCACGCTGGACGACAAATACGATCTTGTCGAGGGCAAAGCGTACATGACCGGCATACAAGCTCTGGTCCGACTGCCGCTTGATCAGAAGCGGCTCGATCTTAAAGCAGGTTACAACACAGCCGGGTTCATTTCTGGCTATCGAGGCTCACCGCTGGGCGGATATGATCAGCAGTTACGTGCCACTCAGAAGCGACTCGACGCCCATGATATCAAGTTTTGGGAAGGTCTGAACGAAGACCTTGGCGCGACCGCTGTTTGGGGCAGCCAGCAGCTCGGTCTGTTTTCTGGCGCGCAACGCGATGGCTTGTTTGGCATCTGGTACGGCAAAGCGCCGGGCGTTGATCGTACCGGTGACGTGTTCAAACACGCGCACGCAGCAGGCACCTCGGCGCTGGGCGGTGTGCTCGCGATCTTGGGCGATGACCATATGTGCAAGTCTTCGACGCTGCCGTCGCAGTCTGAGTTTGCGATGCAGGATGCCGAGATCCCGGTACTTAACCCCGCTTCAATCCAGGATGTTTTGGATTACGGTCTGCACGGTTGGGCGATGAGCCGGTTCAGCGGCGGGTGGAGTGCAATGATCGCGCTTGCCGATACAATGGATAGCGGCGCTGTTGTTGATGTGTCTCTGGATCGCATGAACTTTGTCGTGCCGGACTTCGAATTCCCGGACGATGGCGTGCATATGCGCCGCTCGGACCCACCGCTCGAGAAAGAACGGCGGCTCCGCGAGTTCAAACTGCCCGCGGCGCAAGCCTGGGCCCGTGCCAATCAGCTTGACCATGTCATACTGCCGAGCGCGAAACCGCGGATCGGACTGGTGGTAACCGGTCAGGCCGCGCGAGATGTATTCGAGGCCTTGGAAGCGCTCGGACTGTCCCCTGAGGAGGCCTCCAGGCTTGGTGTTTCCATCTTTAAAGTGGCGATGCCCTGGCCGCTCGAACAAGAGGGTATTCGCGCCTTCTGTTCAGGCCTTGAGCGGGTCTTGGTGATCGAACACAAGCGCCCTCTGATTGAAGATCAATTGCGCGCCGCGCTTTATCCTCTGCCGGAAAAACAGCGTCCGATGCTGGAAGGAAAGCGGACCGTCGAAGGACAGCCTTTGCTGCCGCAGATCGGATCCATCCCGATTCCGGAAATGGCCGAAGCGCTTGCCGGTGTTCTGCCGAAGGGGTGGGATACGTCGAAAGCTGATGCCTATTTCGCTCGTGTGGGTCGAGCTGGTGAGGCCGCCCGTACAAACGCCACTCCCACTGTGCGCACCCCGCATTATTGCTCTGGCTGCCCGCATAATACCTCAACCGTTGTGCCGGAAGGCTCTCGGGCGCTGGCCGGGATTGGATGCCATTACATGGCGAACTTCATGCCCGACCGGAACACGGACATGACCAGTCAGATGGGCGGTGAGGGCATCGCCTGGATCGGTCAGCACTTTGCGACCGATGAAAACCATATGTTCGTCAATCTTGGCGACGGCACCTATTCGCACTCGGGCTCACTCGCCATTCGCGCCGCGGTCACCTCCGGCGCCAATATCACCTATAAGATCCTCTACAATGACGCCGTTGCGATGACCGGAGGGCAGACCGTCGAATCCGGTCAAACGCCGCAGCAGATTGCGACGCAGGTCAAAGGGGAAGGTGTTGAGACCATCGTCATCGTGACCGAAGACCCAACCCGCTATGCCAATGTCAAAGGACTCCCGCGACGGGTTCGGATTTATCACAGGTCCGATCTCGACAAAGTGCAAAAGCAGCTGCGCGAGACGCCGGGCGTGTCCGTTCTGATTTACGACCAAATCTGTGCGACTGAGAAGCGCCGTCGCTCTAAACGCGGTCTGCGCGCGCCGGATCGCACGCGCGTCCTCATCAATACAGAGGTCTGCGAGGGCTGCGGCGATTGCTCGATCAAATCGAATTGCTTGTCCGTTGAACCGGTTGAGACCGAACTCGGTCGCAAGCGTCGCATCAATCAATCGACCTGTAACACCGACCTCTCATGCGTGAAGGGGTTCTGCCCGAGCTTTATCACCATCACGGATGCCGAGTTCACGGCGAAAGACCAACCGCGGCCCGAAATTGACGCCACCAATTTGCCGCTACCGGATACGCCTAGTCTGCAGCGCGCCTGGAACGTCTTGTTTACAGGCGTCGGTGGCACAGGCGTGACGACAGTGGCGGCGATCCTGGCAATGGGCGCGCATGTCGATGGCAACGCTGCCTCTAGCCTTGATATGACCGGTCTTGCTCAAAAAGGCGGTCCGGTGCTCAGCCACCTTCGTTTCGCGCGCGAGCCTGACATGATTTCGACCGGGCGAGTTCCGCCTGCGAGCGCGGATTGTGTGATTGCGTGTGACCTAGTGGTGGCCGCGGGCGGCGATGCGCTTAACCTTATGGATGCCGACCGGACCGCGGCGTTCGCCAATAGTGACGTAACTCCGACAAGTGAGTTTATCCGGGACCGGTCTAAGAAGTTTGAGAGCGACCTGCTGGCCGCGCGTGTCAAACGACAGGCGGCGGATTTCGCCGCGTTCGATGCCGAAGCTCTGGCCATCCTGTATTTCAATGACGCCATTTACACGAACATGACCATGGCCGGGTTTGCCTGGCAAAAAGGTCAGGTGCCCGTCTCGCTGCGCGGGATCTATCGGGCGATCAAGCTCAATGGAGTCAAAGCCGAGGAGAACATGGCGGCTTTCGATCTCGGACGCATCGCGGCGTATGATCCGGACCGTCTGGAAACAGCAAAAGCCCCGCGCGGAGAGAACCAGCAAATGACGCTGGATGAGTTAATCGAGAACCGTATTGGCCGGCTGACAGCCTACCAGAACGCCTCTTACGCTTCGCGGTATCGCGATTTGGTTGAGCGGGTTCGGGCGAAAGAGAGCGAAGCGGGACTAGGTGAGCGCTTCACAGAAGCGGTTGCGCGCTATGGCTATAAGCTGATGGCTTACAAGGATGAGTACGAAGTTGCCCGGCTTTGGACCGATGGCAAATTTGACGCCTACCTCTCGAAAAAGTTCAAAGGCGGTAAAGTGGCTTATCATCTGGCGCCGCCCTTGAATTCCAAGAAGGACGAGAATGGCCAACTGATCAAAAAGCAGTTTGGGCCATGGATGAAAACGGGCTTCAAAATCATGCGACGGTTCAAATGGCTGCGGGGCACGCGCTTTGATCCATTCGGCTGGACCGCTGAGCGTCAAATGGAGCGCAAATTGCGCGATCAATATCTCGATAATATTGACCGGATGCTGGCGGACCTGAACGAAAAAAATCTCGATCTTGCCGTCGCTATTGCTGAGATCCCGGACGAGATCCGAGGCTATGGCCATGTGAAAGAAGGGGCGGTGGTTAATGCCTCAAAACATGAGGCAGAGCTTTGGCAGCATTGGCCGAATGGCAGCCTGCCTCGCGCCCGGACAACGCTGATCGAAGCCGCTTAAAAATGCGAAAGCGGCGATGAGGTTTCCCGCATCGCCGCCGTATTTTGTTTGAAGCACGCTTTCGCTTACTTCGAGATCCGCAAGTCTGAGATCGACGTCGCAATTTTCCGGTAGGCCTCGGTCAATTCCGACGCAGTTTCTGGCTCAAAGTAAAAATCTGAACCTGATGCACAATATTCGAGGACCTCTTTCCCCGCCGTCGGGGCGTTCAGGGCGACTGAATAGACCTTGATGTCGCGCGCTTTCATCGAGTCACACAGCGATCTTGCTTGTTGGTCAGAGGTACCCTGTTCGGGGAAGATTTCGGCGTTGAAGGCACCGTCCGTCATAAGGATCACGGCTTTTGCTGAATCCGGCTCCGTGTAAGCCAGCGGCGCGGCGGGACCGTTAAAGACGCTATCCCAATCTTCGGCAATCAAGTACCAGGTCCAGGCGACCCCCAAATGACCGGCCGTATAGCCGCCAGCGGTCAGTGACGTGATGTAATTGCTGAGCGTGGTCCGATTGTTGGTGAGTTCAACGGGCTCCAAGTTGCGGCACTCGTTTCCGTCATACTTGCCATCATAGGGGCGATTTGGATGCCCAACAAACCAGTCACCGCCATCGTTCTGCCAGTCTTTTTCAACGAACCAGGCTTGTTGATAAGACAGGTAGGCGTTTTCACCTGGCGCCGCATCGGTGAATTTCTCGTCGCCGTCTCGCTCCCACACACAGGTTGATGTGAGCGTGTAGGTTTTGGTTTCAGAATCCAATTCTGTCGACAATACCAGGGAGAAGTCGAACGTCTCATCGAACACTTTTGACCCGCCCAGTCCGTTGCTTGAATAGGCGCGCAGGCGCAGGCTGAATTCGCCCATATCCCAGGCATATCCGGTCATACTGGCGATCGACCCTGAGTCACCATACAGCGCATAAGGCTCAACGTTCTCAGTCCGATTAGCATACTCGGTTCCTGAGAGCTCGAGCCGCATACTTTCAACGTCACCATAGAGGTCGTGAGACGGGGCGAGGGTCACGGCGATGGTCAGGTCATCGTCTTGCCAGGTCTCAACTTCGATGACAGCGCCGTCTCCGATTTCGGCGATCAACTGATCCGTGTCGGTATCGTAAAGTCCGATCAGGAAGTCATCATACACGTCGCCTGAGGTGAGATCATCTTCGGTGTAGTCGGGTTCGATCACGTGTGTGTATGTGCGCGTCGCGGAGGCGCCCGTCACTTCCTGGAAGAAGTCGCCCGCATTGACCATACTGTTATAGGACACCATGGCGAGGCGGGTGTTTTCGATGAGTTCGCCCGATGCATTTGGCGGAAGCAGCACGTCGACGGCTTCCTGCGCCGCAGACTTCAAGTTGGTCAGTCGGCTCGAACTGTTCATTGAACCCGAGACGTCAAACATGAACGCCACGTCGATTTTATCGATCCCGTATTTGGAGCCCGACTCGACGCGGAAAGGCATCAAATCCTGACCAACGACTTTCATCAAAGCCGTGGTTTGTTCGCAATCAATGCTGGCCTCAATTTCTTCGCTGCCTTCTGCAACATAGACGATGGCAGGATCACACGCGAGGCCGCCGAGGTCCGAGATCGACGCGTCGAGGTATTGCTGCACGGCCAGTTTAACGTCCAAGTCGCCAGCCCCGGTTTGTTTGACCCGCGCTGCGGCGAGCACAGCTGAGTCCATAACCAGCTGGACCTTTGCTTTACGTTTTACGGTTTGTTGGAAGTCGATGGCAAAGCCTGCCACCGCCACGAGAGGAATCAAGATCAGCCCGAATAAGATGCCAACCTGTCCACGTTTATCGTTTTTAAGCTCTTGTATTCTCATATTATGTACAACGCCGCAGCGTCCTAACGCCCTAGAACGTACAAGCTACACACCCGTGTTTTAGGGCGCGTTAGATTTTGCTTTACGATTAGAATGGGCAATTTCAGGAATTATTTACCCTACCTGAGCGTTCCCTCTGGCATTGATCGGCGAGTCGTGATTGTTCCGATCCCATGCAACAATACCACGATCTGCTTCAGGATATACTCGAGAATGGCGTTGAGCGCGGTGACCGCACCGGAACTGGAACGCTGGGTGTTTTTGGCCGGCAATTAAGATTCGATCTCGCCGACTCTTTTCCGATGGTGACAACCAAGAAACTGCATTTGCGGTCGATTATTGTGGAACTTCTATGGTTCCTTCGCGGCGACACCAATGTGCGTTGGCTGCAGGATCGCAAGGTCTCTATCTGGAACGAATGGGCGGACGAAGATGGCGACCTTGGCCCGGTTTATGGCAAACAATGGCGCAGCTGGGCCACGCCCGATGGCCGGGTGATTGACCAGATTCAGTGGGTTCTGGACGAAATCCGGACCAATCCAAACTCGCGCCGCATGGTTGTATCCGCTTGGAACCCGGCAGATGTGCCCTCTATGGCGCTGCCGCCGTGTCATTGTCTGTTCCAGTTCAATGTCATGGATGGCCGGTTGAACTGCCAGCTCTATCAACGTTCGGCCGATGTGTTTCTCGGCGTGCCGTTCAATATCGCCTCTTATGCGCTTCTCACCCTGATGATGGCCCGCGCGACCGGTCTGAAACCAGGTGAGTTTGTCCATACATTTGGCGATGCACACCTTTACTCCAATCATCTGGATCAGGCGCGTCTGCAACTGACGCGTGAGCCCTATCCATTGCCTAAAATGGAGCTCAACCCAGACAAAACAGACCTGTTTGGCTGGGAATTTGAAGACTTTAAACTTGTGGATTATCAGTCACATCCGCACATCAAAGCGGCGGTTGCGGTTTAGTTAGACAATTGAGAGTGGCTCTCCAAACAGACCTTTGCTAAAAGGTTAACAAAGGGGAGACGACAATGTCTAATACCACTTTCGAGACCTTTCTGGTCTCTGGAATTCTGGTGCTTATCGCGGCGGTCGGCTTTTTGGCCTGGTCCGCCTGGCGCTGGGTCGATCGCGAGCGTGATATGGAAAAGCGCGCGCTAACAGGAATCAGCCACGAAATGCGCCACAATCTCAAGCGCATGATGAAAGAACTCGCAGGCGTCGCCGATGGCACGCTGCGCAGCGATATTGAAATCGTCCCCGTCATTCACCCACAGCTAGACGCGTTGCTCTCCCGTCCGAATGAGGCCGACCGCCGCGGTTTGACGATCATTCGCGGCAATTACAATGAATTGAGCGCGCACAAAAACTCCCTGCGCGCTGCATTGGCGCATCAAAGTGATGTTTCAGCTCCGGCGAATGTGGCCGCGGATGCGGTGGTTGGGGCCATCTCGACATTGTATCTCTGGGAAGAGCATAAAGGGCGTCCGCCTGAAACGGCGCAATCAACCCGGAGCTGGGATGTGCGGGATTGGATGAAGGCGAATGCGTTTCATGCCGACCTTTTGCCGGGAATACACCTGCGAGACCAAGTGGTCGAGCGGCTTCGTACCGATGGCATGGCCCTGACGCCGAGACCGCTGACCTACACGGCGAGTGAGTATTTCGCCATGCAGTATGATCGCAAAGCAGACCGGAACGCTCCGTTCTGGAAACGTAAAAAGAAGCCCGTAGAAGACGACGCTGCAGTCGAAGCAGAAGAGGTTGAGGTCGAGGCGGTAGAAGCCGAAATGGTGGAAGCTGAGGTGGTAGAAGCCGAAGTTGTAGAAGCTGAGGTCGTTGAAGTTGAGACGCAAGACGCCGCGCTTGAGGAGTCCATAGCAGCGGAACCGGTCACAGAGCCGACCCAACCCTCTGTTCAAGACGCAGCAAGCGCGCCAGAACCGTCGCCGCAAGCCAGTGTGGAGGCATCGGAACCTGCCCCAGAGGCGCAGCCCGCGTCCAAACCCCCGACCCCTGGCATCGTTCATTAGGTCTATGGATTTTCATCATTTTATTCGCACCATTCCTGACCATCCGAAGCCAGGGATCTTATTTCGAGATGTGACCACATTGATGGCTAATGCGCGTGCTTTGAAGGCCGCAATCCATGCCATGGCGGCTCCGTTTCGAGAGCAGGGTATTGATCAAGTCGCTGGTATAGATGCCCGGGGCTTCATTCTCGGCGGGGCCTTGTCGGTGGAGCTCGGTGCCGGATTTACGGCGTTGCGCAAGCCGGGAAAACTGCCTTGGCAAACGTTCAGCGAGACCTACGACCTCGAATATGGGACCGATGAGCTTCACATGCACACTGATGCGCTCAAGGCCGGCGATCGTGTGCTTCTGGTGGATGATCTGATCGCCACGGGTGGGACAGCGGAAGCGGGTATGAAACTGCTCCGCAAGGCGGGGTCAGAGATCGTTGCGGCCACGTTTCTTGTTGATTTACCCGATCTTGGCGGAGCCGATCGCTTGCGCGGCCATGGCTTAAACGTTGAGACTTTAATGGCGTTCGAAGGACACTAAACCATGAAACCCTCCCTCTTCTCACCTCGTTGTTTCGCTCTGGCGGCGGTTCTTTCAGTCGGCGTTGCAGCCTGTAGTGGCGATGTCGAAGCACCGGAAATCGCTGTCGACGCGCCGCCTGTCAGTGAAACGGTTTCAAGCGAACGGGCCTACTTTGAGCAGCTTTTGACAGCGCCATTTGAAGCGGTGTCTTCTGGCGCGGAAGGGCCGGTCGATTTCGAGGCAGCTTTCGCAGATTTGCCTGACGGGACACGGATTGAAACCGGCGCAGTGTCGGTCGTGGACGCCACCGGCGCCACCCGCGTTGAAGACTTTGCGATTGTCTATGATCTCGACGGAACAGGGGTTGGGCTCGAGGCAGAGGAGGTTCTCTTTTATGGCCTTGATCCCAATGCGATTCCTGATCGCATTCGTGGGACAAATCTGTCTGCGTCAGTGAAAGTCGCGGACCGAATTGAGCTGCGTGGTGTGAAGTCGGTTGGCATGGACGCGGTCAGCAAACTGTTCATGGATCAGTATGTTGATGCGATTGATGACCTCACGCCGATCGAAGATGGTGTCGTTGCCGAGCTCAATGCGATCGACGTATTCAACTATAATTTTGAAATGGACACGCTGTTGCTGGACGGGTTGGTGCTCGAACCATTTGAATTTGCGGAGCCAGCAGGGGCAGAAGATGGCATGCCGTCTGGAATGGACGCTGAGGAGCGTATGGGCTTGCAAATGATCGGCGCTTTCGCACGGTCATTCAGTCTGGACGCGCTCGTCTATCGCGGTGTCAACATGGACTACACCATGCGCGATCCAGATATCGAGCTGAAAATGGAAATGTCGCTCGGACTGTCCGGCATGCGGGACTATCAGCGAGGCGATCTGGCATATTCCGGGTCTTGGGACACAGTGTTTACAGGTACCTTCCCAATTCCGGAGGCCGCGGACTCTAACGGTCCGATGCAGGCGGTTCCGATGACAGGCGGGATCGAAGTTTCGACAATTTCCGGCATGAAACTGGCGCGGGCGTTTGAGGCGCTCGCCAATTGGGACATGCCAGATACCAGCGATACCGCGTTCATGGACCTCGGCAGCTGGGAAATGTCGAACTATACGATGGATATCGCGGAACAGACCTTGTTCGAATCTGAAAGCTTCGTGCTCGACACCGACTTTCACTGGCTTCTCCCGACGAGATTTGAGCTCAGTTTTAGTGATACGGGCTACAATTTAGCCAATCTGTTTGAAGTCATGACGCAAGAAGTTGGCGATGAGCTCGCCCCAGGACTGACCGCAGAGGACCTCAGTCGCGGATTGGATATTGTCGAGCAATACGGCTTTGACTGCTTCTGCGGAGATTTTTCGGTCAACCTCAATTGGGATGAGACCTCCGGCGATCTGACTTACAATGAGAAGAGTCAGTTCGCGGAGGCATTTGGCGGCCGCACTTTTGTAGACCTCACGATGCCCACACCAGCTGAAGTCGCAGATATCGTCATGCAGGAAGACGCTGAAGAGCTGTTTGAAACGGCTTTCAAGCAGGCATTTGAATTTCGTCAGGCAGAGCTATCGGTCACGGATATGGGCGGGCTGACCAATCTGTTTGAGATGCTGCACGCGATTGGGGAAGCCTTCCCAGAGCAGGACGGTATGGCCATCCTCGCGTACAATGATGCGGCACAGTTGCGCAATCTCGCTGTAAACAGTGTGATCGGCATGAAGCCTATGGTGCGCCAGGAAGCGCCGATGGCGGACCCGTGGATGGATGCTGTGGCCAGTTTCCTCGAAGAAGGCGGAACCCTGACCTTTGGTGCAAAACCTCCGCAACCCATCGACGCGGAATTTATCGAATCTCTGGACGCAGACGGGGTGGAACCGGAACCCGAAGAAATTGTTGAAATGTTTGGGTTAACCGTTTCCCACACAAAATAGGCATCTTGCTGCTTGACCCGGCGCGCCGCGCACATCAAATCTCTGGCGAAGATATTCGCGGAGACCGCATGACACGCCTTGATGATGAAGCTGACGCCAAACCGATGAGCGAGCCAAACGCGTTTTTGGAAGAAGCGCTGTTTAATGCTCGTACGATCATGTTGACCGGAGGCGTCGACGACAAGCTCGCGCGCCGGGTGTGTGAGCGTTTGCTGGCACTTGCCTCTGACAGTTCTGATCCAATCCTGCTGGTGATTTCCTCGCCCGGCGGGCACGTGGAGTCAGGAGACATGATCCACGACATGATCAAATTCGTCGGAGCGCCGGTGAAAGTACTGGGCTCAGGCTGGGTCGCCAGCGCGGGCGCACTAATCTATTCAGCTGCGAAGAAAGAGAACCGGTACGCCCTGCCGAACACTCGCTTCTTGCTCCACGAACCCCGTGGCGGAGTCGGTGGCCAGGCCTCGGATGTTGAGATCCAGGTGCGCGAAATCGTCCGTATGCGCGAGCGTCTGAACAAAATCTTCGCGGAAGCGACGGGGCAAACGCTGAAGAAAATTGTCGAGGACACGGACCGCGATCATTGGATGAGCGCCGAGGAAGCTGTCAAATACGGCCTCGTGAGCAAGATCGTTTCCCATCATAGCGAGATCTAAATTACAAAAAAATCAGGGCGGTTTGTAAGCCGTAAAGGAATTGCGGGCATTTTCTCACTCTTGGACGTAGTAGAGTATGAGTGATCCACATGCCGGTTTGCCTTGGTGATTTTGTCGATACAGCCCGACCGATTTCCGCAAGTTCCACGCTCTCTCATGTGGTTGAGCTGTTTCAGAACGACCCGTCTGCGCAATATTTCATTCTGGTCCGCGACAAGCGCCCCGCGGGGCTGATCAGCCGGACCTTGGCCTTTGAATTCGCCGTCAGTGCAGGCGCCGGCAATCAAGTCAATTTGCCGATCGGCGAACTGATCTCTGCGCGCGCTCTGATCTTGAAAGCAGAGACCCCGATCCAGGATTTTGTCACCAAAGTCGGATCCAAAATGGAATCGATCATGTCTCGTGGCTGCATTGTGGTCGAAGACAAGCGCTTCAAGGGCGTTTTGAGCCCGACAAAGCTTCAAGATGCTTTGGTTTCTGCTTTGGCCGAGACACAAAATCTCCCAGCCGCGACTGCGACAGCGATTGAGCAACAAGCGGCCCAACCGAAAGATAGCCCGCTTCTCGGAACGCTCGCGCATGAAATCCGCACGCCTCTGACGGCAATTATGGGATTGTCCGAAATGCTCCTGGGTCGGACCCGTGATGATTACGAGAAAGATCTTGCGCAAACGATTATGCGCTCAAGCCAGACGCTCGATCGGATCCTGACGGATACCCTAGACTATGCGAGCCTTGAGGCGGGGAAGCTCGACGTTCGCACAGAAGCCACAGATCTCACCGAACTGGTTACAGATGTACGGCGTTTGTGGGCAACAGAGGCGTCCCGTCGCGGACTAGCTCTGAGGGTCAGCTTTGTTCCGGATGGCCCGCACCATGTGCTGGCCGATCATGGCCGGATCCGTCAGATTGCAAACAACCTGGTCTCCAATGCGCTAAAATTCACCCGCGAAGGCGAGGTTGCTATGACCCTGTCGACCCAAGCGGTTGGACAAACGCTTATGCTCAATCTGTCAGTGACCGACACAGGCCGCGGGCTTACGGAAAGCCAGCGTGAGCGCTTCATGAAAGTGTTTGAAAAGGGTCCGGAAACGGATGGCGTCAAAGGCTGGGGCCTTGGGCTGACCATTTCGCGCGCGCTGGCGCATGCCCTTGGCGGACAGCTCACACATGCGAACAATCCGGTTGGCGGCGGTAGCGTCTTTACGCTTTCAGTGCCCGTCGAACGGGCCGTACTCGAACCTGTCCGACACGAACCGACCTCACCGCGCAAAGGGAAATTCGAACTCGGCGATGTCCTTCTGGTGGAAGACCATGAGGCATCCGCCATGGTTGTAATCACGGCGCTCGAACATGCTGGATGGACTGTGCATCATGCTGGGACCTTGCACGCGGCGGGGTCCTATGTCGCTCTGACCCAGTTCCAGGCGATTCTCACAGATCTGCATCTGCCAGACGGGAATGCGATGAGTTTCATCGATGGTTTGAGACGCCAAGGCGGTCGAAATGCATCGACCCCGGTGATCGCGATGACAGCCGATGTATCGCAGTCACGCCGCGAAGCCTGTCTCGCAATGGGTGCCGATCGGGCTCTCAAGAAACCCATCGCGGGCCCCGAATTGGTGGCAACGATTGCAGACGTCTTGATGTCGCGCGCGGCAGGAAACGTCTCGACCGTTGAACTACGTGGCAGACTGGCGAGCTAGGGTCGGTCCTGCGGATCAGTCCGCGTCGACTTTCTGTACAGGCACCTCGAAGCCGCAAATGTCCAGAACCTCTGGCGGTTTGCGATAATAGAAATCCTCATCATGCACACGTTTTGCGGTCTTCGCATCTTCGAAAGCCTGGCTCGGCATGTTCTGGACCTGATACTTCGGGCGGATGGCGGTATCCATATCAGCCGCGACCGTCATCGACAGGATTTCATCGCCCTGCTCAGGGGCCTGGATCACGCCGTTCTCAATTGCGCGCACGCCACGTTTGAGCTTTTGCACGTTTTCAAATCCGTCAATCACGCGCCCGAAAACGGTCAGGTTGCGATCGAGATAGCGCTGCGCATCGAGCACGATGTAAAACTCCGTACCGCCACTGTCCGGGTCGGTGTTGCGCGCCATAGCAAGAGCGCCGGGACAATGTAGTAGCCATTCTGACTCTAGCGTTTCGCTGCGACCGACGGCAAAACCGTCAATGTGTCCGACGATCGGTGCGAACAAATCAGCATTGCCAAGCGGAACGAAGGCTGAATCCGAAAGTGGTCGATCATTTTCATTCTGAAGCGTCGGAAACGGCTCAATGGCGTCTTCGTCCTGCAAGCCCCCTTGGGCGACGAAGCCATCGATCACGCGGTAAAAGCGAATGCCGTTATAGACATCTTCTCTTACCAATTGGCGGAATTGATTGGCGTGATTGGGCGCAAAATCAGGGTTTAGCTCAACCATGATGTCGCCGTACTGGGTTTCGATCAGGATCAGGTTTTCGGGAGACACATCCCGCCAATCAGGGGTCAAAGCGGACTCGACTTCAGCTTGCGTGACATCAACTTGAACCGCGTCTTGTGCCTGACAGGCTCCGGTGAGGGTCAAGGCGGCGAGGCCGAGAAATAGCGAACGCATGAAGAGCTCCTGATTTATCGATGGAGCGGAGCCTAGTCTCCGTGTTGTGATTTGACCAGATTTAGACAGCTGTCCGCGTTGCGTGACCGGTCTTGCCTCAAGGTCATTCTTGCGGGCGTCCCCACGCGTGGTTACCAGAAGGCCATGACACAGACCGGCTATGAACCTCTGACCTCGATCGATGCTATCACTGCAGGCTTGGCCTCAGTGGGGTATATTTCGACGCGCGAAATCTCGACGGCGATTTATCTCGCGCACAATCTGCGCAAGCCGATCCTGATTGAAGGTCCGGCTGGGGTTGGAAAAACCGATCTTGCAGCCTCCATGGCGCGTTTTCTCGACGTCTCCCTGAATCGCCTCCAGTGCTATGAGGGCCTGGATGAGGGTAAGGCCTTGTACGAGTGGAAGTATGGCAAGCAGCTCCTCTACACGCAGCTTTTGAAGGAAAAACTCGGCGAGGTCATGGACGGCGCGGGCACGCTGAACGCCGCGTTCGAGAAACTGACCTCGTTTGAGGATTTGTTTTACTCCGAGACCTTCCTTGAGCCGCGTCCGCTGCTGACTGCAATGAAACAGGACAAAGGCTCGGTCTTGCTGATCGATGAGATTGATAAATCTGATGAGGAATTCGAGGCTTACTTGCTGGAAGTCTTGTCTGACTACCAGGTCACCGTGCCGGAAATCGGTACAATCAGTGCGCAGGTGCCGCCTTTGGTGATCCTCACGTCGAACAATATACGGGAACTTGGCGATGCTCTAAAGCGCCGCTGTTTGCACCTTCACATCGATTTCCCCGAAGCTGCGCGCGAGCAAGCGATCGTTCGCGCCCGCGTTCCGGACGTGTCAGATGCGCTGCTCAAGCAATTGGTCGACTTCGTCCAAGGGTTGCGAGACCTCGACATTCGCAAACGTCCTTCAATCTCTGAAACGGTCGATTGGGCGCGAACGCTACTCCTGATGCACGCGACTGAGCTCGATGAAGAGATGGTGCGGTCGACACTGAACGTGCTGCTCAAGCATGAAAGCGATATTCAGGCAGTCGACAAGGATGTGCGGACTCTGGCGAGGACCGCCGCTTCGGCGAACTAGATGGCCGAGCAGGTCCTCACCGATTTTATCCGCGCTCTGCGCTCAGCCGACGTGCGCGTTTCGACCGGGGAAGCGATCGATGCGGCTCAAGCCGTCAAACTGATTGGCTATGCAGATCGCCAAAGACTGTCAGATACGCTGCGCTGCGTCCTCGCGAAGTCGCCGGCTGAGAAACTGGCGCATGATCGGTTATTCGACCTCTATTTTTCGCGCCAGGAACTGCCTCAGACGGAGCCTCAGACAAAAGACCAGGATGCAGAGGCGGCCGATGGCGATGGGCCTGGCGATATGCTCGACCTGCTGGAGAATGGTGATGAAACGGCCATCGCGATGGCGATGGAACGGGCGGGCCAAGAGGCGGGACTGCAGGACATTCGGTTCTCCACACAAGTCTCTTACTTCGCGCAGCAAATGATGAAATCGCTCGGTGTGGAGCGGCTTGAAAGCGAAATGATGCAGGCCTTTCGCGAACGCACCGAAGAGGGCCAGGCCTATGCAGAAGATTTAATCGAGGGTCGCAAGGAGATGTTCTCGCGCGCGCGCCAGCACGCCAAACAGGCGTTTGAGACCTTTGGTGCTGGCGCCACGCTGGCCTTCCGCGAAGATGTCTTGGCGGAAACGGCGCTGACGGCGCTCGACGTGCGGGACCTTGCCCGAATGCAAGCGCTTGTAGACAAGATCGCCAAGCGATTGGCGTCGAAGCATTCGAGGCGTCGTCGCAAAAAGAATCGCGGGCAGCTCGATGTCCGAAAGACCCTTCGCGCCAATGCTGGATTTGACGGAGTCCCATTCGACTTGGCGTGGAAACAGACCAAACGGGACCGGGCAAAAATTGTTGCGATTTGTGATGTCTCAGGGTCTGTCGCACGTGTTGTGCGGTTCTTCCTGATGTTGCTCTACAGCTTGAACGAAGTTGTTCCAGATATCGAATCATTTGCGTTTTCGGGGCGTCTGGAAGATGTCGGCGACACGCTCGAAACGCAGGACTTTGCCGCGGCGATGGACCAGATCGTCAACTCGATCGGGATGAGCTCAACGGATTATGGCCAGTCGCTCTCCGATTTGAAAATGAACCATTGGAATGTCCTCGACCGACGCACAACACTGATCATTTTGGGCGACGGACGGTCCAATTATGGCGACCCTCGGCTCGATCTGTTTCGCGAAGCCGCTGCGCGCGTCAAGCGGGTGATTTGGCTCACGCCTGAAGGGGAGAGCTTGTGGGGGAGCGGCGATAGTGAATTGCCACGCTATCGGGCGCATTGTCATACAATGAAGCATGTCACGACAATCAAAGATCTCGAGCGGATCTTGGACGAAGCCCTGTCGCGCTATCAGTAAGGGGCCAACAGGCTCGCAATATAGTCCGCCACCAATCGCCCATCGCGCGTCAGTTTGAGCCGAGATCCTTCTATCTGCGCGTGACCGTTGTCCACAAGCGTTTCGATCGTATGCGCAGACGGTGCCGTCCCAAAGACTCTCTCGAACCGATTGAGATCGAGACCCGCGACGGGCCTCAGCGCCATTGCCAGGTATTCGTGGGCGGCTTCGCGCTCCGAGAGCGGTGCGAGCGCCGTCCCGGTATGCTTGATATAGTCGACCGGGCGGCGCTCTGCCTCGGTCGCATATCGCGTCTGATCGCGCGTCAGACGCCCGTGCGCGCCCGGACCCACGCCAATCCAATCCCCGCTCGCCCAATAAATGTGATTGTGGCGGGATTCATGGGCGTCGGACCGCGCATGATTTGAGACTTCATAGGCGGGCAACCCCCGCTGTTCGCAGATCTCTTGTGTGATCTCATAAAGATCGGCCTGATCGTCATCGGGCATGGGGAGAAGTTCACCTCGCGCCGCGCGCTTGCCGAAGGCTGTGCGCTCTTCAATCGTCAATTCATACAAGGATAGGTGCGGCGCGCCAAGATCGAGGGCTGTGGTCAGCTCGTCGGCCCATGCCTCGGGTGACTGGCCGGGCCGTGCGTAAATGAGGTCAATCGAATAGTTTTCGAAGCTCTGCTCGGCATATGTGATCGCCTTGCGGGCAATCGTGGTGTCGTGATCGCGCCCGAGGAAGTTCAAGGCCTTATCGTCAAAAGACTGAACACCGATCGACAACCGATTAATCCCTGCAGCGGTCCAGTCCGGGGGCGTGTGAGAGAAAACGTTATTGGGGTTCGCCTCAAGCGTAATCTCGGCATCGGCCTCCAACCCGAATAAATCGTTCGCTGTGTCGATGATGCTCGCCAAGTCTCTCGCGGGGAGAAGCGAAGGCGTGCCGCCCCCGAGAAATATTGATTGCAGGTTCGGGTGCTCAGGCAGGCGCGCGCGATGCGCTCGAAGGTCGCTTAAGACAGCTTCCAGTAGCGGCTCCGTCTCGCGATCCTTAGCGGCATAGACATTGAAATCGCAATAAGGGCAAATCCGGGTGCAATAGGGCCAATGAATATACAGCCCAAAACCGTATTCCGGGCCGACCGCCAGCATTAGAGCAGCGCTGCCTTCAGCTTTTCAAACGCGACCGCGCGATGGCTCATCGCGTGTTTGTCCGCCGGTTCTAACTCTGCAAACGTCACGTCGTAGCCGACCGGGACGAAGACCGGGTCATAGCCGAATCCCATTTCGCCGCGCGGCGGCCAGGTCAGCGTCCCTTGTACTTCGCCGCGAAAGGTCGCCTCTTCACCGTCCGGCCAAGCCACAGCGAGGCAGCTCACAAATTGCGCGCTGCGATCTGTTGCGTTGATGGCGACAAGTTCGCGTTCAACCTTCTCCATCGCCACGTAAAAATCCCGTGGCTCTCCGGCCCAGATCGCCGTGTGAACGCCGGGCATGCCACCCAGGGCTGTAACTTCCAGCCCACTATCATCGGAAAGCGCGGGTGCGCCCGTCGCCCGGGCTGCGGCACGCGCCTTGATCAAGGCATTGCCTTCAAAAGTGAACTCAGTTTCCTCAGGTTCTTCCAGATCCAATTCCAATCCCGACAGGACTTGAAAGCCAAGCGGTTCAAAAAGATCTTTCAGTTCAACCACTTTGCCTTTGTTGTGCGTTGCGGCGATCAATTTTCCCGGCTGTAGTTTACGCGGCATGCAATGTGGCTCCGTTCTTGCTTTTTAAGCGAATAACCTTATCGTTTAACGGTAAGTTCGTGACTTTGTGCTATGTGACAAACGTAGCAGAATGATAGAAGGATGGCATAAACGCATGTCAGACACTCGCAAAAATTCAATGGCGGCGGTTCTGTCAACTGTTGTGACCGTGGTTTTCTGGCTCGCCATTGTTCTTGGGGTCATTCTTTTTGTTATTCTTGGAATCGGGCTGCTGGGCAGCCTGAATGGCGGAGAACTAGACCTCCCTCTGGTTGAAGCAAGAGCTGAAGGTGTTCCGGCTGGACGCATCGCAGCCGCCTTGGTCGGGCTCGTCGTTTTTGCGCCTGGTATCGCTTATGTCTGCGCCCAGCTTCGAAAGATTCTGTCCACACTGGCCAATGGTGACCCTTTTGTGCCGGAAAACGCGCCGCGGTTGACGCAAATCGCCGTTGCGATCGGGCTGGTCGAGGTGATCCGTATGTGCTCCGTGCTCATTCTCGCCGCGACGGTCGATCTGGGTGAGGGCTATGTGGCCAATATCAACATCAATTTAGCCGTTTGGGGAGCAGTGATCGTGCTCCTGATTCTGGCGCAAGTCTTCAAAGAGGGCACCCGCCTTCGCGAAGAAGAGAAAATGACAATTTAGGAGGGCCATGACGTGTCAATTCGTGTGACCCTTGATCGGGTTTTGTTAGAAAAGAGAATGTCGCTGACCGAGCTGTCCGAGCGGGTTGGCGTAACCCTCGCCAATCTGTCGATCTTGAAGACCGGCAAAGCTAAGGCTGTGCGCTTCTCAACCCTTGAAGCGCTGTGCCGAGAACTGGACTGTCAGCCAGGCGACATCCTGGTCTTTGAAGACGGCCAATCGAATGAAAAAAGCGAAGCCGCTTAAGCTCGGCGAGCGAGCCGCATGTCGTCCGCGCCCCTGATCCCGCTTCCCTCCCAGCCGATTGGGGATGCATGGCCGACTGAGGCTTGGCCAGAGAATTTCCAAAAATCCAACTTCGATCGCGCAGGTTGCGAACGAGCTATCGCGTTCGCGTTCAGCGACGCTGCGCACGAGACGATGGGTGAAACCCATGCCTTCCTGGCCGTGCAGGGCGGCGAGATCGTGCTTGAGCACTATGCCGATGGGCGCGATCAGACCTCGACTTTTCCGTCCTGGTCAAAAGCCAAAAGCATCACGCAGGCGCTTATCGGCATTCTCGTCAAAGCGGGTCGGCTGGATCTTCAGTTGCCAGCCCGTGTGCCGGAATGGCAGGACGAGGACGACCCACGCCGCGCCATCACGCTCGATCAGCTGCTGCGCATGTCGAGCGGCTTGCGGTTCGCTGAAGACTATGTCGATGCCGGGGTCTCAGACGTGATCGAGATGTTGTTCGGATCTGGCAAAGCGGACGTTGCCGCCCATGCTGCGACAATGCCAATGGACCATGCGCCTGACACGGTTTGGAACTATTCGAGCGGGACCAGCAATATTGTCGCGCGGCTCGCAGCGGACACGATTGGCAAACATGGGGACGCCTTCAAAGACTGGATGTTCGAGGTCTTGCTGAGCAAGATTGGGATGCGGTCGGCGCTGCCGAAATTTGATCAAGCCGGGACCTTTATCGGCTCTTCCTTCTGCTATGCAACCGCGCGCGATTTTGCCCGGTTCGGACTGCTCTATCTGCGCGATGGCGTTTGGGCAGGCGAGCGGATCCTACCGGAAGGTTGGGTCGATTATGCGCGCACGCCGACCAAAACGCCGCCGGATGAACCGATGGGCTATGGCGCGCATTGGTGGCTCGGCCTCGCGGGCCCTGACAGCTTTTCGGCCAATGGCTATGAAGGCCAATTTACCGTCTGTGTGCCATCACTTGATTTGATCCTGGTGCGGCACGGAAAGTCCGAAGCGGGTCCCAAGGGCGATGCGGTTCGGGCCTGGCTTGCCGATATGGCCGCGCGCTTTCGCGCCTAGCTCAGTGTTTCGTTGAGGAGCGTCAGCGCCTCTTTGGCGAACAGCCACATATTCTCTTGTCGATCCGAAAGCCCCGTCTCCAGGGTACGTGAGATTTCGACGGGTGCATCTTCCGGTCCGCCGCTGACCGCAACGCAAGTATGTCCCGCGGCATCGCCATAAGCATTTCCGCTTGGGCCTGACGCGCCCGTCTCGCACAGGCCCCACGTGGCTCTGACGCGGTCGCGGATTGTCCCTGCCATAAACCGTGCATAAGGCTCTGACGAAGAACGCATGCCCTCAATGTCGTTGCGGGTGAGGCCCATCAAACCGCGAAACGCTTGCGGGGTGTAGATGACCCCGCCGCCGCGATAGAAAGTCGATGCCCCCGAGACTGAGAGCAAAGCGGCCGAGATCAGTCCACCGGACGAGGACTCAGATATTCCGACCGTCTCACCGCGGGCTTTGAGTTTCGCGCCGATGTCTTCGGCGAGCGGAATAAGCGCGTCCATCTCTTATCCAATCGCGGCTTTCTGCGCAGCGAACAGTTCGTTGCAGCCTTTTTCGGCCAGCGCCATCATCGTATCGACTTCGATACGCGTCATCGGGCGCTCTTCCCCTGTGCCTTGAAGCTCAATGATGCCGCCATCTGAACTCATAACGACATTCATATCCGCCTCGCCGGCACTGTCTTCTGGGTAATCCAAATCGAGCACGGGGACGTCCTTATAGACCCCAACCGAGATCGCAGCGGCTTGTTTCAAGATCGGGTCACGCGTGATCACGCCCTCATCCTTCAAATAGCGGCAGGCGAGCGCCAGCGCCACGAACCCGCCTGTGATTGATGCGGTCCGCGTGCCGCCATCGGCTTGGATAACATCGCAGTCAATCGTGATCTGGTTCTCGCCAAGCGCTTCGAGATCGACAACGGAGCGGAGCGAGCGGCCGATCAAGCGTTGAATTTCCTGGGTTCGTCCAGATTGCTTTCCAGCCGCCGCTTCTCGGCGCCCCCTTGTATGGGTGGCGCGGGGCAGCATGCCATATTCGCCGGTGACCCAGCCGGTGCCTGTCCCGCGCATCCAGCCGGGGACTTTATCGGTCCAGCTGGCGGTGCAGAGGACATGCGTGTGGCCAAACTTGGCGAGGCAGGAGCCTTCTGCGTAACGTGTGACGCCGGTTTCCAGGGTGATGTCGCGCAATTGATCCGCGGCGCGGCCGGAGGGACGGACGAGGTCTGTCATCAGTAATGTCTTTCATAGCTTGAGCTGCACGGCGCAAATTGCGGGTTTTGTGTCTTGTGTCTAGGCTCAGTTCTGCAGCAGGAGTGGTGGGTCTTTGGACGTCGCGGATATGAAAGCCAGGGCCGAGCGGTCCAAACGTCCGCCGCGCAGCTTCGGATACGAAGTCGCGCGCATTTTGTTCTATGGTCTTTATCGTCTGCTGGGTTGGCGTGTTTTGGGGGAGGCGCCTCCGAATAAGAAAATGGTGATTATCGCCGCCCCGCATGAGACCAATTGGGATCTCACGCAAATGTTGGGCATCGCGTTTTACTACCGCATTCCAGTCCGCTGGATGGGGAAGAAAAGCCTCGGTGAAGGCACGTTTGGCTGGTTGATGCGCTGGTGGGGCCTTTTGCCCGTCGACCGAGCGGGCTCGACGCATCTCGTTGAGCAAGTCGTCGATGCGTATGAGCAGGCTGACGAAATGTGCCTGGTGATCGCCCCAGAAGGCACGCGCGCGGATGTCAAAGCCTGGAAAACTGGCTTCTACAATATCGCGCTGGAGGCGGAGGTCCCGATCGCACTCGGGTTTATTGACTATGCAAACAAGTTTGGCGGTCTGGACGGAACGCTCATCCCGTGCGGGGATTATCAAGCAGATATGGAAAAAGTCGCGGCGTTTTATGCAACTCGAGTGTCCCGCTTTAATCATCCAGTGACGGGCGATGCGATGGGTTCAGACGCGGCCGATTGATTTTTGCGGCGGGCGAAATCAAACGGAACCGCTGCCAAAACATCTCTGGCGGGTCCGCGTTTTGCACCAATAGATGTCGGTTTACGAGCGGCTATCCGGCCAAAAAAACGATAAGCTCGGGAAACTCAAAAGACTGCGGGTAACTTGACCGCGCTTACAGAGCGCTTCCGCTGTGGATTGAAACTCCGCCCTGCACCTCTTATTCAAACTTTATGAGTGCGGATACATCCATTATGCAGGCGCTGAACCAGCGCTCACGTGATATCTTCAAGCAAATTGTCGAGACGTATCTCGAAACCGGCGAGCCTGTTGGATCACGTACATTATCGAGGGCCGGGATCGAGTTGTCGGCGGCGTCGATTCGCAATGTCATGTCAGACCTGACCGAGCTTGGCCTTCTGGACGCGCCGCATGTCTCTGCCGGGCGGATGCCGACCCATGCGGGCCTGCGCCTATTCGTCGATGGGTTTTTGGAGATGGGCGATCCGGGTGTGGATGACCGGGCTGCAATCGAAGGCCGTCTTAACAGTGCGGGGCGCGATCTGAGCGGTGTCCTTAAAGAGGCGTCCTCGCTCTTATCAGGTCTGGCCGGCGGCGCGGGCTTGGTGTCGTCACCGACCCAGGACGCCGCTGTGCGCCATGTCGAGTTTGTACCGCTATCGACTGGCGAAGCGCTCTGCGTGCTGGTGAAAGAGCAAGGCGATGTTGAGAACCGGCTCGTCAAAATACCAGCTGGTTTGCCGCAAACCGTTTTGATTGAAGCTGGCAATTATCTCGCGGCACGGATGAAAGGACGAACGCTCTATGAGGCGGCTGTTGAAGTGCGCGCTGAGATTGCCGCGCATCAGGCCCAGCTCGATGCCGCTGCTGCCGATCTCGTACAACGTGGCCTGGCGGAATGGAGCGGCGCCGCCCCCGGCGAAGAGCGACGTTTGATCATCCAGGGGCGCGCCAACCTGCTTGATGATACAGCGGCAGCGGATGACATGGAGCGTGTCCGCCAATTGTTTGACGTGCTCGAACGTCAACAGGGGCTGCTCGAAGTGCTCGATTCAACCCGAGATGCAGACGGCGTGCGCCTCTTCATTGGCTCGGAAAACAGTCTTTTTCCGCTCTCGGGTTCAAGCGTGATTGTTGCTCCCTATATGAATGCCGATCGTCAAGTCATTGGCGCACTCGGGGTCATTGGGCCAACCCGGCTCAACTACGCTCGGGTGATTCCAATGGTTGACTATACCGCACGTATGGTTGGAGAGGTGCTCGGCAAGCACCGCCAGGAATGAGTGAAAACACGATGAGTGACGAAACAGTCAAAGATGACGCCCCCGAGCTGGGGCCTGACGCAAGCAAGGCAGATCTGAAAGCCGCCGCCGATGAAATCCTAAACGCAGCGAAAGCAAACACGCCGGACGCTGAGGATGTAACGGTCGAAGTGGAAGAGCCGGTCGAGCTCACCCCAGAGCAACACATCCTCGCGCTCGAGGTTGAGAAGCAAGAGATGAAAGATCAAATGCTTCGGGCCCTGGCCGAAATGGAAAACCTGCGCAAACGCTCCGAACGGGAAAAGGCTGACGCACGGATCTATGCGATTGAGAAATTTGCACGCGACCTTTTAAGCGTCTCTGACAATATGGCGCGGGCGCTGGAAGCTTTGCCAGAGGGCGAGCGCGATGCTCTGACCGAAGGTGGAAAAGGCTTGCTCGGCGGCATTGAGATGACGCAGAAAGAGCTACACACCGTGCTCACGCGTCACGGCGTGACTGTGATCGATGCTGAACCCGGCGCAGCATTTGATCCCAATCTGCATCAGGCTGTGGCAAACATTCCGTCAGAACATCCGAATGGGACAATTGCGAGCGTCTTTCAGTCGGGCTGGCGCATTGGCGATCGGACGTTGCGCGCCGCAATGGTGGCCGTGAGTGCGGGGCCTGCAAACTAAGTTTACGTAACATTCAACCCCTTGAACATGTCCTGACGTTTCCCACATGCGTTGAGACCCTAGGGTGAGTGGGATGAAACACCGTCTTCACCTTCGGACATCTTTGTGTATAGAGCCGCAGGTTGCTGGTGCTGCATAGCAGGCCGATTCGAGGCAAGAGGCGGCGGCTAAGGAGAGAAAAATATGGGAAAGATCATTGGGATCGACCTCGGCACGACCAATAGCTGCGTCGCTGTCATGGATGGCGGAGACGCCAAAGTTATCGAAAATTCAGAAGGCGCACGCACGACCCCGTCTGTGGTTGCCTTTACAGAAGGCGGTGAACGCCTGATCGGGATGCCGGCGCGCCGTCAGGCCGTGACGAACCCCGACTTTACGTTTTATGCGATCAAGCGCTTGATCGGTCGCACCTTTGACGACCCGACCGCGCAAAAAGACAAAGAGCTCAGCCCGTTTGAGATTGTTAAAGGCCCGAACGGCGATGCCTGGGTCAAAGGTCGCGATAAGGATTACGCGCCGCAGGAAGTCTCTGCGTTCATCCTGACCAAGATGAAAGAGACCGCTGAAGCGTATCTCGGCGGTGAAGTGACTCAAGCGGTGATCACGGTCCCAGCCTACTTTAACGATGCTCAGCGTCAGGCCACCAAAGACGCCGGTAAGATTGCTGGTCTTGAAGTCCTCCGCATCATCAACGAGCCGACCGCTGCGGCGCTGGCGTACGGTCTCGACAAAGACGCCAACAAAATCATCGCGGTTTACGACCTCGGTGGCGGCACATTCGACGTCTCACTGCTTGAGATTGGCGATGGCGTGTTCGAAGTTCTGTCGACCAATGGGGATACCTTCCTCGGGGGTGAAGACTTTGACCTACGCATTGTCGACTTCCTAGCGGACGAATTCAAAAAAGAGCAGGGTATTGATCTGAAAGCTGACAAGCTCGCGCTTCAGCGTCTGAAAGAAGAAGCCGAAAAAGCCAAGAAAGAGCTGTCCTCTGCATCATCTTACGAAGTGAACCTGCCTTTCATTACGGCGGATGCCACCGGACCTAAGCACCTCAACATCAAGCTCTCCCGCGCGAAGCTGGAAAGCCTCGTGGGTGACCTGATCAAACGCACCATTGATCCTTGTAAGAAGGCGCTCGCCGACGCGGGTAAGTCGCCGTCTGATATCGATGATGTCGTCCTCGTTGGCGGTATGACTCGTATGCCTGCGGTCCAGGAAGCGGTGAAAGGCTTCTTCGGCAAAGACCCGCACAAAGGCGTGAACCCAGATGAAGTTGTGGCCCTTGGTGCGGCGATCCAGGGCGGGGTTCTGCAGGGCGACGTCAAAGACGTGGTTCTGCTTGACGTGACGCCGCTATCGCTCGGCATTGAGACGCTGGGCGGTGTCTTTACCCGTTTGATCGATCGCAACACGACGATTCCGACCAAGAAGAGCCAAACCTTCTCAACCGCAGAAGATAATCAGCCAGCCGTGACCATTCGGGTCTTCCAAGGCGAGCGCGAAATGGCAGCGGACAATAAGAATCTCGGCCAGTTCAACCTGGAAGGCATTCCACCCGCCCCGCGCGGTGTCCCGCAAATCGAAGTGACCTTCGACATTGATGCCAACGGCATTGTCTCGGTCTCAGCGAAGGACAAGGCGACCAACAAAGAGCAGCAAATCACCATCCAAGCTGATGGCGGTTTGTCTGACACCGACATCGATCAAATGATGAAAGATGCCGAAGCGAACGCTGAAGAAGACAAGAAGCGTCGCGACCTGGTCGAAGCCAAGAACAATGCGGAAAGCCTCGCGCACCAGACCGAGAAGCAGCTTGATGAGCATGGCGACAAAGTCAGTGATGAGGTCAAGAAAGAGATCGAAGACGCGGCTGCGGCTCTCAAAACAGCGGCTGAAGGCGAAGACGCCGCTGACATCCAAGAGAAGCATCAGGCGCTGATGACCGCCGCGATGAAACTTGGCGAAGCCATCTATGCGAGCCAGCAAGAAGGCGAAGCGCATGCGGATGCCGCCGCTGACGCGGCTGCCGATGGCGATGATGTGGTCGACGCTGACTTTGAAGAAGTCGACGACGATAACCGTCAAAGCGCATAAGGCTTATTGGTCTAGAATAAGAAAGCCTCGCCAAACGGGCGGGGCTTTTTCTTTTGGGGTGGCGTGTTTAAAGCGCCGATCAGCCGATGCCTTAATAGTCTTCAGGACAATCGCGCGGAGAAGGATCGGCAGGATCTGGGAGGCAACCGATCCGGATCCCTCCATCAAACCAAGGACCACCACGCCCGCTGGACCCAACATTGGCAAACTCGACATACACGGGCGCGGTTTCGACGAGCGGACCGGTGTTGAAATTCAAAGCGGCGCCCGTCAGTTTCGCCACCATGCCGAGCAAAACGGGTTCGCTTTCAGGGCATACCGACGACATCTGCTCAATCTCGAGAAAAAACTGATGGCGAAGCGGTAAGCGGGTTGTCGCGCTTGAGTCCAATCGACTGCGTTCCGTGCGCGTGCCGTCTATCGTAAACCGTTCGCCGATGACAGGCGATTGTGGCACCTCGGCGTCTGTCATGCACCACGGCGTGACTTCGATCGTACTGGCGATGACGGCGCGAACACCATCCGGGTCGCGTCCGATGATTGAGTATGCGAGTTGGTGGGCGGTGCGTATCGAACTTGGATTGGCGAGGTTCCCGGCCCGCGCAAATTGCCTCTCAGTGGTCACTGAAAGATCTACAACCGTCGGAGCATATCCGCCATCTTGGTACACGCTGAGCAGATAGTCATTTGGGATGATCAATTCGACGCTGGGCGGCGTTGGATCCTCAAGATCTATCGGGACCGTGTCCCCAAATGTGCGTTCTGCAAGACTTCCGCAGCTGGCAAGAGCCAGTGTCGAACCAATAAACAGTGCAGTTTGAAGGAGCTTTATCAATCCTGACATGCTGTATTCGTGCAATGAATATAAGTATTCATCTCATAGATTATCACAACATTCTGATTTTGCAAAACTCGAAGATACTAAAACAGTATTTGGGGTCTCGTCGCGCTTCGGATCTTTAAACTCGCTTATCCTTCGAGTTCGCTCAGGGTGAGTTTGGGCGTGGAGCGTCTAAACCGCACCATCCTGAGCGCGGGCTGAGACCTTTTCGTAAAGCTCCTCGCCCCAAGACGCGACTTTGCCATTGAACAAAAACTCTGGCGGTACGACCTCAGGGCCTTTGCCGGGCGGCAAGGGCGGAGTGAAATAACCAAGCGCATAAGAGCCCATGGCATAGCCGAGCATCGCCTGAAGCTCTGGGTCGAAATCCTTGGCGATCTCTGGCGGGCAGGAGAGGTACTGGTTCTCTTCCTGGCGCAGCCAGCCGAGTGCGTAAGTGATGTTCAGGCCAATCCGGTCGCTATCAGACACGTTGGCGCCGCCGCTATGCACGACGGATCCGGAATAAACGAGCACGGATCCGGCTTCCATTTCGGCATATTCAACTTCGTCGCGGCTCGGTTTGCGGTCGGCCTCCCATGTGTTGGAACCTGGGATGACATTGGTCGCGCCGTTTTCTTTGGTGAAGTCGGTAATCGCCCAGATCGTGTTGAATTGCGGTTCCAGGGTCGGCATTAAATAGCCGCCCCAAGCCAGGCGATCGCGGTGTAATGGCTGAACTGGCTGGCCCGGCTTGATCCGAATGAATTGGGTGAGGTGCAGCTGGATCGTCTGGCAATACGGCTTCAGGAACGTCTTTGCACCATCGACAATTGTTCTGTTCATCACCGCGTCGCGGCAGGCCGCTGACCGCGCCACCAGCGCCCCCGTGCGGGTGGTCTTGCGCCCCGTAAAATCATCGCGGCCCGTCTCTGTCGCGTCGATGAAGGGCATGCATTCGGCTTTCATTTGCTGAAGGCCTGCGTCAGACATCACGCCTTCGACGATGCAAGCGCCGTCCGTTTTCAGGGCGTCGGAGAGCGCGTCCGCTGGCGCGTCGGCGGGTAAGTACTTCAAGGGCATGGCATTCCTCCGCTGGTCTTTTGTCCCCAGAAAACGTTGAGACAGCCACGGAGTCCAGTGCGGGCCACTCAAAAATAATTAAATGAACATGTTCACAAAACTTATTTCCTGTGCTAAAGCGGGCTCAATTCAGGAGGAAAGCGATGTCTAATCCCGTGTTTGAAAAGCCGCCTATCGTTGATCGTGAGTTCGTGAAGAAGTTCATGGTCTCGGTCGATCGCCCGCTTGATTACGGGGTCTATTTTCTGTTCCACGACTGGTGGGAAGGCGCGACGACCGAAGCGATCGACGCCTATATGGAAGAGTTGCACGCCATTCCGGGCGCGACCGCGTTCTTGAAAGAAGGCTATATCGCTGAGCCGCTCACCGTTGAAGGTTTACGCGATTATGCCCCTGGCACGCTCGGCGCCGCCTATCGCGATTTTGTTGAAGAGAACAATCTGATTGAGAATTTTGGCCGCGATTATCGGGCGTTCCAAAAGCAGCTCATGGGCAGTGGGAAGCTCGACCGGATGCCGGAAGATATGGCCTATATGATGGTCCGTGGCACGCAGATTCACGATTTCATGCACGTCCTTACCGGCTATGGCGCGACCATTCCCGGCGAGCTCGCGCTGGCCTCTTACTATCTCTCGCAAATCCGCTTCCCGTATCATGCGATCCGCCTCGCTGTGACCATGGCGCATACGGCTTTGGTGGCCCCAAAAGGCGTCGTCCCATCCATGGATGCGTTCGTAGACGGGTGGTATTACGGGCGCAATTCGAACAATATCAATTTCGAAAAGTGGGAAGAGCGCATGGGCGAGCCGCTCGTAAATTTGCAAGTCGAAATGAACTTGCGCCAGATCGCCAAAGCCGCCTAAACCGGCGGTATGGCGAGACCCAAAGCAAGTCCAGAACAGCGCGCCGAAGTTCGGCGGTCGATCCAACAGGCGGCTGTCGAGCTTTATCGCGCCGAAGGTTTGGGCGGTGTGTCAGCCCGCGCCGTGGCGACGAAAGCTGGCGTCTCGGTCGGCACCATCTATTCCTATTTCGGCGATCTCAAAGGGCTCGGCCAATCGCTTTGGGAACCTCAGATTGCGCGGCTTGAGGATGAGTTGCGCGCCGTGGCGGCACAGCACGATAAGCCGCTCGATCGGATTGAAGCCTTATTGCGCGCCTATCTCGACTTCGGGATAGACCAGGCGGAACTCTACCGAAACGCGTTGATGTTCGTGCGTCCCTCAACGTTAAAAACGCCGGAGAAACAGTCTTTGTCAGGCTTTGCTTTTCCAGCGCTCTTGAAGTCAGCGCTAGAGCAAGGGCAAGCGGATGGGAGTATCGCTAACGGCGACCCGGTCGTTTTGGCGCAAGTCTTATGGTCCGGGGTTCACGGTGCGTTGGCATTGCCGGTGAATATGGATCGAGTGGCGTTGCAGCCGACCGAGAAGCTGGCGTCTGTCATGGTGCAGCGCCTCATGCGGTCAGTGCGCGTCGGCTGAGGCACTGAACGCCCTCGGTGCTAACACGTGCAGTGTCTGATGTTGGCGAAATAGGATTTTGGCGGCAGTGTAGAAATCTTCCGGTAGACTGTCAGGCTTGACTCAATATCTCCCGCTGTTTCTCTGAAGCGTGGCCAACCGGGGACTTAACAATGAAAAGCCAATTCACACGACGGGCCGCGTTCCAAGTCGGAGTAGTTGGAGCGTGTTCAGCCGCCATTGCCGCTTGCACGTCGAGCAAAACAACCACCTCTACCTTTCCTGAATTGTATCAGACCGGTGACGAGTCAGAGCTCAGAGCAGCGGCCCGAGCAATTGCGGATTTGGATTTTCATTGCACGATGATCACGGTGGATGACACTGGCATGCCGAGAGCGCGAACAATGTCTGTAAACATGCCCGAGGGCGAGTCGTCATTTTGGATGTCCACACGACCCGGAAGTCGCAAGCTGGATCAATTGTCTGGCAATCCGAAGACGTGTCTTCACTTTGCCGATACCGAGCAATGGGGTTACGCGACATTCATGGGGACCACCAAGTTTCATGCCGATGAAGCGACCGTCTTGGAGCGCAGCTTTTTCCCGGATGATTTGCGGGACCAGCTGTTTCCGGAGTTTCCTCAGGATATGGTAATGGTGGAGTTCAAGCTCGAATGGCTGGAAGTCGCGGGTCGAGGCGTTCGGGTCCATCCGAAGACGTGGCAACCACAGGGCATCAGGGTGCTCTAGTCTCTACTCCGCAAAGTCTGTATTGAAACGCGCGACCATTTTAAGGCGCTTTGCGTCACGTGCGGAGCGTCTGAAATGGGGAGCGTTTATGCCCCCCTGATCTCACCAAATTTTCGACGGCAAAACGCTCATCAGTTTGGAATGATCGTTTGCGTTTCATATAGCGGATCATCACCAAGAAGATGGTCTTCAATGAAATCGACCGTCACCGCGAGTGGTGTGTCATTGTTTATAGAGACGCGATCTGGATTCACAGTGCCAAAGCCATGTGGCCCTCCTTCGATGGAATAGAACGTAAACGGCAGACCGAGCGCGTCGGCTTCCATCGCCAAAGCCACCGCCGCTTCGTCGTGATCGACCGTTTGATCATTGGTGCCGTGAAGGATGAATATGGGTGGTCCATTCAGGTCGACTTGTCCATCCAGCAACAGTCGCCCCCAATAGTCCACAACGACCAGTGGTTCTGGG
Organism: Pseudomonadota bacterium; assembly: GCA_038527765.1. Taxonomy (GTDB): domain Bacteria; phylum Pseudomonadota; class Alphaproteobacteria; order Caulobacterales; family Hyphomonadaceae; genus Henriciella. The sequence goes on from JBCBFK010000001.1 coordinate 870,472, forward strand.
CGGTCAATGAAATACTCATCAAGCGCGTGGGCCACGTGAAGCGCGGTGGTTGCCCCTGCGGACGAGCCCCAAAGCGCAAATCGATTAATGTCGAGACAGCGCTCATCGGCATTTTCTCGCGCCCATTCGAGGGCGGCAACAGTGTCTTCGAACGCTGCGACGACGGCGCTTAAGCGATTGATCTCATCCGCCGATGCGCCGAGGCGGTTCGCCTCGACGATAAGGTCGTCCAGAACGGGCTGAAACTCGGCCGATACGAGAGGCTGAACCCCATCCAACCGGTAATTGATCGACATACCGGCGAAGCCCCTTTCAGCGACCGCTTCCATGTTCTGAACCCAGTTAGGATCTTGTTTGGAGCCGCCGATAAACCCACCCCCGTGAATACCGATGACAAATGGTCGGTTTTCGGTGCAATCACCATTGGGCTGATAGAGGTCGAGTAGAAGATTGGCCGATCCGTTCTGAATCAGCCCCGTTCCATAGATGATGTTATTCTGGCTCTCAAAATTCCCACTAGATGCTGGGGGAGGAGGTGGGGGTGGCGGCGGAGGCGACGCAGGTTGCGCAACGGGCAGTGCAGGAACTGAGCTGGCATCCCCCCCGCCGCCAGAGCATCCCGCAACAATTGCAGAAGCAATGAGCAAGGATACGATAAACCGAGGTCCTGCAGCTGTTCCCAGAGAAGCCGTGCCTGAAGGTTTTGATGGTTTATTTGGCATTAACATATTGATACCTTTGAATTTATTCACTGCTTCAACGCATGAAGCGCCACAATCCGTCGCTGCATCTGAAAAATCGATGAATGGTTTGCTCACGGTGGTTTGCTTGATCGAGCCAGAGCGGTCGTTTTGGGGCATGTTATAAGACCCTCAGCCTTCAATCTTTTTAATGACCAGATTGACGGGGAACTCCCAGACGATCATCCTTTCAGAAAGAGGAGCGTTCAATGAAAAAGACTTTTGTGTTTGGGATGGCCAGTCTGGGTGTCAGCCTGTCTTCCATGACGACGGCGTTCGCCGATCCGGTCGAGGATGCGAACTACATCGTCGATGTTTCATTAAGCGATGAATATCTGAGCTCGGTCATGGGGGCTATGGCGGATCTGATGGCGTCTGGCATCATCGGAGAAATGGCGAAAAGCGGCATCACGCTGTCTGACGAAGCCAGTCAGACGATCGTTGCGCTGATGATGCCTTCACTCATCCAAGGCATGAAGGAGGGTTTGCGGGACGAGATTGTCGACGTTTATCTCGATACCCTTTCTCCCGAAAGTTTGGCAGCGTACCGAACGTTTTTGGAAACCCCGGCCGGTATCGAGTTGATTGACGCTTTGCCTGAGATCGCTGATGTTTCTGCTCAGGCTGGCGAACGTTTAGGGTTTGATCTCGGCGTGACCGCGGCAAATGAAATGGCGCAGCGGATTCAATCTGGCGACTTCCCGCCAGGAACAAGCGAGGCCACACGCAATGAGTTACGACAAGTCTTTGATCAGTGACCGACTGACCCCCTTCGCGTATGGTTCATATGCGAGGGTCAAACCCTGAGTGCGTTCTGAAGTTTTTCCGCGACGAGTGTGGCGTCTTCCAGTTGTGGCAAGTGCCCCAACCCGGAAAGCACTTCAAACCGCTCGGGCTTTATTTTATCTTTGAGTTCAAGTCCGCGCGAAAGCGGGATCCATGGGTCGTTCTCTCCCCAAAAGAGAGTTGTCGGGCAACGAAGCTTGCCAAAATCGCCTTCGATTTCCGCCGTGTATCTTTCGTCAGCTTGCTCGAACTGCCGATAAAAACTCACGCGCCCTGGATCCGTTATCCAAGGCGCGACCAGCGCATCCAGATCGTCATCCTCGAGCGAAGAGACCAATGCGCCGCGAATGTAGGCATCGACGACCGCTTTGTGGATATGGGGTGGAAGCCCCAGAAACGCTTCGATGTGCTTGCCAACATGCTCGAAGAACTCTGAGCCCCAAGGGCGCACAGCGACGACGTTCATCAAGACTAACTTTTCGAACTCAACCTGGCCGAGGAGGTGCGCGCGCAGCGCGATTGCGCCGCCGACATCATGTGCGATGACCTTTGGGTGCTCGAGTCTCCAATGATCCAGCATCTCGCTGAAAACACCCCCCTGAACGTCGAGAGACGTTGCTTGAGCCGGCGACATTTCCGATTGTCCGTATCCGGGCATGTCATACCAGTAGACGGTGTGCGAAACCGCGAGCGCCGGAATCACCCGATGCCACGAGAAAGACGACCAAGGCCACCCATGAGCCAGCACAAGCGGGGGTCCAGACCCAAACGAACCTGCGGCGACGGTTCCCGCTTGCGTTTCGAAGGTCTGATCCAGGTTCCAAGACATTTGGGGCCTTGTAATTTAACGCGAAGCGCGTGGCTAGACGAGGCAATTCGGTTGCACGGGCTCGGCGTCAGCTCCTGGTTTTTGAGGTCACGTGATAAGAACTGGACGAACACTTTCAGCCTGATGCTTCGACGTCGCTCAGGATGAGGCCCTCCTGGCGCAGTGACCGCGCATCGCTTTAGCGGCAATCGCCCCCGGGGCTCACCCCATCCCTAGCTCCGTCCGTGTGCGGATCGCCTTTGCTGCGCCCACCCGGACCAGGTGCCGACCTTTCTCATCGCGCCAATCGGCTTCGACGAAGCCTGTGGTGCGGCCGCGAGAAACAAGCCGGCCCTCAATCGTGATCAGGCCATGCGGCACGGGTCTGAAGATACGGGTCTGCAATTCCGTCGTGGTGAACCATTCGCCGTCCTCGAGGCCAGACGCCATGCACATTGAGACAATATGATCACTAAACCCGGCGACCCAGCCGCCAAAGACACGGCCTTCAGAAATGTCGCGGTCGCCAGTGTTTGGCCATTCATAGCGGACATAGCCATAGCGGACCTCTTTCAGCCATTCTTCCGGGCGGATGCCGAGATTGCGAATGCCAGCGGGTTTTTCCCACTGATCATTTCTGAGCCGGTCAAAAAAGCCCTGCTGTTCGGTCGAAAGCTCTGTGCGCGTCATTCGGGAATATAAGCCCTGGCTTTAAGCTCGACAAAGCCAAGCGGATTGAACAAGGACGAGATCCCGATCAGCGTGTAGCAGGAGAAAAACGGTCCCGGCATCCATTTCGCTTTGGCGCGAAACATGGGGCCCATATGGCGTTTAAAGTCGACATGATAGCCGGTCATGTCGACGACATCGGCCATGCTGCCGCCGGCTTCGCGTAGGATCATATCAATCTCGGCAAAAGCTTCGTCGGCGGCGCGGAAATAGGCCTCGTTACTTGCCTCTTCACCGTCTTGCAACGCGGCAATGACGCCGGAGCAGAAGACCATATCGCCCGCGCGCACGGCAGGCGCGAACTGCATCTGCTCGGTGCGCTCTTTGAGGCTGTCAGGAACGATCATCTTGGGCATTTAGACGACCGTTTGACCGCCATCGACGACCATCATCTGGCCTGTCATGAAGCTCCCGGCATCGGACGCCATATAAACGGCGGCGCCGGCAATCTCGACTGGTTCACCGATACGGCGCAGCGGTGTGGTCGAGGTGGCGCGCTTCAGCGTGTCCGGGTTCTCCCACAGGGCGCGGGCAAAGTCAGTTTTGATCAGGCCGGGCGCGATGGCGTTGACGCGCACATTGTCAGGCCCGTACTCCGCCGCGAGGTTGCGCACGAGCTGAAAGTCGGCCGCCTTTGAGATATTGTAAGCGCCGATGACAGGCGACGCGCGCAGGCCACCAATCGAGCTGACAATAATGACCGAGCCGTCTTTGCGTTCGCGCATTTGCGGCACGCACATTTGAACCAGCCAGTGATTGGAAATGATATTGTTGGACAGGATCTTCTCGAACGCGTCATCCGAAATGCCTTCCATCGGGCCATAGTAGGGATTGGAGGCGGCGTTGCAAACGACGATATCGATTTTGCCAAAGGCTTCATTGGTGGCGTCGACCATGGCCTGGAGCTGCTCTTTCTCAGAAATATTGGCGGGGATCGCGATCGCCGTGCCGTCGCCATATTGATCATTCAGCGCCCCGGCGACTTCCTGGCAAGGTCCCGGCTTGCGCGAGCTGATCGTGACCTTTGCCCCAGCCGCCGCGAATTGCTCGGCAATCGCTTTGCCGATGCCGCGCGAGGATCCGGTAATGATCGCAGATTTTCCTGAAAGATCGAATAAGCTCATCTGAGCCCTCCCTTAAACTGTCTCATGCTGCGCCGGTGATACGCGGCGCACTGCAGTAAGAAAAGGGTTTCGCGAGGTCAGGGTTTCCGCGCCGCCCAAACGATCATGGCCCAGCCAGAGAGCATGCCCAACCCGCCAATCGGCGTGATCGCGCCGAACCAACGGGGCGCGCCAAGCGCCATTGCATAAAGCGTCGCTGCGAAGAGAACAGCGCCCGCGACCAAGATGGCTGCGGCACGCCCGAACTTAGCGCTATTGGTGGCTGAAATTGCGGTCGCGAGCGCGGCATGGACGAGAAGATAAAGCGTTGCGGTCTCCCACCACCCGGCTGCTTTTTCGTCAAAGCCACTCGATAGCGCATGCGCGCCAAAGGCGCCAAGCGCGACGGCGAGAAAGCCAGCCAAGGCGCTGATGAGCGTGATCATGCCTTCGGCTCCAGCGGGATCGAGTAATTCACCACGGCATGGCTAGAGAGCTTGTCGCTGCCTTCGGCGCGGATATCGACGCTGATCACGGCCAGGGTCTTGCCGAGCTTCAGGAGATGCGCCTCTGCCACCACCGCGTCGCCAATGCAGGGGCGCATGAAATTGATATTGAGATTGCTGGTCAGCGCCATTGGGGTAATGCCGATGCGCGTAAACACAGCGATGTAAGCCGCACTGTCGGCAATCGCCATTTGCGTCGGGCCATTAATGTACCCACCCGGGCGAATATTGCCCTTGTCCACCGGCTGGCGCACGCGGGCATAATTCTCCCGTACCTCCAAAACGCGCTCTTGCTCGCCGCCGCCTTGGAAGACCGAATCATAGAACGCGTTCACTTCTTCAACGGATACAACAGACCCCATGTTCTCCCTCCGACAGGCATTGACGCCGACTTGGCTTGAAGGCCAACCTATAGAGACCAATCGATCCGAAAAGAGATCACGCCACGGGAGGCCTTGCCCATGCTCACCAAAGGTGACGAATATCCAATTCACCAGACGCCAGAACCGGTCGCTTTTTCAGGCTCGGACCGAAACTTTTATGACCGGTTTTTCTTCAATGGTTATTCCGCGGATGGATCCACTTTCTTCGCCGCCGCGATGGGCGTTTATCCGCATTTGAACGTTATGGACGGCGCGGTGTCGATCTTGAAAGACGGCGTTCAAAAATCGATCCATGTTTCGCGCTTACTCGGCATGGAGCGCATGGATACCAGTGTGGGCCCGCTCAGTGTCGAAGTGGTTGAGCCCTTAAAATCGGTCCGTTTGAAGCTGGAAGAAACTGAAGGCCTCTCGCTCGATGTGACCTTTACCGGTCGACATTTCCCGATTGAAGAACCGCGCTTCACCTATCGCCAGGGTCCGCGCATGTTGATCGATTGCACGAGGATGACCCAGAACGGCTATTGGCAAGGCTCGCTGAGCGCCGATGGCGACACGGTTGAGGTCAAAGACTTTCTCGGCACGCGTGATCGCAGCTGGGGCGTCCGTCCGATCGGTCAGCGCGATGAGCAACCGGTTCTGCCGATGCAATTACCACAATTCTATTGGCTCTGGGCGCCAATCAATTTCCCCGACCAATCCCTTTATTTCCACGTCAATGAAGATGGCGGCGGCGGGGCCTGGAACACAAGGTCCGTGCTGGCCATGGATGGTGCCGACAATGATGGGCTGTTGCACCTCAACCGCCCGAAAATGGACGTCACTTGGCGAGACGGCTCGCGCCGCGCGCAAAGCGCTACCCTCAACGTTGAAGACGGCGAAGGGCGCCCACATGAGGTGAGTTATGAGCCGCTCTCCACCTTCATGATGAAAGGCATTGGCTACGGCCATCCAGAAATGGGGCATGGGACGTATCGCGGTGATCTTTCGGTCACGCGCGAAGATCTGACGCCGGATAATCTGCCCTGGCAACAGCCCGACAATCTGCACATCCAAGCGATTGTTAAAGCCACGCATAAAGGCCCGAATGGCGAGAGCAGCGAGGGAATCGGAATCCTCGAACAACTCACCATCGGACCGCATGCACCAAGTGGCTGGAAGGATGTGCTTGATGCTTGAGGCCGAGCTCGCGGAAAAATTCGCCGCTTATGCGGAAGCGCGGCTTCCGGGTGCCAAAAACACACGGGTGGACAGCATCGTCCGTATTCATGGAGGCGCCAGCCGGCAGACGTATTCCATAGACCTCGCCTATGAGGATGCCACAGGTCCGAAAGTCAAAGGATTGATCCTGCGCCGGGATCCGCCAGACAGCCTGATCGATACCGAACGCCGCGTAGAATTTGCTGCGATCAAAAGCGCCTATGGTCAGTATGATTTGCCAGTGCCGGAAGCTCTTTTTCTGGAAACGGGAAGCGATGCGCTGGGCGCGCCCTTTTTTGTGATGGGTCGTATTGAAGGCGGCAGCCCGCTAAACCCCTTTAAGCTCGAAGATGTAGAGCCCCATCGGGCAGCGATTGGAGCGCAGTTCTTCCGCCATCTTGGGTCGATTGCCGCCCTCCCGGTCGACGGGTCGGCTCTGGCAGCCGAGATCGAAACGCCCACAGCGGAGGCCTGTTGGCGACGGGAGCTGGAGTATTGGGCGAACGAGGTTCGGTCGAATGCGCTTTCGCCGCAACCGGTTGCTGAAGCGGCGATCCGACACCTCGAACGAAACCCGCCCCCTCCAGCACAGCGGCTCTCAGTTGTCCATGGAGATTATCGCACCGGAAACTACCTCCAGGACGGCGAGGGCACGATGACCGCCATTCTCGATTGGGAGATGGCACATATTGGTGATCCTTATGAGGACTTGGCATGGGCGACCGATTTGCTCTGGTGCGGAAACGACCTTGAGCGCGCCGCCGGTTTGCTGCCATGGCCTGAGGCGATCGAGACCTGGCAAAAGGCCTCCGGCTGCCAGTTTGATCCTGCCGCATTTGAATGGTGGTCCTTATTCAGTCACGTCAAAGCGCTTGGGATTTGGGTCACCTCCGAGAAAGCCTTCGCGGCGGGTGAGAATGACGATCCCATCCTGGCCTGGTCAGGCTGGTTTACACATGCCGCGCACGAGCTGATGCTCGCGATGCGGCTGGGCCCGAAATATGGAGCTGGCGGATGAGCGATATCGGAATGATCCTGGATCGGCTTGGGCGGACCCTTGTCGCCAAAGTTGCGCCAAAACTTGAGGGCGACTATTCCGGTGGCCACGCCGCAATGAGCGGCATTATGGCGGTGATGGCGGGCGAGGCCTGGGATGGAGCTGCGGATCGACTGGTCAATGAAATCAATGCGATTCGCGGACTAATTGCGGAGGCCGACAAAGAGGTCGTTATACCTAGAGCCACCAGTTTGAAGCTCTCTGATTTGACGGCTGAGCGCGACGAGCTCGCCCGATATCTCATTGTGATGCAGATGTCCTTGGAGGCGCGGGACGACGACGACGCCAAAGCCTTGAATGCGAAAATCTGGGCGCACTTAACCGCGACGGCCATGGCCCGTATGCCAAGCCCACCCGACTTCCCTGAGGCTGAAGACTAAAACGCTCGCGCCCAAGACAGGGTTGGAGAATGATTTGACCAATCGCGATCGCGTGATAGCCTGATCTCAGATTAACCATCAGCGTTAAGAGACGGGGATAAAAGATGCGAGTGCATATCACCGACCTGCCGCAAGTCGTGATCGGTGCAAAAAACCTCGATTTCAAGATCGGGCATCAGGTAAGTTACATCCCCAAACTTCATTTAGAGGGCGAGGACATAGTCTATACGACGTTGGATCGACCAAACCTGATTATTAGCAATTCAAGGGCTGTCTTCTTCCACTCATTCACAGTGGGATTGAACCTCTATGAAAATTCAGGGCTCGACGATGATGTCATCGTGTTTGACCCGAAGCACCCGCAGCAGTCCTCTCAATGGCCCAAAGAAATTTTCTATGCGGTCGCGGAGATGGGCTTCGCGCTCTACAAAGCGCGAGATGCAGCGGCCTCGAAACTTGCTTACCTACCCCAAACAGCACGGTGGCGTAAACGCGATGATGCGGAAGGTGAAGTTTGGCTTGAAATCCATGTCGAGTTCAAAGCTGGTCCCGGCCAGACGGTGATTGGACAACGGCGACGGGTGAATAAGAATACCGGTGAGATTGAACTCGGGCAGACTTTTGTGCAACCGATTGAAGTCGCTTTGGAAAGTTATGCAGAGCTCGGTCGGGCGATTGATGATGTCCTCAATCCAAAGCCTGATTTGAGCAATGTCGTCGAGCTCCCGACGCTGACGCCGGAATTGGATGGACCCTAGACCCAAATGGCTGATCGAAATCCAAAAAATCATTTGCGGGCTTGGCGAGAGTTCAGAGACTTCACGCAAGAACGACTGGCGTCGGAAGTCGGCACGAGCGCGGCTGTGATTTCATTGCTCGAAAACGGCCAAAGAAGCTTATCGGCGAGTTGGCTCAATCGTTTGGCGCCTATTCTCAAGACGTCTCCCGGGTTCTTGCTCGATCACCATCCAAGTGATCTGACCGCTGAAATGCTCGACCTTTGGGCGCACATCCCAAAGCGAAGACAAACCGAAGCTATCGCTGCCTTGCGCGCCCTGTCCCGAAAACCCGCTGCTCGCTAATCGCACGCGCGAAATTCAACCTGTCCCGTCAATTCTCCTATAGTTTGAACCTGTTACGGTCTGTTCGAATTCTTCAGGGGGCTCGCTGTGGTCAGAGTACTTTCACTTCTGTTTAACGGGACGCGCACTGCGATACAGGTAGGCGCCTGTTTGCTCATCGGATTCATGATGGTGTTTGCTGTGGGCATCCCACTGGCGATTGGCGGTCGGCCCGAAGCCCTTGTGCCGATTGGGTTAGGGTCATTGGCTTTTGCGACCGCGGCGAAAGACATCGCACGCGTTGCCAAATCTGGGCTCTAGCGCGCCTACATCTCTGAGTTTTCGACGAATCACTTCAATCGGAGCGGGTGAAACCTGCGTTGCTACTTCCGATCGTATTTCTTGCGGCCTGTGCCGACCCTTTTGCGGTCGAGCTCACAGCGACAGAGGGGCAATCTATCTATTGGTCCGACGGCGATAGCGGACGGATCGATGGGATGAAGTTTCGATTGGCCGATGTTGACGCGCCCGAGACCGGAGGCGTCGGAGCTATTGGCGGTGCGAAATGTGAATTCGAGCGCGAATTGGGGTTTGAGGCCAAAGCCTTCATGGTGGATCTCACGCGCAATGCCGAGCTGGTAATTACCAGCAACTCAGGACCAGATCGTTATGAGCGCGAGATCATCACGCTGTCTGCAAACGGACAAGATGTGGCGCGCGCTGGCCTGGAGGCCGGCCACTTGGGCGAATGGCCTCATAAGGGTCGACGCGCATTGAAGAAAAAGCCTGATTGGTGCAGCCGTATCGCGATTAGCGCGGAATAGCAGCGCCCGGTCGCGATTTACTTACGGCCAAACAAACGCGCGAAGAACCCCGGCTTCCTGTTCACTTCGGCGGGATGAGTCTGGGCTTCCGTGTGGGCTTCGACTTCAGCCTCATGACGGCCCTGCCAGATTTCCCAGTCTTTAGCTTCATCGACATCGATCAATTGCGGCAAAACTCCGATCGTCGCGGTTTCGGGAAGATTGGCCCAGACGTCTTCCATGGCATGCGGCCCTGACCAGCGCACGCCATAAAACGGGCTCTTGGTACGCGCAGTCTTATTGATCCCGAACAGCCAAAAGCCGCCATCTTGAGCGGGTCCGAAGACCGCATCGTGACGGCTAAGCTCCAGCACGGCGCGGCGCAGAAGGCCCGCAGAGATGTCGGGCGCATCGCTGCCGATGAACAGAACCGGGCCGGGTGGGGCTTCGCGAAGCCCTTTGCTCAACCGATCCCCAAGATCGCCGGGCCCCTGGCTGCGGCGTTCCAGATGCGCGGGCCAAAGTCCCCCCAAGGAGGTCGCAAGTTCGCGGTCGGGCGCGGTGTAGAGGATCGTTTCCCACGGTCCGTTTAATGCTGCGAGCATGGTCTTGGCGTGAAGCGCGGTTGCGATGCGACGGGCGGTAACGCTTGATCCCAGGCCCTTGGCAAGACGCGTTTTCGAGAGGCCGATCCGCGGCGGTTTGGCGTAAATCAGTATTTGCGGACGTTTCATCGGACCACTTCTATCCCAATCACTCTGTTCTGTTCGTCGATATCGAGGATGATTTGTGCCCCGCGTAGACTTTCATCAAGCGCGAAAACATCAATTGAGCGGGCAACGCAACCCGGCGTACCGGCGCCAGGATGGTCCGGCAAATACACATAGCCCGTTTCCAGCTCATCGTCCCAGCTCGCATCCAATGACATGATCTACCTTCGACTCAGTTGCTCACGTGTAGGATTTTGCCAGCTTTGCCGGATCAGCGCCAAGCAAATATCGCGTGATCAGGAACGCGTTGCGCCAACTGCGTTTGCGCCAGCCATCGCGTTCATATTTTGAGGCATCTGTGCGCGCTTCGGCTGAAAGGAGAACCAGGCGCCGTTTGCCGATGGCCCGTATGATCTGCACATCTTCCATGAATGGCGTGTCCGGATAGCCTCCCACTTGCTCATACTGCTTTCGCGAAATCAGGAGGCCCTGATCCCCGTAAGGCAGCCCGAGTGTTCGCGCGCGCCAATTGGCTCGACGGGCGACGACTTTGGCCATGGGATGATCGGACCGATACGCGAGCGTGAAAGCCGCGGCGTCATTACGACGTTCTGTGATATGTGTCTTTGTGCGCTCCGCCCAATCGCGCGAAAGCGCTGTGTCCGCGTGCAGGAACAAAAACCAGTCGCCCCGCGCTGTCTCCGCGCCAAGACGCAGTTGCGCTGCGCGTCCACGATCTGAAGCTGACAAGACGGTCGCGCCAGAGCCTTCGGCCAAGCGCCTCGTCTGATCGTCGCTTCCGCCATCGATGACGATAACCTCGCGGATCAGCCCGGCTTCGAGGCCTGGCATCAAGGCTCCCAAGCAAAGGGGAAGGACCTCTTCAGCATTATAGGCCGGGATGATGATAGAGATCGGAGCGGGCATGCTACCAGCTGGACGGTGCAAATGAGGTCAAGACCGAGATGGCCGTGCGCCGGAGTAAGGGGACTGCAGCGCCAAGAATGCCTGTGGCGACGCCAATCGCTGCGGTGAGACGCAAGAAATTCTCAATGTCGAGATTCGGGGCCCACATCGTCAGCGCCAGAAAGGCGGCAATCGTTGCGACGATGCCATAGACCAAAAACGCGACGATCACGCTGACCACCCATCCGAGTGTGTTCATACCTCAACACCCATTTCCTTAAGGCGCGCCTGAACCAGCAAAAGATCGCGCCAGGCCCTGCTCTTGTCCTGTGGACGACGCAAAAGATAAGCCGGGTGAAACATAGGCACCATTGGGACGCGTGTGCCGGCGGGCGTATCGAAGGGGCGTTCCGTTCCGCGCAAACGCATGATTCCCGTTTTCGTGTTGAGTAGAGATTTCGCCGCCACACCGCCCGTCGCGATAATGATTTTCGGCTGCGCGAGATCGACCATTCGATCTACAAAAGGACGGCACAGGGCGAGCTCATCGGGTTCCGGATTGCGATTCCCGGGCGGGCGCCAGTAATTGACGTTTGAGATGAACGTATTGGTCTTCCGGTCGAGCCCAATTGCGCCGAGCATCTTGTCCAGCAATTGTCCGGCTTTGCCCACAAAAGGCAGACCTTGTTGGTCTTCTTGGCCGCCGGGGCCCTCACCAAGTATCATGACGGGCGCGCCTAGCGTGCCATCATAGACCACGGTCTTCTCACACAATTGTTTGAGCGGGCAGCCGTCAAAGCTCTCAATTGCGGTTTTGAGGCTCTCCAGCGAATCAGCGCCTTCTGCTAAAGTGTGTGCCTCTTGCAGCCAATCATGGAGGGATTTGCTTTGCCGTTGGCGACTCGATTTTCGGTCATGCTCGCGCGGGCGGGAATTGCCTTCATTGAGCCGAGTCTCGTCGCTGGAAATCGCCGCCTGCGCGGGAATGGGCGGGTCGCCCTGAGACTTAAGTGCCGCATCGATTTCGGCCTGATCGACCTCAATACCCATCTCCTCCCACCATTCGGTGAGCGCCTTTAACGCTGCGGCAGAGGCATATTGCGGCATTGAGACCTTGTAAACTTTGGCTAAAGAGATGGTCAGATACTGGAATATACCTAGATGGCGCGCAAGTCTGAGCGCCAGCTTCTGAGGAGAGAGTTGATGAGCGAACGCGAGTCTATGGAGTTTGACCTTGTCATCGTTGGTGGCGGCCCTGCTGGATTGGCCGCTGCGATTCGAGCCAAGCAATTAGCAAACGAAGCTGGTGAAGAGCTTGAAGTCGTTGTGCTCGAAAAAGGGGGTGAGATTGGTGCGCACATTCTCTCCGGCCTCGTACTGGACCCAAAAGCGCTTGATGAGCTGATCCCAGACTGGCGCACGCGCGATGACCGACCGATCCGCACGGAAGTGAATGCTGACCAGTACAAGCTGCTCGGCCCCAATGGCTCGATGGCGATGCCGACCTTCGCTTTCCCGCCCTTCATGCACAATCATGGCTGCTACATTGGCTCTCTCGCTAATGTTTGCCGCTGGCTTGGCGAACGTGCGGAAGAGCTGGAAGTGCAAGTCTTCCCCGGCTTTGCCGCTTCAGAAGTCGTTTATGGCGACAATGGCGAAGTGCGCGGCGTCGTCGCTGGCGTTATGGGTATTGCCGAAGATGGCAGCCACAAACCAGACTATGAGCCGGGCATGGAGTTGCTTGGCAAATATGTATTCTTCGCCGAAGGCGCGCGGGGCTCGCTGACCAAGGAAGTCAAAGCCAAATATGACCTTGAAGCCAATTGCGATCCGCAAAAGTACGGCATCGGTCTGAAAGAGGTCTGGAAAGTCCCTGCAGACCATCCGGAGTTTAAAGCGGGTTTCGTCCAGCACACTTTCGGTTGGCCGGTGAAAGAGAAAGACGGCAGCGGTGGGGGCTTCCTCTACCATTTCTCAGAAGGCGGCGAGAATTATGTCTCGGTCGGCTATGTGGTCCACTTGAATTACAAGAACCCGCATCTCTCTCCGTACGACGAATTCCAGCAGTACAAGCACCATGACGACATTTCGAAATTCCTGAAAGGCGGCAAGCGCGAGGCTTATGGCGCGCGGGCGATTACCTCAGGTGGCATTCAATCGATCCCGAAACTGTCTTTCCCAGGCGGCGCGTTGATTGGCTGCTCCGCCGGTTTCGTGAACCTGCCGCGTATTAAGGGCACCCACAATGCGATGAAGACCGGAATGCTGGCCGCGGAAGAGGCTGTGGGCGCGATCCGCTCTGAACGTGCGGGCGATGAGCTTGCCACTTATGATGAGGCCGTACGGGACAGCTGGGTCTGGACCGATCTCGCCCGTGTGCGCAATGTGAAGCCACTTATGGGACGTTTTGGGACAATGCCAGGCGCCATTCTGGGCATGCCGGACATGTGGCTGCGCTACATGCTCGGCTTTGGTTACATTCCACAACTCAAGCACGGCAAAGCGGATCACGAATATTTGAAGCCTGCCGATGCGTGTAAGAAGATCGACTATCCCAAGCCCGATGGTGTGCTCAGCTTTGACAAGCTGACCAATGTTTCCTTCACGAACACATATCATGCCGAAGATCAGCCAAAGCACTTGAAAGTGGCGAATACCGATCTGCAGAAATCATCTGAGTTTGATGTCTTTCAAGGTCCGTCCCAGCGCTATTGCCCGGCAGGCGTGTACGAATGGGTTGAGGAAGATGGTCAGGCGCCACGGTTCCAGATCAATTCGCAGAACTGCATTCACTGCAAGACCTGCGATATCAAAGATCCGAACCAGAACATCAACTGGGTCACCCCAGAGGGTGGCGGCGGTCCAGCTTATCCGAACATGTAGTATTGTGGAGCGCTGATGCGTGAATACAGTTTCAAGCCAGCGCCCGTCCGCAAAACCCAAACCTGGGCGATCAAAGACGATCACCTCATGCGGCGTGGGGGTTCGACGGCTCTGAACCTCGCGAAAGTCACAGGCGCGAGCTGGAATACGGTGACTTATCGAGGGACGCGCAGTGCCTGGCTGCATCTGCATGCTGAAGCCGGCACGATGAAAGTCGAATACACCGATCATGGTGGCGCGCGCGATGAGTTTTTCGGTTTGATTCAGTCTATTTTGGGCTCGCTTCAGCGCGTCAATCCGAACCTTGAGATCGAATACGGTTATTCTGCGCCGTGGCGGGTGGCCTTGTTCATTCTCGGCCTGCTCGGCACCGTGGGCGGATTGTTTTTCATTTTCGCAGGTTTGACGAATATGACGGGGCGCGGGCAAGTCGAAGCGACGATAGTTGGCGGCGCTTTGGTCATCTTGATGCTGCCCGTGGCCTGGACGTGTCGTCCCAATCTGCAAGCCAAGACATTTCGAGCGGATGACTTAGCGGCGGAGATCGAGCGCCTTGGTGGCCCGGCGATGAGTGATCCAGATTCCGATACCCGCGATTAGCAACGCCCAGAAGACGATAAATGGCGCTGCGCCCCCGGCTTGAGCCGCGATCCACGCCATGGCTGCTGCTGTGATGGTTAATCCCCAGTACAGCACCGCAATCTCAATATGGCTCCATCCGCTTGCGATCGCACGCTGATAGGCGTGGTCCAGATGCGCCTCCAGCCAGTTGCGCCCGTGTTTCGCGCGCCAGATTAGCGTCAGCAAGACGTCGATCAGAAAGGGCAGGGCAAGCGTCGCCACGGTCCAGACGTTGAGGCCAGAGACCAGTGCCAAACTCGCAAACAAAGCGCCCAAGCCGAGCGCTCCGGCGTCGCCGGCGTAAAGTTGCCCGCGAAGGTTATGGATCAAAAAACCACCAATCGCGGCCACAATTCCAATCCACCAGGCGTTGAGACTGAGAGCACCATGCTGCGCACCAATGATGGCAAGGCCGATCAACTTGATGGCAAGACACCCTATCGAGAGCCCATTTGATCCATCCATGAAATTAGCGGCATTCGTGAACACTAACAGCCACATGGCACTGCCGATCACGAGGACAGGCATAAGCGTCAGGGACGCCCAAGGGCTGGACAATTCGGGTGGGAATAGACCGAAGCTGCAAACCAGCAGAGCGGATAGCAATAAGCCAAGCAGTTTCGGAACCGTTCCCAGTATTCCGAGATCATCGAGCAGACCAATCAGGAAAGCGGCGCCGACGAACACGCAAACCGTCCAATGGGTGAACATCCAGCGCGTCTCAGCCAGTGGCGCTGCGTCTCCGGCTAAAATGAGTGACCAGGCGACCCAGGCAAGCCCACCTATCAATGTGCTTAAAGCGATTCCGATACCGCCCAGTCGAGATACCGGTGCCGCTTGGTGCTTGCGGATCCCGTCTGGCGCATCTGTGACGTCAGACTTCGTGAGGAGAGCACAGAGTGCATAGGAAAGTGCCAGGGTCACAATTGCGGTGAGAAAGAAAGAGACGAGGGTCATCTCGCGCGATTATCCCTCGCCGAGTAGGCTGGAACGCACCCACCAGTCTGGGTAGCGCGCTGCGAGAAGCGTGGCACCTGCTTCGGCCAAGTCCAGGTTATCAAACAAGCCGAAACATGTCGCGCCCGAGCCACTCATGCGCACGGCACGCACGCCCGACAAAGCCTGTAAGGCGGCCAGGGTCTTGGTGATGTCTGGGTGCATGCTCATTGCGGGAGATTGCAAACTATTGACCGTGTTTTCATTCAACCAGACCTGAAAGGCGCGGAGCGCTGTCCGGTTGTCTGGCAGTGGCGGGTGTTCCGGAATGCGTTCAGGTGCGCCCTCATCATAGGCCTTGAACACCGCTCCGGTGGGACAGGGCGTGCCCGGATTGACCAGCACAGCGGGCAGTTTCGGAATGCTGAGCACCGGTTCGTATGCTTCGCCTTCGCCGGTCATAAACCCTGGCAGACCGATCAGACAGGCGAGAACGTCGCCGCCCAATAAGGGCGCGATCGTTTCGGCAAGTGCGCGTACCCGGTCACCGCCATGCGCGCGTATGATCAATCGAAGCGCCGCACCGGCATCTGCAGACCCGCCACCAATGCCGGCCGCACACGGTAAGTTCTTTTGCAACCTGAACGCCAAGGGCGGCGCATTCCCGTCCAGCGCATCGTTCATGGCGCGCGCGGCTTTCAGCACCAGATTGTCTTTCGCGGGACCGGACGCCTTGGCGTACGGCCCGTCGACTGCGAGGCTGAAATGACTGGCTGGTTCCGCGGTCAGCAGATCGGCCGTCTCCGCATCGGCGAAGGTGACGAGGGATACCAGATTGTGGCGTCCATTGTCCTTTGGCGGGCCGACATGAAGAGACAGATTAATTTTAGCGGGGGCATGTTCCGTGAGCCGCGTCATGGATAAGTCGTCGAGCTTCCAATCGTTGCTGCTTGAAGCAATGCGATACCACCATCTAATTTGCGGCGCAAAAGGTCTTTTTCAGCGTCATCCGTCGAGTATTTCAGGGCGCGCTCCCATTGGAAGCCAGCTTCCTTAAAGCGTCCGACTTGCCAATACGCATCGCCGAGATGGTCGAGGATTTCTGAAATGTCCGGTTCCAGGGCCGTGGCGCGCTCAAGATAAAAAATAGCACGCTCATAGTTCCCCATTTTGTAATGCGCCCAGCCGAGGCTATCGGTGATGGCCCCATTGTTTGGGGACAGCCGCAGGGCTTGTTCGATCAGGTCCAGCCCTGCGTCTAAATTGATGCCGCGATCGATCCAACTGTAACCCAGATAATTCATGATGGTCGGATCATTCGGATTGAGGCTCAGGGCGGTTCTGAGATCGTCTTCTGCAGGTGGCCAGGCACCCAATCGTTCTCGCGCACTGCCGCGCGCAAAATAAATCCGCCAGTCATATTCGCCGAGGGCTTCGTCCGCATCAATCACTTGCGTGAACGTCTCTTCGGCCTCGCCATCCCGATCGAGCGACTGTAGCAGATCAGCCAGTTGCACGCGGATATTGCGATTGTCGGTCCGTGCGAGCGTTTGACGCGCGAGGTCTAGCGCCTCTTCATTGCGGCCCTCGCGTCTCAACGCCCAAGCCAATTGGCCTTGCGCGCTGGTATGGTGGACCGAGCTTTCGGGGATGGATTGCAGCAGAGCGATCGCATCGTCGCGGCGATCTGCGCGGTCTAACGTATCGGCCCATAGCGCTTTGGCTGAATCCAGGTTGGGATCGAGATAGACGGCCATCGCAAAATAGACAGAGGCGGCGTCGCCATAACCTTGATTGGCTTGCGGTGCAGTCGCGAGATAAAAGGCGAGCGCGATACCCTCAGCGGTCGAGTATTCCGGAATCGCAGAGACAGTTTCGGCTTCAATTTCCTGAGCGAGCGAAACGAGCGCGGGATGTCGTCCAATATCTCGGCGGAATGTGCGGAGCCTTTGCATTGCAGTATCGGTGTCGCCCGCACGGGCCATCAACCGGGCTTCGATCTCGACGCCAAGGGCCAGGCGAGCGTCGATGCTCCAAAGCCTGTCGAGATCGGTTCGCGCGCCATCGACATCTCCTGTGTTGACCTTCATGAGCGCGCCCAGCGTTTGCCCCATCAAGCCATAAAGCCCTTCCCCGCCGCCTGCGTTCCGTTGCAGGACGATCGCCGTTTGGGGATCTTCTTCCAGAACCGACCAGGCCGCGAGGCTTCGCGCCAGCATGGCGTGATAATCTGTGCTCCAGGGCGTTGTCAGATAGGAGAGTGCTTCTTGTCGATTCTCGCGTTGGATCGCGTCAACGGCCAGCAAGAGGCGCGGCACTTCGGTTTGCGCGATGATCTCTGGTGGCAAGCGTTTCGAAAGCGTGACCGCGCGATCAACCTCGCCCACACGCATCACTGAGAAAATGGCTTGCTCCGCGAGCCAGGGATCATCCTTCACCGTGCGCAGAAGACGCGAGTAGTAACGGGCTGCAGTCTCAGCGTCTTCCGTAAGGCCCGCATATTTCGCAACGGCATAGGTCGATAAGGTATCAATCTCGGTGCGGAGTTTTGTCGCCGATTCCGCTTTCTCGAGCAGCCGGGGACTTGGCCCGGGCTGAGTCGAAACGCAGGCGGTCACTGCGAGGCAGGCCGTCGAGATCAATACTGAACGCCACATAGGCTCTTTGTCTCAGCGCTGGAGGTTTCAGGCAAGTAAAAGTCTGTGATTTAATTACCGAACCCGGCTGACACAGAAATCGGCAAGATCAATCAGAGCCTGCCGCCATTCGCTGTCTGGGAGCGCACGCAGAGCGGCTTTGGCGAGATCAGCATATGCTTGAGCTTCTGCGACGGTGGCTTCGGCGGCACCGGTTGAGCGGATCAAATAGATCGCATGCGCGAGGTCGCCCTCAGCCTGTGTGTCAGCGTTGAGAGCGCGATCCCAGAACGCCTGGTCTTCGGCTGTGCCGCGCCGACGGGCGATAATCACCGGCAAAGTTGATTTTCCTTCCCGGAAATCATCCCCAACCGCTTTCCCGATCACGGATGTCGTGCCGCCATAATCGAGCGCATCATCGACGATCTGGAACGCCAATCCAAGATTCTTACCGTAGGCCGCAAGCGCCCCCGCATGCGCGTGTGCCGCAGGGTCTGCAGACAAGGCCCCGGCTTCAGCTGCGGCTTCGAACAGCGCGGCGGTCTTGGCTTCAATGATTGCAAGGTATTCTTCGGTTGGAAGATCCGTGCGGCTGGCGGCGGCCAGTTGCCGCACTTCGCCTTCTGCGATCACGGACGAGGCAGTTGATAGAATGCGAAGAATATCCAGGCTGCCGGTCTCGACCATGAGCGTAAAGGCGCGGGCAAACAGAAAGTCGCCAACCAGGATGGATGCATTGTTGCCCCAGACGTTTTTGGCGGCCCTCTTGCCACGGCGCAGGTCGCTATCATCGACCACATCGTCATGAAGCAGCGTCGCCGTATGGATAAATTCAACCGCTGTTGCGAGGGCATGAGTCCCGGCATTGGTGCCGCCGCACGCTTTTGCTGCAACCAGCGTAATAATCGGTCGCAAGCGTTTTCCGCCAGCGGACACGATATAGCCTGAAAGGTCCGGAATGACGTCGACAGGGCTCTTGGCGCGCTCGACGAGCAACGCTTCAGTCGCCGTCAAATCGTCCGCGAGCATGGCTTGCATGCGCTCGACGATATTGCTGATATCGGCTTCTGGGGAGGGGCTTGTTTGTGCAGTCACGCCGGTGGTCTTATTTCACTTTTTTCGGTTTAGCCATACAAGTAGCGCAAATTTGACCCTTGGCAGCTGCGGTATGCCACCGCATGCGACAATCGGAGACGAGATTGGAAGAAGTGTTTCGAACCAATGACTTGGTTAAGCTGTCCTATATCCGGCATCTGTTGACCGAAGAGGGGATCGAACCCTTCGTGCTCGATGAGCATACAGCGATGATTGATGGTCGCGGTCCAATGGTGCCGATCCGAATTACAGTGCGTGAGGACTTAGCGGACCGCGCCCGTTTTATTTTGCGGGACGTGGAGAAGGATGCGTGACGGACGTCACAACTGACGCGTTTTTTGGTGGACGAGTCACCGTTTTTCAACCTCGGAAGGGCTTTCGCGCTGGGACCGATAGCATCTTGTTAGCGACCGCTTTGCCGGCCGATGCCACCGGGCAAGTCTTGGAATTCGGCTGCGGTGCAGGCGGTGCGCTTCTCCCGGCCATGTCTCGGCTTGAAGCACCGCATTTCACGGGTCTTGAGAAGAATTCCGAAATGGTTGCGCTGGCGCGCCGGGGCTTGACCGAGAATGCCTTTGATGTGCGCGGGAGCGTGGTTAAGGGCGATGTCGCTGACATGGATCCGGCTTGGCAAAACCGGTTCGACCTTGTGTTCAGCAACCCGCCATTCTTTGAAGCAGGCGCCATTCCCGCCCCCGGTGCTGGAAAAGATGCGGCTTTCCTTGAAAGCGTCACCCTAAAAGACTGGATCAATGCGATGTTGTTCGCATTGAAACCAAAGGGAACCATTATCCTCGTCCATCGCGCGGCAGATTTAGCGCGCATCTTGAGCATTTTGCAGCGTCAGTCCGGCGAGATCACCGTTCTACCCATTCACTCCTATCCGGGAGAGGATGCCAAACGGGTCCTTGTTCGGGCCCGAAAAGGTCTCCGGCCGGGGCCATTGCGACTACTCGAGCCGCGATACTTGTACACGGAGAAAGGCGGACCTCGCACCGCCTGGGCGTTTTCTATGCAACAAGACGGCATTGGCATTGACTGGAATTAAGGTGTCCACGCGCTTGCTCCATCCGGCAGACCAGAGTAGGCGATGCTGAAATTATCGTTACTGTGATGCCGACCATGACCGCACCCGTCGCCAAGGCCAAGCCAAACTCTTTTCAGGCACTTATTCTGCGCCTTCAAAACTATTGGGCAGAACAGGGCTGCGCGATCTTGCAGCCTTACGATATGGAAGTGGGGGCCGGGACCCTGCATCCCGCAACGGTGCTGCGCGCGCTCGGCCCAAAAGACTGGCGCGCCGCTTATGTCCAACCGTCGCGGCGTCCAGCCGATGCCCGTTATGGCGAAAATCCAATGCGCCTTGGTCACTATTATCAATATCAGGTCATCCTCAAGCCGAACCCAAAAAACCTGCAGGATCTTTATCTGAACTCGCTGTATGAAATCGGCATCGATCCGACCTTGCACGATATTCGCTTTGTTGAAGATGATTGGGAAAACCCGACGGTTGGCGCATGGGGCCTCGGCTGGGAAGTCTGGTGTGATGGTATGGAAGTCAGTCAGTACACCTATTTCCAACAAGTTGGCGGCTTGGATGTCTTCCCGGTTTCGGGCGAGTTGACCTATGGCCTGGAACGCCTCGCCATGTATGTGTTTGGCGTGGACAACGTCTATGACTTGCCGTTCAACGCGCCAGATAGCGATACACCGCTGACCTATGGTGATGTCTTTATCGAGAATGAGCGCCAGCAATCGGCCTTCAATTTTGAGCATTCCGACGTAGAGATGCTGCAGCGCTGGTTCACCGATTGCGAAAACCAGGCCAATGCGCTGCGCCACGCCGGAAAGCCTCTGCCAGCTTATGATTACGTGCTGAAAGCCAGTCACGTCTTCAATCTGATCGATGCGCGAGGGGCGATTTCGCCGACCGAACGGCAAGCTTTTATCGGTCGCGTGCGTGATCTTGCTCGCGGCGCGGCTGAGCAATGGGCGCAGCAAGAAGCAGAAAGAGCGGAGGCATGATGCGCTGGGCGCTTGGACTAATCCTTTTTGCCCTGGCGGCGTGCGGCCCAACTCCCGGATCACCGGCGCTTTACAAAGACCGAGACATGCAAAACGCGGTGCGTGACGCACGGGCGTCTTTGCCTGTCTTTTTTGAAGCCTGGCAAAGCGACAATGAGGCCTACTCAGACTTTCGAGTGACCGTGATCATGCCGTCGAGCGCCTATGGCCGCGATTATGAAGAGCTCTCCTCAATCCGGCAGGAGTTTGCAGGCTTTATCGGTGAGACGTCCGGCGGTACGAACGTGCCCTTCCTGACCGCGGATATTGCCGATTGGCGATTCAAAGATGGCGAGCGTTATCGAGGTGGTTTCACACGGCGAGTCATGTTTGATATGACCAATGCGGAGCTCCCGAATATTCGAGACCGGTTTCATGAGGATCCGTTGCCATGACAAAAGTGAACCTTGAGAAGAAATTCTCCCAATTCTCTGAGCATTGGCAGCCCAAACTGGCGGGTCGTGTGAACGAAACTGATGTCCGTCTGGTGAAGATCAAAGGTGACTTTGATTGGCATCAGCACGCGCACGAGGACGAGATGTTCGTCGTCATTAAAGGCGAGATGCGAATGGCGTTTCGGGATCGCGTCGAACGCGTTCGAGCTGGGGAGTTTATCATTGTCCCGCGCGGAACCGAGCATCGCCCGGGGGCCGACGAGGAATGCGAAATTATGCTGATCGAACCCTCGACCGTCGTAAACACCGGCGATGGCGGACCGACGCAAAGAACTGTGACAGATATGGAGGAGATCTGATGGCAGAGCCTGAAATTGGTGGCACGGAACCCATCGCCGTCGAAGTGGAAGAAGGCAAAATGTATTGGTGGTGCACCTGTGGTCGCTCCGCGCGTCAGCCCTTTTGCGACGGCTCCCACAAGGATACTGACTTTATTCCGCAAGGCTGGGAAGCGCCCAAGACCGGGAAAGTCTTCTTCTGTGCTTGCAAGCAAACGGCGAACAGCCCGCTGTGTGACGGCGCGCACAACGCTCTGTAAGCCTCTCGTATTGTCATTTTAGACCGACCTGCCATCATACGACTACCGTGATGGTTTGAGGGACGATTGTGCGTGCGTTTGTCTTAATTCTATTTGCTTGGCTCGTCGCAGGCGTGTCGGCGGAAGCCGAGAAGCGCGCTTTCATCGTGGGGGTCGGAGATTATGACGAGCTGACCGACCTGCAAAAGACGATCGGCGATGCGCAAGGCTATTCCGAGGTGTTTCAAACCGATCTCGGGTTCGAAGTGACGCGGCTGCTCGATCCCACTTTGGAAGAATTCCTCGTCGCTTTCGATGTGTTCGCCGAATCGGTCGCGCCGGGAGACGAGGTCGCTTTCATTTTTTCAGGCCATGGTTGGTCCGATGGCGGTGACAATTTTCTCGCCTTGAAAGACGCGCCCCAGCAATCAAGTGAGCGCATCCTCAAACGGGCGACGGTCTCTTTAAGTTCCGTGGTCTTAGACGAACTCAAGGGTCGCAAACCTGGAGTTCTTTTCACCATCATCGATGCGTGCCGCGACAATCCTTTTGACTTGGGGACGCGAACCATGACCCGCGGCTTGGTGCGCCAGGAAATGGTCCAGGGTACGCTCGTGGTTTATGCCGCCGGAGCACGGGAAAAGGCGCTTGATCGGTTGAGCCCGGACGATGCTTCACCCTACTCGGTATTCACGCGCAGCCTGCTTCCAAAACTCAGAGATCCAAGTCGGCCCTTGATGCGCAGCGTCGATGAGGCGCGCAATGAAGTTGCTGCCCTCGCGACCACAGTTGGCCATCAGCAGCGCCCGGCCATCTATTCTGATATCTCACTCGATTTCTGTTTTGCGGGCGTGTGCAATGCGGTGGCGGGCGCGCTCGACCAGGAAACACAAGACTGGATCTATCTCTCGAGCGGATCCTACACTGCGGTTGATCCTTGCACCAAATATGAGCATCATCTGGCGGCCTATCCGAATGGAAAATTTGCGGAAGTGGCCCGCCGCAATCTCGCCAACCCGCCTTGTGCGGCTCCGGCGCGCGTGCTGCCGCTGGAGGTGACCGCCGCGCAAAACGACCCGGAGAATTGGCGCGCGGTCGATCCAGAGAATCTGCTTCTGTTGAACACCAGCAAAGGCCGTGTCCTGATCGAGATGTTCCCCATTCTGGCGCCCAATCATGTCGCGCAGATGAAGGACATTGTCCGCAACAATCATTTTGATCAAACGCCGTTTCATCGTGTGGTTCAGTCTTTTGTCGTCCAGGGCGGCGATGTGAAGGCGACCCATGCTGTGGATTATCCGATGATTGAGGCGGAGTTTCATCAACGCATCTCGAAGCTCCAAATGGCGAGTGAGTTCATCCAGAGCGAACGACCGCTCATGGAGGGGACCCCCGAAGCCTATCATTTCGGAATGCCAGTGCGCTGGCGCGTGGTCGAGTTGGAAACGCCGCAAGATTCGTTCTTTGAAAAACTCTATGCGGTGGATTTCTGGCCGCTGAATTGTGCGGGAACTTTGTTCGCTTCGCGCGCGACGGACCTAAATTCTGCAACGACGCAATTCTATTTCAACATCCGGTGGGCGAACAATCTCGATATCATCAATCTGGAACAGCTGACCAATGCCCAATCTGGATGGGGTCGTGTTTTAGAGGGCATGTCCGTTTTACAAACGCTTGAAATCGGATTTCCACCCGAAAATCCAGATCGTATTTTGACGGCCAGAATCGCCGCCGATTTGCCAGAAGAGGAACGCCCCCTCGCTTTTGTCCAGCGCCCCAGTGGACCTGATTTCAAGAATTTCCTCATGCATGCAGGATCCGAGTACGTATGTGAGCGTCCGGCAGTGCCCGCGCGCGTGACGTATTAGCGGCATTCGCCCATTTGCATTTCCGGGCCATCAGGTTATGCCGCGTCACTGATTTAGAGCGAGACGAGACCCGCCCCGATGCCAGACCTGTTGCTTGAATTGTTTTCCGAGGAAATCCCGGCCCGCATGCAAGCAAAAGCCGAGAAAGACCTCACCGATGCTGTCCTGAAAGGACTGGCTGATGCGGGTCTGGAGGCCGAGGGCTCCGTCTCCATGTCCGGGCCGCGCCGACTCGTGGTCGCCTGCCATGGTGTTCCGGCCCGGTCAGACGACGTCAACGAAGAGCGCAAAGGCCCAAAAGTGGGCGCACCGGAGCAGGCCGTGCAGGGCTTCTTGCGCGGTGCAGGCCTCGATTCAATCGACCAGGCCGAGATCCGTTCAGACCCGAAAAAAGGCGAGTTTTACGTCGCCAAGCGCACCATTCCAGGCCGGCCCACAGCCGATATTGTCGCGGAGCTCGTACCAGATATTGTGCGCAATTTTCACTGGCCAAAATCCATGCGGACGGGGCGCGGTGAGCTGCGCTGGGTGCGGCCTTTGCAGAGGGTTCTGTGCGTGTTCGATGGGGCCGTCGTGCCCTTCGACATTGACGGAATCGCCAGCGGAAATGAGACAGAAGGCCACCGCGTTCATGGCCGCGGTCCGTATCAGGTCACGGGTCTCGCCGACTATTCTGAAACGCTGAGCGGCCCCGGGCACGTGCTGCTGACCCGCGAGGCGCGCCGCGAGAAAATCGACTCCGAAGCGAAAGCCGTCTGCGCGGCAGCGGGTCTTGAATTGGTCGAGGACAAAGGCCTGCTCGAAGAAGTGGTCGGCCTTGCCGAATGGCCGGTGGTCATTTTGGGTGAAATGGATCCGGCCTTTTTGGAACTGCCCCCGGAAGTCATCCAGCTTTCCATGCGCACGCACCAGAAATATTTCGCGGTGCGCGATCCCAACACCAGCGACCTGGCCCCGAATTTTGTCGTGGTCGCGAACGTCGATGCTACGGATGGAGGCAAAGCGATCGCCGCGGGCAATCGCAAAGTGCTCTCAGCCCGCCTCGAGGATGGGCGCTTCTTCTGGGAAAATGACAAAAAGACCGGGCTGGAGGCCATGGCTCCGAAGCTCGGCAAAATCGATTTCAAGAAAGAGCTCGGCACGATTGCCGATAAGGTCGAGCGGGTTGCGGATCTGGCGCGCGAATTGGCGCCGGCAGTGGGCGCGGATCCGGATATGGCTGAGCGCGCCGCGCGCCTCGCCAAGGCCGACTTGGTCTCGGAAATGGTCTATGAGTTCCCGGAACTGCAAGGCGTCATGGGGCGCTATTACGCGCTTGGGTCCGAGGATGCTCGCGTCGCTGATGCGATCCGTGATCATTATAAACCGCAAGGCCCGTCAGATGCGGTCCCGACTGAGCCGATCGCGATTGCTGTGGCGCTTGCCGATAAACTCGACACGCTGGTCGGCTTCTGGGCTATTGATGAAAAACCAACGGGATCGAAGGATCCGTTTGCACTGCGCCGGGCGGCACTCGGTGTGGTGCGGATTGTGTTGGAGAATGGGGTGAGGTTGCCGCTCTCCGATACATTCGATGCGGCGGCGGCCGCATTTGATTGGAGCGAGAATACACAGCATAACTTGGTGAGCTTCTTCGCCGACCGTCTCAAACAATATCTCCGCGATCAGGGCCAACGCCACGACTTGATCGATGCCGTCTTCGCGCTTGGTGAGGATGATCTCGTCCTCATCGTCAAACGCGTTGAAGCACTCGCTGGCTTCCTCGATAGCGAAGACGGGGCGAACTTGCTCGCCGGCTATAAACGCGCCGCGAATATTCTCCGCGCCGAGGAAAAGAAAGACAAAACCAGCTTTACCGGCGCGGTGGATACAAGCCTGCTTGAGGCCAAGGCTGAAAAGGTGCTGTCCTCAGCGGTGATTGAGAGTGCGGCGGCGGCCCGCGCGGCTCTAGCGAAAGAAGACTTCGGCGCGGCCATGTCCGCTCTTGCGAGCCTGCGCGCCCCGGTTGATGCGTTCTTCGACGGTCCTGACAGCGTCATGGTCAATGCCGAAGATCAAGCGGTGCGCGAAAACCGCCTCAACCTCCTGAATACGATGCGCGAAGCCATCGCGACCGTTGCTGATTTTTCTAAGATTGAGGGCTAACTAGCCCAGCAAGCTCGGGTCTGTCGCCAAAATCACGCAGAGGACAACCGCGCTTAAGACGGCCATTGTGTTCAACGAAATGAGATCGCGGAGTTTGAGTTTAGTCATCGGGCCCACCCTGATTAAAGTTTTTGTGTAATCTACTTTGTGAACGCTACAGCAGCTGGCTGATGCGTACATCTCACAGAGTCTCACAAATGCGTGGCCCCGAGATTCAATTTATAATGAATCGACCCGATCTGGTACGGTTAAGTTGCGGAGCCGCAACAAATTTTGCCAATTGTCTGTGGATTTCATTGTTTTAAGGGCAGTTTCTTTCGTGACAGCGCAATCACCGCAAAAACCGACTTGATTCTACGCGCTACCCATGGCGCTTGGCTTGCATGGCAGACTCAGGCAAACGGGCGAGCCAGACAGACGGCTGACGAGGACGGAGGACGAACATGGGTGACGGTGCAGGTGTAGACACCAAGTGGGTATATTCCTTTGGCGGCGGTCATTCAGACGGCAGCGCCGCGATGAAGAATCTGCTTGGCGGCAAAGGCGCAAATCTTGCTGAAATGGCAAGCCTCGGCCTTCCCGTACCACCAGGGTTTACGCTCACAACCGAAGTCTGCACCGCCTATTATGATCTTGGTGAAGCCTATCCCGACGGCCTTTCTGAGCAAGTCGACCAGGCCCTGAAGATGCTGGAAGACAAGACCGGCAAAGTGCTTGGGGATGCCGGGAACCCGTTATTGGTCTCCGTGCGGTCCGGGGCGCGTGCCTCTATGCCCGGAATGATGGATACCGTGCTGAATCTTGGCCTTTCGGATGTCACGGTTGACGGTCTTGCGGCCAAAGCTGGCGAGCGATTTGCCTATGATAGCTATCGCCGGTTCATTCAAATGTATTCCAATGTCGTGCTCGGTCTGCGCCATGACACGTTCGAGTACATTCTCGACGATTACAAAGACAGCCAGGGCTACGATCTCGATACTGAGATGGAAGCCGAAGACTGGAAAACCATTGTCGGCCAGTACAAGGATGCGGTTCAGGAAAAGCTCGGCAAACCCTTTCCCACCGACCCTCGTGAACAGCTTTGGGGCGCGATCGGAGCGGTATTCGGCTCGTGGATGAATGATCGGGCTATTCTCTACCGGAAGCTCAACGATATCCCGGCCGAATGGGGCACGGCCGTCAATGTGCAGTCCATGGTGTTCGGAAATATGGGCGAAACATCTGCCACGGGCGTTGCGTTCACGCGTGACCCATCGACCGGGGTCAACACGTTCTACGGAGAGTTTCTGACCAATGCGCAGGGTGAGGACGTGGTCGCTGGAATCCGCACACCGGCCCCGATCTCGCGCGCGCGGGCCAATGAACTGAAGTCTGACGAAGCGCCGCTCGAAGAGGTGATGCCCGCGGTCTACAAGCAATTGACCGACGTCGCCGACACACTTGAAGCGCACTATCGCGACATGCAGGACATTGAGTTCACGGTCGAAGATGACACGCTTTACATGCTGCAGACCCGGACGGGGAAACGAACCGCTGCAGCGGCGCTGAAAATCGCGGTTGATATGGCGAATGAGGGTTTGATCAGCCAACAAGAAGCGGTGTTGCGTCTTGAACCGGCTCAGCTTGATCAACTCTTGCACCCGACGATTTCTCCAAACGCTGCGCGCGACGTCGTGGTCAAAGGCCTACCTGCCAGCCCAGGCGCTGCGGTGGGGCAAGTGGTGTTCGACTCCAATGAAGCGGCACACCTTGCGGAAGCGGGTCGCGCTGTGATCCTGGTGCGCGTCGAGACCAGTCCTGAAGACATACACGGCATGCATGCGGCCCGCGCCATTGTGACCGCTCGCGGGGGAATGACGTCGCACGCGGCTGTGGTTGCACGCGGTATGGGACGGCCTTGTGTTTGCGGCGCCGGTGACCTGCTCATCGATACGGATGCGGGTGTGTTCCGTGTCGGCGATCGCGAAGTCAAAAAAGGCGATGTCATTACGGTCGATGGTGCTGAAGGGGAAGTCCTTGTGGGCGAGGTTGAAATGCAACAACCTGACCTGTCCGGCGATTTTGGTATTCTGATGGGGTGGGCGGACGAGGTCCGCAAACTCACGGTCCGGACCAATGCAGAAACCCCGACCGATGTGCGTGTGGCGAGAGATTTCGGCGCTGAGGGCATCGGTCTGTGCCGAACTGAGCACATGTTCTTTGACGCGGATCGGATTCCAGTTGTGCGCAGTATGATCCTTGCGGGAACCAAAGAGGGGCGGGAAGCCGCGCTTCAGAAATTGTTACCCATACAGCGCTCCGATTTTGAAGAGATCTTCCGGATTATGGGCGATTTGCCCTGTACGATCCGATTGCTGGATCCACCGTTGCATGAGTTTATGCCGCACACTGAGGCAGAGATGCAGGAAGTCGCTGAAGCCTCCGGCATGGACATACGCGCCTTGCGGGCACAAGCAGACGCGCTGCATGAAAGCAACCCGATGCTTGGTCATCGTGGGTGTCGGCTCGGCATCACCTATCCGGAAATCTACGCGATGCAGGCGCGTGCGATCTTTGAGGCCGCAGTTGGCGTCGCCAAAGAGACCGGCACGACCCCAACTCCGGAAGTCATGATCCCGCTGGTGGGGACCCGAAAAGAGCTCGACATCCTAAAAACAGTCGTCGATGCGGCTGCAGAGGCGGTGTTTGCTGAATCCGGGACAAAGTTTGAGTATTTGGTTGGAACCATGATCGAGCTGCCTCGCGCGGCGCTTCGGGCCGGTCAAATCGCGGAAACGGCGGAGTTCTTCTCGTTCGGAACAAATGATTTGACGCAAACAACGCTCGGCATCTCTCGAGATGATGCGGGTCGCTTCCTGACCGCCTATGAAGAGCAAGGGATCTATGAAAAAGATCCCTTCGTGACGATCGATCAGGAGGGGGTCGGCGAACTTGTCCGCACCGCGTCTGAGCGTGGTCGAGCCACCCGAAGCGATATCAAACTTGGTATTTGCGGCGAGCATGGCGGTGATCCAGCGTCCGTGATTTTCTGTCACAATATCGGGCTGAACTATGTTTCATGCTCTCCATATCGGGTCCCGATTGCCCGTCTGGCGGCGGCTCATGCGGTGTTGAAAGAGGCGTAGATTCGCGCAGAAAGCGAATTCATTCTGCTCGCGAAACAATTTGTGATCGAATTGAGTGTTGCGTATTCGCAACAACTTGATTTGGACCTCGGCGTATCTCATTTTCGGAGCCCTTTCTGAATCTGTAATGGAATCCGCACTTTACAGAGGGTTAATCTGTAAAGAGGCCGTGTTCACGTTGAATTCAGTCGAAATGACTGAATGGAAATGTGCATTTCTGGGTCATTTGTAGAATTGATTTTCTAGCGCTGAAGCAAATATGCACGACCCAAGAACAACGACCAAGCGATGCTAAAAATCGCGCAAGATGGGAAAAGGTTTGAATCTTGCAGGGTGCTCAGTACCCTCAAGAGTGGTGGGATAAAAGACGAAGATGACGGATTATTCCAGAAACCCGATGACGGGCATGACCGTGACCGCGAGAGTCTCGCGGTGGTGGCGTGTTCAGACGTCAGCTCCTCAACGTAAGAAGTTTCTCCAGGGCACACTCGGTGTGGCCTGTTTTGGCGCCTTTGTGGCCGCCATGCCAATGATTGCGGGCGCAAACGCTGTCCAGCAAAGCGAAGAGCAATTCCGCGACCGCAGTGTTCAGCTCGCTGAAATTCGCGAAGACGATGTCGAGGTTACCTCTGCCTTGACCCACAAATCGCAATTGCTCAGCCATGATTGGTTGCGGTTCGTTGAGTATTCTCTGGAGCGTGATCCCAGCGTTGCGCTTAGTCCATATGCCTCTTTTGACCGCGACAAAGCTGCGATCAACAGCCTGGTCACTTTAGAAGTGCCCAAGCGAACGGACGCAGAAGATATGCTGCGCCAGAAACAATGCTTGGCCACAGCGATTTATTACGAAGCGCGCAGCGAGTCGGTCAAAGGCCAGCTCGGCGTCGCAGAAGTGATTATCAACCGCGTGAATGATCACCGCTATCCAAATTCTATCTGTGACGTGGTCTATCAGGGCGCGACACGAACAACCGGGTGTCAGTTTACGTTCACCTGCGACGGCGCCATGAACAAAGCCCCGCGCGGCGTGAAGTGGGACAAGGCCAACACAATCGCGGCGCACGTGATCATGGATCTGAATGAGCGTAAAACCGCTGGTGCAACCCATTATCACGCAACTTATGTCGATCCTGTTTGGAATTCGGGTTTGATCCGGACCAAGAAGATCGGGACCCACATTTTCTACCGGTTCCCTAGAGGTAGTGAGTGGTCAGTCGCGTCCGCGCGTCAAAGTGCTCGCCTGGCGCAACGACGTGCGCGTTTAAACGCGATTATGCCGGCCGCAAATGCCGTAGAAGCCCAAACCGAGTTGCTGGAGCCCGCATCCGCGCAATCAGATACGGCGACGAGCCTCAACGCAGCGTCTTTGCAAGAGGTTGCAGCGAGTGGTCGTGTTCAGACCGTGTCTGGAACGGAAACAATGCCGCAGCCCGTAACACGCCGCGTGGTTCGACGCGTTGTTGACGGCGAGGTCGGTGAAGAGACTGAAACATCTTTGACCACGGCGTCGAATGAGACAACACCTGTGCCGACCATTAACTCGGCTTACTAATCGCGCGGCGGTAAACCTTTCAAAATTTGCTTTTTCATCATCCCTGGTAGGAACCGGGATACAAACCGCGCACGTTTGGCCTGTTTGCCGGCCATATAGTGAATATCTTCGCCATGCGCGGCCTCCCAAGCCGTCTCAGCGGCCAGGGAGACCGGATAGACTTCCTGATTGTTCTCACGGATTTCGTCGGACATTTTGACATTGGCGCCCTCGGTCAGACCCATATCCAGGATCGGCGTGTCGATGAACCAGGGCATAAGGCTGGTGCAGCGCACCCCCAGGCCCGATAGCTCTACGTCCAAGGCTTCGGTGAGACCGCGAACGGCAAACTTTGTCGCCGAATAAACGGCAAGACGAGGTGAGCCGACCACGCCGGCGGTCGACGCCGTGTTGACGATCCGGGCGTCCTTGGTCTCCTTTAGCAGCGGGAGTGCGGCATAGACGCCATTGATGACGCCTTTCACATTGATGTCGACAATCAGATCTGCTTCTTCGGGTGGAATGTCCTCGAACCAGCCATGCCGCCCAATACCGGCATTGTTGAACAGCACATCCATCTTGCCGCTCGTTGTGTCGCTGAAACCCTCGATCGCTGCGGCCCAGTCGTCGCGTTTTGTGACGTCGAGTTTTGCCGCATGACAATTTTCTTCGCCCAGCTCGGTCTCAATCTCGGTCAGGCCTGTCTCATTGATGTCGTAGAGCCCGCAAAACCAACCGCGTTTGTGAAACAAACGCGCTGTTTCAGCGCCGATTCCGGATGCGGCTCCCGTGATGAAGATAGACTTCCGTCCGCTTGCGCTGCCCATTCTGTTCTCCCAAGACGGTGTGTTCTGGGCAGGTCAGAGGATATCGAGGCCGAGGTCAAGATTTGACGCAGAGTGAGTCAGCGCGCCAGAGGAAATGTAGTCGACGCCTGTCTCCGCTTTTGCGGCAACGGTTTCGAGCGTAATTCCGCCACTGGCTTCGGACAGACACTGACCATCAATGATGGCAACCGCTTGGCGCAAAAGGTCAGGTTCCATATTATCTAGCAAGACAGCATGGGGCTTGTGCGGCAAGGCTTCTCGCAACTGATCGAGCGAGTCGACCTCTATTTCGATCATACGCAAGTGTCCGGCATAGGCGTGCGCGCGTTGCAGAGCATCGGCAATCGACCCGCAGGCGGCGATATGGTTGTCTTTGATCAGGATCGCATCGTCCAGGCCGTAGCGATGCGATGTGCCCCCGCCGCACCGAACTGCACGCTTCTCCACGGCGCGGTGGCCCGGCGTGGTTTTGCGCGTGCAGACGATTTTTGCCTGAGTATGCGCGATACGATCGGCAAACTGCGCGGTCAAAGTGGCAATGCCGGAAAGACGCCCGAGGAAGTTGAGCATTGTGCGTTCAGCGATCAGGATGGAGCGCGCAGACCCGCGCATGATGGCGATCGTATCGCCGGGCGCTAATAGGTCGCCATCGTGTTTGTGGAGCTCAAGCTCTGTCCCGGCGTCGACGAGTTTCAGGGCATAGGTCGCTGCGTCCATCCCTGCCAACCGTCCCGACTGACGGGCTCGGATGTGGGCGGTCAGCTGTGTTTGCGGTGGAATCGTCGCGTCTGTGGTCAGGTCCCCAGCCCGGCCCAGATCTTCCGCTAAGGCGAGACGCACAATCGGGTCCAGAATTACATCCGGAAGCGGTGGGGGTGCGATAAAAGTCATTCGGCGGCTTCCAGGATGGGTTCAGGACTGTTCTCTTTGAGAGCAAATGTCCGCTTGGCGACCGTTTGCGTCTCTGGAAAATCGGATCGGAAATGCCCGCCGCGGCTTTCTTGGCGCGCGAGCGCAGCCTCAGCGATGATTTTCGCAGCAACCAGCGCGCGGGCCCGCGGATATTGAGCTTCGAGCGTTTCTATCTGGGCGTTGAGTTGGATCAGATTTTTGCCGTTTCGAACAACGCCGCAGTTTGCAGCCATTTCCACTCTGAGCGTCTGCAAGACGTCATCGGGGAGATCGTGAGGGACGTCTCCCGTGCTGGCGTCTGGCAGTTTCAAGTCCGATGCCCTCAGCCGGTCTGCGATGCGCGCCGCCATCACGACCGCTTCCAGCAAAGAGTTTGAGGCCAGTCGGTTCGCGCCATGGGCACCGGTGCTTGCGCACTCGCCGCAAATGCTCAGCCCGTTCAAACTCGACCGCCCCCATGTGTCTGAAAGGATCCCGCCCATGTGATAGTGCATGGCGGGGGCGACCGGGATGGTTGCCGAACGCGGATCGATTCCGGCCGCCATACAGGCTGCAAATACGGTTGGAAAATGGTCCTTGATATCATCGCCAATGGCCGGGCGTGTATCTAGGAAGGTCTTCCGACCCTCTGAGATCTCGGTATGGATGGCGCGCGCCACCTCGTCTCGTGGGGCGAGCTCTGCGTCCGTGTGGTAGCGGCTCATGAACGCGGTCCCACCCTCACCCACGAGGATGGCGCCTTCTCCGCGCAGGGCTTCGGTCGCAAGGGGGGCAGGGTCGAGGCCGACATCCATCGCAGTTGGGTGAAACTGTACGAATTCCGGATCCGCGATCACGGCACCCGCAGTGTAGGCCATGGCGATGGCATCCCCCCGCGCTTGCGGTGGATTGGTGGTGACGCGGAACAAGCCGCCCGAGCCACCGGTGCAAAGCACGGTCTCCGGGCTGGAGAAGGTTGAAATTCGGCCACGGCGATCTTGCAGGATGGCGCCTGCGATGCGGCCATGATCATCTTGCAGCAACCCAACCGCTTTGGCGTATTCGATCAGCTCGATATGGCTTGCCGCTCTGACTGCGGCTGTCAAAGCGCCCATGATGGCTTTGCCGGCGAGATCACCTGCCACACGTGCGACGCGTGGATGTGAGTGCGCCGCTTCCAGGCTCAAGGCGAGTTGACCATCGGCGGTCCGATCGAACGGGACGCCAAGCTCGATCAAGTCGCGCACCCGGCGTGGGCCATCTTCGGCAATCAGTTTGGCAATCGCCGGGTCGACGAGCCCAGCGCCGGCGATCACAGTGTCGGCGGCATGCTGATCGGGACTGTCTTTGGGATGAAGCGCCGCGGCCAGTCCACCTTGTGCCCAGGCAGAAGAGGCCGCTTGCCCAAGCGGCGCCGGTGAAATCACCGTGCAAGGCCGTGGTGCCAGACGCAAGGCAAGAAACAGGCCCGCCAGGCCCGCGCCAACAATAAGAATGCGCGCATCTCCTGCCGGGGCAGGGGCTGAGTAACGATCGGGCCGCAGCCCGCTGACTTGTGTCAAGAAATGCCCCTTTCGTCCCGAATCCACTCAGCGGGTCGGGTCCCTCCCGCACTGACGAGCGCGCCATACAAACGCGAAGACGACTCGATCGTTAGCGTGAAGTTGTCTGGGTAATAAAACTCGCTTCCGAATCCATTGACGAATTCAACGATCCGGCAGCGCACAGACAATTGATTGCCAAGCTGGGACGCGGTGCATTCCTGGCGGACCAGATAGTCTTCGGGTAGGGTTGGACAGCTTTGCTGCGCGGTGATCTCACCGGTGAAGCGGTTTTCTTCGGTGCGTTCGAGAAACGCTGTTCCCCCAAAAGTACAGTCGCCGCCAAGCATGGCTTCAAACGTCCAATGTCCGGCGACATTCACGTCAGCCATGGCCGGACAGGTCAGCAGACTCGTTCCGATTGCCAGGGCCAGCATGCGCATCAGGAAATGCCATCCTCTGAACGACGGAATTCAACCGGGGCCGTCGCCGCGGACACAAGCGCGCCCCACATCCGGCTATGATCCTGGATGGTCAAACTGAAATTGTCCGGAACGTAGATCAAACCTTCGACTTTCTGCTCGAGCATTTCTTTGATTTCTGAGCGAATTGACACTTGGTTGCCGAATCGCCGGGCCTGGCACTTCTGTAAGACGACGGACCGCCCCCACATCGAGCAAACTTCAACCGCGGTCAGCTCGCATGCATAAAGACCGTCTTCTGGGTGTGAGCTGAGCCGCATCGTGCCCGTCATAATGCACTCGCCTTGGCGATAGGGCTTGGTTTGAAAACTCCAGGATCCGAGCACATCGCCAGGATCTTTCGTATCAGCGGAAGCTGGCAGCAGCGCCAGGCCAATTAGTCCAGCACACAAAGCCGTTAGCCACTTCGCCATCGGGGTCTCCTTACCGCTCTCCAACTTTACCTTAGCTGCGGATGTGACCGCGGCAAGGCATCAATTAGGTGAAATAACCTCAATCTCCATGGGCTTGAGGCCCGTTTCAAATGCCAGCGGCGAGGCCATTTTTGGCAGGGCCAACATGGCGTCGATGGCGGCTTTGGCTTTCACCCGAACATCCTCATCAATGGTCACTTCATGCTTCATCTCAGTCAAGCAATCGAAGATGTTTTCGAGGGTAATTCGTTTCATGTGCGGGCAAAGGTTGCACGGGCGCACAAAATCCACATCCGGATTCTCTGCTGCGACATTGTCAGACATCGAACACTCGGTCAGGAGAACGACTTTGGCCGGACTTTCATCTTTGACATAATTCGCCAGAGCCGCAGTCGAGCCCGCAAAGTCAGCACTCTCCAGAACATCCGGCGGACACTCGGGGTGGGCCAGAATGACGACACCAGGATGCGCTTCGCGTAAGGCTTCGACATCATCAGCGCTGAACAGCTCATGCACTTCGCATGCGCCCGGCCATGTCATGATCCGGATATTTGTTTGAGCTGCGACGTTCTTCGCAAGATACTGATCAGGCACCAGGATGACCGTATCGGTTTTCCACTCACGCGCGACAGCTTCAACCACTTGTGCCGCATTCGAACTGGTGCAGGTGATGTGACACTCAGCTTTCACATCCGCAGTCGTGTTTACATAAGTGACGACTGGATAGTCCGGATAGCGTTCCTTGATCAGGCGGACATCGGCGCCGGTGATTGAGCTCGCCAGTGAGCAACCGGCTTCCATGCTGGAGATCAGAACAGTTTTGCTGGGGGCGAGGATTTTTGACGTTTCGGCCATGAAGTGCACACCGGCCTGAACGATGATGTCAGCATCGACATTCGCAGCCTCACGGGCGAGTTGAAGGCTGTCGCCTCGAAAATCTCCGACAAGTCGAAAAATGTCTGGGGTCATATAGTTGTGCGCCAGGATCACTGCGTTCTTCGCCGCTTTCAGATCATTGATCGCCGCCACGAGCGGTGCGACGGCGGGCCATTCCATCGGTGTGATGAAATCGCTGACCAGTGGGTATAGGTGATCCGTCTTCTCTTTGACGGTGGCGTCATAGGTCAGGCCCTTCGCTGCGGTCTTTTCAGACGCGCGAATAGGGGTTGGGGTCGGACATCCTGGTCCGGAATCAATCAGTCTGGCCATGTCAGTCTCCTATTATGCTCAACTTGAGCATTATTTGGGTGTGAAGTTACGCAGGTTCAAGTCAGGTGACTAAAAATGCAGTAAAGACCTCACATCTCACCCTTATGCTGCAGGTGAGCAAAAGCCTCGTATTACAGATTTATCCACAGAGCAAGCCGCAATTCAGGTTTCCGTCGGTGTCATGGGTAAAGTCTTCGGTAAGGTTTCGTTAACCAAAAATGTCTTGCATGAGAACAAAAGAGGAATATAAAGAACGGAACACAAGGAGAACAGAAAGATGCGTGAGATCAAGTTTCGTGGCCGTTCAGGAAAAGCCTATTCATTCGTTCGTATGGCGCCGACCGCACCATGGGCGCGAGAAGCCGGTGTGGCTTTGTTTGCCGCTCAAGGCCCGTTTGGCTGGCGAGTGGTCCGACTGACCACGCTGCGAGGCCGTTTGCATGATGTACAGCCCATTTGGGCCTGGGCCGACGCGGAACGCTACGGCGCGCGCACCGTCTTCATCATGCGAGAGATCGACCCAAATGATCGCACAGCGGCGCTCGCCGATTTGCAGGCCGGGTTAAACCCTGTCCTGGAGCACACTCAACAGGATCTGGCGCTTGCCGCCTAGTTTGCCAAGCGCTCCCCGTACCAGGTTTCAATGTCAAACTCGATCAAGGGGAGCGGGCGCGGGCCTGGGGCAATTAAGGCGCGTTGAAAGTCGGTCTCTGAATACCGTTCTCCCAAGACCGCTTTGGCCCGCAATGAAAGGGCTTCCATTGTCTGAAGGGCGGACGCAGTTGCGGCATGATGACCTGGCTTGGCCATCACGCTCAGGGCGAGTTGCCGAGACAGGGGTTCATTGAGTCCTGTGTTTACCGCGATGAAGTCAGTGGCTTCCGGCAAAGTCCAGCGTTCGAGGTGGAGGCCGGTATCGGCGGCTGCTAACGTCATTTGAATGAGGGCGACGCGTTGATCGGCGATCTGTGCAAGGACGTCTTCAAGGGGTGATTGCTGCTTCCATGCATACATGCGCCAGGCATCCACGATTGCAGAATAATCCATGATCATTCGCAACGGGGTTAGATCCGAGGCTTGCTGCCACTCGGCATATGGTTCCAGGTTCAACAGGTCTGCGAGACGCGAGTTGCTATCAATCTGAGCTTCAAACTGGGTCGAGGCCGAGACACGCTGCCAAGGCGATTGCGGCGCGAGTAGTTTGAGAATTTCGGTCGCGGGGGCATCTGACAAAAGGTCCGCGCTGGCCGTTGGAGTCTGTTGAGCGTCATTAAACCATGCAATGCGAGAGGACAAACGTTCTGGGCCGGGGTCGATCGGCGCCGAATCTGATTCACCGGGTTCGGTCGGGAGCACCAAGCTGGACTGGAATGCGGCGTTGAGGGCAGCCACCTCATCTGTATAGCGCTGATGCAGCCGATCTGTCGTGATCTCAGCGCCCACCGCAGCCCTCAAAATGGCCGCATAAAGACGAGGTCCCTGTGGCAGCGCCCATATACCGGCCTGGTCGGAGAAGGCGTCGGACGTATCGTCCAGAGTCAAAACGAGGTTGAGATAGGCCGGACGCAAGACCTCTTCGACCTCGGACCGAACCAGGCTCACCATTTGCGTGCGTTGCTCGAAACCAAGATCCGGCACATCCAGCGTCAGCGCTTCAAACGTCGTGGCGATCAGGTCGAGGCCACTCGGATCGCGTTCAATTAAGCGGGACATTCGCCGTTGCGTTTCCGTGCCAAGATTTTTCGGCAAGTAGATTCCAGCGGCCTGATCGGCGATGAGGCGCCGCCGTGTGTCTTGCAACGCCTCGCTGAGGCTCCGCAGACGTGCAATATAAGCGGCGGCATCGTCAGGGGTGTTGATGGTTTGACGATAGGCGAGAAGATATGGGCCTTCGATCCAAACCCCAGAGTAGGGGTCGATCGCGTAAGGTCGTTGTGAGGCATAGGAATGGCGACCATAGCCGAACTGTTCCAGCGCGATCAGATCTGTGAGCGCAGTTTCAGCAATAAGTAGATCCAGGGCGAGCGGGTGTCCGTCAGGCAGTTGCGGGCGCTGGCGCAAGCGCTGCAGCAGTTCGATCCTCACCAACCGGCGGCGTTCAAACCCGGCTTGCGAGTGATTGTCCAGGGCGAAAGCTGTTAACCGCCCTAATTCGTCTTCCATATTGAGGCGGCTGGCTTTTTCGGGAGAGAGGGCGAGCTCTGTGCGCAAAAAATCTTCAGCGATGGCCTGAGACTGCGCGATTGCGCGCCGGGTGGACCGTGAACCATCTTCATTCTGGCTGCAGGCCGTCAAAGGCGTCAAACACGCCAATGCGGCTCCGGCGAAAAACACTTTCAGCGCGTATGCCTGCGACCAGATTCTCGTAATCCGAACATGACGAACGTGAATCATATGCAATAGCTGCATTCGTGCTCTGTCTCCCTGTTGTCGGCGACGTTCATATCCGTTACACCCCGCCAACCCTATCAAGCGGAGTGGCCTGTGGAAAATACGCCAACTACACAACAAGCAGAACTGACCGGAAACGTTCTGTTCTACAAGAACCCCCAACCATTAAATCCTGAACAACATGCAGGATTGGGAGTAAAGAATATTGACGAGCCCTTCGGGTTCCTGCGAACCGCACACGCGGTTCCGGTAACGGTCACCGAGTTTGGAATGGCGGCAGCCGCCTATCCGATTATTTTTGTTGGTGATGATTTTACGCCTGTTGCTGTGATGGGGGTTCGCCAGGGCGAAAACCTGTTCGTGCGTGAAGACGGACAAACCGAACCTGATTTCTACGTGCCGGCCTTCGTTCGTCGTTATCCGTTCGTGTTTGCCAATGACCCGCAAGGCGATCGTCTGTTACTGTGCATCGACCGCGACGCGCCCATGGTCACCAACCAGCCTGACGTGCCGCTGTTCGAAAACGGCGAGCCAAGTGCGTTTACGCAAAATGCCATTGAATTCTGCAAAGAGTTTGAACGCCAGCGTCGCTCGACAACGGAGTTTGCAACGCTCGTGAAAGGCATGGGCCTCTTCGAGCAAAAGTCAGTCGCATTCCAGCCGCGCGATGCTTTGGGCAACCCGCAAGGCGAGCAGCAGAAAATCGCGGACTATTGGGCGATCGATGAGAACAAGCTTAACGAACTGTCGGATGACCAATTCAAAGAGCTACGCGCCAATGGTGCGCTTGGGGCCATTTACGCCCATATGATCTCACTCCTCAACTGGCAGCGGGTCATTCAGCGTGCGATCCGTAATCAGCAAGGGGAAAACGCGCCGGCTGCGTCTGTGGATCCGGTCGCCCCTTCGACGCCGCCAACCCCATCATTCAGTTAAGGGCTGAGGCAATACACATTTAAAGGGGGCGGCTTCCATGAGGCTGCCCCCTTTTTTTCTCGGATCGACTGGGCGGTCACATCCTCGCGAGGACCTTTCCCTCTCAGATCCACTCCTATATTGAGCGGGACACGTTAAGTACGGGATTTTCGAATGCGCACCTTCCAACGCCTTGTCCTAAGTATCGCCGCCCTATGCATCGGCGCCGTGACGGCCGCCGCTCAGCCTGTCGACGGCGGACATGCGCGCGTTGAACTTGTCAGCGAACGTGCGCTCGCCGTGCCTGGCGAAACGCTTTGGTTTGGACTGTCCTTCGAGATCGATCCCAACTGGCACATCTATTGGATCAACCCGGGCGACGCTGGCATTCCACCAGAAATCACTTGGCGCGCGACCGGAGACGTTCCGAACGAGAGCATCGGCGCCTTTAAATGGCCGGTTCCGGAATTGCTGCCCGTCGTTCCAGGCCAAATCATGGATTATGGCTATTCCGATAAAATCGTGCTGCCCTTTCCTGTTACGCTTCCAGACGGGATTGAAGGACCGGTCGTTTTCGAAGGCGTTGCCGACTATCTCATTTGCGAGGATATATGCATTCCTGAAAGCGTAGAGTTGAGATTGATGCTGTCGATTGGAGCGCAGCAGCTTCCCGATGAACGCGGTGCTAGTTTGATCCAAACGGCGCTTCTCGATGTTCCACCAATGCATTCCGGAGACAGCTCGATCGCGTCTGTCGGAGACGCCTGGGTGCTCTCTTTGTCGGGCGGTGCCGTTGCAGGTTTGCAGGGCGAGACGCGCTTTTTCCCATATGGACACGAAATCACCCACGCCGCCGACCAGATTGTATCCTTCGGCCCGGATGGAGTGCAGATCCAGCTTACACCGTCAAACGCGAATGAGCCACTCCCCGAGACGTTGGGTGGAATTGTCACGGTCGGGGACACAACCGTCGAAATTGCAGCCACCCAGGGGGTGGTCTTGGCAGGCACGAGAGGAACATCCGGCGCAGGCGCGGCAGGCGTTTCAGGGGGAAGTCTGCCGCTTCTTATGGGATTTGCCCTGATTGGCGGCTTGATATTGAACTTGATGCCTTGCGTTCTCCCGGTCTTATCGATCAAGGCCATGGGCCTTGTTTCGGCGACGGCAAATGGGGAGACGGGCAAAGCACGCGCGCACGGGCTCTGGTATACGGCCGGCGTTCTGGTCAGCTTCGGCGTTCTGGCTGCGGCCATTCTGAGTGTGCGGGCGGCGACCGGTATCGCGATTTGGGGCTTCTGGTTGCAAAACGCGATCTTGGTCACAGCTCTGATTCTGATCATCTTCATGATCGGATTGTGGCTCTTGGGACTGTTTGAGCTTGGCAGTTCGGTGCAGAGTGTCGGCTCGGGACTCGCCGCGAAACAGGGCAGCATAGGGGCATTCTTTACAGGTGTTCTGGCCGCGGTGGTCGGCGCACCCTGCACAGGACCCTTCCTTGGCGCAGCACTCGGGGCGGTCATGCTACAACCTGCGATCAACGTGATGCTTGTCCTGCTGACCATGGGATTAGGCATGGCGCTTCCCTTCCTCATTCTCAGCTTTTCACCCGGCTTACAGCGTTTCATTCCGAAACCGGGCGCTTGGATGGAAACTCTCAAACAAGTGTTTGCCTTCCCAATGTTCTTGACCGCGGCCTGGTTGATCTCTGTGCTCGGCGCCCTGGCAGGCTATCGCATGGCGGCGATGGTCGTCGCAGGGGCGGCGCTGATCGCGTTCGGAATATGGGCCCTGAAATCTGCCAATCAGGGCGCCAAAGCCATTTTGCTTTCGGTACTGGGCCTCGCGGTCATCATCCCGATCTACGGACTGATTTCGGCAAACAGCATGGGCGAAACTCTAATCGGCTTAGCGTGGCTCGCAGGTTTGGTCGTCGCCTTCATTGGTGTCGCGCGTTTGAGCACGCAGTTTTCCAGCCATATTGCGCGCGGTCTTGCCGGGCTCGCCATTGTTGCCGGTCTTATCTGGCCGCTTGCGCAGGCTCGCTCGGCGGTCGGGGTTGAAGCTTCAACCGAAGCGTATGCTGCCAAATATGAAACCGAAGCCTGGTCCCCGGAACGCGTGGCGGCGCTTACCGCTGAAGGGCGACCTGTCTTTGTTGATTTCACCGCCGAATGGTGCGTGACCTGTCAAGCGAACAAGCTCCAGACGCTGCAGACCCAACCTGTCGTCGAAGCGTTCGAGGCGGCCAATGTCGCCTTCCTGGTGGCGGACTTCACTAATGGCGACAAAACCATCGCCCAAGAATTGCAAAAGAGAAATCGCGCTGGCGTGCCAATGTATCTCTGGTACGCGCCCGGAGAGACTACTCCAGAGGTGCTCCCGGAATTGTTATCAATCGATCTTGTAACGGGCCTTGTCGAAGCTGGCAGCTAGAGTAGGTTCATGAGCAACGCAATCTGGGAAGCAAAACATGAAGACTTTCACACGACGTAATATCGGTCTTGCGGCGGGCATGGCGACCGCTGTGGCGCTCACGGCGGGATCTATGATCGCCTTTTCGGCCAATGCCGCGCCAGTCAGCGGCGAAGCAGCGCCGATTTTTGTCGATTATCCGACAACTTCCGGTGAGGAAATCTCGCTCGGTGATTTTGATGGAAAGACTGTGGTTCTGGAATGGACCAATCATGACTGCCCGTTTGTCAAAAAGCACTATGCTGAGCCGGTCATGAACATGCAGTCCATGCAGTCTGACTCCACCGCGGATGATATTGTGTGGATTCAAGTCATTTCCTCCGCACCTGGCAAGCAAGGGCATCTTGAGGCCGACGCGGCGATCGCAAAAAATGCTGAGCGCAGCTCTGAGCCAAGCTACACCATTCTGGATCCTGCCGGTGACCTCGGACGCGCCTATGCAGCGAAAACCACCCCGCATATGTATGTCATCACCGGCGCGGGCGACCTCGCCTACCAAGGCGCCATAGACTCAATCAAATCGGCGAAAGTCGACGATATCGCGATTGCGACGAATTATGTTGCGGACGCGCTCAGTGCGGTCAGTGCAGGTGAGACGCCGGCTGTCTCTAACACCGCGCCATATGGTTGCTCTGTGAAGTATTAAAGCCAAACACTCTGACATTTTTGGAAGACCGCGCTTCTCCAGCGCGGTCTTTTCTTTTGGAAACTGAGCGCGAATGCTCGCGCTTTCCCTTGTCGATCGTCGCTATTTCTGCTCTAAAATTCGCGTAATAAGCTAAAAATTGTCACTTGTTCGCGGGACAGAAGATTTTGCGAAGCATGCCTATACTGGCGAAATAAACTGACAGGGGATGATCATCTCTACATTACACGGTTCCGAAAGTCGTATTCGCGTTCAGGGACATGCTGATCGCGACGAGTTGAACTTGATTGCAGATTATCTCGACGTGATACGACAGTTTTCGCCGCGCAGTCCGTCAATATCCGACGAAACCGCGAGTGAATTAGAGCAGTATTTGGCTCTGGCGGAGGCCGCCCTGCGCCGCGCCAGCGCTGAAATAAGCCTTGGCGACAGCGATCTACCGGCGTCAAAGATCCAGTAATTCAAGACGCTTGGTCTCCAGGCGCTCAGTCTTCGCGACACGAAGACTTGTTTCGTCGTGCTCATCCTGCCACCCTGTCTCTGGCATTGGATGAAGGAGGACCCCGATGAAATTGAAGACAGCAATCTCTATGGCTTTGCTCGCTTTCGGCACGGGCCTGCCGGCCTCGGCGCAGAGCGCGCCGGCTGCTCCGCAAATCACGATGGGTAATGGCGAGGCCAATATCATCAATATGGAGGCGC
The DNA here is from genome assembly GCA_038527765.1 of Pseudomonadota bacterium. Lineage (GTDB taxonomy): Bacteria > Pseudomonadota > Alphaproteobacteria > Caulobacterales > Hyphomonadaceae > Henriciella. The sequence goes on from JBCBFK010000001.1 coordinate 914,006, forward strand.
TTGCGCTGACCGAAGGCCCCACGATCTTTTCCGAAGTGCGCGTCGATGAGAGTGCGGTGAAAACCTTCCGCGCACACTCGACCGCGTTGACCTTTTCAGAAATCACGATCGAAAAGAATGGCTGGGTTGTGCTGCATCCAGTGATCGATGGTCGTCCTGATGGCGATATGGTGTCCGGGTTTGCATATGTGCCTGCGGGTGAAAACACAGATGTAGAAGTGCGTATCGATCATCCGGCCAAGACGGGGGACAAGTTTCTCGTCATGCTCCACAGCGATGTCGATCAAGACCGGGTTTTTGATTTCGTCTTTGTCGAAGACGGTATCAATGTCGAAGACCGCGCCGTATTTGAAGGCACGCACATGATTGCGCATATCTTCGCGATTCCTTGACGGAATTATTGATAAACGATATGTGATGAAGATGATTGAGCCAATGGATATCTTACTTGGACGCGATAATGAGCGAGGTCACGACACCTCGCATGATGACGCGCATACGCTGCGCAAGTCCGTCCTTCGTCTCACACTGGTCCTCTACATGATGGCAGGCTTGATGGTGACGTCGGCGATGATCTGGTTGGCCGCCATCACTGGCTTACTCCCAACCGCATCGTCCACCCTGGTCTGGTGCACCGGTGCGACGACCATGGCGCTATTGTCAATCGCGCTCTGGATCGAGCAGAAATACACAGCCGCAACGTCTGCATTGGCAGAGCGCGCGCTTTCATCTCCTCGGTAGAGCCTGGCAGCTCAGTCGTCGCGCGCCTCCAGGGCGACAAAACCGCGATCCACATAGTCCGTCATCAATCCGTCCGCACCCGCCTCTAAGAGCGCTGCCATCTCAGATGGCTCATTAATCGTCCAGTACTGGACGCGAATTCCGCGCGCTTTCGCCGCCGCAAGGATCCGAGGATGGGTGAGATCTATTCCATCGGCCTCAGCCGGGATTTGTAACGCTAAGGCGGGCGAGCGGAGAAATCTCGTCAATCCGAGCCGCGCTGCGATTACGAATCGACGCACTTCACCCGATGACATTGAGGTTGCGACGTTTGGACAAACAGTTCGAAAATGCGCCATGGATTCATCATGGAACGAGGCAATCAGAACCTTTTGTTCCATGCCTGCACCTTTGATGTCTGCGCACGTCGCTTCGGCGGCGGCGGGCGTGTTATTCTTGATTTCCATGATCCAGCGTGCGTTCGGAAAAGCCCGGAGCGCATCGTGCAATGTCGGTATCCGAATACCTTGTCCGGCAAAATGTTCGCCATTGATCACGGATCGCGCGCCGGCATCTGCGGTCGCAAGACTCCCCCAATCAAAGTCCGCGATCAGGCCCGTTCGGTCTGTGGTCCGGTCGAGCGTATCATCGTGACGCAGGATCATGACGCCATCGCCAGTTTGCTGAAGATCAACCTCGAGCACGTCGGCGCCCATGTCTGTGGCACGTTGAAGGCCAATAAGCGTATTCGGCGGTGCATGGCCGAGTCCGCCCCCATGAGCGATAATCTCCGCGCGGTCTTGGGGAGCTGTGTCGAAATATATGTGTGCGAGCGGCGTGGGGCCTGGCCAAAGATACACGCCGCTTAAGAACAGGGCCAAGGCGCTGCAGATGATCGCGATAGCTCGTTTCATGTTCGTACGGATCTTCGCAGATCAGCACCAAATTGGCCAGATCACACCGGCGTTTCAGTCTCCCCAGCTTTTTCGCGCGCCGATGAGCCGGGGGGGCGGGGCGTGTTGAGATAGGTCGCCACCCAATGAAATGCGGTTATGAGCAAAAGGTCATTGTGCACCTCCATTTGCCGGCTCAACATCAGACCGCCGAGCGCCGCCCCCACGCACCACTGCCACTTCCATCGCAGTGTGAAATAATGAGCCCCGCCAAAAAGGACGGCGCTGATCAAAATAGCGAGCCAAACCGAAGCGCCCCAGCTCTCAAACAGCTCGGGCAGAGCGAGTCGAAACACCCATTCTTCCCAGAATGAGAGGGCACCGAGATAAATGATCCACACAATCTTGGAGACGTCCCATCCCCGATCCAATCGCCAAGCATAGGCGTTGAGCGCTGCGAAAATCAGCAACGCCATCACCCCATAATACCACGGACTCTCCAATCCTCTGGCAAGACTGTCAGAAAATGGGTCCCGTAAGCTTGGCACTGCGAAACAGATCTTTGCCAGAAGGGCGCCAGGCAAACCATGGCGCAGGATGACCTGTCGAAACGAGGTCAGGCGGTCTCCTGTGAAGTCTTTGTCGCGTTGCAGACGACGTTGCGGGGACCGGATCGATGGGGTCAAAGAGCGTGCCTTCTTGCGGTTGTGCGTCACCCGCCTCGATAGACAGGACGCCTGTGAGGCTCAAGGGTGTGTTAGAAGATTGATGAGCGCGGACCCAATGCTCTGCTGTAGGATAAACCGCGCCACTAGCCCTTAACGGAGAGTGCACGCTAGAGTTGAAAACTCGTATGCTTCCCTTGGCCGAACTTTACTCAATTTTGCTAATGAACCCCCACGTCACACCTGAGGTTTTGTCTTGCAGCGAATGTTCGCATTCGATCTCGAACGAGAATTTGTAGCCGCCAAAACGGTTGCAAAGCGCCTCGAAGGTGACTTCGCGACTCGTATTATCGCGTGCTTGTTAACCGCAGGCGTTATCGCCTGGAGTGGTCTGGTTGGGATTGCTTTGGTGTGGATGTTTTTCGTGCTCCTGAACGAAGCGGTTGAACCTGCTGTTGTTCGAAGGCTGCAAAACAGTGAAACTGCTTCGCAGAAAACCCTCTTCATCTACGCGGGTCATATCGCCAGTGGATCTGCGGTCTGGGCGGGAGCCGGGGTCGCTCTTTGGATCACAAATGATCCCGCCGTGATGACGCTTGGCGCGGTCTTAATGCTCGGCACGCTGATGCATGTCAGCCTGATTTACTCGATCAGTCGCCTTCTCGTTTCCGCCGTTTCCGCCCCTCTCATCCTCGCAATGGCAGTGATGGCGATTCTGGTCCTTGCTGATGATGCGTTCCCGTTAAGAGACAAAGCTCTGGTTATCTTCTCGGTGGCGATCTTGCTCGCATATCTGATGATGCTCTTGCTGACCAATATTGAGACGCAAGATGAAATGGCGAAGCTGGCAAATGAAAATGCACGGTACGCGCGCGAAGACGCGCTCACGCAATTGTCCAATCGCCGACATTTTGTCGAAAAAGTCCAAGCGCTTCAGGCGCGCGATCAAGCTTTCGCATTGGCGTTTATTGATCTTGACCGGTTTAAGCCGCTGAACGATGAGCACGGGCATGCCGTCGGAGATGAAGCCCTGATCGCGGTCTCCAACCGACTCAAAGCGGCTGAGGGGATTGCCTTTACCGCCCGGTTGGGCGGGGATGAATTTGGAGTTTTGATCTGCGATGCGGCGGCGCTGGAGCGGCTGGAAGAGATCTTGAACCAGGCCTGGACAGACGTAACGCGGCCATTCCAAACCAGCATCGGACCGATTGATCTTGGCGCTTCGATCGGTTGCGCGCGAACGACGGAAACCTTGTCGGATCATTCGAAGCTCATGCATGCGGCCGATGTCGCCATGCTCCGTGCCAAGGTGAATGGCGGCGGAGTTGCTCAGTTTGATCCGGACTTAGATCTCGGCATGTTCGAGGCGGCTGGCATTGAAAGGGCCTTCAGGGCTGCGGTGCGCGATGATCATATCCGGGCGGCCTTGCAACCGATCAAATGCGTGCGCACTCAGATGATAAAAAAATGTGAATTGTTGGCGCGATGGGTGCGAACGGATGGGGGGAAGTCTCTCTCTCCAAATGAGTTCATACCATTGGCGGAACGCTTGGGCCTGCTGAACCAGATTCTCTGGAATACGCTGGACCAAGCTTTGCCAACCATTAGGGGGAGGGATTTGACCCTCGCCATCAACATTTCGCCATCGCAGCTTCTGTCCTCTGATTTCTTCGTCAAGCTCGACACCATTCTCCGTCGGCATTTGGTGGTCCCGGCGCAGATCGAACTGGAAATCACAGAGCAAGTGGCGCTGCGTAATGATGCTGAGAATCTCAACCACCTCGTCACGGCGAGCGAAGCTGGATATGCGATCGTGCTTGATGATTTCGGAACGGGCTATTCGTCCATTTCCTTGCTCGAAAAATTACCGCTCACCAAAGTGAAGCTCGACCACGTTTTCGTACGAGATGCCGTCCAAACGACCCAGGGCAAGAAACTGCTCGCGGCGATCATCGGATTGCTCAATCAGATGAACTTGAAGTCCTGCGTCGAGGGCGTTGAGACGACGGATATAGAAACCTTTGTCACGGCGCGCGGTTGCGCCGAAGTGCAGGGTTATCTGATCGGCCGGCCGCAGGTCCTGATCAACAGCTCGTCGGATCAGTGCGTCGATCACCTCAAGCGGGCTTAGTCTGCAAACAAGGTCGGCTGAAATCAGTTATCAGAGTCGACAAGCGATTTCATATAAGCGACCATTTCGTCGCGCGCTGCGCTCTCTTCTTCGCTCAAGCTGGCCACCAGGGACGCATGCGTCTCATCATTGTAATAGCTGAATTGAATCAAACCGGTTTTTCCGGTCGCTGAGACCGCGTCATCAAAAATCTTTGTATAGTCAGCGGTTTGGCCCTCTGTCAGAACCAGCATGGGGATAGAGGCCGTCTCCAGATAGGTCAGGGGGGACGCCTCAGGTAGGCCATCTCGGGGGCCAAAAACGCCTAAGACATGTCCAATGGCCGTCTCTTCACCCAAACCTTCTTCGATCGCTTGATAGTAGGCTTCCAGGTCATATCCGCCCGCAACCGGCACCGCTGCGGTGATGTCGGAAAGCGCCAGATCATGATCTGCGAGATAGCGTTCATCCATGGCCAGCAAGGCCGATAAGTGTCCGCCCGCCGAAAACCCGCCCACGAATAACCGGCCGGTATCCAGACCATAGTCCTCAGCATTGGCGTGCAGCCAGGCAAAGGCCCGCGCGACGTCTTTGATATGCTCGGGATGTTGGACGCCGGTGGACGGGAATTCCTCGCCGCGCCAGTCCCCGCGGCTAAGTCGGTAAGACATGTTGGCGACAGCGATCCCGTCGCGCGCGAATGCCCGGGCAAGGTCCATGTCGGCTTTACGATCCCCAAAGGCCCAGGCCCCGCCATGGATCCAAAGCATGGTCGCTTGCGCGGGTTGATCCGCTTGCAGAATGAGATCCAACCTGTGCTTTTCGGAATCAAAATCATCGCCTTCATAATAGGCGATATCCAGCGTTTCGGAGAGCGGGTCCGCCGTCGCGGTGGGCAGGAGCGTTCCGATCGTGAGCACAAAAACAAAGGCGGTCAAAAGTTTTGCCACGTCGGCGACGACGCGTTTTGAAGGCTTGAAAATCATCTCGTGTGTCATTGTTGGGCCCGTTTCCTCAATAAGTCTCGATGGATCGAAGATCGTCTTAGAGGACAGGCGTATCACTTCGAATGCAGTCGACCAAATCGATTCGAAACTCCGATCACGCATGAGGCATTGCTGCGTCTGATCCTCAGTCCAACGCGACTTTTGCTCGCCAAGGACCCAAACGAGGATTATCACGCCGGTACAAGCCGTGTGATGAGGGTAGAAGATGCCAATACGATCGATTTGGGGTGGGCTCAGCGCAGCCATTGTTCTTGTGCTCGCCTCTGGGGTGCCAGCGAGCGCAGAGACCCCAGAAGCGGATGCCAGTGAGACGAAGATGGAGGTTGCCGAGCCGGTCATGTTCGTGACCGAACATGTTGGGCGATTTGGTGGAGAGCGTGTGAACTACCGCGTGGAAGCCGGAGAGGTGTTTCTCAAAAACGAGAAAGGCGAACCGACCGCCAGCATCTTCGCCTTCTCCTACATCAAACAGGATGCCGATGAGACCCGACCGGTAACGTTTGTCTTTAATGGCGGACCTGGGTCCGCATCGATCTGGTTGCATATGGGCATGTTCGGTCCGAAACGCGTGCTGGTGGCGAGTGACGCAGACGAAGACGATGGTGCTGCGCCATATACCCTGATCGATCATCCGGACAGTCCGCTGGATGTCACCGACCTTGTCTTCATCGATCCTGTCGGAACGGGCTATAGCCGGGTCATCGGTGCGGGTGATTCCACTGATTATTGGAGCCAAAGTGGAGACACGCAATCGGTTGCAGAGTTCATCCGCCTTTGGATTGACGAACATGATCGGTGGAATGCCCCAAAATATCTGGCCGGTGAGAGTTTCGGGACCATGCGGGCGGTGCAGGTTGCACATGAGCTGACCACCAGCCGAGCGAACAATATTGCGTTGAATGGTCTGGCGTTGATTTCAAACGCGCTTGACTATGAGGGGTCGACGCCGGTCCACGATAATTTCTATTCTTACGTCACTTATCTGCCGACTATGGCCGCGACGTCGCATTATTTTGAGCGCGCCGGGCAGGGCGTCCCGCTGCAAACCTTCATAGACGAAGCGCGCACCTTTGCCCGTGATGAGTACGCGCCTGCGCTTCTGAAAGGTGCTGCGATGACGGCAGAGGAAAGGGCCTATATCATTGAACGCATGGCCTATTTCACGGGGCTCGATGCCGCGTACATCGACCGCTCAGACCTGCGAATTCTCACCGGTCGCTATCGCAAAGAACTCCTCCGGGATCAGGGGGTTGCGATTGGTAGCCTAGACAGTCGGTACTTTGTCGATGAAGCCGATGATGTTGCTGAACGTCCCCGTTTGGATGCGGCGTCGACAGCGTTTGGCGCGGCCTATACGGCAATGTTCAACCATTACATAAACACTACGCTCGGCGTTGATATTGAGCGACCTTACAAGGTCTCTAATGGCGAGGTGGGATCGAACTGGAACTACCGAACCGCCCCAGAAGGCCAAAGCTGGGAGCCGAGCTATGTGAACGTCGCGCGCAAACTCTCTACCGCAATGCGTCACAATAAGGACCTCGATGTCTGGGTCGCGAACGGCCTTTATGATCTGGTCACGCCATTCTTCGATGCAGACATGACGTTTGCGCGTCATGGCATTCCTTTTGATCGTGTTGCGCTGACCTATTATGAGGCGGGCCATATGATGTACGTCCATGAGCCCTCACGCGTTGCCATTATGCGCGATCTGCGCGCGTTCTATGCCGGAGCGCTGAACAAGTAATCCCGACGACCAACCAGGAGATGACGACCCGCCATGTCAGCGTTTGAAATGATAACGCCGCGCTTGCGCCTCCGGTCATGGGATCGAGACGATTGTGCGGCCTTTGCGGCGTTAAATGCAGACCCTGAAGTGATGGCGGATCTTGGTGGCCCGCTCGATCGCACGGCCAGTGACGAGAAGCTGAATCGATATCGACAGGCTTATTTAGACCGCGGTTATGGTCGATGGGTGATCGAGAATCGCCAAGGCGCCTTCCTCGGCTATGCGGGCATCATGCACGTCGCGGGCGATCACCCGCTTGGCCCGCACAATGAGATTGGTTGGCGGCTGTGCCGGGCGGCCTGGGGCTATGGCTATGCGAGCGAAGCCGCGCGCGCAGCGTTGCAAGATGGCTTTGATCGCGTGGGTTTACAGAGAGTGATCTCTTACACGGCATCGGATAATCGGCGCTCCCAGGCCGTTATGGAGCGATTAGGGCTTCGTCGCGACCCCAGCCTCGATTTCACCGCTGAATATGACGTGGGATCTCCTTGGTCGGGGCTCGTTTGGGTGACGCCTTAGGGATGTGTTTGCGGGTCAGGACCCTGGCGCAGAGGTGCTAAGGCGTGAGGCAATCGGTTGAAAAAACCGCGACGGCGCGCGAATTGCTTCACGTCTTTGACAATTTTCAATTCATCCCTGAACAGATGAAATGCCTATCAAAGCGAGGTGATGCGTGACCGCGAGCTTACTGTCCAATCTGCAAGACCTATTGGGGTTTATCTATCCGGACGAAGACAGTGTTGATCTGTCCGAGCGCATTGTGGCGTGTTTCTTCGAGGATGATATCCCCATCAGATCCGTCCCCAGATACCCTGATGTTCAGGGCCAATGGACCGAGGATGATGTCCTGCTCATCACCTACGGTCATTCGATTATTGATGGCCGTCACAAACCCCTCGATTTGCTTTATGACTTTCTGACCCGGTACTTGAAGGACGCCTTCACCGGCGTACACATTTTACCGTTTTTCCCCTTCTCGTCCGATGAAGGGTTTTCGGTCACAGACTATACCGTCGTAAATCCAGTGATTGGAGACTGGGCGGACATCAACCGTATTTCATCGGAATTCAAGCTGATGTCCGACCTCGTGCTCAACCACGTCTCGTCGCAGGGGCCCTGGTTCAGCGCTTACATCCAGGGACAATCGCCTTACGATCGCTATTTCGTTGAAGGCGACCCAAACGAAGATTTAAGCGACGTTGTCCGTCCCAGAACCAGCCCTTTATTGCGCGAAGTCGAAACCGCAAATGGGGTCAAACATGTCTGGTGTACGTTCAGCCATGATCAGGTGGACCTGGATTTCAAGAACCCAGAAGTCCTATTGGAGTTTCTGCGGATCACACGCCTGCATATTGAAAATGGGGTGCGCGTCATCCGTTTGGATGCGGTGGCCTTCCTTTGGAAAACGGTCGGCACGAATTGTATCCACTTGCCTGAAACGCACGCGATCATTCAGCTCATGCGCGTTTTGTTGGATTACCACCCGGAATCGGTGGTGCTGCTGACAGAAACCAATGTGCCGAACAAGGAGAACCTCTCTTATTTCGGCATGCGGAACGAAGCGCACAGCATCTATAATTTCTCGCTACCGCCCTTGCTGGTCCATGCGCTCCTGACCGGGACGTCCGAGTATTTGAACCAATGGCAGATGTCGATGCCGCCGGCCCCGCTGGGCTGTGCCTACCTGAACTTTAGTGCCAGTCATGACGGCATCGGTATGCGCCCGGCTGAAGGCTTGCTGCCATCAGAAGATATCGATCTGATGCTGCAGACCACCAAGGCGTTCGGTGGCTTGATTAACATGCGCACCATGCCGGATGGGTCAGAACGTCCTTATGAGCTGAACATCACGCTGTACGATATGATGAAGGGGACGCCCGAGGGGGATGCTCATCAGTTCGATCGTTTCATGTGTTCACAGACAATTGTCCTCGCGCTTGAAGGGATTCCCGCGATCTACATCCACGCGTTGCTGGCGACCCCAAACGATACGGAGGGCGTGCGCAAATCTGGTGTAAACCGTGCGATCAACCGGCATCGCTGGAACTATCCGAAATTGCGGACACTTTTGGCGGACGAAGACAGCGTCCACGCCAAGGCGATGACAGAACTCAATCGAAGATGCCGGATCCGGCGCGCTCAGAAAGCATTCCACCCGAACGCCACGCAATTCACGATGCAACTCGGGGACAAGATCTTCGGGTTCTGGCGTCAGAACCTTGAACGAGATCAATCCATCTTTGCGATTCATAATATCTCGGATCAAAAGGTGGGCGTTCCAGCGCGGTCATTGAACCTGATTTCTGGGGAGAGCTGGGTCGATCTGCTGACCGGGGATGTGATTGAACCGCTTGGCGAAGAAATTCACTTTGCCCCTTATCAGTGTCGGTGGATCACTAATCGGGTTGGCTCCTGGGACGCGGACTAGGCCGCATCCGCTTTCACCGCATCTCGAAGGCGCGCCATGATCGTAGGATCTGCGGCTTCGATCCGGGTCCAGTTTGGGATCAGAGGCGTTTCGACCGGTGTTTCGAGGAATTGAGCGCCTGCGACCGCCACATTGGTTGCAAACAGTTCGACCGCGCGTTCTTCAGAATTTCGGTCGAGGGAGAGCCCATTCATCGTCGCGACCGCGTCATAGGCTTCGATCAGATCGAGAGCAGTCCGGTAATACGTCGCCTTGAGCGTGCGGAACGTTTCTTTCTGGAATACCACGCCTTGAATAGCGAGTTTACGGAACAGCGCCTTACTGATGTCTCGGGACATTCGTGACAGTCCGGCATTCGCGTCATTCTCAGAAAGCGGCTGGTGTTTGTGATCGTAATTGTCCGCAATATCGACCTGGCAAATTCGGCGCGCATTGATGTTGCGATAGGCCTCGGAGAGGACCCCAATCTCAAGCCCCCAGTCTGAGGGCACGCGGATGTCTTTTAGAATGCTGGTCTGCATCGCGAACTCGCCGGACAGCGCATATCGGAAGCTTTTGAGGTAGCTGAGATAATCCAAATGTCCGAACAGCTCGGACAGCGCATGAAGCAGCGGCGTCACGAGCAGACGATTGACGCGTCCTTTCAAAGTGCCGTTCGCAAGTCTTGGATAATAGCCTTTGCAGAACTGGTAGGAAAAATTGGGGTGACAAACGGGGTACAGAAGCCGCGCCAGCATATCGCGGCTATAGGTTAGAATATCGCAATCGTGCAGCGCCACGACGTCCGCTCGGCCGCACGCCAGCGTGTAGCCGAAGCAATACCAAACATTCCGGCCCTTCCCGATCTCACGCGGCGCCAGCGTGCCGGCGGCAAGTTGCTCGTCTATCGTTTTCAACCGGGGCCCGTCATTCCAAAGTATGGAGTGATCCTGAGGCAGATCAGAAAAGAAGGCTTTGGCACTTTCGAATTGGGACTCCGTCGCATTATCGAGTCCGATCACAATGTGATCAATATACGGAATTTCTGCCAGTTTATCCCGAATGGCGGGCAGGGCATCGCCTTCCAGTTCGGAATACAAAGATGGCAGAATAAGCCAGACTTTTTTGGTCTTGGAAAACTCGAGCAGCTGGGCTTCCAGCTCTTCCGTTTTGGTCGTTCGCAAATTTTGTAGTGTTGCGACCCGTCCGTGTTGATGAAAATCTGCCAATGCCCAATCCCTATTTTGCGGCGCTTTCGACCCCGAGCTGACGCATCAGAGCTAAAACGGCTGTATTCCAACCTGCGGGGCCTTCTTCTTCGGTCCTTGTAAGGCTGCCATCAGCTTCCTTGGTTAGCTTCGGCACGCCCGCCCCACTCTTGTTCTTGACGATCACGGCGTAGTTAGCCGTTTCGAGCATTTCAATGTCATTCGGCGCATCTCCGAGGGCCAATGTCGGTGCTGGTGCAAATCTAGACGCGATTTTGAACATTTGGTCCGCTTTTGTGGTGCCGAAGGACAGTGTTAAAAATCGTCCGCCGTGTCGGGCAGAAAGCCCGAGCCCAGCCAACTCTTTCAGAAATGTCTCCAGCTCGTCCGCAGATCCTCGCCAAAGACCCGGTTCAGAAAAGCTGCGGGCCTTGGCGCGTGCCGCGGCTTCGACGGACAGACCTGTAAGTTCTGCAACGCGTTCATTCGACCCGTCACCGAACCCTTCAAAGCTTTGCCTCAATTGGTTCGGCAGACCCTGCAATTGCGTTCGGATCTCTTGATAAACGGCATTGCCCAAGCTTTTGGCGCTCTGCCCCGGTTCGAGGATGCCCGCACCATTCTCAACGATGGCCGGACAGTCCGCGAAGCCGACTTGCTCGCGCAGCGAATCTATCTCTGTTGCCGTCTTTGAACTTGCCAGGATCAGCTTGCTACCGGTGGCCCGCAAGGCTTTCAGAGCAGGCCTCGCAGCTTCAAACGAATAGGTGTTATGGTCCAACAGCGAGCCATCCAAGTCTGAGAAGACAATCAAGGGCGTACGCGGTTTTGAGAGCGGGCGACGATCGGCATCAACCTCCAAAATATAGCCACCACGGCGCTGGCCGCTCAGCATCCGTTTGGTCAGCCGCTCATAGTGTTGGATAAACGTTCGAACCCAATCACTCCGATCGCTCGGAAGATTCTCTAAAGCGACCTCGTGCGTGGTCGCTTCTTGCTGCAGTCGCCATGCAAAAACCCGCTGAAAGCTCGGCGCACATAAATGCAAGAAGGCATCAGCTTCGTCCCATAAATCAGAATACGGGTCTGCCAATTGAGCGTCTTGATGCCTGCGCCAAAGTCCAGATGCATCTTGCGCTTCGATTTCGTTAAGCGGAGCCTTGTCTTCGCCATCGCGTGCGGGCAAGGCGCCTATGCACCAGCCCTCAACAAGGATCGCCTTTGGTCGACCTCGAAACATGCTCCATGCGTCTCGAGGCGCCCGGTCATCCACCCGCTTGTCAAAGACCGGGATAGCCGTTTCGCTGGTCTCTGATGCCGTGCGGAGCGCTTGGAGTGTTTCGCGCAAAAAGGCTGTGTCATGCGTTCCGGGTGGACCACGGGTTTCGAACAATGGGTGGACCTTAGCCGCGAGCGCTTTGCGGTCTGCGCGGGTCAGATAGAAGTCATCCAGACCAAGAACCGCGAGGCGATGATCGAAATGCTGTTCAACCTGCTTGAGCGCCGTCGATTTTCCAATGCCTTGCGCTCCGGACACAAACAGGACTGGCACGCTGGATGAGGATTGAATCTGAATCTCAATCCAGTCTGCCAACAGGTCCGCAATCGCATTGGTCATTCAGCCGCCATGCCCAAGTTTTGTCTCTGCATAGTCCGGTTTAAACGGCGTGGCCACGTTAGACCCAGGGCTATATGGGCGGTCATGCGTCGTCTCACCCGAACACAAAAGGAGCGCCCCAACTCGTCCCCAAGATCACGATGAACGCGGCGATGAGTGCAAGACTGTAGGTCCAGACAATCGGTGCTTGAACTTGCGGGAGGAGCCGGCCCTCGTCTCGCGATGGTGGAGACAGGATCAGCGTCAAAATCGCGCCCGTCACAAGCGTGACGACAAGTCCGATCACATTCCACCACATCCAGAACAGGTTCGGTACGAAGAGCCAGAAATAAAGGTTCAGGGCGAGCCCGACCAGAAGTCCGATATTCGCCGCTGCCTCGGACCTGCGACTCTGCAAAATTGCCATCAGAAACACGCCAAGGATAGGGCCGTACAAAGCAGATCCCACTTTGTTGATCGCCTCTATGACGGTTGGTGCAATCGAGCCCGCAAAAAAGGACAGAATCAAAATCACCAAGCCCCAACCGATCGATAGCGCCCGCGCCAGTTGTACTTGTTGGTTCGGGTGCGACGGTGCCAGCCCGAGCATGGCGAGGTCTTTCTCGGTCGCCGCAGCGAGGGAGTTTACGGCTGAACTTAGCGAGGACATGGCCGCTGACAGCATCGCGACAATGAGCAAACCGATCACCCCATGAGGAAGCCTTTCGATAATGTAGATCGGCATCATATAGTCCGGCTTGTCGGTCGGAACTTTTGCCAAGAGTTCCGGATCATTGAAGAATGAAGCACTGATCACAAGGCCCGCGAAACAGTACAAAACAACGATCGGGAAGCGCAGCAGGCCATTGGCGAAGAGCAAGCGGCGCACCTCGCCCTCATTACGCGCCGATAAGATCCGCTGAGCCTGGCTTTGGTCACACGCATAATAGGATGCGTAGAGCACGAAACCGCCAAACAGCATCGGAAACAACCCAAACTCGTCACCGCTGAATCCAAGGGCATTTACATCGATTGCTTGTAATCGGTCGCGATCGATCTCGCCGATCGCTGAGCCAATCCCGCCGAGGTCCGCCACCGCATATCCGGTGACCAGCAAAATTCCTCCGAGGATCAAAACCATCTGAATCGCATCGCCATAGACAACGGCCTTCATGCCCCCGGACGTCGCATAGATAAGCGTAATCAAGCCGACTGCGATCACCGATTGCCAGAGCGGGATGGCCAGCACGGCTTCAAGGATCAGCGCGATTGCGTAGACCATAATCCCAGTCGAGAACGATCGAACGATTTGAAAGGACAGACTGATCAACAAGCGCGTTGAGCGCCCGAACCGACGATCGAGAAAGTCATATATGCTGACAATGCCTGCGCGATAAAGCGGCGGCGCGATCACGAACATGACCAGGAGCATGGCAAGGGGGACAGCGAGTTCGAAGGTCAGCCATTGCAGCCCGCCGCCTTCGCGCAAACCAACAAAAGCGGGCGCAGAGACGAAACTGATCGCACTGAGCTGTGTTGCCATCACTGAGAGGGTAAGCGGAAACCACCCCAGCTCTCGTCCGCCGAGATAATAGTCCTGCTCGGAATTCTGCTGTCGTAAAAGGAAGCCGAACCCGATGAGCGCGATGAGGTAAGTGCCGACGACAAGATAGTCAAAAGTGTTCATTCTGTCTGTCGCTCATTCCCGGCGCCGCTGGCGGTCATGCGGGAAAGCATAACAGGCAGAAGACAGATTCGGTCATGTGTCCTGCCTTTGGAATTCACTTTTTGTCGTCGCGCCTGATTTTTGGGCGCTCGGCTTCCCAGGTCGAGGGGGAGAGCCGCCTCTGGATAAAAGGCAGCCTCACTCAAAATGAACCGCTGGACTTTAGAGCGCGCTTAATGCGCCTCGGCCCAGTTCATGCCGATGTCTGCTTCGACCACCAGAGGCACGCTCAGGTTTAGGGCGGGCAGCGGCGCACGTTCCATCGTGGCGCGAACCACCTCGATGGTCTTTTCCGCTTCATCTTCCGGCGCTTCGAAGATCAGTTCGTCATGCACTTGTAACAGCATTTTTGCCTTCAGCCCTGCCGTCTCTAGGGCGTCCGGCATTTGAATCATTGCGCGCTTGATAATGTCGGCGGCAGAGCCTTGGATGGGCGCATTAATCGCTTGGCGTTCGGCGAAGCCGCGTTGCGGGCCTTTGGCTTTGATCCCTTTCAGGTGCAGGACACGGCCGAAAATGGTCTCAACCTTTTCGTGCTCTGCAGCATATTTCTTGGTCTCATCCATATAGGCTTTGATGCCGGGGAAGCGTTTGAAATAGGTCTTGATATAGGCCGAAGCTTCGTCGCGCGGGATCGACAATTGTCGGGCGAGGCCAAAGCCGGAAATGCCGTAAATGATGCCGAAATTGATCGCCTTGGCGCGGCGACGGATCATCGGGTCCATGCCCTCTATTGGCGTGTCGAACATTTCCGACGCGGTCATGGCGTGAATGTCGAGGCCTTGATTGAACGCGTCTTTTAGCGCGTCAATGCCAGCAATATGCGCCAGAAGACGCAGCTCAATCTGGCTATAGTCGGCGCTGATCAGGACATGGCCTGGCTCGGGAATAAAAGCCTCGCGGATCTTGCGGCCTTCTTCGGTGCGGATCGGAATGTTTTGCAGGTTCGGATCATTGGAGGAGAGCCGCCCCGTCTGCGCGCCGGTCATACCATAATTGGTGTGGACGCGGCCGGTGCGCGGGCTGATCTGCTGTTGTAGGGTCTCGGTATAGGTCGAGCGCAGCTTGGACACGGTCCGCCAGCCGATCACCGCACGCGGCAAATCATGGCCTTCGGCGGCTAAATCTTCCAGGATGTCGGCGCCGGTTTGCCACGCGCCGGTCTTGGTCTTCTTGCCGCCTTCAAGGCCCATTTCATCGAACAGGATCTCGCCAAGCTGTTTGGGGCTGCCAAGATTGAACTCGCGGCCCGCCAGTTCATAGGCTTCGGCTTCATAGCGCGCCATGGATTGGTTAAACTCGGCCGACAGCCTGGAGAGCGTGTCGCGGTCCACTTTGATGCCATGGCTTTCCATATCAGACAGGACCGAGACGAGCGGGCGTTCCAGTGTCTCATAGACTGTGGTGACGCGCTCTTTGTACAGGCGCTTTTTCGATTCGAGCCAAAGCCGCAGCGTGATGTCGGCATCCTCAGCGGCATATTCGGTGGCCCGGTCGAGCGGCACGCGATCAAAACTGATCTGCTTCTTGCCGGTGCCGCAGACATCTTTAAAGGCGATGGGGGAGTGGTGGAAATAGCGCTCAGAGAGCTCATCCATGCCATGATTGTGCATGCCAGCATGCATGACGAAGCTCAGCAGCATCGTATCGTCTATCGGCGCGACATGGATTCCATAGCGGGCGAGCACCGTGACATCATATTTGAAATTATGCCCGATCTTGAGCACGGAATCGTCTTCGAGCAGGGCTTTCAGCGCCTCGAGCGCCTGGTCCATTTTGATCTGGCGCGGCGGATCAGCCCCGAACATATCGCCGGATGCGGCCGCTGGGTCACTGTCCGGATCGACATGCGCGAGCGGGATGTAACAGGCCTCGCCTGGGCCAAGCGCCAATGAGACACCGACCAGGCCGGACTCATGCGCATCGAGCGCATCGGTTTCGGTATCGACCGCGACATAGCCTTGCGCGGTCGCGCGGGTGATCCAGTCTTCGAGCGTGTCAAAGTCGCGAATGCAGACATAGGCGCTGCGATCGATTTGAACCGGCTCGTCTTCGGTCGCCTCTTCGAGCGTACCTTCCAGCTCAAACGTCTCTTTGACCCGGCGCGTGATTGTGCGGAATTCCATCCGTTCGAGAAAATCGATTAGCGTTTTCGGGTCTGGATCGGCCACGGCGAGGTCTTCCAAAGGCACCTCGACCGCGACGTCCTCTTTCAAAGTGACGAGCTCGCGCGACATACGGATCTGATCGGCATGGTCGATCAGGGTCTGGCGGCGCTTGGGTTGTTTGATCTCCTCGGCGCGGGCGAGCAGCGTGTCCAGGTCGCCATATTCGGTGATTAGTGTGGCTGCGGTTTTGACGCCAATGCCCGGCGCGCCAGGAATATTGTCGACACTGTCGCCTGCCAGCGATTGGATATCGATGACTTTGTCAGGGCCGACCCCAAACTTCTCCACCACTTGCTCATGCCCGATATGCTTATTCTTCATCGTGTCGAGCATGGAGATTTTGTCAGTGACGAGCTGCATCAGGTCTTTGTCGGACGAGACAATCGTTACCCGCGCGCCTTTGGCTTCGGCTTGGCGGGCATAAGTCGCCATCAGATCATCGGCTTCATAGCCTTCCAGTTCCAGGGCATGGGTGTGAAACGCGATCGCCGCCTCGCGCACCAGCGGGAATTGCGGCCGCAAATCGTCCGGAGGCTCGGATCGGTTGGCCTTGTAGTCCGGGAACATCTCATTGCGGAATGTGTAGGAGGATTTGTCGAACACGCAGGCAAAATGGGTCGGGCGATCATCGCCTTTTAAATCTTCGAGCAGCTTCCATAGCATGTTGCAAAAGCCGGACACCGCCCCGACGGGCAGGCCATCTGAAGCGCGCGTCAATGGCGGCAGGGCATGATAGGCGCGGAAGATATAGGCGCTCGCATCAATCAAATAGAGATGGCTGTCCGAAGTGATGGGGGCGCTCGGCATAATGACTCCTTCCGTCTTCAAGGCGTTGTAACCATGACTCGCAGGCGAGGGTAGGGGGCATCTTCTCGCGCGGCAGCTTGCGTAAGATGTGGTCTGGGTTCAATTGTGAAGTCGATATCTCCAAAATCGCCGAACCGTCCCAAACTTCATCACTTTTTCGCAAAATTCCACGCTCGACGCAGCGAACCTGGACAGCTTGAGGGGAAGGTCTTTATGCGTCAGGTCATGAAAACCTACTTTACCCCTATGACGGCCCTCGCTGTCGTTGTCGCCAACATGATCGGTACTGGCGTTTTTACCAGTCTTGGATTTCAGCTGGTCACACTGCAATCGGGCTTTGCGTTGATTATGCTCTGGATTGTCGGCGGCGGCGTCGCGATTTGTGGCGCGCTGTCTTATGCCGAACTCGGCGCGGCGCTGCCGCGCTCGGGGGGAGAATATAACTTCCTGGGGCGCATCTATCACCCAGCCGCCGGGTTTGTGTCGGGCTGGGTCTCCGCCACCATTGGCTTTTCAGCCCCGGTTGCGCTCGCAGCCATGACCTTTGGGGCCTATACGACGTCGTCGCTCCTGCCTGAAGCCAATGCTCAGGTGACCAATTGGACAGAACGTGGATTGGCCGTCGCGCTGATCATTATTCTGACGCTTGTCCACACACGACAACGCGAAACCAGCGGCCGCTTCCAAAGCGTCTTCACCGCCATCAAAGTTGCGGTGATCTTGGGGCTCAGTCTCGCGGCGCTTATTATGGTCACAGGGTATCAACCGATCAGTCTGCTGCCAAAGTCCGGCGATGTCGGCGCGATGACATCCAGAGCATTTGCGGTGTCGCTCATCTATGTCAGTTACGCTTACACAGGCTGGAATGTTGCGACCTATCTGACGGACGAATTGAAAGACCCTCAGCGCAGTCTGCCACGCGTCCTGTTCGCAGGCGCGTTCGGAGTGATGTTGCTTTATATTTTGCTCAACGCCGTCTTTTTGTTGACCACGCCTGCCGACTTGATGGTGGGGGAGGTGGAAGTCGGCGTGATTGCTGCGCGGTACGTGTTTGGCGATACAGGCGCCATGTTCACCGGGGCAGTGCTCGGCGTGCTTCTGATCTCAACCGTCTCTGCGATGACGATCGCGGGTCCGCGTGTGTTGCAAGTGATTGGGCAAGACATCCCGGCCTTTCGAAAGCTCGCAAGTTCGAATGAAGACGGAATGCCAACCTTCGCGGTTCTGGTGCAGTCCACCTTGGCATTGGTGTTTGTGATCACAGCGACGTTTGACCAAGTTTTGGTCTTTGCTGGATTTACGCTTGCGTTGAACAGTCTGTTTGCGGTTTTGGGGCTCTTCGTCTTGCGCTGGCGTCAACCGGACTTGCCGCGTCCTTTTCGCGTACCGCTGTTTCCCATCACTCCGATCATCTATTTGGTGTTGACGATCTGGACATTGGTGTTCGTTGCGCTTGAACGACCACAAGAGGTTGCAGTGAGCATCGCGCTGATCGGTTCGGGTGCAATCATTTACCTGCTGAGCCGCAGGCGTACTTCCGGCTAAGCCATCCCGGCGATACTGTCCTGGAAGGCATTGATACGCGGCACGATCCCGTCTTTGAAGCGTCTCCCATTGAACACGCCATAATGACCGACGCCCGGCTGAATATAGTCGATCTGCATCTTTTCCGGCAGGCTCGAACAAAGTTCATGTGCGGCTTGAGTTTGTCCGATGCCTGAAATGTCATCTTTCTCGCCCTCAACGGTCATTAAGCCGACCGTCTTGATCGCACTCGGATTGATCAATCGTTCGCCGCGATACCGAAAGATCCCGCGGGCCAATCGATGTTCGCGGAAGACCCGTCGAATGGTCTGCAGGTAGAACTCTTCGGTGAGATCAAGGACTGCGAGATACTCATTGTAAAATGTCCGGTGCTTGTCGGCGCTATCCTCATCGCCTTCCACCAAATGCTCAAAGAAGCGCGCCTGGGCATCGACATGGCGCTCCCAGTTCATATGCATAAAGCTGGTCAGTTGCACAAAGCCCGGATAGACGCGCCGCAGCATACCCGGCCAGGGCGCAGGCACGGTGTAAATCATCTTTTCGCGGAACCATTCAAAGCTGCGTTCCTCGGCCAATAAGTTCGGCACGGTGGGCGATTTCCGCGCATCAATTGGGGATCCCATATACGTCATGGTCGCGGGCAGTGCCGGGTCACCATCCTCTGCCATCATCGAGATCGCCGCCAGAACCGCTGGCCCGGGCTGGCAGACCGCCACAACGTGCGCGCCACCGCCTATATGCTGCAACGCAGAACGAACATGATCGATGTAATCGTCCAAGTCGAACCGTCCGAACCAGACCGGAGCCATTTTCGCGTCGGTCCAATCGGTAATGTAGACTTCGTGTGTCGGCAGAAACGCCTCAACCGTGCCGCGCAAGAGCGTCGCAAAATGCCCAGAGAGTGGAGCGCAGATCAGGAGACGCGGGCGGTTTTTCGGTGCGCCTTCTGTTTCGAAGTGGATCAGGCTGCACCAGGGGGTCGACCAGCTTGTAACGGGCGTGACGTCGCAGGTTCTACCACCAATTTCCGTGGTCGGAATTTGCCATTCAGGTTTACCATAATATCGCGTGGCACGCTCAAATACGCTGCTTGCGGCATGCGCTGAACGTCCCATAGTGGTGTTTGTGAATGGATTGAGCGGGTTTTCGAGCGCCTGCATTGTGCCTTTGGCGAGCAAACGCATCGGTGCCAAGGCGGCCCGATTCATCTCGACCAGCGTGTACAACATGACATCCCACTCCCGTATTTGGTGCACTGCAACATAAGTTGTGTGCTTAGTAAAGCCAATCTAATCACCGCATCCGGCTTGATGGCACTGCACAAACCGGGCCGTCGGGACTGCTTGAGTCCGCTCTAAAAAAGTTAACCAATTGTGAAGCGTTACAACCGCAAGTTTTAATCATGACCGACTTGCCCTTGCCGCTGACCCAGTCCCACGCTTTCGAACGCACCTGTGTCGCGTTGAATTTAACGGTAAAGCGGGTTCAGTCCGATGCTGGGACCTGCCTCATTCAAAGTCGAACGCTTCCGGTCATCGGCGGGTTTCACTTAGTCTCGCGTGGCCCCGTTGCAGCTAAACCAGAGAGTGCAGCGGAACTCTTGCAGATGATGCGACAGATGACCAAGGGACCACTGGTCATCAACGCGCCGGCACGTATGCCAACTCCCAGAGGACTCAAAATTGCGGCCGGAGCTGATCTTGCCATTCTGGACTTAAGCGCGCCGGGTGAAATGCGCGCGCGGATGCACCAAAAGTGGCGAAATCAGTTGAACAAGGCAGAACGCAGTCCGCTTCGGGTTACTCATGAGGCCTTGGACCTTGAACAACACCGCTGGTTCTTGGACGCAGAGTCCACGCAGCAAAAGTCCCGGCGCTACAAATCCTATCCGACGGGCTTTTTACTCGCCTATGCCGCGACCAATCCAGGCGAGGCCAGGATGTTTATTGCTAAGCTTGGCCAGGCGCCCGTCGCGGGACTGCTTGTACTGAAGCACGGATTGATGGCGACCTATCAGGCTGGGGTGACCACGCTGCTTGGGCGACAGCATTGCGCCCACAACCTCTTATTGTGGAACGCGATGCAGGATTTGCAGGCGCAAGGCTGCCTGCGTTTGGATCTCGGACGAACCGATTTGTCGCCGGGATTAAAGCGATTTAAAACGTCGAGCGGCGCTCGGATTGAGCAGCTCGCGGGCAGTTTTTTGTCCCACTCTTGGTTAACGCGTCGGGAATTGCAGCGACCCGAATACGACTCTAGAATCGCCGTAAACTGAGTGGAATCGACAGGTTTGACCCGACCCGTGGGTGAGTACTGACGATTTCTATCGAATTACTTACAAATTTCCGTTTGCAAAACAGTATTATGGCAGGAATTGCTGCTTAATCCCGTTGTCAGAGCATCAAAAACGCTTAAGCGGCTGCGGATGATAATGGAAATGGTTAACAAGACAGATTGCACACGCACGCGCGGCGATAACGAATTCCAGGTTGGGAATTTCGTTCTTCGGGCACGCCGCTCCTGTAAGGAAGCGCGCAAGCATTTGGGGCTTTCCGCACGTGAATTAGAGCTGCTCATGTGGGTCGCTGCTGGGCTCAAAAAGCGCGATATTGCTCAACGCATGGGCGTAACAGCTGCCACCGCCGACACGTTTCGTCGCCGGGCTTATGCCAAGCTTGGTGTGGGAACAGGCTCTGCCGCGGTGGCGATTTTGAGCACCTATCTTGCTGGGTCTCAGGTGAAAGAAAGCCAGCTGAATCCGGTTTAGCCAATATGCTGTTGCAAGCAGCTTGAGATATAATCCGGATCTGCATCGGCCTCGGCGAAGAAGGTCTTAAGCTGCCAGTTCTCATCCATGAGATACAATAATGACGTATGGTCCATTGTGTATTCTGCGAGGCTTTCCGGCGTCTCGATCCGCTCATACTGTGCGATAAACGCATCTGCGGCTGCCGCAATCTCATTCTCGGTGCCAGTGAGCCCCATCAAATTATCCGGAAACGCAGCGGTCGAAACATATTGGGCCAGCGCCTCAGGCGTATCGCGTTCTGGGTCGACCGTAATCAGAAGTGTCTGCGGTGGCTCCAGGCCCTCCGGCAATGCCTGATAAGCGCGTTTAACAGCGACAAGCGTTCCCGGGCAAATGTCAGGGCAATAGGTGAACCCAAAATAGATCAACGTTGGCTTGCCCATAAAGTCGGCTTCCGTCACCCGTTCGCCGGTGTGCGCCACCAGATTTATCGGGCCACCAATCGTATCATAAGCCCGCGTCATGCAGCCAGCAGCCGCACCGCCCGCACTCGGTGAGGGCGAAGACGGATTGCAGGCCGCCAGCGCCAGTCCTGCAAGACCCAACGAAATCGACTGGAATGTGTTCATGATGGCGTTATGTGCACATTCGCGGTTTGTGATAAAGGGCCGTGACGCCGCACTAGGAGAAGCGCATTGGAAGACTTGAACGCCAGCCGAGTCGGCATGGATGAGGCGCTGGTCAGTCTCTTGCCCGAAGGTTTGTCGACGGTCGGTGCCGCCCAGGGACGCACGCGGCTCGGGACACTCATGACGCTACGCTGGTTGGCCGTTGGCGGCCAGAGTTTCGCGGTGCTTGGCGTCTATTTCATCCTGGGGTTTAGCTTGCCACTGGCTTTGTGCCTTGCAGTAATTGCAGCATCAGCCTGGCTGAACGTGTTCTTGTCTTTCGCCGCGGTTGGACCGCAATTATTGAAAGGCTGGGAAGCAGCGCTGCAAATTGGGTTCGATGTGATCCAATTGGCCCTGCTCATCAGCTTAACCGGCGGGCTGTCCAATCCCTTCTTGCTGTTCTTGATTGCGCCCGTGACCATTGCCGCATCCAGCCTCAGGGGGCGATTCACGACCCTGTTGTCGGCGCTGGCCATCGGGATGGCGGCGCTCATGCCTTTGTTCGCCTTTGATCTGCCCTGGCGCGAAGGCGAGGCTCTGATCTTCCCAGAACTATTTGAAGTGGGGCATTTCGCAGCTCTGTGCATTGGGATCGTGTTCTTTGCGTTATCGGCGCAGCGCGTGAACGAAGATGAAGCGAAGATGGTCCGCGCGCTGGATGCGGCTGCGGTTGTGATGTCACGCGAACAAAGACTGTCAGCCCTGGGAGCGATGTCCGCAATGACGGCGCATGAGCTCGGGACCCCGCTTGCGACCATTCATCTTGTCGCAAAGGAGCTGCTCGCCGTTCTGCCCGAGGACAGCCCGCATCAGGAAGACGCTGCACTGCTGGCGGAGCAGGCCGAGCGCTGCAGAGATATTCTCCAGAGACTCGGCAAAGCGCGCGAAGCGAGCGACATGGTGCACGCACAGATGCCGCTCAGCGCCTTGGTCGAGGAAGCCGCGGCGCCTCATAAAGGGCTCGGCGTTGCTATTCGGGTTACCTATGAAGCTGCAGAGGGCGGTGAAGACCGCGTGCCCGTCATTCGCCGAAGCCCGGAAGTCCTGCATGCCCTCGGCGCCTTTATCGAGAATGCCGTTAGTTTCGCGAACGACGAAGTGCGTGTGGTGGCGAACTGGACGCAAAATCAGTTCGTGGTGACGATCAGGGACGATGGTCCGGGGTTTGCGGACGAAGTGATGCCTAAACTTGGCGAACCTTATGTTTCGCAACGCAGCGAGGCGCACCTCGGCGGCGGCGATATGGGACTTGGCTTCTTCATTGCAAAGACGCTGATCGAACGTACTGGCGGACGCATTGCGACACGCAACCGCGCGGCACCTCGTCGCGGTGCGATCGTACAGGCTGTTTGGCCGCGTACTGAGTTACAGCCTTTGGACAATACGCAAAACAACCTAGATTAGGGACTTAAGGAGTAAGACATGGAATCTCCAGTCACAGTCAAATTACATGAGAGCCTGAAAAACGTCGAAGACCGCACTTGTTTGGTGCTCGATGATGATGGTCCTTTTCTGCAACGCCTCGCACGGGCGTTGACGCAACGCGGATTCTTGATTTCGGCGACCTCAAAAGTGTCAGAAGCGCGGGATGTTGCACGGCTAAACCCACCCGCCTTCGCCGTTCTCGATCTCCGGCTTGAGGATGGTTCTGGCCTGGATGTGGTCGAAGTTCTGCATCGCTATCGGCCGGATGCCCGCGCCGTCATCCTGACAGGTTATGGTGCCATCGCGACCGCTGTCGCTGCGGTAAAGGCGGGGGCCGTTGATTATTTAGCCAAGCCAGCGGATGTTGAAGACATCGTTCGGGCCCTTGTGAATTCTGGTGATGGTCTGCCAGAACCGCCAGAAAACCCAATGTCTGCCGATCGCGTCCGCTGGGAGCATATTCAACGCGTCTATGAATTGTGCGGGCATAATGTGTCCGAGACGGCGCGCCGGTTGAATATGCACCGTCGGACGCTGCAGCGGATTTTGGCGAAACGCGCACCGCGTTAACGCTGGACCCCATCCCGAACACTCCTTAATCTGCCTTTCAATCATTTGGTTGAGGGGTAGATTGATGTTTGCACATATCACCTTGGGAACGAACGATTGGTCGCGCGCCAAACCGTTTTATCAGGCGATTATGTCCGTCATGGAGGTTCCGTTGTTTGGCGAAGCGGATTCCGGCGCAGCTTATGGCGAGATGACCGGCCCTAAAGTTTTTGTCGGTCCGGCTTATGATGGTAGGCCTGCGACGGTTGGGAATGGGACCCATATCGCCTTTCTCGCTCATTCTCGGGTTCAGGTTGATGCCTTTCATGCGGCAGCCTTGGCCCGGGGAGGCTCCGATGAAGGGGCGCCAGGGTTACGCCCGCATTACCACCCTAATTACTATGGCGCGTATGTTCGCGACCCGGACGGCAATAAGCTGCAAGCCGTCTGTCATTCGGCGGAAGCGTGAACAGCGATGACGGCTCCACCTTACACGCGCGCTGAACACCTCTCCGGCATTGAGGAGATTCGCCACGGCTTTTTCGGCCGCAAAGGGGGCGTCTCGACCGGGATTTATGAGAGTTTGAACATCGGCCAGGGCTCAGATGATGATGCGCAGTCCATCCGAGACAATCGAGATTTGGTTCGAGAGGCGATGGGCGCCGATAAGTTGCTGTCCTGCTTTCAGGTGCACAGCGCCAAAGCGGTGACGGTGACGGAGCCTTGGCATTCGCGGCCACAAGCAGACGCAATGGTGACCAGAGTCCCTGGTCTCGCGCTATGCATCTTGTCGGCCGATTGTGTCCCGGTTTTGTTTGCGGATGCGGACACCAAGGTGATCGGAGCTGCGCATGCCGGATGGAAGGGGGCCTTGGGCGGCGTTTGCGAAGCCACTCTGGAGGCTATGGAGGCGCTCGGTGCAGAGCGCGGGCGCATCGTCGCCGCCATTGGACCTGCCATCCAGCAAGCGAGCTATGAAGTCGGCCCAGAATTCCGGGACACATTTGTGGGCGAATATGAATGGACAGATCGTCTCTTCATCGCGGGGCGCGATGACCGCTCGCACTTTGATCTGGTGGGTTACGTGCATGCGGTGCTGACGCGCGAAGGGGTCGGTACGGTCGAAAACTTAGGGCACGATACCTGCTCGATGGCAGATGCGTACTTCTCAAATCGCCGCCGCAATCAGCTAGGTGAACCGGACTATGGCCGCAATGGAAGCGTGATCGTGCTCAATGCGGCCAACTAAATCGAGTTTACAAAAGTGCGCGAACGGTCTTTGAAAGCACCGCTCCGAACGCAAACCCTGTGGCGACAATCGCGGCTATCTGGACTGCCGTCATCCGTTGGCCGCAGCCAAAGAAAGAGTCTTTCAGGCTGCGCTGCGACCCGGGCTCTGGCGTAAATCTGTTTGGGGCAAACAACAGGACAAGCAAACCGGCGATGCCAAGTGCAGCATATGGCGCAACCTCTAATGCAGCTGCGCTCGTTTCGGTTTGCGCGCTAAAGAAAACGGCTAGCAATACAGCATACCCGAACGAAAAAACCGCCAAAAACGTATTGCGATAAGCCAGGGTCATTTAGAGCTCCAATCAAAAGGTTCAGAGCAATAGTCGCCGTGTTACTGGAACGATTACAAAAAAATGGCGCGCTGCGTCCTTACTCGATCAGGTGCCAAACGGTTTGCCGGCCCGCGAGATAGTCAACGGTTTCTCCATTGAAGCAGGCATCTTGTTCAAGCTTGATTTGCGCGAGTTGGCCGCTCCATTCAGGGACTTCTGCTTTCACATTGCCTTCGATCGCATAGCAGGTGTTGGCGTAAACCGGCCAATCGCCGCGAATAGGCGTATCCCCCTGATTGTCCCACATACCGATGGTCGGGCCGGGCGCGTGACCGAAAAAGCCAAGCGGGTGGGTGTAGGTCGAGCATATCATATTGGCCGCGTCGCACTTGTCCCGTGTCGCCGCCAGGACGTCATTGCCGGTCAGTCCAAGCCGATATGAACTGGTGAGAAAGTCTTGCCACTGATTCCCCACCGCCATCGCCGATTTCAGTCCGTCCGGGACATCGTTTTCGCCGATCTTCAGAATGTAGCCCATTTCCTGCGTATCGGTGCAAAGTTTGAGATAGCAGATCCCTACATCGGTATGAATGATATCGCCGCGGCGGATGATCCCTTCTTCGCCGCAAAAGTCTTGTTCAGCGTCGCAGCTCATGCCGGGACGTTGCACGTTCACATAGGGGTTGAACCAAGGCGCGAGATTGAGCTCTTCGAAGCGTTGCCGCAAATACCAAGCGACATCGTCTGTTGTCGTCACGCCGGGGGTTATGACGCGAGAGGAAAAGCCCTCGCTTATGACGGATCGGGCAAGCCCAACAGTGTGGCCATAAGCTTCGAGCTCCATCTCACTGCGGGTTTCGATCCAGCGAATGACCAAGTCTTCTGCACTGACCAAACGGTCCGTCAGATTAGGATCGAGCACCGACACCAGTTTCTGGTGCAGACCATGAGTCAGCCCATCGGCGACGGGCCAATAGGCAGACACATTGATGCCGATGCGATCCGGGTCTTTGTCTGCAATCAGGGCGGCGAGCGCGCGCCATTGCTCATCGAGATCGCCGCCTTCCCATACCGCCTCATACGGTGCGCCGAGGGGATAGCGATTGACGGTCAGCATTTCGAACCCGTCATCGCCGCGATGAAAAACGAGAATTGTTGTTCGCCGCGCTGCAAAGGCAGGCTGTGGTACCAAGCTAAAATAGACCGGATCCTCCGCGTATTCCCGATTGATCACCAACCACATGTCGAGACCTGTTTCTTCCATCAGTCTTGGCAGAAGGGTTTCAAGCCGATCCCGCGTCATCGCGTTTTCAGGGGCAATACGATCGCGAAAATCCAGGACTGCGCGTTCTCCGGTCACAATGCGGCCCTGATCAAAGGTCGCTGTGGAAGGTGATGTCTGGGCGATCGCGCAGGCGCCCAGTAAGCAAAATCCCCACACAAAAACGAAAACACCCAAGACACTGCGTGGCACGACCAACCCTCTCTCTCTGCTGAAACGAGCATAGAGTGCTAAAGCCAAGGCGCAATGGCTTTGAAGATCGTTTAAGGTATCAGGCGGGCCACGCCATAAGTACCTTTCCAGACATGCACCAGCGCATACTGGTTGGTCGCGTCCACTCCGGCGATATAGTCGACCATATCGCCCACGACGTCGCCAGTCCCGCCAGTCACGGCAACCTCAAGGCTGTTGAAGAATTGGCTCTGATCAATGCGTGCGCGGATTGCGTCTTCATCCTCGACCGGAAAAAAGCGCATCTTCTGGGTGTCGTCACCGAAGGCAGCGTCTTCAAATGTCTGCGGTAAGCCACAATAGGTCACCAGAAGGCTGCACCCCACTCTGAGCTCGGTCTTGTAAGCCTCGCCATCGAAGCGTTGAAGTTCATAAATGGTCTCTCTATCAATCGTCTGCCCGGAGCCGAGCGCAATATCGAAGACACCGTTTTGCTGTGTCGGGAGGACCATGAAGCTGCCCCCGGAGTTTGCCAGGATTTGGCGATAATTGCCTTCGTCATAAAGCGTGATTTCGTGCATGCAGCCGCCTGAACCGCAAAAATTGATGTTCTCCACCATCGCATAGTAATCCTGATAGCCATCCCCATCGAGGTCTGCGCTCTCAAGGATTTGAATATCACCGACGGCAATGGGTGGATCAGGGATGTAGTCCCCGAATGTTGCGCGGTCTTGTAATTGCGCGCGATAGGCCTCGAGGAAATCTGTTCTTTGCGTCACTTCATCCGGCCGTTGTTGGGCACTATCGGTATCGCAAACCATAGCGAAACAGTAATCGAGCGAGACATCTGAGTAGATGGCCGGGCGCTGCAGGTGTGAGATCTGGCCGGCCAGATAAGCGGTTTCGCTGCGGGCTTCGTCAAACGCGCGCATCAGCGGGGTGCCCGCATTTTCGAGCTTTGGCAGCAGCGTGCGCGTGAACACAGAATAGGGCGAGGGATCTTCTGGATCTAAGCGGTCCAGCGCTTGCTGGCTCGCGCCTGCCGCATAGACGACCAGCGTGCCGGGGATGGTTTGCTGTGGGACGAGGCCTTTGGTGACGGACTTGGTGCCGAGGTCGAAGGGGTTGTCTCTGCAGGCATCAACAATGGCTAAGACCAGACTTGGATCTTTGGCGCGGAACTTGTTGATGATCGCCTCGTTCAGATCGAATGTCAGCCGTTCAAGCACGACTTCGGTGGAGCGAAATGGTGCATCGCGCATGGCAACAAAGTTGCGAGCGCCGTCTGACCAACCATGCCCTGAGAAGACGAAAGCGATTTCGTCTCCTGCCTGGATGCTCGCTTCGAAATCAGACAGCGCAATCAGAAAATCACTGAAGTTTGGATCCTTAAGAAGTGTGACTTCAAAGCCGAGCTGGGACTCAAACACGCTCGCATAACCGTCTGCGTCTGAGAGCGTTTTAGAAAGAGGTTGCAGCTCATCATAGTTTTGCACGCCAACGACAAAAGCGCGTTTGGTTTGAGCCTCACCGGAGATTGAGAGAAAAAGGGCGATCAGAATGGGAAACAGGTAACGCAAAACAAACCTCCGAAGGTCCCGGCTAACTTGCCAGCTCCATTTGGCTAGTCAATGCGCAGGGCGCCGTGATCGATCCGACGGTCAGACGGGCACACAAAAAAGCCTCCCGGCGGGGAGGCTTTTTCTAAGTTCGAAAAGAAGGCCAGCTTAGGCTGGGACTTTAACCCGTGGACCAGCCGCGTTCACCCCAGCATCTACATGCGCTTCATAGACTTTGAAACTGTCGACGAACATTTGCGCCAGTTTCTCAGCTTGCGCATCGTAGGCCGACTTATCGGTCCATGTGTCGCGCGGGTTGAGAATGGTCGCGTCGACGCCGTCGAGGGCCGTTGGGACCATAAATCCGAACGTCTCATCTTCGCGGAAATCAGCGTCCAGGAGAGATCCATCAAGCGCGGCGTTCAACAGAGCGCGAGTGGCTTTGATAGGCATGCGGTGGCCGACGCCATGCGCACCGCCCGTCCAACCGGTGGAAACCAGCCAGCAATTCACGTTGTACTGATCGATCAGCTCACCAAGCAATTTGCCATACTCGCTTGGATGACGTGGCATGAACGGGCCGCCAAAGCAGGTCGAGAAGGTCGCCGTAGGCTCGGTCACGCCTTTTTCGGTGCCAGCGACTTTCGCGGTATAGCCTGAAAGGAAGTGGTACATCGCTTGAGCTGGCGTCAGTTTGGCGATGGGCGGCATCACGCCAAACGCGTCGCAGGTCAGCATGATCAGGTTTTTGGGTTGACCACATCGTCCGCTCAGAGAGGCGTTCTCAATCGCGGAGATTGGATAGGCCCCTCGCGAGTTCTCTGCGAGGGAATTGTCGAAAAAGTCGAGTTCACGAGTCTCAGGATCCATGACAACGTTCTCGAGCACGGTGCCCCACATGCTGGTGGTGGCATAAATCTCAGGCTCGTTCTCTGGCGAGAGATTGATCATCTTCGCATAGCAACCGCCTTCAAAATTGAACAAGCCGTTTTCCGACCAGCCATGCTCATCGTCGCCAATCAGGGTCCGGCTCGCATCTGCAGAGAGTGTTGTTTTCCCTGTTCCTGAAAGACCGAAGAAGATGGCCGCATCATTGTTGCCACCATCATTGACCGAGCAGTGCATCGGCATAACGCCTTTGGTCGGAAGAATGTAATTGAGGATCGTGAAGACAGATTTCTTGGTTTCACCTGCGTAAGACGTGCCGCCAATCAGTACGAGTTTTTTCGCGAAGTTTACAGCGATGACCGTATCAGAAACGGTGCCATGTTTGGCCGGATCAGCGCGGAAGCTCGGGCTGTTGATGATCGTAAACTCATGCGCAAACGTCTCATATTCTGCTTCAGTGGGGATGCGCAAAAGGTGACGGATAAACAAAGAGTGCCAAGCGAACTCATTGACCACGCGAACCGGAGCGCGGTGATCGAGATCGGCGCCGCCATAAAGCTGCTGAGTGTAGAGTGTTTTACCTTCAAGATGCGCCTGGAAGTCGTCCCAGAGGGCATCGAAGTGCGCTGGCGTCATTGAGGCATTATTGTCCCACCAGACTGAGTGTTCGGTGGTTTCGTCTCGAACGGTGAATTTGTCTTTCGCAGACCGACCGGTGTGTTTGCCGGTCTTGACCAAGAGCGCGCCGCCCTTTGCGATTTCTGCTTCGCCACTTCGAACGGCTTGTTCATACAAGCGTTCATTATTCCAGTTCGAGCGAACCTCGCCCGCCTCTATAACGAGGTCTGCTAACTCTACATTCTGCTGAGACACGTTTTCTTTCCCCTGAATCAATTCGCGTGCATGGGCTCAGAACTGTCGTCGGAATCGCTCCCAGCCCTGAAGCCCCGGAGTGAACTGCAAGCGCTTGGCCAAAGCCACCCCTGTGCGGGAGGTAAACGCTGTCAAAACTGTTAGTCAGCGCTGTCATAAATATGGGTGTACAAATTATGGGCGAAAAAGTCTGGTGCCACCCAATTATAAGGCGAACTTGGGTGCGCTGGATTCGATTTTCTAAGTCTGCCGGCGCTTGAGTCGGCGCAAGACTTGCCGATTTGGCACAATTGCTCTCAGCGTTTCGGTGCGGGCAGGACGCGGATCACCGAAGATCTCAGCGGTCAAGATCGATGCAGCCCAAGGCGCCCAAGTGAAGCCGCGCGAGCCATATCCGCCGGCGATGTAAAGACCTCGAACCGCATAGTCTGAGAAATCGATTTTCCACTGCGCGCGTTCAAGCGCAGACCGGTCGTCTGCCAGACGGGCGTGATCCGGTGCGGGACCAATCAGAGGCAAGCGATCGGCAGTGGTGGCCCGAATGCCGGCGCGCGAACTGATTGGCTTTCGTTTTGCCTCTTGCCACCAGTATGGGGCGAGTGCTTCCAAAGCCATCAGGTTCTCGTCTTGCGCTGCATCACGCGTTTCAGGCGGACCGCCGGGGTGATCAGCAAAGGTGGCGCCCCAAAGCCGCTTATGGCCCGAGGCGATCGCATAATGGCCGCTCGCGAGAGCGGCCGGCGGCGCGTCGACATCGCTTTCAACATATTCGATCTGTCCAAGGCGAGGGGTCAGATCCAAGTCTGCAAAAACGGTCTCGGCTTGCCAGCCCGCGGCGACGATGATGGCATCAAAACTTTCCCCATTCACGGACCGGTTGGAGATGTCGATGTCGGCCTCCGTGCGCCATCTGACCGTTTGCGCCTGAAGCAGCCCGCGCAAGACTTCGGGCGGCGACAGCACCTGGCTGCCTTTGTGAAGCAACCCGTCACCTGATAGTGCTTCAAGTTGCTCCAATCCCAATGGAGGATCGGCGAGCACTTTACCGAAGCGTGTGCGCTCGGTCTCGTCGCGCGGGCGATGAACCGTTTCGACCTGCGCCGCCCCGGGGCGACCGTCATAAAAGGCCTGCGCATTCAAATAGGCATCGATCAGCAGTCGTGCCTGCGCCGTATCACTCGCATCGAGTCGTGGCATGACGAGGGCCAGCGGGTTACCGCTTGTGCCCTCTGCTGGTCCGTCGGCGCGATCAAACAGCGTTACCATCGCGCCGCGTGTCTTAAGCCGGTCAGCCAGGCAGGCACCTGCGATCCCCGCACCAATAATCGCCACTTTGGGGGCCGTGACTGTCTCTGGCCTCATTGCCGATGAGGCGCTCAACAACGTGGCCTCTAGTCGCTCGCGCTTGCGGCCATGACCAGGGCGTTTGTGGACCTCGAACCCGGCAGCGGCGAGCCCTCGGCGGACGGTGCCAGCGACCGTGAATGTCGCCGCGCGGGCATGCTGGGCGGATCGCTCGGCAATCAGCGGCCAAAGCGTGTCAGCCCACATGGCGCTGTTTTTGGCGGGGCTGAAGCCATCCAGGAACCAAGCGTCAGCGCGAAACTGTGATTGTGGGAGCGTCTCTTCAATGAGGCCGATATGAAGTGTGAGGCTGAGGCGTTCGTCCGGCCAGGTGATGTGGCGTATGCCTTTTGCACGCGGCGGCCAGGCGCTTACCAATTGCGCGGTCAGGTCGTTCAACTCCGGCCAAGGATGAAGCGCGCGCTCAATATCCTCCGCTTCAAGCGGAAAGCCTTCAAAACTCACAAAATGGAGCCAGCCATCTACGCTGCGATGCACCCTCCACATTTGCCAGGTGGCGAGGAAATTGAGGCCCGTACCGAAGCCCAATTCAGCGATTGTAAACTGGCGGCGTTCGTCCCAGCGGTCTGGCAGCCCGCAGCCATTGAGAAACACCGCACGTGTTTCGGCCAGCCCATCCTCCACCGAATAGTAGACATCGTCGATACGTGGATCGACCGGGGTGCCATCATCTTTCCAGGTCAGGTTTGGGCGCGGTGGCAATCTCATGCGGTCGCTTTAGCCGGAAACGGTGCTGCGAACCAGCGGTCGAAATGTCTCCGATCGCGCGCAGATCAAGCTTCTATCTTTACATGCAACAAGATTGTTGCATATTGAGCAAATGGGCATCGCATATGATCCGAACCTCAGTTTGATCTTTCGTGCGCTCGGGGACGATACACGGCTATTGATCCTAACCGAGCTTCGAAAGCGCGATGACCAAACCCTTTTTGAGCTGTGTGGGCGGATGGTGACGGAATACGATATGACCCTGTCTCGCCAAGCCTTCACCCGCCATCTCAATGTCCTTGAGGCGGCTGGCTTGATTGCGACAAGCTGGAAGGGCCGTACCAAAATCCACTCACTGACCGCCGAGGCGCTGGAAGCACTGGTCGAGCCGTGGATCCGTCCATTTATCGAAGGAGAACAAACATGAAGATGTATATCAAGAGCATCGTCGTTGAAGATCAGCAAAAGGCGCTCGCATTCTATACCGAGACCTTAGGCTTTCAGGTGAAGCATAACATCCCCATGGGCGAGCATAGCTGGATCACAGTCGTATCCCCGGAAGAACCGGATGGGGTGGAGCTTGGACTGGAACCTAACGCGCACCCCGCCTCACAAGATTTTCAAAACGCGCTTATGGCCGACGGCATTCCCTTTACCGCATTTCAGGTCGATAACTTAGAGTCTGAGGTGGCGCGGCTCGAAACTGCCGGCGTCGAGTTTGTGCAGCAACCAACAAATGCCGGAACCGCCTCAATCGCGGTTTTTAACGATACGTGCGGAAATCTGATCCAGCTGATTGAGCTCCACTAGCCAGCTTCCAGCTGGCGCTGCTCATCAATCCAGGCGGGATCGATCTTGAGGCGTTTGGTGATTTTGTCAGCACTGGTGAGCACCCGCCAGAATGGACTGACCTCCGAGACGGTTTTGCCATCTTGCAGGTCTTCCAGAGCCGCTTCAGCCACCATTCGGACAAAAATCGAGGTCGACATCGGACACGTCCCGGCGCAGCCCTCTCGGGCCGCCAACGCGTCACGCATCTCCGGAATTGTTTGGCTCGCGCCGTGCGGGATTTCTCGAATGTAGGCATCCACGACCGAAGGTGTTGCGACAAACATGGTTTCGCCAGCCTTGATGCCCCCAAATTGTTTCTCCAGCACAACCTTCTTGATCTGCTTCTTGGCGGCAAGTTTTTCGCGTGCTGACGTCTTGGCCATCGATTCCTCCACGGGGTTCAGAATAGAATAATCGGGCATCCTGACAATTGCTGGCAGCAATCAGCGCTTCTATGCGCAAATTGTATAATTCAATTCTTTGCGTGCGGCGTGGCCAGGTCTCCTAGCCCGACCTATCTCCCCACCAACAGAAAGGAGATCGCCATGGCAGATATCAAAATTGAACGCGAGGACGGTCCCAATGGCGGACGCTATGTGACCGTGATCAATGGCGACGAGGCCGAGATGACCTACTCTCGCGCTGGGAAAACGAGGATCATTATCGATCATACGGGGGTTCCGGACTCCATGCGCGGCATGGGCGTGGGTAAGAAGCTGGTCGAGGCCGCCGTAAACGATGCGCGGACCGAAGGGTTCAAGATCATCCCATTGTGCCCCTTCGCAAAGGCCACACTCGAAAAGCATGCCGAGTGGCATGATGTCGTTCAGTAGACGAGGCTTGCAATTCATTGCTCTTTCCCTGACCGTACCCGGTGAGGGAGAGAGTTATGAAAAACTATATGATCGCGGCCATCTCGGCGATGGCCCTGACCGCGTGCTCGGGCGCGCCGCCGGATGAAAAAATCCTGACAGACTTATGCCAGGACGTGTTCTCAGGAGACCCTGATATTTTAGCAGAGATTGCAAGTGAGTCTGGCGCGAGCCTGGACTCCTTTTGCGTCTGTTATGGTGAAACCCTAGCCGTCGACACAGCCAAGATTGACGTCAACAAAACGGTCTCGCTTGCGATCATCGAAGCCCGTGAAGGGACGACACTCGGTGCGGAAGATGCAGCTGAACGGGTTGAGGAAAAGATCAGATCCGGCGAGATTGACGCCATTACGGAAGATCAGCTGATGCAGGTCGGTAGTGATTATCAGAGCATTATGAGAGATATGAGCCGAAATGACGGGGCGTGCCCGGCGGCCTAATCGCTAGGGCAATACTCGAACGGCTTTAGTTGAGCGACGATTTCAGGAATTGGACGCATTGGTCGCCCATCCGCATGAATCATAACCGCCGTGATCCGCCCTTCCGCTATGATTTCGTCATCGCGCAAACAGGTTTGCTGAAAATACATCCGCACGCCTTTCACGCCGAGGCTGCGCGTTCGGATAGTCAGCAAGTCGTCAACCTTCGCGGCGCGTTTGTAGTCGACCTCAACATTGGTCAGCGTAAACGCGGCGGGTGTATCGCGCGCCAACAGGCTCTGATGGCTAACGCCTGCATCGCGCAAAAAATCTGAACGCCCCCGTTCGAAGAACCGCAAATAGTTTGCGTGATAGACCATACCGGTGAAATCGGTGTCTTCGTAATAGACGCGGATCTTGAGCCAGTGTTGGCCCTGTTCATCGAAAGGTGCGGGAAGTGCGCTCATGTTCCTAAGCTAGTCGGGCCAAGACGTTGGGCTAGTGCCGGAAGTGACGCATGCCGGTTAGGACCATTGCGAGGCCGGCTTCGTCAGCGGCGGCGATGACCGCATCGTCTCGAATCGAGCCACCGGGTTGAATGATCGCACTCGCGCCCGCTGCCGCTGCGGCGAGCATGCCATCGGGGAACGGGAAGAAGGCATCAGAGGCCGCGACGCATCCGGTGGTGCGAAGATTTTCAAACCCTTCTTTCTCTTTCGCGTCTTCGGCTTTGCGCGCGGCGATCCGCGCCGAGTCGATCCGGCTCATCTGGCCGGCCCCGATGCCAACTGTCGCGCGGTCCTTGGCATAGACAATCGTATTGGATTTCACATGTTTTGCGACGCGCCAAGCGAAGAGCAGGTCCTCCAGCTGCGCCTCGGTGGGGGCAAGTTTAGTCACAACCTTAAGGTCGTCTTTGCTAATGCGGCCAAAGTCTCGGTCCTGCACCAAGAGGCCTCCTGCAACAGACTTCATGACTTTTCCAACCGCCGTCGGGTCCGGCAATCCTTCGGTCAGAAGCAAACGCAGATTTTTCTTTTTCTTGAACACCTCGACCGCGGCATCGTCTGCACCGGGCGCGATCACCACTTCGGTGAAAATTGACGTGATCTCTTTGGCTGTGGCCTCGTCCAGGGGGCGATTGAGCGCGACAATGCCACCAAACGCTGATGTTGAGTCACATGCCAACGCCTCACGATACGCCTCAATGATCGTTGACCCCAATGCAACGCCGCAAGGATTCGCGTGTTTGATGATCGCTACAGCTGGCGTTGCATCCCCAAGCTCACCAATCAGCTCATAGGCCGCGTCTGTATCATTGATATTGTTGTAAGAGAGGGCTTTGCCTTGAACTTGTTTCGCGGTCGCCACGCCTGGGCGCGCGTCACCCGTTACGTAGAAGGCGGCGTTCTGATGAGGATTCTCGCCATAGCGAAGGGCTTCGTTTAGCTTGCCACCGACGCCGATCCAGTCCGGTGCACTCTCTTCAAGTTGCGCGGCGTACCAGCTGGAAATAGCGGCATCATAAGCTGCGGTTCGCGCATAAGTCTTTGCCGCAAGCTGCCGCGAACTCTCGCGAGAAACGCGCCCGCCGCCGCTCGCCATCTCGGCCAGAACCCGATCGAGATCGCCGCCGTCTGTGCACACCGAGACAAAGTCGCCATTCTTCGCCGCTGCCCGCAACATTGCCGGACCGCCAATATCAATGTTCTCGATACAGTCCTTAAATCCGGCCCCTGAAGCGACGGTCGCCTCGAACGGATAGAGGTTGATATAGACCAAGTCGATGGGCTCAATCCCATGGGTTTCAGCGTCGGCGATATGGCGCTCATTATCGCGTAGGAACAGCAATCCGCCATGAACGGCTGGGTGGAGCGTTTTGACCCGACCATCCATCATCTCAGGATATCCCGTCAGATCAGCCACATCACGCACGTTGAGGCCAGCCGCCTTCAGAGCTTTCGAAGTCCCGCCGGTTGAGATCAACTCCACCCCTAATCCGACCAGGGCCGTGGCGCGTTCGATCAAGCCCTCCTTATCAGAAACAGAAATGAGGGCGCGACGAATTTTGGTAGCGTGAGACATATACGGTCTTTCAGGCAAATAGGACTGACAACGCTCGCTCGCGTATCATGAGTCCCCAAACCGTCAACTGGCGCGCATCACGTTGACAGCCGTGCTGGGAGGCGTATAGGCGGGCACCAATTGAGCAAGAAGGATAAGTGCTTCATCCGCTTCTCGTTCGCCCGCGACGCTTAAGAGCTTTTCAATGCGCGCCGAGAACCCAACGGGTTCATGCTTACGGCTCTGCGGCGTGACCTTGTTGAGTCCCCCGACACCGGTCTCCATCAGTCTTTCATCAGAGTAAGTGAGCTCTTCATGCAGCTTCTCACCCGGACGCAATCCCGTCGTTTTGATCTTGATATCCTGATAAGGGACCATCCCTTTCATCCGGATCATCGCTTCAGCGAGGGTTCGGATGCGGATTGGGTCGCCCATGTCGAGCACGTACAGTGACGCCTCTCCAGGTTGGCCATTATGCGCTGCGCCTTGCAGGACAAGCGACGCGGCTTCTTCAACCGTCATGAAGTAGCGTGACACTTGGTCATCAGTGAGCGTCAAAGGGCCACCCGCTGCGATCTGGCGCTCGAACAGCGGCACAACAGATCCGGAAGACCCAAGCACATTGCCAAACCGGACCATGGAGACCGCGAGCTGTGTGCCTTTGACGCGATACGCGAGCGCGAGTTCGGCCAGTCGCTTTGTTGCCCCCATGACATTGTCCGGGTCGACCGCCTTGTCAGTTGAGATGAAGACCAAACGCTCGAGCCCACATTCAATAGCGACCTCCGCGGCATTTATGGTGCCACCTACATTGGTCAGGATGGCCTCACACGGGTTCATCTCCATCAAGGGAACGTGCTTTAGCGCAGCTGCGTGAATCAGAATGTCCGGCTTGGTCGCCCGCACCGCTTGCAAAAGAAGGTTTTTGTCTCGCACATCACCGATCTGCGCATTGACCTCGATTTCTGCATCGAGTTCCCTAAGCGTGAGGTCAATTTCGTAGAGATTGAACTCCGAAGCATCGTACAGGGTCAGCTGCGAGACCCCGAACCCGGCGCATTGTTTGACCAGTTGCGAGCCGATGGTGCCGCCAGCGCCCGTCACAAAAACGCGTTTTCCTTCGAGCAGATTGCGAAGCGGGTCGGTATCGAGTTTGCGCATCGGTCGTGCAAGCAAATCGGCAGGTCGAACGCGTTGGAGGTGCAGGCCTTCGCGATTGGCGCCCAACGCCATCACCCGCGAGCCATGTTGCGTGGCGGTATCGAGCACTGCGTTCATCGTCTCACGTTCGCGGACCGTGCCAGCGACGGCGACCCAAGGCGGGGAATTGTAGCGCACGCTGAGAAGGTCCAGCATTTTGCCGAGCTCATGCAGTCCCCCGAAAACCGGGACGCCGCGGATCGCTCGCCCGGGCTCAGCGCCATCCGCTTCGATCAGTCCAAGGATACGGACGGGTGCGCCGCCTTTTGTCGACTGCAAGTCGCGGAGCACATCTGCGGCCTCATTGGCGTTCGCGACCAGGATTGCGGGTGGCGCATCCGCACGAATACCTCGGAAGATTTGAAATGGTCTCCGTGTCGAGCGCGCCAGGGCGACCATGCGGCCGACGAATATGATCGTCACCCATATCAGAAGCGCCACGGCAAGACTTGAACGCGGAAACCCAACCAAACGGTTCCAAGCGAACATCAGAGGCAGAAACACAAGCGCGGTTAGCGCCACGGCTTGGATGATCTTGGAGGCATCCGGCCAACCGGAATGGCGCCAGACTTGACGATGAACCCGTAAAAGGAAGAAAGAA
This sequence comes from Pseudomonadota bacterium, assembly GCA_038527765.1. GTDB lineage: Bacteria > Pseudomonadota > Alphaproteobacteria > Caulobacterales > Hyphomonadaceae > Henriciella. The sequence goes on from JBCBFK010000001.1 coordinate 952,437, forward strand.
ATCGCTGCCGCGACTGCAAACGCAGAGGCTGCAACGAGGGCCGTTACGGTGGCTTCGGGTGGAGCCCCTGACGTCGCAGACCAGCGCGCAAACACAGCGATCATCATCGCAATGAAGGCCGCCATAACGTCAAACCCGAGAGTCAGCGCCATAGCGCGCTTGGCTTCCACTTCAGGCTTCATGCTTTTTCCACCCTCAAGAAGGCCCAACGCACGCAATTTGGCGGCGTCGATCCATCGCTATTTGGCAATGCCTTGCCGCTTAAAACGATTTGCTTGCTCCGCTCGATAATTCCACGTCCAAGATAAATGGTCTCTTCGAGTTTTGCTTGCGAATGACTTGTTTTGAACCTCCACTTAGAGCCGAGATTGCTTTCCAAGACAATAGAGTCCCCTGCCATTGTGGCGCCCACAGTTGGATGTAAATGAAACCTCAAATCATAGGATATCGGTGCCTCATTTTCAGTTGGCCCTGCAGATACTGGGCGTGCGAGAGAGTCCTCGCCTGTTAGTCGCTTGCCATCACCTGACATAAAGAGGCGCCTGCGATGCAGTAAGCCAAAGTCTTTTTTATAGCCGCCATGCTGCGCATCGAGCCAGATCTCATCATCTTCCTCGAGTCGTTTTGCGGAAATCCCATCAGGACCATCAGGAAACTGCAATCGAGTGTCTTCATTTGTCTTGAACTGCGAGGAGTCTTCATTGTTCAGGATGAGTGTGGAGTGGGCACTTGTGCTGCGCACGGCCGCCCGGAACGCGATATCAATCTCTGGGCTACAGGCACACGATGTGACGATGCGCGCTGGACCGTCGTGCAGCTCAAATCCCAACGCCCCGGCATGCGCTTTGTCGCCAAAGGGGGGCTCGGGGGCCGCGCCCGCATCCAAAACGAGCACGGTCGTCCCCTTTTGCAGCTTGTGAAATCCCGATTTTGGCGCGACCGAGAACCGACGAGGCGGTGCGTTCATGTGCTCGAGCACAGCGTCTACGGCCTCCGGCCAACGCTCGTCACCATCATGAAACGGCATCAGGGCATCATCGCCGGCCTTAAAGAAGGCGACCATCCCGCCAATCCGCGCAATCCAGCGGCCCAGAAACTCCGGAATTTCGCGATCGCTTCTTGAAAGGAGATCGTTAATCGTAATGAGGTCTGCCAAACAACTCAGCGCACGGGCCGGGGATCGACTGACATGTCCGCCATCGGGAAAAAACTGCGCTGTGCATTCGCTTTCAAGCCGCATAAGGGCATCCTCCAGGCCCTTCCCGCGCCCAAGGCAAATCGCATGCGCGACAGCCAACGTGCTGCCCCGCCATCGGGCTTTCGGTTCGAGCTCTGAATCGACTAAGGCCAGGACATGCCGCGCCTGTCGTCCGAGCGCTTCAAGCCTGACATCGCAGGCTTCTGGCAATCCTGTTTCGAACAAAGCTGCGCCACAGCGCATCCAATTCCAAACCCGGTCGGCAGCACAGCCCATGCGCCAGGTAAAGCCGTCAAAGCGTCCAAAATTCTCAATCCAATCATCGACCAGAAAGCGGGCCCGGTCAGCACCAATGTCACCTTGGGTGAAGAGGTCCGGAAGCCAATCAAACCGGTGCAAACGATTGGCATAGTGTCGAGACGGCATCGCGCCCGACCAGGGTGCGGCCCCGTCCGTTAGCGCCAGCCGATCCATTCCGATTCGCCAAATTCCCTGCATCAGCATTTCACCGCGCAATTCATCTGGCGGAATGATCTGACGCATATGCAAGCCAAATCCGTCGGGAGAGCTGCCAGCAATGCGGAGGCGATGGACCGCAGAGACCTTGGCGTCCTCGCCGGGACGTCCGGCAAAGCGCTCCCAGATCGCGGCGTCTTCATCGTCGCTTCGTTTAGCCTTTAGCGGTTCTTCAGACATGGCATCGCTCATCGCTGCGCCCCAATCCTAGATGGTCGCCCCAAGGCGAAGGTCTGAAATGTTTTTTGCGTAATGGTTGGGTCCGCCCTTAAAAACTGCTGATCCTGCGACGATCGCCGTGACCCCGGCGGCGATGGCATGTGGCGCGGTTTGTGGATTGAGACCGCCATCGACCTCTAGAATAATGTCGCGCCCACTTTGATCAATCTTACCGCGCAAATCCTCGATCTTTCTTAATTGGCTGTCGATAAAGCTCTGCCCGCCAAATCCAGGGTTCACCGACATCACCAAAATGAGATCGATATCGTCAATCACGGGGTCGACGACCTCTGCGGGTGTTCCAGGGTTCAGAGCAATGCCAGGTTTCATACCTGCCGCGCGAATGGCCTGCAGCGTCCGGTGTAAATGGGGGCCTGCTTCCGGGTGGACGGTGAGGATATCGGCACCCGCCTTCGCGAAATCCTGAATGAAGGGATCGACGGGCGCGATCATCAGGTGCACGTCAAAAGGCTTGTCCGAATGCGGGCGGAGTTTTTCGATCACAGGGGGACCAAAGGTCAGGTTGGGGACAAAGTGGCCGTCCATGACGTCGACATGGATCATATCCGCGCCGGCTTCATCGATTCGGCGAATCTCTGCGCCGAGCTCTGCGAAATCCGCCGATAGAATCGACGGAGAAATCAACACCTCACTCATGCTGCAGGCCTAAAACGTAAGCGCCGCCAACACAAGGCTGACGACGCTCAACTGATTACAGATTCAGTCTTGTCTGATTAATAACCGGGCGCGTATTGCACGGGAACCACATAGGCCCCGTCTTCACGAAACTCGACGTTCACACGTTGTCCGGGCTGGATACTGGTATCCGCGGGTTGCACAAAGGCTTTTACGTTGCCGTCGTTAAACTCCACGGTCACAGCAATGCCTTGGCGCGTGCCAGCGGCGGTCCCGATCATATTGCCCGCGATCCCGCCGAGGACCGCACCGCCAATGGCGCCAGCGGTTTGGGCTTTGTCACCGCCGCCAAGTTCGGATCCTGCGAGTCCGCCTAAGACAGCACCGGTGGCGGTGCCGATGATAGAGCGATCCGGCTTGATGGTCACAGCGCGTACGTTGGTCACGACGCCGGGCCGAACCGTCATGGCATAGCCAACAGAGTTGGCGCTAACCGTATTGGCGCCGGACGTGCTTTGGCACCCGGTTACAGCGAGGGTCATGGCGGCAAGAGCGCCGGCGAAAAGTTTGGTCGGTACCGAAACGGTAGCAATTTGAGTCGTCATGGGTGTGCTCCTTATGCACGGGATAAGACTGCCCTCAGTTTGGGCGAGCGCAGGTGAACTCCCTATGAACCTGAAAAGGCATGTTTTGGGCAAAATCGCGTGATTTCGTGACTTTTTCGTCAGAAATCGCGTTTCAGGCGAGCCATGTAAAAAGCGTCGTGTCCAAATTTACCATTGGGCAAGGTTAACAGATCCCCAAGCGCAGTGAGGCTCGTTTCAAATCCGGGTATCTCTTCGCGTTCAACGGCAGCCCGTGACACAGGCGCGCCCGCTACGACCTGTTCGACAATTTTTAGACCTTCATGCGAAAACGGAGAACAGACGCAATAAACGAGGGTGCCTCCCGGTTTGAGCATACCCACGCTCGCGCGCAACAAGCGTTCCTGGACCTCCGAAAACCGAGCTACATCGGCCTCGGTTTTGATCCAGGCGCCCTCCGGATGACGCCGCAATGTTCCGAGCGCGGAACAGGGGGCATCGAGCAGGATTTTATCGACGGGGGCAGGTGGGGTCCAACTGGCAGCATCTGTCAAAACAGTTTCAACCTTGCCGTGAAAGCCCGTGCGCCAAAGGTTTTGTTTCAGGCGTTTGAGTCGTGGCTTGGATCGATCAATCGCGGTGACGTTCGCTCCGGTTGCCGCAAGTTGCATCGTTTTGCCACCCGGTGCTGCGCAGATATCCAAAACCGTGTCGTTCTCGGTCGCACTCAGTAAGCGTGCTGGCAGCGTTGCAGCGATATCTTGCACCCACCAATCGCCGTCTTCAAATCCCGGAAGTTTCTCAATCGCGGCGGCGGTCACTTTGACAGAATAGCCGCCGACAACCTCACCGCCGACTTGCGTCGCGAGCGCTGCAGCGTTGCCGTCTTTGGCGGTTAAGTAGGTTTCAGGCAGAGCGGTCTGGGCCAGCGCCAGACTTTCGGCGGCTTTCACGCCGAGATCTTGAGCGGCAATGGTTCTTAGCCATGTCGGCCAATTGGCTTCAATCGCGGCTGCATCAAAGGCGTCACGATTGGCAACGGTTTTTCGAAGGACAGCGTTCAAGAATCCTGTTGCCCGTTGGGCGCGGGGCCAGATCTTCGCGGCCGCGACAGTTTCACCGACGACTGCGTGGTCAGGTGTTTCCAGGATCCAGGCCTGAGCCGCTCCTATCCGCAACAAGGATCGGGAGGGCGGAGTTGCTGTGTCGAGCGGACGGTCCAGAAACGGGGCAAGGCCAAGATCGATGCGCCCGAGATGGCGCAGAGCTGCACTGACCATCGCGCGCGCAAAGCCCCGGTCAGGTCCGTTCAGCTGGTCAAAACTCTCCGTGTTGGAAAGCGCTTCGTCGACGGTCCGGCGCTCTTCGAGCACCGTCATCAAGACTTCTGCGGCGGCTTTCCGGGTTTTGGCGCCGCTCATAATGCTTGGATGTTTGTTGGGGTCAAAGTCTGATTATCCCCAAGGTCCAGCAGCGCGTCGTGGTTGTGGGTTTGGCGTCGCGGTGCCCATTTCTGCAGCCAAACGCTGCAGCGCCTCGATCCGGTTTTGCGTGGCCGGGTGCGTTGAGAACAGGCTGTCACCCTTGCGGCCAGCCAGCGGGTTCATGATATACATGTGTGCCATGGCCGGGTTTTCTTCCGCACGCCGATTGATCGTTGCACGCGCTCCGCGATCGATTTTGGCGAGCGCCGATGCCAGCCAGAGCGGGTTGCCACAAATCTCGGCGCCGCGGCGGTCGGCTTCATATTCACGCGAGCGACTAATGGCCATTTGAACGAGGCCAGCCGCCATCGGCGCAAAAATCATTACGGCGAGTCCGGTGAGCATGCCGCCGCGCTCACGATTGGTGAAGAAGAGCGCAAAATTGGCAAGCATGCCGATTGCGCCCGCGATGGTCGCGGTCACTGTCATGGTCAGCGTGTCGCGGTTTTGCACATGCGCGAGCTCGTGCGCCATCACACCTGCGGTTTCCTCTCTTGAGAGAATGCTCAGCAAGCCTGTGGTCGCGGCGACCGCTGCATTGTGCGGGTCGCGCCCGGTCGCAAATGCGTTCGGTTGCTGGGTGTCGATGATGTAAATTTTTGGCTCTGGCATGCCGGCAGATGTCGCTAAGGCTTTTGTGTCTCGTACAAAGGTTCGGACGACCGGACTTGGGTCATATTCGTCAACCTCGCGGGCGCCCTGCATGCGCAGGACAATTTTGTCCGCGTTCCAATACGAAAACAGGTTTAACCCTCCCGCGATGACAAACGCGATGCCCATGCCCATGGGTCCGCCAACGAGATACCCGACGGCCATAAAGAGCGCGGTCATAGCGGCGAGTAGCATGAAGGTTTTGGCTGTGCCCATTTTGGAGCGGCTCCTTGCACCTGAGAGTTGAAGACATAAGTCTTTGGAACAGAAGATATATGTATTAGTTAACAGAACGGGGAGTCCTGTTCATGTCAGATGAAAAAAACGTCACGAATAAAACCCTGTCACCTGAGGCTAAACGCGCCTTGGCGGAAGCCGAAGCGCGGCGTACCGAGCAGGAAGCTAAAGAACAGGCGCTGGAAACACAGCGATCTTCCGAAAAAGGTGGCCCTAAAGCCGAGCGCGTGCGCTATGGCGATTGGGAAAAAGCGGGTCGCGCTGTAGATTTTTGAGCCAAGATCGCGCTTACTCCTCTGAAAAAAGGGAGGAGAGTCCAATATGGCGAAGTCACCGCAGGAACTGGCTCAAACCATGATTGATAATATGCCGGAGAAAACCGGTAAGTCGCTCGCTGATTGGCAAGCGGTCATAGCCGCGAGCGGCGCTCAAAAACATGGGGAGATGATGAAGCTGCTGAAAGGCACGCATGGTGTCACACATGGGTTCGCCAATCTGATTGCTCAAAAGTGCCTTGGGAACTTGGACGTGAACGAAGACGATCTCGTCGCCGCGCAGTATCAAGGCAAGGAAGCGCTCAAGCCGATCCATGATGCAATTTTAGACTATGTGAAGGGGTTTGGTGCGGAGCTTGAAATCGCCCCCAAGAAAACCAGCGTCAGTCTGCGCCGGAAAAAGCAATTTGCGCTCATTCAACCGAGCACGAAGACGCGCATTGATTTGGGCATCAATCTCAAAGGCGTTGAACCAAAGGGTCGTCTTGAGGCGATGAAAGGTATGTGCACGCATAAGATCAAAATGACATCGGTCGATGATCTTGATGCCGAAACCAAGAATTGGCTGAAACAGGCGTTTGAAGCCGCCGGCTAATTGTTGGCAGAAGACTGATTGCGCCGGTTGGGATCGCGCTGTCCCTGTCTTGGCCGCGTGATTTCTTCAAAGCGGTCACGTCGGTCATCGCGCTGGAGTCTTGGAGCTTTCAAATCTGCGACCAGTATGTCACCGCTGCTTTCGTCAGCATAGTCAGCGCCGAGATTGTTGATGACGAGCGTGAATTCCTCAAGGTCGACCCGGCGATCGAGATTGGGGTCAAAGCGGAATGGATTGGCCAGGCTGTCATCCCGAGTTGGAAGGCTTTGCGCCCAATCTTGTTGCTCCAGGGCCGTCAGATAGCCGTCGGCATTCTTGTCAGCGCTTTCAAACGCGACCGGAATGCCAGCATCGATTTCCGTAGCGCTGATGCGGCCATCTTGGTCCTCATCAAAGGTCAGAAATAAACCGGCTCCCGGTTTCAGTCGGTCGGCTTTCGCATGCTCGCGCAAGTCTGGATTGCGCACTTCGCCCTGACCGGGCAAGCGCACCAGCTCGTCCTCATCGACTTGAGCCTGAACTGAAAGAGAGAGGCTCACCAATGCGAAACCTGCGACTGCAATCATCCGAATCATGAGGGTCTCCACTCTACGTTGTCCCAACATATAACCCACTGTTACATGAATACCACATGACGATTCCATCAACGCTGTGAAGATTTTGTGGCGACCGCCGTGATTGGTCAACACAATCCCATCTCGGCTCGATTTATCGGCGCGGTGAGATAGCCTGCCAGAATTGAACTTGCGTAATCATTCGCTTCTGGACTTGCCACCGGTGTTGAAAATGCTGACACTGGCGTCAGAAATATCAGCAGACCGGGAGGAATGTCATGCTGACACGCGCAGGGGTAAGCGCATTGGGACTGGCTTTGCTAAGCGCTTGCGGCGCCGGCCCAGAGGATGAGGCACCAGCAGAAACGACAGTGGAGACCGTTCCCGAAACGTTGGACGCTCTTGCGCTCCAAACCCGATTGATTGAGGTCGAAGAGGGTGGGGTGGTCGAACTTCCGGAAGGAACGATTGACCTCGTCGACGGTTTGTCTCTGGACGTTCCAGGCGTCACCATTAGGGGCGCTGGACAGGACAAAACGATTCTGAACTTTGCGGGCCAGGAAGGTGCCGGTGAAGGGCTATTGATCACCTCGGACGATGTCATCGTCGAAGGCTTCACGATGCGCGACACCAAAGGGGACGGGATCAAATCGAAAGGCGCGGATCGCATCATCTATCGTGATTTGACGGTTGAATGGTCAGGTGGCCCGGATGAAGAGAATGGAGCCTATGGTGTGTACCCGGTCGAAAGCACTGATGTGCTGGTCGAGCGGGTCACCGTGCGCGGCGCGTCCGATGCAGGAATCTATGTTGGCCAGTCCGATAATATTGTTGTTCGCGACAGTCTCGCAGAGTTCAACGTCGCTGGCATTGAAATCGAGAACTCTACCCGCGCCGATGTCTATAATAATGTCGTGACCAAAAACGCAGGCGGGTTGCTTGTCTTTGATCTCCCCGACTTGCCGAAAGTTGGCGGGCATTCAACGCGACTGTTCAACAACGAGATCTTCGACAACAATACCCGCAACTTTGCGCCGCCTGGAAACATCGTCGCGAGCGTTCCTTCTGGCACCGGGATCATTGTGCAGGCGAATGATCGAGTTGAGATTTTCGACAATGAGCTGCGCGACAATCGTACCGCGCATGTCCTCTTGGTCGCTTACTCCCCCGAGTTTAACGATGATCGCTATAACCCGCTCGTCCGGAATGTGCTGATCACCAGCAATTCCTTCGAGAATGGCGGCTATGACCCGCAAGGCGATTTGCAAATGTTGGCAATGCTGATGGGCGGCAAGTTGCCGGATATTGTCGCGGACGGTGTTGATCGCTGGCAGGATAAGGACCCGATTGAACTTGGGCTTGTTATCGATGAACCGGAATCGGTTGGGTTCATGAGTCTCGGACTTGGCGCTTATCCGCTGGACGTGAGCAATCTCTCCCCGAGCGATCAACGGCCAACAGGTGTTGCCGGCGAGCGACTGCAGGCCGTTACGCTCTCACACAGCGAATGAGGTGGCTGTTTGCGGCTGCGCTCGCAATAACGGGTGCGGCCTGTTCGCAAAACCCGGCGCCGGACTTAGAGATTATTCTTGCGGATAAGCCGGCGACGACCTTGTCTGATTATGAGTTGTTTTCGGACCGGTCCGCGCGCGTACCGTCGGCGGGTGTTGTAAAGTATGACCTGATTAATCCCCTCTTTTCAGATCATACGGACAAACACCGCTATGTGTTCGTTCCGAACGGAGAGCATATCGACTACACCGAAGAAGATGTGCTTGCGTTTCCGGTTGGCACTGTTTTGGTCAAGTCCTTTGCTTATGGTGAGCGTTACCTCGAAACCAGACTGCTCATCCACAAATCAGACGGGTGGGAGGCGCTGCCATATGTCTGGAACGCGGATCAAACGGAAGCCACTTATAGCCCTGTCGGGAAGCGGCTCGAACTGGACGCTGGTGTGGCAACCGCCGATGCACCTGCCTTCACCTATGCCGTGCCGAACAAAAATCAGTGCAAGACCTGTCACCAGAATGGCGACGCTGTAAGTCCGATCGGACCGAAAGTCCGGAACCTCAATCACCCGGGACCGCAAGGGGTCAATCAAATTTCAGACTGGGTTGAACGTGGTTGGCTCGCAGACGTACCAGAAGCGCCAGCGATCATGGCCAGAGCGTTTGATCCCGCAGCCTCAATCTCAGACCAAGCGCGCGCCTACTTGGATATCAATTGTGCGCACTGCCATAAAGCCAGCGGGTCTGCCTCCAATTCCGGGCTCTGGCTGGATTGGGAAATCGAGGACGCTGTGAAGTGGGGCGTCGGTAAGCACCCGACAGCCGCAGGTCGCGGATCCGGTGAGGCGCTCGTAGTGATAGAGCCAGGTGCGCCAGAGCATTCCATCCTCGCTTATCGGATGGCGTCAAATGAAGCGGGCATCGCGATGCCCGAGCTCGGTCGAGCGCTGGTCCATGAGGAAGGTGTGGCACTGATTGAGGCCTGGATCAAAGAAATGGATTCCGATCCGTGACGCCAGCGTTGCGGCTACCCCCTTGACCGCATTGTCGAGTCCGGTTCGACAGGGATACTCACGCGTTGAGTATCTAATTTGAACCTCATGGCCGCAAACGTGTCGCGGCTCGATCCCACGGAGAGGACTATTATGGGTAAGCGAGACGATTTGATCGCCAAGTATGCGAAAGATCTCGAAGAAAAGTGCGGCATGAAGCCGGACATGAAATTGCTCACGGCCGTTACGATTGCCTGTGGGCCATCAATCTACAACAATGACTCTTCAACTGTGTCAGCGACGCAGAAGAAAGAATTGGAAACGGTGAAGAAGAGCTTCCTGATCAAGAAGCTCGGACTCAAGGATACGCCGAAACTGGATGAAGGCATTGCGGCGGCCATGGACACTTATGGCCGCTCTGTCCGGAAGAAGTACCGTGCTGTGGTTTACTATCTTCTGGTCAAGCACTTCCGCAAGGCATCTTTGTTCAAGTAAGCGAACCTGCCTGCAAAAGACCGGAGAAAGGCTGGGACGGAGTTCCAGCCTTTTTTTTGGGATTTTCTGGCTTGTATGGCGAAACCTTAACCAAGTCCGGCAGATTGTTAACCCGGACTTAACGCTCAGCTAGCATTCGGTTAACTGTTATACCTGCGCGCCTGCGAGTGATTCGTTTGGCGAGAATGGAGTACGGCATGCAGATCACAGCTGACCAGATCCCACTAATTATCGCTGTTGGCGCCTTGGCGTTGGGGTTAGCCTTCATTCTCTGGGCGCTTCGAACGTCGGACGGCGCACGCGGGGCCGCCAAACGCTACAAGGACAAAGCCAATGAGGCGGAGTCGTCTCTTGCGGAAATCAAATCTGTGCTCGGAGCCCACCCTGGCGTGATCCTCGTTTGGCAAGGCGAGAACATTGATGTCGATGCCGATGACATCACGCCGCCAGATATTCACGGATCACCCGTCGCGCTCGCCAGTCTTTTGAGGTTTACCGATGATGCGGTCGCGATCGACCCGGCTGTGCGGATCATTGAAGGCCTTGCGGATCTTGAGGCGCGCGACGCGACCGGGATCGATACGACCTTGCGCATCCGTCTGCGCGAGCTCGCTGAAGAGGGGCAACCTTTTTCCCTTACCATTATCGGGCAGAACGGGCGTTTCCTGGAAGCGGACGGGCGCACGGCAGGCGCGCGCGTTGTCGTCTGGATTACAGACTCCACGATTAAAGGTCTTGAAGAAAGCTCAGCGCGAGGACGGCTGGAAGAAGCCCGCCAAGTGATCGCCCGTGACCCCACTGCGTTCCTGGACATGCTCGGCAAAGCACCTTTCCCAGCGTGGCGTATTTCTGGTGTGGGTCGACTGCAATGGGCAAACCCAGCCTATGTCGACGTCGTCGATGGCGATCATCTCGATCGCGTACTCGAGCGTCAGGTCATGTTGGATGAAAAAGCCGTCGAACAGGTCCGCAAGACGCTCACCGAAGGCAAAGAGCTCGATGAAACGCGTCATATCGCAATCAAGGGCGAGCGACGCGCAATGCGGGTTTTGTCCTTCCCACTCTCCGGCGGGGTCGGTGCGATGGCGTTCGATGTTACCGAACAGGAGCGGGCGCGGGACGAACTCGACAAACATGTTCGGGCACATGATGAAACGCTGAACCACGTTGCAGATGCCGTGGCGATTTTCAGCGGTGAGCGAAAGCTAACCTTTCACAACCGAGCCTTTGCGAAGATGTGGGATATGGATGAGGGCTTCCTCCTCGATATGCCAAGCCATGGGCAATTGCTCGATCGGTTGCGCGAACGGCGCAAGTTGCCGGCGCAGTCTGAGTACGCCAAGTGGCGCGCTGAAGAGCTGTCCTACTATCTCGACATTAGCGGCATCGAAGAAGACGAATGGCACTTGCCGGACAATCGCACCTTGAAAGTGACGCGTCAGCGCCATCCAATGGGCGGATTGTTGATCCTGTTTAAGGACATTACCAGCGAACTCGATCTGCGGACCAAATACAACGCCATGATCAAAACCCAAGGCAAAACGCTCGACAGCTTACACGAAGCCGTCGTCGTGTTTGGTACGGATGGGCGTCTCAAACTTTGGAACAGCGCATTTGCTGAACTCTGGGGCGTCGAAGAAGACCTCCTTAAAGATGAACCGGATTATGACGATATCGCTGATTTCTGCGTTCCCCTATTTCATGACCGGGAGACTTGGACCGCGATCAAGGGCCATATCACGGACCCTGGCGCCCGACAGGAGACGACTGGTGAGATGCGCCGGTCTGACAGCTCGATCCTGACTTATGTGACCAAGCCCCTTCCAGACGGCAACACATTGATCGCCTTTGCGGATGTTTCGGCACAGCGCTCTGTGGAAACGGCGCTGCGCGATCGAGCGGAAGCATTTGAGACCGCAGACCGGCTCAAGACGGAGTTCGTCAAGAACGTCTCTTATCAGTTGCGCTCGCCGCTGCAGACGATTCTCGGCTATGGCGAGTTTCTACAAATGCAGCGCATCGGGGATCTGAACGAGGCGCAAAAAGACAAAGTCGATGCTATCTGTGAGGCGTCCAATCATTTGAATGATCTGATCGGTAACATTCTCGATCTGGCTATGATTGAGGCGGGTCGCATGGATCTTGATATCAGTAAAATCGATCTCAAGACGCTGATTGACGAGGCGGTTTCGATCGGGGTCACGAATGCTGCGGATACCGAGATTGAAGTTGTCGCCAATATAGACGAAGCGCTTGGCGCGATCGAAGCGGATGAGAAGCGCATTCGCCAGATCCTGTTTAACCTTGTCTCTAACGCATTGCGGTTCACCGATCCGGGCGGGCAAATCACCATCTCGGCAGAGCGTATGGGGGATACCGCCAAGCTCACCGTCAAAGACAATGGCCGCGGGATTCCCGCCGAGGACCAGGCGGCCAGTTTCGACAGCTTTACGTCAAGCGATCGCCGCGGTGCCGGGCTCGGTCTGTCCCTGGTGAAGCATTTCGTGCAGCTGCACGGTGGCAATGTTGGAATCAAGTCTCAACCGGGCGGTGGCACCGAGGTTGTGTGCTGGATTCCGGTGGAAGCGACGCCGAAAGGCGGATCAAACCAACCTGAGAAGCTCGCCGCCTAGATCCTGGCTTGTTCAACTCTCAGGCGCATTCGCTTGCCACGCCTCCCCTGAGCGGTCACGCTCATTAGACCCGATCCGAATGATCTGGGCCAACACAAAGGGAGGCCATCATGGCTATAGCACGCGTAACAGAGATTATTGCGGGCTCTAAAAAGAGCTTTCAGGATGCGATTGAGAAGGGGATCAGTCGCGCAAACAAAACCCTCAAAAATGTTGAAGGCGCTTGGGTGAAAGACCAGTCGGTGGTCTTGGACAAAGGCGAAATCAAGGAATACCGGGTGGTTTTGAAAGTCACATTTATTCTGAAGTGATCGGAATCATCAGACGACACGATTATAAAACCCCGCCTCGCAAAGAGACGGGGTTTTCTTTTTGTCGCAAGCTCACCCGGAATTAGTTGCCGTTAGACTGATAAGTTGCAGAGTTCCCAACCGCCGTGGCGGATCCGAAAACATTTCCTGATTGCCTAACCGTCGCGTTGCCCTGCGCGATGATTGAACCGGCATTATGTTGCGTTGTTTGCCCGTGAAGCGAGGCGTCGCCGCAGACATTACACAGAGTCGCGGTCGCCGCGTTGCCAATGGCCGTGGATGTCACAAGCCCCGTCCCCTCGGACGAAGACGATCCATTGAATGTCGCTGTACTCGACACCGTGCCGTAATTGTTCTGGATGGCGTAAAGCCCTGTATCCGATCCGAGGTTTGAAGTTGAGGCAGTGTTGCCGACACCAAATGCGCTCGAGGTTGCGTAACCGGAGAACTCATCAATGGTCACATAAGTCTGCGCGTCGACGGCAGAGTCGTTGCCCTGAAAGACTTCAGACCCCTCGCGACCGAGGGCAGCATAGCCCCACTCATTGTGTTGGCTGGCGGAGTTACCAAAAGCGGTCGTTGTGGCCAGCACATTGTGGCCAAAGCCCATATAGACGTCACTGGACGCTTCGATGGACTCACCAGACGCCGTGGTTTGAACCGCCCCGTTTACATTCGTGCTGGTTGAGCCGGTTGATGACATGGCATTACCGCCTGCGACGGTCGCGAATGTCGCCGAATGGCCGTCGCAACACATGTCGATATCTGACGTTGCGCGCACTGAGCCATTGCTTTCCTGGGTTTGGAACGCGGCGTTCGTGCCGTACTCATCTGTTGGGACTGAGACGTTTGCAATTGCGGTGGTCGCGGTCGCGATGGTTCCGGCATTTTCGATGTCGACGGTAGTGTCCGCGGATACATCGCCGTCCGAGACCTGATCGGCGCGATAATAATTGTTACCAGACCACGTGCCACCCGTCGCCGAGTTGCCATAAGCAGTGGTCGTTCCGACGACGAGCCCCGCAGACCCCCCTTCGATTTGATTGCTCGCGCTGACGTTCCCATCGAGATATTGCTGCACATCAAAGTCAATGTCGCCCGTATTCACGAGACCAGCCGCGGCGTTGCCAACAGCGCTCGAAGTCGACGTTGCGTCCCAGGCATATTCCGGGATTTCGACCTGTATGTTTGACCAAACATCATTCAGCTGAACTTGATCAATCTCCGCACTTGAAGACTGTTCTTGAGCCAAGGCGGGTCCGGCGATCATGGCCAATACGGCGATCGAACTGACCAGAATTTTCGTGACTTCGGTCATCGAAGTTTTCCCGGGGTGGCGTGTCACGATCATGAGGTTGCTGCTTCCTCATCTGCGCCTGAGTCGACTTCAGCGTCGTAGCCACTGTCACGCTTCTCGTGCCATTTGTTCGAGGAGCCGCGAGAACCGCCATTATAGTCCTGCACTTGAGCGCGGAAGGGTGAGAAGTCGCCAGTCACACCGTTGGTCGACAGCGCGCCGCGAGTCAGCGCGCAGACATCTGCACTTGGGGCCCCATAGAGGTTGGCCATCATTTCCAGCGTAGCGCGTTCAATCACAGAGCGTACGGCAAGTTGGATCGGCTCTTGGGCCCGTGTGCCGGCGCCAATGTCGAACACGTTGCCGTTGGCAAAATCAAATATGCCAAAGGACAGTTCACGTCCGATGATCTGTTTTTGATAGGAGATCACATCAAAGACCTCGAGCGTGTCGGTTTTCACCAGCCGGAGGTCGAGTCCAACATTGATCACGAACAGCTTACCGCCGAGCGTGCCTTTCGGGTCTTCCACATTGGTTGCGCCTATGAAAGCTTCGCCACCGACAGAACGGATATTATAGTTCAGCTCCGTGATGCCGCCGACCAGGTAAAAGTCAGATCCGGGGATCGACCCTGCATGGATCTTGTCGAACTGACCCGGCGCGTCGCCGATCAGTTTGTTGTTCTTATATTTGAGATCGAGTTCGGCGACGGATGTGTCGAACCGTTCCACCAGGAACGCGCCAGACTTCGCCAGTGCCGACATCGCCATGAGGGATCCACCCTGCGTCACGCGGCGACCGCCTTCAATATCAGCTTTGCCTGTATAATCGAGGATACGGCCAACTGCGATGCGCGGGGCACGTACACCAGACTGGCGCGCATAGTGACCCATACAGACGAGCCCTTTCGAGTAAGGGGTCGGATTTGCGGTAACCGGCGAGCCCCCAATCGGCTGGGTGTAGTTGCCACCTGGTCCAGCAACTGGAGAAATACATCCAGTGACGGCCATCGCTGAGGCGAGCGCGGCTCCCGTGACCTTTGCCCGGACGAGCGGAAGGAGATGCGTGAGGTTAATCATCTAGGTCTAGCTCCCCGTTGAGCACGACGGTTTGGTCGCCATTGTTGATTTGCGTTGAGTCAATGATGATCGTGTTGTTCGAACCATTGGTGATGACATTGAGCTGATTGCCGACGGCCGTCCCGGTACCGATCATGCCAGTTGCGCCATCTGTTTGACCCCAGCCGGTATAAAGTCCGGTACCAAGGCCAGATCCGCCCTCCAGCAAGCCATTGATAATGACACGATTGCCGAGGCGGTCGCGTGTATTGGCTGAGAAGGGTCGCGATTCTTCTCCGTATCCGTAGCCGTAAGGACGTTCGAATTCAGAGACCGAGGAGGCTTCTTGAGCGCTCGCAGGTAAAGCGGCGAGAACCAAAGACGCAGCGGCAACCGTCGCAAGGCCTCCGATGCAAACTGTTCGAGTATATTTAGGCGCTTTCATGAGAGCGATCTCTCCAACAAATGGGTTTTGCCGGGAGAACTGCAACGCACATGCCAGTTCAGGTGTATTCTGAGATTGTTTTCGCTCCTAAGGGGAAGAGGTCTCATCCCAATTTCACCCAAAGTGTCGCCGGCGTGCGCGCCGAGTGTGCCGGATTGAAACAATATCGCGGCCTTTTCCTAAAACGGGTAAAGCTGTGCTATGGTCTTTACATATAAATATAGCGCAGGGAGGTGATGCATGCTGATCGGTACGATTCTTAATGATAAGGGAAACACGGTGGAGACGATTCCCGATACAGCGACATTGGCGGAAGCCGCGAACGTTTTGGATCAGAAGAGAATCGGGGCGATCGTTGCTGTCGACGATGCGGGAGGATTGATCGGAGTCTTGTCTGAACGCGATATCGTCCGTCGTTTCGCCCGGAATGGAGAAAAGACTGTTGCCATGACTGTTTCGCAAGCGATGACTCGTGGTGTCATCACGGCGTCCCCAACAGAAGATGTCGATACATGCCTGGGTCGAATGACCGATCGCCGAATTCGCCATTTGCCCGTGGTGGATGGCGGTACGCTAAAGGGGATCATATCGATCGGTGATTTGGTAAAGTATAAGATCGATGCCGTACTGGCTGAAGCAGAGGCCATGGAGGCGTACATCCGCAGCGGCTAAACTGTTGCTGCAAAGGGTGTCCTAATGGTTAACGCTGGGCCTGCAAAAATGTGCGTATCAGGCGAACTTTTCCCTTGCCAAACCCCCCGAACAGATTCTATATGGGGGCTTGCTTCGGAAACGCCTCAATTCTGTGGGGCCGGTGAAACGGCTTAACGGTTTTGCGTCGCCAAAAATATAGAAAGTTGCGATTGCAACCTTTTCTGCAGTTTTGGTGAAAAACGGTGTTGACGGGGTGAGGGCTGATCTGTAGAGACCGGCGCTTCACGGAAATGCCTCACCTATCGGGGCCGGTCAAACGGCTCAGGGTGACTTTTCGGCTCAAAAACAGAGGTTTTTCGGTTCGCTGAAATGGCTCTGCAGAAAGTCGGAAAAAGGGTGTTGACGCAAAACTCGGTGGCTGTATAAGCCGCCTCTTCCGGTTGACGGGGCGCCTTGCTCCAGACGCCGATTTGGGCTCCGGCCCAGCTGTTTGACATCGCAGGAATTAGGAAGAGAAACGCAGGCGGCATAGGCGACTTGCGGTCCTTTTAGGACCACATATGACTATGACGATTTGCGTTTCAAAAAGAAATACCTTCACAAAAATATCGGCTTCGGTCGATAGTGATTTGTGCAAGGGTTTTCTCGTCAAAACGTAAACAAGCTTTACAGCTAAGCGTCGCTCCATTTTCCTGGAGCATATGACGCATCGTCAGAAGTCAATTCTCAACCTGAGAGTTTGATTCTGGCTCAGAACGAACGCTGGCGGCAGGCTTAACACATGCAAGTCGAACGATATAGTGGCAGACGGGTGAGTAACGCGTGGAAACGTGCCTTTCACTACGGAATAGCTTTTGGAAACGAAAGGTAATACCGTATACGCCCTCCGGGGGAAAGATTTATCGGTGAAAGATCGGTCCGCGTTAGATTAGCTAGTTGGTGAGGTAAAGGCTCACCAAGGCTACGATCTATAGCTGGTCTGAGAGGATGATCAGCCACACTGGAACTGAGACACGGTCCAGACTTCCACGGAAGGCAGCAGTGAGGAATATTGCACAATGGGCGCAAGCCTGATGCAGCCATGCCG